>JAJQFI010000012.1 GCA_021201235.1 Oscillospiraceae bacterium | reverse complement strand
GTAAGCGTCAACGCTTGAAGCATCATTAATAAATACGCATTATAAAAGAAGGCATTATGAAAAATACCTTCTTTGTTTTATTTTTGACTAATATACAATTCTTTAGGTAACTCTTTTGACCAGGGCATGATTCCCTCTAACTGAGTTTCATCATCTATATCTATTACAGTTAGTTGTTCAAGCAGATATTCCATATAATCATATGTTAGTAATTTGTTCATTTTGGCTGATTCCAAAATGCTATAAATTGCTCCACCAGCTTCAGCTCCATCGACTGTATTGAAAAACAGATAATTCTTTCTTCCTATTGTAAATGGCCTTACCTTGTTTTCTACTCTGTTAGTTGATAACTCGATCCTTCCATCTTCAAGGAATTTTCTTAGCTTTGCTTCCTGATTTATACTGTATTGTATGGCCTTATATAAATGTGTACCTTTTACTGCTCGATTATTTACTTCTTGAACTTCATTAAAGAATTCATCAACTATTTTACTTGATTTCTCCTTTCTTGTTTCTAGTATCTTATTATAATCATAGTCTGCTTTATTCATTTCATCCTCGATTTTAAAAAGCTTGTTTATGATTGTCTCAAGCTTGAAGCTTGCAGTTGTCGTTTTATCAGCACCACTGCCTAATGCTTCATATGCTTCATGAAACTTACGTCTTGTATGTGCCCAGCATCCTGCATGTATGGATAATCCTTCGATATTATCATATGCACCATATCCATCAGTTTCTAGGATTCCCTTGAATCCTTTTAGATAATTTATGGCATACTCATAATTGCGGCCTGGTTCATACTTATATATGACAAACTGTTCCTTTTCACTTCGACCTGTCACATAAACCCACATATATGTTTTGCTTGTTGGTGACTTATCAGGTACATGCAGTACCTGAATGGTCGATTCATCAGCTTGAATATATTCACATTTGAGCAGTTTCCTATGCATATACTCCTGTATTTTTATAAAGTACATGTCATATAGTTTGATAAGCCATTTGGACATTGTCTGTCGTGATAGCTTTATACCCAACTGTTCATACGCCATCTCCTGCCTGTATAACGGCAGTGCCTTGTTAAATTTATTATTGATTATTTCACTCAATATTGATGGTGACGCATAGCTCTTTGGTATTATTGCTTCAGGTACTTCAGCCTTAAAGAATGGTGCTGGTGTATAATAACCTGATGTCTTTTTCCATGTTGCATAACACTTGTCACATGTATATACCGGCTGCACATGAACTACCACTTCAAAGCTTTCCTTATGATGAATAAGCTCCCTATGTGTTATATTTTCACTTATCTTTCTTAATTTGCCACCACAAGCAGGACAAGTCTTATCTTCAAGATCGTGCAAAACTGTTGTAGTTGGCAGATCTCTTATATCCTTGCCCGTATTTTTCTTTACTTTTCGTTGATAAGTTACAGTTTCAGTTTTTTTAACTTCACCATCTTCTTTTGGCTGAATAGTTTCCATATCTGAATCAAAGTCAAATATACTAAGCTGTTCAGGTATGACAGTTACCTCTGATTTACTGCCAAACTGTGATCTGTTGTAAAGGTTTTGAAGTTCTGTAAGCCAGTTAAGCTGCTCATTTATTGCACTCATTTGAGTTTCAAGCGTGGAGATTCGATTTGCCTGGTCAGCGATGATATCCTGCTGATCACTGACAACTGATAATAAAGCTTTTTTAGATAAATTTTTGGCTTTTTCAATATCAACCACTGCATTTTCACTCCTTTGAATCAGCTTTTTTCTACACTTCTATTATACCATATCACATCAAACAAATATAGGTTTTTCTTTGATTTTATCGTATTTTTTTGAACTGTATTCAAGCCCCTCAAGAAGCCAGTTAAGCTGATTCTGGTTTATGGAATTGACGTGTTTACCATCTTCTTCAAATATCTTGAATCTGCCATGTTCAAGCCTTTTTGTTAATAACCAAAATCCATTAGATTCATAGTAAAGAATCTTTAATCGATTTCTAGCTTTATTGGTAAAGATGAAAAGGCTGTGATCAAGAATATTCATATTGAATTGTGCATTGACAATCACTATTAGGCCATCTATCTGTTTTCGCATATCAACATAATGTGCTGCTACGTAAATCTGGTTGATTTCATTAGTATTGATAATCATATAAGACCACCTAATATTAATTTAATATCTTCTTTATTACATTCAATGGTATGATTATCAAGTTTAAATGTTATTTTATCATCATAGTCACATACCTGAATAGGTAAAAACTGATTATCACATTCAGTAACATCATTACTATCATCTGCCAATAACTTTTTATTTTTATAGAAGTTAGAGGATGAAATATTGTGTTTGATGCAGTAATCTTTAATGCTTAATCCACTAGATATTTGATTATTGATTATATTGTTCCATTCTTCCTTGGTTCTTCTCTTCATGGTTGGTCTTTCCTCCTATATAAATTTTATGGCCTAATTATATAGGATAAAGATCTTTATGTCTTTAGGTAGATGAGATTACGCTTAC
>JAJQFI010000001.1 GCA_021201235.1 Oscillospiraceae bacterium | reverse complement strand
CAAAAATGACAATGAACATTTGAGCCACCTAATCAAATGCTCTACAATAGTGACAGAGCTATTGTAGGGGGAATGAAAGGTGGTAACTTCCGTGGAAATATACAAGGAAATACGACGGCTTCAGCTTGGTGGCGTAACCAGCCAGCGCCAGGCAGCGAAGCTATTGGGGATTTCCAGAAACACTGTCAAGAAATACTGGGATGGCAATGCAGTTCCGTGGGAACACCAGAGTTATGAACGGGTGTCTGCGGTCATGACGCCGGAGGTAATTGCGTTTATCACTGCCTGTCTGGATGAAGATGAGCGGGAGAAAATCAAGAAGCAGCGTCATACGGCTCGTCGTATTTATCAGCGCCTGAAAGAGGAATGCGGTTTTACCGGTAGCGAGTCATCGGTAAGAAGGACAGTACATGACATGCGAGCCATGCGCAAAGCAACTCAGGTCTACGTTCCTCTCAGATTTGCACCCGGCGATTCTATTCAGATCGACTGGGGCGAAGCGACTGTATACATGAACGGAGAGAAGGTCAAGGTCAACCTGTTTTGCGCCAGGATGTGCCATAGCTGTGCGCCCTATGTAATTGCTTACTACAGGCAAAACCTTGAGAGTTTTCTGGATGCCATTATCCATACGTTTCAGTATTTTGGCGGGGTACCGAGGCGGCTTATCTTCGACAATGCAAGGGTCGCTGTGAAAAGCGGGTTTGGCGCTCATGCTGCTGCACAGGATGATTACAAGCAGCTCTCAGCCCACTACGGTTTTGAGCCGGTATTCTGCAATCCCTCGTCAGGGAACGAAAAGGGATTGGTCGAGAATTTGGTGGGATATATCCGGCGCAATGTCTGTGTCCCTTTGCCCAGAGTCAAGGATCTGGATGAGCTGAATGGCAAGCTGCTGGAAAAATGTACGCAATACCTGGAGCATCAGGTGGAAGGACGCCCGAATAAGGTCGGTGTTATGCTGGCTGAAGACCGTAAATGCCTACAGCCCATGCCGAGGTATGTTCCGGACGTTTCCAAAAAGCTGTATCCGGTTGTGAGCCGGTATTCTACAGTGACAGTGGAAACAAACCGTTATTCTGTTCCCTGTTGCTACTGCGGAAAGCAGGCTGTGGTAAAAGCCTTTCCGAATCACATAGAGGTTTGGATCGGCAACAAGCTGGTTGCCCGCCATGACCGGCTGTTTGGGCGCAGAGAGGAACACCTGGATCTGCAGCATTATCTGCCTATCCTGGCACAGAGAGGACGTGCCATCCGCTATGCCCGCCCTGTCCAAAGCGCTGTTCCGGTTGAGTTCCTGAATTGGCTCGACAGCCAGGATCTGAAAGCCAAACAGATGGTGGAATTATTGGAGCTGTGCGCAGACAGGGGCTACGCTGCTGTTATGTGCGGTGCCGTTCCAATCCCGGATACGCCCCCGGTTGAAGATCCGGTTACAGTCCCTGCCGTTGACCTTGGGGCATATGACGCCCTGTGTGGGAAGGGGGCTGCTGCATCGTGATCGACACAAGAGAAGAACAAATCAGGCTTCTGGCAAAGCAGCTCAAAATACCGACCTTTGCGAATTACATGGATGTGATTCGCCAGAGCCAGCCGAGTGCAGATTTCAGTGAACTGCTGTTGGACTTGCTCATGGCAGAAGCCGCTGCAAGACAGGAAAACCAGAACCGGCGCAGGCTAAAAGCCGCTGCTTTCCCATTCCAGAAAACTCTGGAGGAATTTGACTGTTCTCAGCTAAACCCCAGCGTTTCCCCAGTGTTCCTCCAGGAGCTGGCCTCCTGCCAGTTCATTCAGGAACGCAAAAACATTGTCATGATTGGAAATCCGGGCAGAGGGAAAACCCATCTGTCGATTGCGATTGGCCTGAAAGCCTGCCTCCAAGGATACAGAGTGCTTTTCAAAAATGCAGGTTCTCTGTCCACTGAGCTGGCGGAAGCCAGAGACGCCTACCAATTAGGACGCATTGAGCGTCAACTGGACAAGACCGATCTGCTGATTTTGGATGAGTTAAGCTATATGAGCTTCAATAAATACGAGTCTGAGCTGCTGTTCAAGGTTATCTCTGAACGCAGTGAGCGTTCCAGCACCATTGTAACCACAAATCTCCCGTTTTCCAGGTGGACAGAGCTGTTTGAAAATGCAACGATGGTTTCTGCTCTCGTTGACCGGCTTACCTTCCGCTCTCACGTTTTGGATATGAGTGGAGAATCCTACCGCCTATTGTCTTCTCAGGCATCTGAAACCAATGGCCAACGTGCAGGGAACGGGTAGCCATTCGTGACCAGCCCGTCAAGGCACCGGCTACGCCTCGCTGCGCGGCCTTGACTGACTGCTCCCGCATGGCTTTTGGGTAGACAAGGCGGCTATGGCCGCCTGTCATCCACTGAATGCTCTTACAGTAAGGGGGATTTCCCGTCCAGCAGCTTGACTGGCTCATTTTTTCGTTGGCAAGTGGCTCAAATATTCGTGAGCACTTTTGCCCCATGTGGCTCAAGTGTTCGTTGTCACAAGTGGCTCAAATGCTGATGCGCACATGGCTCAAATATTCGTTGACATTCACA
>JAJQFI010000031.1 GCA_021201235.1 Oscillospiraceae bacterium | reverse complement strand
AATCCGGAGAACCAGAACTAGAAGAAGCTGAAGATGAGGAGCCTGACGTGATTAATCCTTCCGTTACAATTACTCTCGGCGAAGACAGCCCTGCCATAGGTGTGGCTATGCCAATCACTGTTGTGGCTACAGATAATGTGGCTGTGACAAATATCACCTGTACCATTGCCGGTAAAAAGAAAAGAGCAACAGCTAGCACTGGTAAGGGTACAGCTATAGCGACGAGCACCTACACCTTTACACCAGAAGAAGCGGGCGAGTATACTGTTATTGCTACAGCTACTGACAAGGCTGGCAACACTATCGAGGCGACAGAAATCATTACAGTGGACAATGAAGATGCTGAAGTAATAAACTTTAATGCCGGACTGGAGTAAAACATGGCAAACGATATTTGTGGTGCAACCTATTGTGGTGGTGGAGCGCGGATTGAATGTTCATGCGCTTGCTTCTTCTGTTCCACATGGTGCTGCGATAATGCCGAATGCGGCGGTGGATTGCTTTTGACCTGCGGTTCGACTGGATGTCTGTGTGATTGTAACGACTTCTGTAATAACTCAGCTTGTTGCGCTGGTGGTGCTATCAGGCTGGGGGGATGTTCCTGCCTTATTGCGACAGACACAGCGCAAACAGACAGCAATAATTGCAATCTCACTATCGACAGCAACTGCTCCGCCTATGGTGGCGGTATTTACCAGCAGGGCTGTTCATACACCTGTCTGCAATACTTTGAGATTAAATGTAACCAAGCTGATTGTTATGGCGGTGGATTCTATACGCAAGGATGCTCATGTTTTGATTTGTGTTGTGGCAAATTTGAATGCAACGGCGCTAAATACGGTGGTGGTATTTATGCTACAAGCACCTGTAGCAGTTGCCTTTGCTGTGTGGATTTCTGTTGTAATTGCGCTGATAGCAGTGTGAGTGTCGATTTTAACAGCACAGCTACAGTGGATGAAAGTGACAACAGCAGCTGCTACGGTTCTGGCGGTGGCATGCGGATACAGTGCAATTCCAATGTCAATATTAACGACGTATGCTTTGCCGAGAACTGCGCCGGTATGTTTGGTGGCGGGCTGTTTGTTAGCAACTCCTGCGTTTGTTTCTGTAATACTAACTTCTATTGTAACTGCACCACTGGTTTTGGTGGCGGGCTGTTTGTGCAGACCAGCTCATATGTCGACTTCTGTGGCTGTAACTGCTTTAAAGATAATTGCGCCAACGCTTGCGGTAACTCATGGTTCCTCTCTGGCGAGTGCATCTGCTTTCATATCGCCAGTGGATCATGTATTGAAGACCACGATGGAGGCGGATCAAGCCGGTTTGATGTGTATATGGCACAGGTATGCTGTAATGCTGAAAACCGCTACTGCTGCTGCTGGACTGAAACATCATCCATTGCCAGCCGGATACGGAGTGTGGGTGGGGCACTGCAAGAGCTGGCCGAAGAGGATGCGGCCAAGATTATCGTGGATGGCACCTATAAAGCCTATGGCGACTACTCTGAATTCGATGGGTGCTTTATTGTAAACAAGGGTGGCCTCCTTGCCATGAATGAGAATACGGTTATTGAGCCTGATGAAAATGAAGATTACGGCACAACAATTGTTATTGAAGATGGCGGTACACTTGACCTGTCAGGCCGCGAAGCAGCGGAAGGGATTGAACTGAAAAAACTGGAGATCAAGGGCGGCGGCAAGATGAAGGTCAAGGCTAATGAGTATAATGCCAAGGCGAAGACTACCACTGTACCTGCTTTCAAAGTAGGCAACCTTAAGATATCTGATGATGCCATTATCGAAGGTAACAATGATGATTCTACGTATCTCTTTGCCACATCAGGTACGACCAAATATACTCTTAAATCTGGCAAGGTGTCTAAAGTATAGGGGTTAAGAATGATTCTTGACTCTAATCTTATCTCGATTGACAGGCAATGGATTCTATTTAATAGTCCTAATAATAAAATAACCGGAATCCCTGTCCCTCTTACCGGCTTCAAGAACCCCGGTAGACAAGGGCCTATTCAGGTTTGCATTTTTGTTTCCCAGTCCCTTGCTCGAGATATACGCTTCAATATCTACCAGTCCAACTCACCTGATGGTCCGTGGACACGGTGTGCCACTCGGACTGTCCATGCACCTAAGCGCGGACGATTCCTTGCGTGGCGGTTTCTGCCGCGGTCAGTGAAAAAGCAGTGGATTTATTTCGAAGCAGTAATAGTTCCGGAAGACGAAGAATGGCCTGAACTTCCCAATATCTCCACGGAAGAGGAGGTGATCCAAAGCACACAAGTCTTTGCCGCTATAACCATTGAGGATTTGCGGTGGTATGAAGACGGGATGTTTATTGACTGGCGTGGCGCGTCATCAAGCACTACTACTCCAGACACAGAAACCCCGCCCGAAAGTCTGCCCGAAATTGAGAATTCAGAGGAGAACGGCGTCCGGCTGCTCGTTATTATGCCTGCTACAGAAGGGGGAGAAGACAGTGAAGAGGTTGAAGGTTTCGAGGCAGAGGAGCTGGAAGAGAGGGAGGAAGGGGAACTAGAGGAGGAGGAGGACACTGAATCTAGTGGTGTGTATAGAGGGTTAGTAATCGGAAAAAGTGAGACAGCGGGAGAGGATGATAGTAATGATTGTGTAGAAAATCTAGAGATGGAGGGTGTATGCTATAATGGGGGTGATTGGTATGCACTATGCAATGGGTATATATGTGGAGACACGATATCCAGCACCATCCAAATGGGTACATGCCCATGGCTTTGTTTAGATAGTAGTTATGTTTGTTGTAGTGGAAGTTGTGGAAGTTGTAAT
>JAJQFI010000007.1 GCA_021201235.1 Oscillospiraceae bacterium | reverse complement strand
ACAATATCGCTGTCGTATTGGCACCTTTCTCCCCGTATTTTATTTTGGACATTGACGGCCCTACTGGTATGACTAACCTAAGGCGACTGCAGATAGCGTATGGCAAGCTACCCACAACCTACACAGTTCAAACGCCATCAGGTGGACGCCATTACTACTTTACGCACGACCCCAAGGTTAAACGCACAATAGGGTTTTTGGCTAGCCACATAGACACAATCACCAATGGCTATTGTCTTATACCGCCAAGCACTATCAATGGCAAGCAGTACACAGTATTGACCGATGCACCAATAGTCCCTGCTCCTGCGTGGCTTATTAAACTGGCTAGTAATACGAGTAAGCAGGTAGATATGCCATCAGCAAGACCGCAGAATCCAACACGGTATCACTACGATGACTATCGCGACCGCCTGTTCCATGCCATGTGCTACATGGCCAAGATTCCGGGAGCAGTCCAAGGCCAGGCGGGCCACACTCAACTACTCATAGCTTGCCGCCTGCTGGCAAAGTTCGCCCTCGACGAGTGCGACGCGCAGGAGTTACTGGTACGATACAATCAACGCTGTAGTCCACCATGGGATTTAAGTAACCCTAGGGAGGCGAGAGATTTCTGGAGAAAATGGAGGATAGCAAATGGCTAACGAACTTGCGAACCTTAATGATACGCAACTTATGCAAAACCTGCAAACACTTGGCACTGAATTTGCTAAATCCGGCATCTTAGGGGTTTCCACCCCTAGCCAAGGCCTTATAGTTGCTCTTACCTGCTACACCGAACACATTTCACCTATTGAATTTGCCCGTACCTACCACATTGTCGGTGGCCGTCTCACCATGCGGGCCGATGCCATGCAAGCGCAATTTCTCCGACATGGCGGCCGGATTAGATGGCTTGTGAGCACCAACGAGGTATGCGAGGCGATTTTTACTCATTCCGAATACGCTCCCAACGGCGTTACCCTTAAGCTTACTATCGAGGAGATGGTAGATAGTGGCGTTGCTGTTGATAGCCGCGGCCAACTAAAACAGACGTGGAAAACGTTCCCGCGTCAGATGCTTCGGGCCCGCATCGTATCGGAGGGCTGCCGTATGCTCATGCCTGGCATTGTGGCTGGCGTCTATACGCCGGAGGAAGCAGGTGATTTTAGCAGTGTTCCCACTCGCACACTTGACTTATCTAATACCGTACACGAAACGCCAGTGCAAGCACTACCTGAGCCGGACGTTACACAGAACCAGTCCGAGAAATTAAATCAGGATTTGGAGGGCACCCTACTTGACCACGAAGAAACAGTTAACCTCTATCTAAAACATATAAAATGGCTTATAAATGATAATCAAACTTGGCGTAATCTCTCTAGTGGCCAAAAGAAAAAGATTGAGGCAAGACTCGATAGCTTTATTGCCAAAGCGAAATCGTATGTGTCATCCCTGGAAGAGGAACAGAACGTTCTCAATACTCCGAAGGAGTTTGAGAATCTGAGCGAAGCGAAGGAGGAACAGTAATGCATCCCACAAAACGTCAAATCAAGTACTACATCCTATACTGCATCACCCAATTAATCGTTTGGTTTTTCTGGGCCTCTTACTGGGATTCTTATGGCAAAACATGGTGTGGTTTATACATTAGTAAGGATTTTTCATTTACCAGCGCCGTACTTATTCCCTTTTTACTTGGCCTACTTATCTTCAGCGTCATCTTTCTCCCGTTTTACCTTCGGAAGGAACAGTAAATGGGCATCTATGATTTACTTCGTAACATAGCGGTTTGCATTGTGTACCCTATTTGCATTATAATTATTGCCATCGAAATCTATTGGTACATCCATATACATTACATCCCGATAGATGACGATGACGATGACGATGATGACTATTGCGAATTCCATGAGCCGTCTGGAGAGAAGGAGGATTAATATGGCCAAGAAAAGGGAATTGGCGGGCCAAGAGTTTGGGCGGTTAACCTTATACCCTTCAACGGCAAAACGCAAACTATGGCGCAGTGGGCGGACGAATTAGGCATAAACCATAAAACATCAAGGAGTAGATTCAGTACTCTTAGGTGGTCCACAGAAGAGGCCTTGACTACTCCCGTCGCGAGGAGGCATCATGCAAACAACCCGAATACATAGTGAAATTTCCCCTAGTTCTCTCAATTGTATGCGTCTCTGTTCGTGTTTTCGTGGAGGCCTATCTTCTGACGCAGCTGATACCGGCGAGCGCATTCATGAATATTTCGCCAGCCTTATTAAAGGCGAGTCATTGCCTGTGGATGCCGACCCCGATGAAGTAGAGCAAGCCGAGTGGGCGGTGAATACACTTAATAATTTTATGGGCCAGGCTGATAGGCATGTTGAAGAGCAGCTATATCTTATCGACGACGATACGTTCGAAGAAATCATGTGGGGGTATGCCGATGTGTTCGGCATGACTCCACGTGCAACCGGCGATGTCATGATATTGGCCGACCTGAAGACAGGCGATCCTCGTGATTGCACGGCTCAGATGGCTGCCTATGCACGGATGCTGTGTCAGAAGTATGATTGCCAGCGAGTCGAAGTACATATCCTTTACTCGCGGTACAAAAAAGATGAAACATATACACTCAATCTCGGCGACACTGAAGTCATTTTTGATATCATTAAGAATGCTTCGCGGGAAGATAGGCAGCCAAGCTTTTGCGAATACTGTGGATGGTGTTCTTTGCAGTCCACCTGCCCCCAAACCCAAGCCATTGTTACAGCTGTAGCTAAGGCAGAAGATTATGACATCACTGGCCTGGTTGACTGGAGTATAGATAATGCAACACCGGAAAAA
>JAJQFI010000003.1 GCA_021201235.1 Oscillospiraceae bacterium | reverse complement strand
GATTTGAACTAACTTTATTCTAACACATTTCGTATTGTACGTCAATACTTTAAAGATATAAAGTGCAGATTTACGAATAAACATTTTTTCGGGTAGCGTCTGGAATCAGTGTTACTGAGGGAGGTTTTTTCAAAAGCAAGATTCTCCGTGTCGGACATTTACTCAAAATTGAGCAAATCCCGACCGACTCTCTTGATGGGAATCTCGATTTCCCATACCCTCAACTTTCGCAAAACTCAAAGTTTTGATTTTGGTTCCTGTTGAAAACAGTCACAGCGGCAAAGCCGGTTGCCTGCGGCAAAAAAAGCAGAGACACTATAGCCTCTGCTTCTGCGCATTTTTATTCAAGAACTTCACTGCCACTCATTCTTTATCGCTACCCACGACAAAGAACCACAACTATCGCCGTCAACAGTAGCAACAAAAGGACGCCGCAAGAAGGTGCTTATCGCTTTCAACACCGTACCGAAGTCATCAACCTCTATACCTGCTTTCCTGCAAAAAGCCTTCCATCTTTTCTGCATGGTTTCGTCATTGCCGAAGCTCATCACTCGGTCAAACTGCTCTATCGTGAAGCTATGCCTTCGGTTATTAAAAGTCTTTCTCATGGCATCGGTCAGCACGGCTCCATCAAAGTTGAACTTGTTTGCAAGGTAATATATATCATAATAATCTTTCATTCGGGTAGAGAATTCCATAAGGCTGAGGATTGCGTCTATCTTTTCGGCAACGGTCGTCTCCAAGGAGTAGGTGTTGATTACAGGCGATGAAAAGTCGTCTAATTGCGTCGGAATACTGCGCTTTTCCTGTCTCGGCACGATGACATCTCCGACACCAAAATCAATGCTGAACGGAGTTCGGGTATTCTTGATATGTGCCACCAAGGACGCACCGATTCCCGGATACTTCTTTGCGATTGCAATGGTTTCTATACTCTTAATTTCAAAAGTCACGAAATCATTTTCGCTTGGCGTTGAGATTATTTCTTCCACTACCATCCGAAGTTGTTCAGGAGTGTTCGCAACTTTTCTGAGCAAGAAGTCAACATCCATGGTCACCCTGCTGTCAAAATCGGTGATTGAGTAGATGAAAAGTCCGCCTTTCAGGACGAGATTCTCCGAATACCTGGATTTCTCCAGACGGCGCAAAAATTCTTCCTGACAAAAGAGTTGCAAACAGAGCTGATAACTCCTACCGCTTTCAGCCGCTTTGTTCTTTAATCTTGCCAGAACCGAGGCCACAACATCAGCCATTGAGAATCACCTCCATCACACTCATCATCTTTTTATAAACCTTCATATCGTCCGCATACTTCGCAAGATTTGGGAGATTCTTTTGCGGGTCGGCGGCATATGCGTTGATTGCCTTGCTGAAAATTTCGCTGTCGAGTTTGGTGCGATATTTGAAGCAGTCGCACACAGTTCTCTCACGATCATAAACGTGAAGCATGACCCCATTAAAGTTCCCGGCAGTCTCTCCATAATGATGAAACTCATTTTGAACATAATAAGCCTTCAGTGGAAAATCGCCCATCGCCTTAACCGATCTTGAGGAAGAACGAGGAACGGTGACCGTCCACTTTCGAGGAGTGAAATCACCGTAGCCGTAGTAAAACAGCGCAGACTCAACACAAATTATTCCTTGAGGAAGAAGTTTCGAGAGCATTTCTTCCTCCGATGGCTCGTCCGCACCGGAAAGCTTGAAAAATCCGTGGCGGATCCGCTCGATATAACCCTGATTGCAAAGCGAAACGACATCGGAGTTGCTAAGCCCTGCGGCAACAAAGTCAGACGTTTTTGCAATGGCTCCGACCTTACCGAAAACATCATTCGCTATTTCAATTTTACTCAACATTCCACCAACTTTCTGCACGCTGATTTTTAAATTTGCGTGCAGCTTCTATGTAGACATTATAGCATATATGGGAGGGGATTGCAAGAGGTTTTCTCACCAATGATAGCCGATATGTATCACTCCTATGATAAATTCTGCTAAAACAACTTCTCGATAATCGCTTTACGTCGATCCTCAGGCAGTTTGGCACGCTCCATTATTCTTTTGTAGTAAGCAATTATTCCTAGCTAAAATGGAACATCTTCTTCATCAAGTTCTACTTCAATAATAGAAAGCTTAGATATAAGGTTGCTAAAAACAAGATTTTGCGATTCTGACGTCATTCCATCAAGCCAATTTAAAAAGTCTGATACCACTTTACACTCTACATCTACATCTGGGTAATATCTGAATGCCTGTTTCTCTACAGTATAGATTAAATCTCTGTTGTTCTGAATATAATATTCGAAGCTATTTTTCTTTAAGACATTTCTTAAACGTTCGATAAGCTCATTTACGCTTTTAACAAATTCATGATTCGCAGGAAATGAAGAAATGCATCTGCATAGAGCGTTTGAAAAATTCTGATAAATCTCCTTATCACTTTCCGATATCGATAAGTAAGTAAAATCTTTTTTGTCGATAGCCTCACGAACTTCTTTGAATGATGAGTATCTATTGCTCTCGTTACTTTCCATCATTTTTTCGACAATCTGACCATAAGAAAATTCCGACAACAAGTTATTGTTATTCAAAAGACGATGAATCAGCTCCGCTAAATAAAACATATCTGTACGAGACGTATACTTTCCTTCAAAATATTCATTAGGTAGTTTATCCAAGCCGGAACGATTTATTTCTGCAGCCATACTATCTTCAGATGAATCAACTGGAAGAAAAGTCTTTCCAAGTCCAAAATCAATAACTTTTACGAGACCACTTTTATCAATAAGAATGTTACCTTCTCTAATGTCACGGTGAAGAATCCCCTTGGATTCGATGTATGAGAAGGCATCTATAAGCTGTGAAAAAACTTCATCAGGGCTTGGGTCACTTCCATCTGCAAATATAGAATACCATTCTAAATAATCAGCAATATTCTGACCATCGATATATTCCATAATAATGTAGCCCGTTTGTATAGCTTCATACGCATAATAGTTATAAATACGAACAACATTCTTATGGTTCAGCTTATACATGATTTTAATTTCCTGTAAAAAAGAGTCATAGAATTCTTTTCGATCCTCTTCGTAATAGGGCTCATACTTTTTAGCCACGAAAAGTTCATCGATAAATGGATCTTTTAGCAAAACTGTTTTTCCGAATGAGCCAGCGCCAAGGCTGTTATTGACCATTTCATAATCTCTTCCTCTTAAAAACTTTACAATACTTCCGTTGTCTTTCATAGTTAGTGCCTCACTATATCTGAATTAATCATATGTTTGAATTTACTCACTGTCAATTGACATCACGCATAGAATCTCACAACTCCCCAACCGTTTCAACAAACTTTTTCATGCTGACAGCACCGGGAAGCAGATTTTCATCATCACGGAATACCATGTAATACCGATACTGATTTCCGGCGGCATTGCGCCACGCCTGTCCAAGTGCAATTTTATCACGGCTATCATCATTTTTCAGATGGTCGCCTTTTGTCTCGGCAAAAATGATTTTTCCGCTTTTCGTCATAATCATAATGTCAGGATAATGATTGATAAATCCATTGATGCAAAAACCGTGGCGAGCGATATTCCGATGCCACCAACGGATATTCGGCAACGATGTCAATTCCATAACCAGGTCTTGCTCAAGCTGATTCATGTCTTCCTCAGCCTGATACAGTGATCCGCCAACTATATCGGTGCTACTCATTGGGTGTATTGACATGGGCAGGCGGAAAGACGGCTGGCAAACAATTTTTTCAGTTTCCAACCAACTATTAAATGTTTCACGATAATGCTGAGTCAACAGAGATTCTATCTTTTCACGGATCTTAGCTGCGTATCCGAGCGGTGCCTTTTCCATAGCTGAAAGCTGTGACTTGTCCATGCTGTCAACGATGAGATTGATATAGTCACGAAGTTCTTTAGAATCTACCATGTTCGACTTGTTGAGCTGATTGAACATCGTATTTTTGCACTGACGGACACGACCCTCAGGTGGCAAAGAATTGAAATATTCCTTAAAAACCTTCTGGTCTGCATTTCCCATCTTAAATACTTTCGGCAAACCACCTTCATTCTGACGAACATCTACTTCTGCTATTTCGTCATTGGCATCATCAAAATTAATATCATATGCCTTGCCTTTGAGAGTAAACCCTTCGGCAAGATGTTCCTTTTCCAAAAGCACAAACGAGCCCTCGGTAAAGAGAGTTTGCGGGATTTTCAGGAAAAACTGCGGGATAACCAACTTCTCAATGTCTTCTCTGAACTCTGGCTTTACGGAGAAAGACGTCACTTTTTCTCGTACTTCCAATGGAAGCGCATCAGTATAAGAATCCTCATTTACGTTGATTGCTTCGTTGTAGGCATCCTCAGCTTTTCGGGCTTCTTCAATCATCGTGTCAACTTTCGGGGCAATTTCCGAAACCGACTGCTGTTCTCTGCGACGTTCAAGCTCTCTGCCGATAACTTCACTGTCTACATTTGCAAAATCGTCTGCTTCACTCTCGTCAGACACACTTTGCTCCGAAAGCATCGGCTGTTCCACCGATACGGCTTCAACGTGGTTCGACGCAGGTAACTCGGACAGGCGATAGTCCTTATCGCTGAATCCAGCGTTATTCAGACCTCTGACAATACGTCTTACGGTATCATCAAAATCGTTTGAAGAAGTCAGAACATACGACATATTCAAGGACGGGTCGCTATGCTCACTAGTATAGGGCAATCTGAGAATACGTCCCAGAATCTGCTCAACATCTACCTGGCTTGTTTTATTGGCAAGGGAAGCAAGAACATAGGCAAAAGGACAATCCCAACCCTCTTTGAGTGCATTTACAGTGATGATATATCTTACAGGGCAATCGGGAGACAGCAAATCCACATTTTTCAGCTCATTCACATCAGCTGTACGAATGGCAATCTGTTCAGCGGGAATTCCCGCCTCGACCAGTCGCTCACGGAGCTTTTCGAAAGTGGTTGCATCCTCTTTGCCTTTCGGTTGTGCCTGAAACAGCACAATAGGACGGATATATTTCCCCGATTTTTGTTCTGCCAAAATCGCAATCTCTTCCAGCTTATTACGCAAATCTATCGCATCAATAAGTACTTCTGTCTGACTGTCACGGTTATAGACGATAACCGGCAACTTCACCATATGCTCGTTTTTAAGCTGTACTGCATCTACATAGGAAATGATGTTGCTTTCAACCCTCGGAGTCGCAGTTAAATCCAGAACAAAGCAAGGATTGAAATTTGCAAGCGTCTCAAGACTGAGGTCGGAGCGGGCATGGTGACTCTCATCCACGATGACAAGCGGCGAAAGCTGATTGATAACCTGAAACAGAGCGGTCTCATCCGCTTTTTCGATTGGGGCATCTGGTTTGCCGAACACCTTTGCAAAACCGGCAAGGCTACTGTTTTCCTGATATGCTTTCAGTCCTTCTTTGCCACGTCCACGGAAGGAATCATAAGAAAGTACCATAACGGAAAGCTGTTCCGTTACGGAAACGGGATTAAAATTCTGTCCATTCAACAGCTCCTGTTTTGTATATACTTCAACACGTCCGCCGAAATCCACATCAATCTTCTGGCGATAAGGGTGAGAAGTATCCTTCAGGGCTTTTACCGTCTGGCTGAGGATGGCATCCGACGGCACAAGCCAGACAACTGCCTTTGTTTTGGTTTCGGGAAGTGCATCGAAAATGGGACGGATTGAGTTACAGGCAAGGAACGTCTTGCCGCCTCCTGTCGGAACTTTGAAGCACAGGCAAGGTACACCGGGCAAAACATCCCGATACAATCCCAATGACGGCGCACTCTTTTCCTGCCAGAAATAGCGGAAAGCCACTTCATAATTCTTCGTTTCATTGAGCAGTTCCATATAGTGGTTCAAATCTTTTATAACCTGTTTCTGATAAGGTTTTAATTCCATATCCGCACCTTCTCATATTTTGCTAATGTCACGAGGGATTTTCTTGAAAACTATCCCCATCTGTATCAGCTTGTCCTCGCTTATCGAGCAACGATCGGCATATATAACCGTACTGTCGGTCTTTTCGGTGACAGTTGACAAGAAATCATAATCCAACATCGTTATCCTTTGCTTCTCATAATAGAAGTAATATCCCGTGTCATTATGCTTACCGAGATAATAAGGATTGTCACAATCCTTCGGCACAAATGGCTGTTTTGTCTCGGTATACCAAACATACTCCCGAATTTTCTCCGTTCCGACCGCCTCATTAAGGTTCTCCCCAATCAACAACGGCTCACCCAGTTCATAATAACTGAAATCCCCGCCGGTACCTTCCTTCTCGTTCTTTCCAGTTCCATAACCCCGGATAACTCTCTTGACCCTCTCAGCAGTAATAGACTCCGCATAATCTCCCATCTCCACGAGAATAAACTTCCGTTTACCCCCATCAGCCTTATTCATATTCAAAACCGCATGCCCAGTAGTCCCCGACCCGGCAAAGGAATCAAGGACAATAGAATCCGGCTCGGATGCAATCTGCAAAATACGTTCAATCAGACGAGGTGGTTTAGGAGTTTCAAAAACCGCAGTTCCTCCGAAAATGGTCTTCAATAGACGAGAAGCCTCATCAGTATGCCCTGTCTCATCAAAGTTCCATAAATTTGTGACGGGTCTTCCTCCCATTTGCTGTAGATAAGCTTTTCGGCTCAATGTCCCTGTTCCGTTTTTTGAAAAGAAGAACTCAGGCAACGGTCCAGCCTTGTACAAAGTTAAGGCTTTCTGGCGAGCAACACTGAGGCCTTCCTTGACTGTAATAGCCATAACATCTCTTCTGATGTCTGCCACAGGAACGTTACAAATATTAGCCCGTTCCTCATAGTCCTTTAAATCTCTCAGCTCATATTCGCACCATTTGCACATAGCGTATAACATCTGGTCTTGCCCAAGGCTCCAACATCTTCCTTGTGGCGGATATGAGTATTCACCGGTGACTGGATTTTGAATTGCATATACCATTCCTTGATGAGTAGCGGCATTAGGTGCACTGGCAACAATATTTCTCCAATCGCCTCTAGGATCATTATCTGGATTCTTATATTTTGAGTCCATAGATTCTGTTCGTGCCAGTTTTTTCGGTTGCCAGTTAATAGACTTACTATACACCATAACGTGTTCGACCTCGGCTGGAATCCCTTTTGCATCATTCCTCATGGAATAAGTCCTTTGCCAAGAGATATTGGAAACGAAGCAGTTTGAGCCGAAGATTTCATCGCATATCAGCTTAAGGTTTGCACATTCTGTGTCATCAATGCTGATAAAAATAACACCGTCATCACTGAGTAGCTTTTGCAGAAGTTTCAAACGGGGATACATCATACAAAGCCACTTATCATGACGGGTAAGGTCTTCTCCTTCTTTGCCTACAACTTCGCCAAGCCACTTCTTGATTTTTGGGTCGTTGACGTTGTCGTTGTAAACCCAGTTTTCATTTCCTGTGTTGTATGGTGGATCTATGTAGATGCACTTTATCTTTCCCTCGTAACGAGGCAATAAAGCCTTCAATGCCTCAAGATTATCCCCGTGGATAATCATGTTCTCACTGCCGTTGTCAGCTTCGACCTGTCCGTTACTGTCATAGCTATACTGCCGCTCCAACACCCGGAACGGAACCTCCTGATGATGGTTTATAACTTTTTCTTTTCCTATCCATTCAAGTGTGGGCATTAGTGGTAGCCTCCTTAGATTCGTTTTTGTTCGCCAACCAATTCGATTGACTGTATCTCTTGACCTTTTTCATCTTTCTCCATTGTCACAGGAAACTGCTGAGTATACTTGTTTCTGTGTATATCCTCATAGAAAAATTCTAATAAATACTCTCCATGTATATTTTCTGGATTCTCAGTTGAAAAAATGTTAATGTATATGGTTTGTTTCTGATTCAGCATCGTTGGTGTCAGAAATTCATGAGACTTTTTGTCATCTGCGTAATTGAAGCCTATCCGAAGGTTTACCGCAGTGCCGTTCCCAACGTTTTCTACTTCTAAGGGTATGCTGAAATAATCAACGCGATGAAGCATATCCGTTCCTTCGGTGGTAGTGTATGATGCAATTCCATTGAGATCAGAAACAGTTTGCTGATATTTATTCAAGGTGCTTTGTGCCTTAATTCCATTCGAGTCGATAATGAAATAAATTCGGTCAAGTCTTTTCTCTTCCTGCTGTACGTTTGGTTTATTCTCTACATTTTCTGGAGCAGATTTGCCCTCTACTTGCTCTCTAAGTAGTGCAGAAACATTAGTAGCCGCTTTTCTTTCAAGAGTGGTTACAGTTATAAACGGCAAAATACGAGCACGGACATCCTCCCGATAATTTTTATTCGAATACCAAATAGAGACATATACCCCTATGCCTGCTAGGATAGCGGCTAATATGGCGCCATAGAACGCAAGCATATCGGAGGCGCTCCACATAGTGACATAACCGCAATTTGCCTTATAGCTCTCGTTGATAAGGATAGGAATTCCAAAAACTAAAACAATGGCAATCACAATAACGCCGACAATCTTAAGCCACTTCGGACAACATTTCTTTTTCTGCTTTTCTGCACTCTCTTGCTCTTTTTTCATTTTAACAAACCTGCTCTTGCTCACATATAAATTTTCGAGTTTTGCACTTTTTTCATAATACAATTATAATCGCAAATGCGAACAAAAGCAAGCGGCTTTATCCACGATTCGCAAAGTATTTTGCTATTATATCGTCAAGCGGTTTGAGGCTACTCAGTATTCAAAATTCTCCGGCAGTCAACGACCCGCCGTTGTGACCATTTTAATGGGAACCAAAATCAAAACCTTTCAGTTTTGCAAAAGTCGAGGGAATGGGAACCCGAAATTTCCATCAAGATCTGCCTGTCGAAAATAGCTCATTTCGAGTTATTGTCTGACGTAGGCGTATCTGGCTCTGAATTCTTCAAAAAACTTTTTCGAGAAAAAACTAAAACAGCTTGTCGATAAGATGTCACTGTCTGTGTAAGTGAAGGGATAAAAAAGTCCCTGTAATTTCAACAAAAGGACTACCATTTGTTGAGCCGATGCAAGAAACTGATTAACAACTCCGGTATCTTGCAGAGGGAAATAGAAATTATCGCACGGTGCGTTTACCCTGACATCGTAGCTTTCTTTGAAAGCAAAGAAGGCCAGAAAGAATTTGCCGAATGGAAAGCACAGCGTGAAAAAGAAACCGCAGAAATTAAATCAGGCAAGGTAGAATCATAAACTACCTTGCCCATTTTCTACTAATGCAATTTTTTCTTGTGTGGTCCTCTCGGATTAGATTCCGGTCGTTTGATTGCTCCATTTGGGAAATACATCTCCTCATATCTATCGAAGTAAACAAAAAATCCGAACCCCTCTCCAATCGGAAACGGGTTCGGATTGTTGTCGACTTGATTGCATCAAGTAAAGAAGCCCAGAACTTTGTTCTGGGCTTCTTTTGTAGCTTACGAAGTAAGCTACTGGTGCCGGTGACCGGGGTCGAACCGGTACGGTATCTCTACCACTGGATTTTGAGTCCAGCACGTCTGCCAATTCCATCACACCGGCAGGCACGAATTAAAGTATATCACAAGAAAATGCGGTTGTCAAGCGTTTTTTAAGACAAAATAGCGATGCCGCTATCTCCTCCCGAACCTGTCCCCAAACACTTTACCCAAAACAATCCCGAGCATGGTCGCAAGGATAATCAGGACGACATAAATCCACGCCGTCGAGTTGAAGAACAAGTAAACGCAGGGGATGAACGCAACGCCCGCCTCGAGCGCGACGAGCCAGTCGTTGCCCTTGCTTCTCCCGAAGAAGAAGCCGACGACCAAGCCACAGCAGAGGTCGAACATCGGGAGCATGTTATAGATTGAGCCTATCGCCGCGGTGTATTCCTCGCCGACGTTTCCCACAGTCACAGCCAGAATTATCGGCAGGGCGAAGAAAAATACTATCATCGTGATAAAATACGGCAGCGTTCTTTCAAATCTTTCCATTCTGCGCCTACTTTCTGTCGGTTTTGAGAGCCTCGACCGTCTCCTCGTCGGGGGTGACGTAGAGGGTTTTCTGGTTGGTGAAGATGACCATGCCGGGCTTTCCGCCGGACGGCTTTTTGACGTAGCGGACGAGCGTGTAGTCGACCGGGACGAGCGACGAATTCCGAGCCGAGGAGTTATAAGCCGCAATCAGCGCCGCCTCCTCGATGGTCTTCTCGGGGACATCCCCGCCGTGCGTCGAAATTATGACGTGCGAGCCGGTGAAGTCTTTGACGTGGAGCCAGATGTCCGTCTTCTCGGCGGTCTTTAGCGTCAACTGGTCGTTCTGGCGATTGTTCCTGCCGACTGAAATCTTAAATCCGTCCGACGAGCGATACTCAATCGGTGGGAGAGCCTTCGCCTCTTTGCCCTTCGAGTGAGAAAGGCGGACATATCCCTCCTGCGCAAGCTCCGCCTTTATCTCGGCAAGCTCGCCTTCGGAGGAGGCACGACTGAGCGAATCGAAAACGGACTCGAGGTACTTTATCTCGTCCTCGCCGCTCGCAATCAGCTCCCGGAGCTTCTTGTCGGCGGTGTCAGCCTTGCGGTATTCTTTATAGTATTGCTGTGCGTTCTGCGCGGGGGTGAACCGCCTGTCGAGCGAAATCGTCACCTCGGGGCAGTTCTCGTCGTAGAAGTTCTCGAGAGTTGCGCTCCCGTCGCCCTTCTCGATTCTATAGAGGTTCGCCATGATGAGGTCGCCCTTGATTCTGAGCTCATCTCGATTCTCGCACTCCTTGAGCTCGAGCTTCTGCGCCGCAACCCGCCGCTCGGTCCTCTCGCTGAGGCTCATAACGAGCTTGAAGAGGTCCTGTGCGCGCTGTCTTGTTTGTAAAGCAGTATCACGTTCACGGTAAAAGCTGTCAAGGAGCTCCGACGGGCTGTCAAATTCTTTTGAAATCATCAGATTCCCATATTGATGAATATCGGTGAAGCAGAAATCCTTCATAAGCCCGCTTCTGTCCTTGAGAATCACATATTTATTTTTGCCGGACTTGATGTCCTCGGCGGTGTTATTTAAATAGAACAGCAGTCTCGACATTTCGTCGTCCGAGAACTCGCTTGCCGGCTTCTCGTCTCCCCGAAGGGCATAGAAAACCGCCTCCCGAGCGAATACAGGCGAAATGCCCTCGACGAGCTTCACGAGTGTTTTCGAAGGGTCCTTCTGCGAGCTTCCCCGCATGCCGCTCTCAAGCGCCTCTTTGTCGATGTCAAAAAGGCTGATTCTCTCATCCCTCGGCGGCAGAGAATAGGTAATTCCCGGGAGGACGAGCCGCACGCTCGACATGTCTTCACTCACTCTTTTGATAGAGTCGATGACACGCCCGTCCTGATTTATTAAGACGACGTTCGAGCACCTGCCCATGATTTCAGCCGCCAGAGTCAGCACGACCCTGTCGCCGAACTCGTCGGTCGCCTCGAAATCGAAATTGAGGATTCTCTCGAACCCGTCCTGCCGGATATCAATCAGCTTCGCAGAGCCCAGGTGCTTCCGAAGGAGCATGCAGAACATCGGCGGAGTTTTCGGGTTTTCGAGCTCACTACGGCTTAAGTGCACCCTCGCCGTTCCGGCATTCGCCGAGAAGAGAACCTTCTTCGTGCCCTCCGACAGCGTCCGAAAACTTATTATTAAATTGTCGCGGGACGGCTGATGAATCTTGTCCACCCGAGCCCCGATGAGCCCCGCCATCTCCTGCCGAAGTAAGCTTAAATAAACTCCGTCTAATGCCATTCTTTCTCCTACTTACTTGCTTTTTTGATTGCTTTTATCATACTTTCATTCTGCCACTCAAGATTTTCTCTGTCAAGTAGCGTCCCGTCGTCCCAGATGTATGCCAGAATCCCGGCATCTGAACATAGGGAAACGAGCGTCTTGCAGAAGAGCACTCTCGAGTCCTCGTCGTTTCCGAGGCAGGTCCCGTATTCGCCGATGATGACCGGCACGCCCTTGTCAACATAATAGCTCTTCAAAAGCTCGATTTTCGACTCCATAAGGGCGATTTCATCGTCCGTGCCCCATTCATACTGCTGATTCGTCGTGCAGAACTGCCACGGGGTGTAATAGTGCACCGAGAGTATGCACCTGTCCATCGGGTCGTCGGGCATTTCAAATTGACTGTCGCAGGTCTCGGCGATGTCCGTCCAGTACCCCGCAATCAGAAGGTGTCTTTCCGGGTTATTGCCGCCGCTCGAGCGAACCAGATCGACAAACGCCTGATTCAGGCTGTTAAGCGTCTCATAAGCCTTCCACTCGTCGAGGTCATCAAAGCCGACCTCGTTCATGGATTCAAAAATCAATCTGTCGCCGTAGTCCTCGAACCTGTCGCAAATCTGTTGCCATATGGCGAGGTACTTCTCGAGCACTCCGTCATAGTCGGTCGAGGCATTTCTAATCCAAGCCCCGAATTCCGGGTCTCCGCCGCCGTCGTGGTGGACGTTTATGATAACATAAAGCCCCAGATCATAGGCATAGTCGACGACCTCAACAACCCTGTCCATCCACTCTTCGTCGATGTTATAGTCCTCGTCGATGTGGTCGCGCCAGGTGATCGGAATCCTGATAGAATTGAACCCCGACTCTTTTACAAACTCGATAAGCTCTTCAGTCACAACCGGATTGCCCCAGAGCGTCTCGTCGACGTCGGATGAGTTCTCGTCAATCACCCCGTCGCCGTCCCTGTCCGCGTTGCAGACGTCAAGCGAGTTCCCGAGGTTATACCCAATCCCCATCTCCGAGACAAGCTCCATCGAAGTAATGTCCCGCATCTCGTCGGTATAATTGATGGCGATATCGCCGCTACCGCAAGCCGTGAACAGGCTGAGAACAAGAACTATGCAGATTGCAACAGGCAGAAATCTCTTCATATTAGCCTCCGATTACACCGTCTTGGCAAGAAAACTATCTTTTGAAACTATAAATTCTATATCGGGGAACTTCTCCCCAAGCTTCTCTTTGAAATACTCCATCGCAATCGTTTCCGTCTCAAAGTGCCCCGCATCTATGAGGGTTATGCCGAGCCGCTCCGCTTCGATGAAATCCTGTTGCTTCACGTCGCCCGAGACATAGGCGTCGCAACCCATCTCGAATGCGTTCGTGACGTATGAGCCTCCGGCACCCGAAATCATGCCGACGGTTTTTATATTCCTGTTGCCCGCAACGTACTTAATCGCGATGCAGTTGAAGCTCTCTTTGCAGAGCTTCGCCAATTCTTCGGGAGTTAATTCACTCTCGCACTCCCCGATTGCGCCGTAGCCGACAATTCTGCCGGTGACGGGGTCGCTTCTGTTTATATCGACTATTTTATGCAAGTTCTTGAGCCCGAGCTTGTCGACCATCATGTCGCTGATGCCGTACTCGGCGCTGTCAAGGTTCGTGTGCGACGAGATGCAGGCGATGCCCTTTTTGAACAGTAATGCCGCGGGGACCGTCGAGTCGAGGCTCTTTAGCGGTTCGAAAATGACGGGATGATGCGTTAAAATCAGCTGGCACCCGAGTCTTTCGGCTTCAAGTATCGCCGGAATCGAGGCATTGAGGGCGCAAAGAGCCTTCGTGACGGGCTCATCCCCGTCCCCGACCAGTAATCCCGAGTTGTCCCAGCTGTCCTGCGTCCGATACGGCGCAAAGCTATCGATGTAGTTATAAATATCTCTGACTGTTGTCATTTCGCTTCATCTCCCAAGAGCTTTTCTATTTCGTCGGCTGTCCGTTCGAGCTCTGCCATCTCGTCATCATCCGGATTCAACGCCTTTTTCATTCCGTTTGCGGCGCCACGAAGCCGCTTCACCTGTGCCGTCAGGTATTCCCGAGAAATCTCTTCGCCGAGGTCGAGTCCCGCCATCAGACATTCCGCCTGAGTGAGAATTTTCTCGTTGCCGTTGTACTGAGCGTTTATGACGGGATAGACAAACTTCCCGTCGGCGACGACCTTCTGCTCCGTAATTTCAAAGCCGTTCCTCGATAACCAATCCACAAGCTCCCACGTCCGGGTGTTCGGTTGGAGTATCAGGTTCGCCGATTTTGCCTTTTCAAGCCCGTTCGCGAGGATGTCCCGGATCATCTCACCGCCCATTCCGGCGATGACGATGTCGGAAATGCTCTCATCCGAGAGCATAGTGAGCCCGTCCGACAGAACGGTCGCAATCTTGTCCTCAAGTCCGGCGCTTGCAATGTTCTTCTTCGCAAAAGAAAGCGGACCCTCGGCGATATCGCAGGCATAAGCACGCTCGCACTTTCCATTCTCGACAAGATAAATCGGAAGCCACGCGTGGTCGGTGCCGATATCCGCAAGGACTCCGCCCCGAACCATTTCGGAACAGCAAAGAAGCCGTTTACTCAGCATTGTTCTCTTCCGCTTCCGGGGAATGCTCCGCAAAATAGGCGTTCAGCCCCTCGAGGAAGTCGTCGACGTCGACGCCATGCACCGAGCAAGCCTCCTCGACCGTCTCGAAAAGAGCCGCTGGGCAACTGAAGCAGTGCATGCCAATCTCCATAAACAAATCGACACACCCGCTGTCATAAGCGACGATGTCATATATCATTGTATCTTTTGTGATTTCCATATATAAGCCTCCTAAAGACGTATTTTCTTAATATTATACGCCATTCTATCGAACATTTCAACCCCAAAAGAAAAATCGGCGGAATATATCCGCCGATGAAAGTCTCAGGTTAAAGCCACGGTCTTTTTAGTTCTTTCTCTGTTTTGCAAAGCAATCGCTGCAATATACAGGGCGGTCGTCATGGGGCTTGAAGGGGACTCTTGCTTCCTTGCCGCAAGATGCGCAAACAGCGGTGTAATACTGCTTGCCCTCTTCCTTCTTGGCTCTTCTGCAATCCTTGCACATTTTGGGCTCGTTCTCAAAGCCTTTCTCTGCATAGAATTCCTGCTCGCCGGCTGTAAAAACGAATTTTTTCCGCAATTACGGCATACCAACGTTTTGTCTTCGTACATATAATTTCCCTCACTTTTTAGTATTTGCCGTGCGGACTAAACCTGCAATCAGTGCGCTTTGAACGATATTTGCGAATTAGCTACATGGCTTGTGTATTATAGAACCCGGGAAAGGGTTTCTACCGAAAATAAATTGTTGAGGCTTTCCTCAACTGCGGAACTTCCGCCTGACTCTCTGAAGAGCGTTGTCGACCGCCTTTGCGTTTATCCCAAGCTCCTCCGCCGTCTCGACGTGCGATTTCCCCTCGAGATAGCACCGAAGAACGTCCCGCTCAAGCGGACTGAGCCTGCTTTCGGCGAGCTTCATGACCTCCGAAATTCCCTCGTTCGAAAGAAGGATGCTCTCGGGCGAACTGAGCTCCGCCACTTCAAGATCCTCAATCGGTTCTTCACTGCCCCGAATCCTGTTGGAGCGGCGCAGGGAATTAATCATGCGGTTGTTGATGCAGGTGTGGGCATAGGTCCCAAAGCTCGCACCCTTCGACTCGTCATAGGTTCTGACGGCGTTCATAAGCCCCATCAGTCCCTCGGAATAGAGGTCGTCGAAATCGGCGCCGTTTGTCGCACTGCCGGCATAGATTCCGGCAAGCTGTCCGACCGTTTCAAGGTGCCTCGAAACGAGCTCGGAATAAGCGTGCTTGTCCGTCTTCAGGGCTTCAAACAGCTCCCGTTCGGTCATAGCCTGATATTCGTTTTGCTTCAACCGAACCACCCCGCACTTAATTTCACTCAATATAATAACATTTAAAATTGCAAAAGTCAAGTAGTAATCGCAATATTTGTGAGAATTTCGTGAAAAATCCCCGGCAGCAATTCCTCGCCGTCGGGGCAGTATTTCAAATATTACTTAAACAGCTCTCTCCAGATGCCATCGTAGATGGTTCCGTTGTCTTCAGTGGAAGCCTTCGGCTCTTCGCTTTCCTCGGCGGGAGCCTCCTCGCTCTCCTCTTCGGGAACAGAGTAGGTGTCGAAGTCGGAAGCAATGACGATGATATCGATGGTGTCGGAAAGGTCTTCCTTGAAGTCGGCACCGAAGATGAGGTCGACATCCTCTGCCGCCGCCTTGGTGATGGTGTCGGTGAGCTCGGCAATGTCGCCGGTTCCGATGTCCTCGCTCATGGTGATGTTGATGAGGAGTCTCTTTGCGCCCTTGATAGAGGTCTCAAGAAGCGGGCTTGCGATAACCTGCTGAACAGCGTCCGCAACCTTGTCCTTGCCCTCGCCATGACCGATAGCCATGTGGGCATAGCCGGCATTACTCATGATGGACTTGACGTCCGCAAAGTCGACGTTGATTTCGCCGTGTCTGAGAATAAGCTCGGTGACGCTGAGAACTGCGGTCTTAAGGATATCATCCGCCAAGCCAAACGACTGGCGCATGGTGAGATTCTCTCTGCCTGTCAAAAGCTTCTGGTTCGGGATAACTACGAGGGAGTCAACGTTCTTGACGAGTGCGTCGATGCCTCTGTCAGCCTGAGCCGCCTTTCTCTTGCCCTCGAAGGCAAAAGGCTTGGTGACGACCGCAACAGTGAGGATTCCCATGTCCCTTGCAATTTCTGCAACAACGGGAGCGGCACCCGTTCCGGTTCCGCCGCCCATACCGGCAGTGATGAATATCATATCGGCACCCTTCAAGGTGTCCTGAATTTCGTCCTTTGATTCCTGAGCGGCAGCCTCGCCAACCTCAGGCTTTCCGCCTGCGCCCAGACCGTGGGTCAGCTTCTGACCGATTTGAATCTTCGAAGTCGCCTTGGAATTCTTGAGCGCCTGAGCATCGGTGTTAATAGAAATGTACTCAACATTCTGAATTCCCGTCGCTACAATGCAGTTCAGAGCGTTTCCGCCGCCACCGCCGACTCCTACGACTTTGATTTTTGCGAGGTCAATACCTTCATTTTCCATGATAAAGCCCATTTCTACTTCCTCCAGTAAGTCTATAGTTAATCCCGAGAGCTCAGGGACATATTCATTCTTGCAGGGACGTAATTTCACCCTTACAACTATTCTATACTATTGTAACACGAAAATCTCGGTTTGGCAATAGGTTTGTTCGACATATTTTAAAAAATTTTATTCGGTCGCAACGGTTTCCTCCGAGGTGTCTGCTTCTTCGGTTTCGGCATCTGTCATATTCTCGATTTTATCCTTGCTCTGCTCGAGCTCCTCAAGTCCTTCGTCGGGGATAAACGACACTCCCGAGGAGGAGCTGATATAGATGAGCTCGCCGCTTGCGTCGGCATCAAGATTCGCCTCGATTATGGTTATCAGGTACCGCATCTTGTACTCATAGTCAAGCGAGCTTCCGAAGTCAATCGTGATTCTGCCATTGTCGTAGCTCATCGTGATGTCCGTTCTGTCGGTGATGTCGATATAGTCAATCTTGCCGGGGCATATATCGTCGATGACATCAAGAAGATTCATGATAATCGACTTCTTGTTCTCGTCCGAAGAGGTGAACTCGTCGCCCAAGGACACATCAATCAGGTCGAGCCCGTAAATCTGCAAAAGCTCCTCGTCCGGCTCTGCCTGCTCGGTCTGCAAGAGTCTGCCGTTGCGGCTTATGACGGCATAGCGGTTCCCCTCGTACTGACAGCAGGCGAACTCCTCCGCCTCAGTAATCTCGATGACGATTGTGCCCGGGAGCTGACGCGAAACGGTCACGTCGTCAATATAGATAAGCTTCTTTTTAATCTTCGCCTCGGTCGCCGAAAGGTCGATATTATAGAGATTTTCGCTGTCCGAAAGCCCCGCCGCCGAAAGAATCTCATACTCAGTATATCTCGAATTGCCGGAGATTTCGTAGTTTTCAACCTTGAAGAAAACAGTCCTCGATAGGACATAGAGAATAATAATCGTGGCGACAAACAGCATGAGATAATAAAGGGACATGTTGCCTCTGCGTCTGCGCTTTCTGCGCCGCTGTCCCTGCGGATTGGTCTTTACTACGTCCTGCATTTTGCCGTCCTCCTCTCGCAGATTTATATCTGCTATATTCTTCGTATATCCGCACCGACCGACGACAACGCCGTCTCGATGCTCTCATAGCCTCTGTCTATATAGTGAATATTTGAAACCTGCGTCTGCCCTTCCGCTCCGAGAGCCGCCACCACGAGTGCCGCTCCCGCACGCAAATCATACGCTCTGACCGGTGCGCTGTAGAGCTTCTTTACTCCCTCGACGACCGCAACCTTGCCTTCAGCTTTGATGTTTGCGTCCATTCTTCTGAGCTCCGGAGCCGCCATGAAGCGGTTTTCAAAGATGTTTTCGACAATCACGCTTGTGCCCCGGGATTTCGCCAGAACCGCCATCACAATCGGCTGGCAATCGGTCGGAAATCCGGGATAGGGCATCGTCCGCACGGTGCGGACAGCCGAGATGGGCTTTCTGGCGCTTATAAAAATTTTATCGTCATACGGGTACACCCCGCAACCCATTTCCGAGAAGACCGACATGCAGGAGTACATATCCGACGGTCGCACGCCCCTGAGCATCAGCTCACCGTTTGTGATAGCCGCCGCTCCCATATAGGTTGCCGCCTCGATTCTGTCGGGCATGACGGAATATTCGCATCCGTGAAGCTCCGGGACGCCGTTTATAACGAGCGTCGAGGTCCCCTGCCCCGAGATTTCGGCTCCGCATTTTATTAAGTACCCTGCCAGATCGGAGATTTCCGGCTCGCGTGCGGCATTCCGGATAACCGTTTCGCCGGTTCCCAATGCCGAATAGAGCATTATATTTTCAGTCGCCCCTACTGACGGGAGCGATAGCGTTATATCTGCACTTTGGGGTCGAGCCCCTGCGGTGCAATCAAGAATCCCGTGGTCTTCGGTTATCTTAACGCCCAGTCGGCGCAAGGCTTCAAGGTGCAAATCAATAGGTCTCGGACCGAGCTCGCATCCTCCCGGGAAGGAAAGGCGGCATCTGCCGACTCGCCCGAGAATAGCACCCAGGAACACAATCGACGAGCGCATCTCGTGCATCAGCCCGTCGGAGACGATGTCTCCCTCGGCATTTGCGGAATTGACGGTAACGGTACTTCCCTCATGGGTAACGTCGCACCCGAGGGAGCGCAGAATCCGCATAGCGGCAAAGGCGTTGGAAAGAGACGCACTATTATGTATAGAACTCACATCACCGCAAAGCAGTGTCGCTGCCAATATCGGCAGAACACTATTCTTCGCCCCGTGAATCTGAATTTCGCCTGTGAGTCTCCTGCCGCCCTCAATCAAAAGCTTACTACTCTCCATCTCAACCGCTCCTATGTCATAGACTTATAGAGCATAATATGTTGAGATGGGGATTTCGGTGAAGAAATCAGGAGTTGAGCACTTCCTCAATAACATTCCCCACCCTGTCCGGCGTATCTTTTATATAAAGTTTTGCCGCATTCTGGGAGAGCTCTTCGAGCTTTGCGGGGTTATTTATGAGGTCGCTGACTGTCTGGATAAGAAGCTCGCTTGTCAAGTCCTTCTGCTCGAACATGATGGCGGCGCCGCCGTCCGAAAGGACTTTGCCGTTATAGAACTGGTGGTTCTCGGCAACTATCGGGGACGGGACGAGGATTGAGCCGCAACCTACGGCTTCTATCTCCGTCAGAGCTCCCGCTCCGCATCTGCTTATAATCAGGTCCGCCGCCTCCATGCAGGTGGACATATTGTCGATGTATTCTTTAACTATAAAATTCGGGTGCTCGCTGAGGTTTACGCCGTTTGTCTGCAAGGACGCCGCAAAGCTTCCCCTGCCGTTCTTGCCGTAGGAGTGAATGTGGCTGATTTTTATATCGTTCTTGCAGTACCACGCAATCAGGTCGGAAACCGTCTCGTTGATTCTTCCCGCACCGAGGCTTCCGCCGGTGGAAAGAATGCAGAGCTGATCAGTGGGAAGCCCGAGAGCCTTCTTTGCCTCAACTTTTGAGAGCCTGTCCACAAAGCCGTGACGAACCGGCAAGCCCGTAACGACGCATTTATCTTGGTCTTTAATATACTCCTTAGCCCGCTCGACGGTGAGCATGACTCTGTCGGCTTTCTTCGCAAGGATTTTGGTGGTAACCCCCGGGAAGGCGTTCTGCTCGTGGATGACGGTCTTGATGCCCATAGCCGCCGCCTTGTGAACAATCGGCTCGCAGGCATAGCCGCCGGTGCCGATGACAATGTCGGGCTTGAAATCATCAATAATCTTCTTCGCCTTGTGCCCCGATTCAATAAAATACTTCGTAGCAACGGCGTTTCTCTTTATGTTGTTGAGATTGATTTTTCGTTGGAAGCCGGCTACTTCCATAGACACAAACCTGATGCCCTCTTTTTCGACAAGGGTCTTCTCGATTCCGTTCGGAGTGCCGACATACAGAAATTCGGCGTCGGGGTGCCTTTGCTTTATAATCTCATAAATGGCAATGGCGGGGTTGACGTGCCCCGCTGTTCCTCCGCCGGAAAGTATCACTTTAAGCATAATTTTCTCCTATCAAATCAAATATTTTCGCACTGCCGGGAAACGCCGAGTATTACTCCCATCTCCATAAGCTGAATCATCAGCGCCGAGCCGCCGTAGCTGAAGAACGGGAGCGTAACGCCGGTGTTCGGGAAGGCGTTGCAGGCAACACCGATATTAAGTATAGCCTGAAGCCCTATCTGGAAGGTGATTCCCGAGGTTATGAGCGTTCCGAATTTGTCGGGAGCCTTCTTTGCGATTCTGAAGCCTCTGTATATGAACAGTGCAAAGAGGATTATAACCGCCAGTCCTCCGACATAGCCGAGCTCTTCGACGATTACGGATATAATCATGTCGTTCTGAGCCTCGGGGAGCCAGAGATATTTCTGCCTCGATTCGCCGAATCCAAGTCCGAACCATCCGCCCGAGCCGATGGCGATGAGCGACTGCATCGTCTGCCAGTTGTCGTCGGTTACAACGCCCTCATCGATGGTGGTCATGCTCGTGAGTCGGTCGGAGATATAGGAAAGTCCGCCCTCACGCATGGTCGAATAGAGTAAGAGAACCGCCACGCCGCCAACTATTATGATGCCGAGCATCTTGGCGATGTCCTTATAGGGGATTCCCGACAGCAAAACGACGCAGAGCCAGATTGCTCCCATGATTAAAAGTCCCGAAATGTGCCTCTGCAAAACCATGTTGAGGCATACGAGCGCAAGAGACCCGAGAAGCGGGAGATACCTTGCAAGGAACGGCATGCTCTGCCGCTTGGGGTTCTCAAGGAGCTTCACGCATAAGAATGACGTGAAGATTATGAGCACCGGCTTCATAGCCTCCGAAGGCTGGAAGGAGAAGGAGCCGATTTCAATCCACCTTCTTGCCCCGGCGTTTTCCGTTCCGAAGAAGGAGGTGTATGTCAGAAGCGCCAGCATCGCCGTATATCCAAGAATTACAACGTTTGAATTAAAAAGTATATGATAATCAAAGAAGGAGATGAACAGCATCGCGATAACGCCGATGATTGCCGCCATTCCCTGAGTTCTCACAAATCTGTAGCCGTCGTCATAATAAGTAAGCCCCTCGATATAGCTCGCCGAGAAGACCATAATAAGCCCGTAAACGAGCATGACTACGACAATAACAAAGAAGACGGGGTCCATACTGCCGTCGATGAGACGGAGCCTCGGTTCCTTTATCTTCTTTGCTTTCTTAGCCTCTTTGCGGGCTTTCTTGCCCGAGCCCTGTGAAACGGTAATAGCACCCGAAGAGCCGTCTGCGCCCGAGCCGATTATGTAATTTCTTCTTTTCTCAGCCAAAGGCGTGTGACCCCTTTCTTACTTATTCCGCAATGTGTAAATATGTCGCCAGTATTCCCAGAGCACCAGCTACAAGAGTAACGCCCGAGAACACCCACAGGATTTTATATTCGCTCCAGCCGCAGAGTTCGAAGTGGTGGTGAATCGGCGCCATCTTGAAAACGCGCTTGTGGCGGATTTTGAAGCTTGCAATCTGTATGAGATCCGACAGCATTTCGATTACATAAATAATACCTATCAGCGGCATCAGAAGCTCCAAGCCGCTTGCCATGCCCATCGCGACGACCGCACCTCCGAGGAACATCGAGCCGGTGTCGCCCATGAAGACCTTTGCGGGATGCAGGTTCCAGATAAGGAATCCCAGGCATCCTCCCGCAACCGCCATCGAAAATGCTGACATTTCCCAATTATCGAGGATCACGAATATCAGAACAAATGCCAATGAATAAACAGTCGTAACGGAGCCCAAGAGCCCGTCGACGCCATCCGTGAAATTCACGGCATTCACCAATAGATAGATGCACACGTCCATCAGCGGATAGTAGAACCAACCAAAATCGACTTCGCCAATCAGCGGGAAAACGACCGAGGTGGTGTTCCCGAGGAAGTAAAGCGCCACAAGATAGCCGACGACTATGACAACCTGCATGATTGTTTTCGCCTTGACGCTTAAGCCGAGATTTCTCTTCTTCACGACTTTGATATAGTCGTCGATAAAGCCGACGAGCATGAAAAGAACAGCCACGCCGACGGCAAGAAGAAGGTTCCACCCCGAATTTTCGGGAGTCTCCATCATGTGAGCCGAGCGGTAAGCCTTGATGATAAGATAGCCTATCCACGACGTTATGATTACCGAAACGATAAACATGAACCCGCCCATAAGAGGAGTGCCCTCCTTCGACTTGTGCCAGGCGGGACCGATATCAAGTATATGCGAGCCGGCTTTGAGCTTCCGAAGATACGGAATCAATATCATTCCTACCGACCCGGAAATAATACAGGACAGTATTCCGACTATAATGTTAATCCAAAATGGCATAGCTTTCTCATCCTTCTTGCAACGCTTCCGCTACAACTTCCCTCTCATCAAAATGTATCTTCCCGGTGGAAAGAATCTGATAGTCCTCGTGACCCTTGCCGCAGAGGACGATTACGTCGTCCTTTCGGGCATTGTGAATTGCCCAGAAGATGGCGTCCCGACGGTTGTCTATTTCAATATATTCCTTGAACCCGTCCGAAAGACCGGCGATTATGTCCATTATAATCGCATGCGGGTCTTCGTTTCTTGGATTATCGGAAGTCACGACGAGAAAATCGGCACCCTGCTCCGCCGCCTGCGCCATTAAGGGGCGCTTCTTTGCGTCACGGTTTCCGCCGCAACCGAACAGGCAGACTATTCTTCTATGGTCCCCTGCGCTTTCACGGACGTTCTTTAAAATATTCGTAATTGCGTCGGGCGAATGGGCATAGTCGATGATGACGGTGAAGTCTCTTCCCGTCGGCACCACTTCGCATCTTCCCCGAACGCCGTTAATCTTCGAGATAAGAGGAATCGTCTTCTCGGCTCCTATTCCCGCAAGCTCAAGAACGGCAATTGCCGTCATAGTGTTCGAGACGTTGTAGCTTCCCGGGAGCGGGATTTCGACCTTATAGCTCTTCAGGGCATTCGAATACCAATATGTCGACTTGTGCGCCGAGAGCTTTATCATGTCGGCATAGAAGTCGGCTTCCTTCTTTATCGAAAGCGTGTATTTCGGGCAGTCGATTTCATTGAAGAGCCGCTCGCCGTATGGGTCGTCGATATCGATAACGGCGTTCTTGCTCCTTTGGAAGAGAAGCTTTTTCGCCTGATAGTAGTTTTCCATAGTGCCGTGAACGTCGAGGTGGTCTTGGGTAAGGTTCAGGAAAGCCGAAACCTCGAAGATGCACTTGCCGAGCCTTTCCTGCTCGAGCCCCTGCGAGGAAGCCTCCATAACGGCATACTCACAGCCCGCATCGACCATTTCAGCAAGGAGCTCAAAGAACTCGTTCGGCATAGGTGTGGTATTCTCAGTGTGAATAAACCGGTCACAGACCTCGTTCCCGCATGTGCCGATAAGCCCGGCTTTGATGCCGAGAGCGTCAAGAAGCCGCTTTATGACAGTAGTAGTGGTGGTCTTTCCGTTGGTGCCGGTAATGCCGATGAGCTTGAGCTTTCTTTCGGGGTTATGATACCAGTTAGCCCAGAGGGTCGACAAAGCAAGCCTCGAGTCCCTGACGACTATCTGGTGCTCCACGCCGCAATCATGCTCGACAACAAACACCTGCACGCCCTTTTTACTCATCTCGGGCACAGCATCATGCGCATCGAACTTAGCCCCCTTGAGGGCGACAAAGAGCGTAGACTCCGAGACCTCGTCCCGTGAATCGGAAGAAATCTTGTCAATTTCGATATTCGGAATATCTTCGGGAGTAACCGTGCATATCCCGGCTAATAAATCATACAGCTTCATATCAACCACTGTCCTCATTTACAACAAAGTACGCTTCAATAATCGTGCCGACCTCTACTGTCGTTCCGACGGTGTAGTTCGATGTGCCGGAGCATACTGCTCCTGACTTCTCGGCGGCTCCTCCCAAGGGCAACAGGTTAAGCCCTGCCTTCGTCAGCAGTCTGTTCGCCTCCGACAAAGAGCAACCGGATATATCCGGAACGGTCGTGTATTGCACGTCATAGTCTTCATCCGTATACACGACAACCGTACATCCCGTCGGCATGGTGTTTCCGCTTGAGGGCACCTGCCTGATGACCGTGTCGCCTTCGCCTATAACCTCGATTTCAAGCCCAAGGGCTTCAAGTGTAGTCGTAGCCTGCTCGACGGTCGAGCCTCTTATATACGGGACGGAAACGTCCATATCTTCCAAATCTTCCTCAGTATACTCGGCGTAATACCCGAGATACGGCAGAATCTCGGTCAGAGCTTCAACGACAACGGGCGCCGCAACGGCAGAGCCGTAGTAAAGTCCGTTCGTCGGATGGTCGACCATTACAAGCATGATTATCTCGGGGTCGTCGGCGGGATAGAACGCGACGTAGGACGATACATAGGTCGTACCGGATGAATCCTCGTCAAGCTTCTGGGATGTTCCCGACTTGCCGCCGATTGAATAGCCCTTGATGTAGGCGTTGCTTCCCGAGTTGGTGTTTACAACCGTCTCGAGGACCTCACGCATCGTCTCCGAGGTTTCTTCGGAAATTACCTGCCGCTTGACGGTGGTCTCGTTCTGCATGACGATGTTACCCTCGGCATCGACTACTTTGTCGACAACATAGGGGGTCAGGAGATATCCGCCGTTTACAACCGCCGCGAAGGCGCAAATCATCTGGATAGGCGTGACTTTATTTGCCTGACCGAAGGAGCTTGACGCGAGGTTTACAAGTGTCATGCTGTCGGCGTCAATATAAAGGCTGTTCGACTCGGCGGAAAGGTCGATTCCCGTCTTCTGTGTGAAGCCGAACGCCTCGAAATATTTACTGAATGCCTCCATGCCGAGCTTCTGTCCAATCTGCACGAAAGCCGGGTTGCAGGAATTTGTCATAGCCTCGACGAAGGTCTGCGAGCCATGTGCGCCTGATGTCGCATAGCTCCAGCAGTGATAGAGTGTGTCGGCAACGGTTATCGTGCCCGAGCAATAGAAGGTGTCGCTCAGAGTAATTGCGTTCTCCTCAAGAGCCGCCGAGCCGGTTACAACCTTGAAAACGGAGCCCGGGAAGTAGATGCTCGAAATCGCCTTGTTCGTCCACTGGGTATAGAGCGATTCGGAGAGCGCCGCGCTGTATTCCTCATCCGTAGCTGTGTCCGAAAGCCCCGCCAGATATTCGGAGAGGGATTCGTCCGTTACTACAGAGGGTTCGTTAAGATTATATGTGGGAGACGAAGCCATCGCATAGATAGCCCCGGTCTTGCAGTTCATGACTATTGCACAGGCGCCGTTTTCGGGGTCGTTCGCCTCGACCGCGTTGGCAAGCGCCTCCTCGACATAGTACTGAATGGTCGCGTCGATTGTCGAATAGACCGAGTAGCCGTCTACGGCGTCATAGCTCTGCTTGTACTTATACTGGATCTCCGAGCCGTTCGCATCTATCGCCGTGACGATTTCGCCGTCGGTGCCCGTAAGATAGTCGTCATACGAAGCCTCAATTCCGTAGATTCCGTAGCCGTCATAATGCAGGTGCCCGACCACGTTCGCCGCCAGGTCGTCCTGAGGATAGTATCTTTCGGTCGTTGCCGTAGCTCCGACGGAAGTAACTCCTGCCTCACTCATTATAGTGAGAATTGAGGTCGCCGTGGTCTTGTCGACCTCGGTCGCGATGACCTGATAGGCGTTGTCCTTATGGAGCTTTGTTTCTATTGTGTCCTCATCCACACCGAGGTACTCGGAAAGCGTCTCGACGATGAGATCCTCCTGCTCGGTGTCTCTTTCTGAGAAGGTTCTCGGGTCGACATAGACGGTATAGACCGTCACGCTCTGTGCGAGCACCTGACCGTTCGAATCGTAGATTGTTCCTCTGTTTGCGCTGATTGTCGTTGTCTTGAACTGCTGGTCGTTGGCGAGAGCCTGATACGTTTCACTGTCAACAATCGCAACCTGATACATGGTGTATGTGACATACACAAGCGCCACCATCATGATTGCCATCAGCGGTATCAGCAGTCGCCTCTTCATTTTTGGAGTTGTCTTTTTTTGTTCTGCCATTTTAACTCCTTCTTGCAAAAAATAACACGTTCCGACTTTTTGCCTCTTACTGAAGAAAGCTAAGTTTACCCTTCAATATTCAAGAAGGCAAAACTTAACTTTCCCTCGATACACTTATCTCATTACCAATACTATTTAATCAGAACCCAAGATATTCAAACAGGTCGTCAAACCAGTTCTTTAAGATTACGAATATGTTTGAGCTCTCCGTTTCTACAACCTCGATGACGGTGTCCGCCTCGACCTCGACATATTCAATCTGGGATTTATCCAACTTCTCAAGCCCAAGAACGTTCTGGGCGTATTCCTCGACGGTCTTCAGCGATGTTTTCGATTCATACTCGGCGGCGAGGCTTGCGTTGTCGCTCTCGAGCTCGGTAAGCTCGCTTTCAAGCGTCGAAATCTCGTTGAAGAGCCGGTTGCTCTCGACCTTGCCATAGAGAAGTGCGAACATCACCGCAAAGACGACTGCGGCGGTTACGAAAATCGTGAAGAGGTTCTGCGGCAGAGCGATTGTGTTATGCCGTATTTCGATACGGGGCTTGCGTTTCGGCTCCGCCTTCGGCTGAGTCTTCGGCTGGGCGTTGCTCTTCGGCTCATAGACCGAAATATCATAAGCTAAATTGTCGTCACGATACGCCATGTTTACACCCTCTTACAATTTTTCTACTATCCGTAATTTTGCCGAATGGCTTCTGTTATTCGATGCGAGTTCTTCTTCGCTCGGTTCGATGGGCTTCTTGGTGATCATCTTACCCCTCGGGGTTCTGCCGCATACGCACACGGGGAACTCGGGCGGGCAGATACAGCCCTGGGCGAAGCTTAAAAATCTCTGCTTCACCATTCTGTCCTCGAGCGAGTGGAAGGTAATCACGCAAAGCCTTCCGCCGGGCTTGAGCCTGTCGAAGCCCTTGTCAAGAGCTTCCGAAAGCTCGCCGAACTCGTTGTTTACTTCTATTCTGATTGCCTGAAAGGTCTTCTTGCAGGGGTTTTTCTCCCGTTTCACCTTTGCCGGAACCGACTCTCTTATTATATCCGCCAGGTCTCCGACGGTTTTTATCTCGCCTTTTTCTCGTTCCTTGACGATATTCGAGGCGATGCTCTTCGCAAACTTTTCTTCGCCGTATTCAAAAAGTATACGGGTCAGGTCTTCATACGAATATGTGTTGACGACGTCCCGGGCGCTCAGTCCGCTCTCGCTCATTCTCATGTCGAGATCGCTCTCTTCCGAGTGATAGGAGAAGCCTCTCGAGGGATTGTCAAGCTGATAGGAGCTGACGCCGATATCAAGGAGCAATCCGTCGATGCCTTCGATTCCCTGCTCGTCAAGTATTTTGTCGACGTTTCCGAATGTGCCCCGGACAACCGTGGCATTCAGCCCGAAAAGCCGTTCACGGGCAACTTCGACAGCCTCGGGGTCGCGATCAATCGCTATGAGCTTGCCTGTAACAAGCTTTTTCGCAATCGCTCTTGAGTGCCCCGCACCGCCGGCGGTTCCGTCAACATAAATCCCGTCGGGCTTGATATTAAGCCCGTCTATACATTCATCCAGTAGAACCGGTATATGCCGAAATTCCATGAAACTATCCTTATTTCTTTATTCCAACGCTTCAAGAGCCGCATAGAGGTCATCCGGCGAAATCGACTGCGTGAACTCTTCATAGGTGTTCTTGTCCCAGATTTCCGCCGTGTCGATAGCTCCGACGACGTAAACGTCCTTGAGGAGCCGGGCGTATTCTCTCAAAGCCTGTGGCACCAGAATTCTTCCGAGCTTATCCGTTTCGACCTGAATAGCTCCCTTGATGTAAATCTGCTTGAGGATTTCCTTGTCCTTGCCCTCACGCATGAGTGAAATCTTGTCACGGAGTGTGTTCCAATGCTCGGTTGAGTATGCAACCAGCCGATGGTCTGCGCCACGCGTCAAAACAAAGCTGTCGCCCAGTACGTCACGAAATCTTTGCGGGAAGCTCATTCTGCCCTTCACGTCAATCGTATAAGGGAGCTCGCCGCTCATTTTTAACTCTTCCGGCATCGGATTCACCTCACTTTTTGCCACCTTTTAACACTCGATACCACTCAGTACACCAATTATAGCATTATATTTTCCAAAATGCAATAGGGAATTTCGATTCTCGGGAATTTTTTTGAGAACCTCTCTTTTTAAAAATAATGGTTGCAAAAAAAGTGCATATGTTGTATAATACAGCTTGGGATATAAGTATCCCAAGCTGCGGAAGTTGCTTTGCAACTTCCACAATCACTTTCGGGAGATTGGTATAGTATGAATAAGATTAAAGTTGGAATAATCGGCGCGACGGGGTATGCCGGTGCCGAATTGGTAAGATTGTTGAAACAGCGTGACGATGTCGAAATCGTCGGGCTCGGGTCGCGTAGCTATGCGGGAACGCCATTCTCGAACGAATACGGCGCTCTTCGTGATTATGAAGACGATGAATGCTGTGGCGAGGATATGCTTAAAATGTCGAAAAACTGCGACGTTATCTTCACCGCAACTCCGCAGGGCTTTTGCGCCTCTCAGGTGACCGAGGAAATTCTCTCGAAATGCAAGATTATCGACCTCAGCGCCGATTTCAGAATAACAGATCCCGAAATCTATGAGCAGTGGTACAAGATTCATCATCCCTGCCCCGAATTCATTAAAGAAGCCGTCTACGGTTTGCCCGAAATCAATCGGGATAAAATAAAGAGCGCCCGGCTCATCGCTAACCCGGGTTGCTATCCGACCTGCTCATTCTTAAGCATCTATCCGCTTCTGAAAGCGGGCTATATCGACCCCGATTCAATCATCATCGACGCGAAGAGCGGCACCTCAGGCGCCGGCAGAGGTGCGAAGACCGCAAACCTCTTCTGCGAGGTCAACGAATCCATCAAGGCTTATTCCGTCGCCGCACACAGGCATGTTCCCGAAATTGAGGAACAGCTTTCGAACGTCGCAGGACGTGACGTAAGAATCAGCTTCACCCCGCACCTCGTGCCCATGCAAAGAGGAATCTTGGTGACGGCATATGCAAGCCTCGTAAAATCCGTAACTCCGGAGGAATTGCATAACGCATATGAAGCCTGCTATAAGGACGAGCATTTCGTCCGTGTCCTCCCCTATGGCGTGCCGACCGAGACAAGATGGGTTCGTGGCTCGAACCTTGCCGACGTTTCCTGCAAGCTGGACGAGCGCACGAACAGGGTCATCATGATGGGCGCCATCGACAACATGGTCAAGGGCGCCGCAGGACAGGCAATTCAGAACATGAACCTGATGTTTGGTCTCCCCGAGGCTAAGGGAATCGAACAGCTACCGCTATAATGTAGGGGCGGATATTATTCGCCCGCAAGAAGGGTAAATACCTATGACTACTAAATCCGGCGCAACCTTGCGCCCCATGACAATAGAAAACTACCCCGAAGTGTTCGCTCTCTGGGAGAGCATCGAGGGGTTTGCGATTCGCAGTATCGACGACTCGTATGACGGCGTGAAGAGATTCTTAGCAAGAAACCCGGGGCTGAGCGTCGTGGCTGAGCTCGACGGCAAGCTCGTCGGGACTATCCTTTGCGGGAGCGACGGCAGAACGGGCTATTTCTACCACGTCTGCGTCGAAAGAAGCTACCGCAACCACGGCATCGGCTCGGACATGGTGCGCTTCTGCACCGAGGCTCTCAAAGCCGACGGCGTCAACAAAATAAGCCTCATCGCCTTCAAGCAAAACCGCCTCGGCAACTCCTTCTGGCAATCGACCGGCTGGTCGCCGAGGGAGGACGTAAACGTCTATGATTTGGTTCTCAATGATGAAAATAAAATAAAAAGAAATCTATAGAGGGAATTACAATGAAAATCGAAAAAATTTCGGGCGGCGTAACTGCCGCTATCGGCTTTTCTGCCGGTTCTTATGCGGCGGGAATAAAATATCAGGGTCGGGACGATATGGCTATGATTTTAAGCGAAGTGCCTGCCGTCACCGCCGGAACCTTCACCACAAATCTTGTGAAAGCCGCTCCCGTCCTCTTCGATAAGGAAATCGTCGAGAACTATGAGACCTCACAGGCGGTCGTTATCAATTCCGGCATTGCAAACGCCTGCACCGGCAAAGAGGGCTTCGACTGCTGTAATGAAGTCGCCGACGAGGCTAAATCGGTTCTCGGCTTGGGCGAAGGCTCTGTTTTGGTAGCTTCAACAGGTGTTATCGGCAAACAGCTCCCCGTTGACAAGCTCAAGGCGGGCGTCAAAGCACTTTCCGAAAGACTCGGCACCGACGAGGCCCACGGCACTGCGGCTGAAAGAGCAATCATGACAACAGATACAAAGCCGAAGGAGGTCGCCGTCAGATTTGAACTCGGCGGCAAGACCGTCACAATTGGCGGCATGTGCAAGGGCTCGGGAATGATTCACCCGAACATGTGCACGATGCTCTGCTTCATCACTTCGGATATTGCTATTTCGAAGGAATTGCTGAATAAGGCGCTCAAAGCCGACATTCAGGATACATTCAACATGATTTCTGTCGACGGCGACACCTCGACAAACGACACCGTAATTCTCATGGCGAACGGTCTTGCTGGCAACCCCGAGATTACCGAAGAGGGCGAGGATTATGAACTCTTCTGCAAAGCTCTTCGAGTCGTGACAGAAACGCTCGCCAAGAAAATTGCCGGCGACGGTGAAGGTTGCACGGCTCTCTTGGAAGTAAAAGTAGTCAACGCATCGGACAAAGAGACAGCCAAAACTCTTGCGAAGTCGGTCGTCTGCTCGAGCCTCACGAAGGCGGCAATCTACGGGCACGACGCAAACTGGGGAAGAATCCTCTGTGCTCTTGGCTATTCGGGTGCCAAGTTCAATCCCGACACGACCGATTTATACTTCATCAGCGCCGCAGGAAAGCTCCGGGTCGTCGAGAACGGCATGGCAACCGATTACTCGGAAGAATTCGCCACAAAGATTCTTTCGGAGCCCGAAGTGACGGTTATCGCCGATGTCAAGGGCGGCGAAGCAAGCGCAACCGCATGGGGCTGTGACCTGACATATGACTACGTTAAAATCAACGCCGACTATCGTTCATAAAGGAGCTATATAAAATGACAGAAAATACTAATGCCGTCCCGGATATGGACGTAATGCAGAAGGCGCAGGTGCTCATCGAGGCACTGCCCTATATACAGCGGTTCAACCGCAAAATAATCGTCGTCAAGTACGGCGGGAGTGCGATGGTCGACGAAAAGCTCAAGTACAGCGTCATCCAGGACGTTGTGCTTCTGAAGCTTGTCGGATTCAAGCCCATCATCGTCCACGGCGGCGGCAAGGAAATCAGCCGTTGGGTCGGAAAAGTCGGGATGGAGCCGCATTTCGTGAACGGTCTTCGTGTCACCGACGAGCCGACAATGGAAATCGCCGAAATGGTTCTGAATCGCGTCAACAAGAGCCTTGTTCAGTTCGTCAACGAGCTCGGCGTCAAGGCGGTCGGCATCAGCGGCAAGGACGGAATGCTCCTCAAGTGCGAGAAGAAGCTCTCGGGCGGCGAGGACATCGGCTTTGTCGGAGAAATTACCGAGGTCAATCCGAAGATAATCTATGATTTGCTCGAGAAGGACTTCCTCCCGATTATCTGCCCGATTGGATTTGACAACGACTTCTACAGCTACAACATCAACGCAGACGACGCGGCTTGCGCGATTGCAAGGGCAGTCAATGCCGAAAAGCTTGCGTTTCTGACGGACGTCGAGGGCGTTTACAAGGATTTCAACGACAAGTCGACGCTCATTTCCGAGATGACCGTTTCGGAGGCTCAGAGCTATGTTGAAAGCGGAAGCTTCGGCGGCGGAATGCTCCCCAAAATGCAGAACTGCATCGACGCCATCAATCACGGCGTCAACCGCGTGCATATTCTGGACGGCAGAATCGCGCACTGCCTCCTGCTCGAAATCTTCACCAATAAGGGAATCGGCACCGCCATCATCCGTGACGGCGGGGAAAGATACTACAAGGAGTGAGCGCAATGTCTACATATATTGACCGTGCCGAGGATGCACTTTATAAGACCTATTCCCGCTTTCCCGTCGTGTTTGAGCGGGGCGAGGGCGTAAGGCTATACGACGACAAGGGCACAGAATACCTCGATTTCGGAGCCGGAATCGCCGTTATGGGTCTCGGGTATCACTATCCCGAGGTCGACGAGGCGGCGAAAGCCCAGATTGACAAGCTCGTCCACACTTCCAACCTTTTTTATAACATCCCCGCAACCGAAGCGGCTGAAAAGCTGTTGAAAGTTTCCGAGATGGACAGGGTATTCTTCACAAACAGCGGCACCGAAGCCATCGAGGGTGCCCTCAAGATTGCGAAGCGTCACGCTTATAATAGGGGGCTTTCCAATGATTACGAGATTATCGCCATGGAGCACTCTTTTCATGGAAGAAGCCTCGGCGCACTCTCCGTCACCGGCAACGCCCACTATCGCGAGCCGTTCGACCCGCTGATTCCGAATATCAGGTTTGCCGAGTACAACAATCTTGACAGCGTCAAAGCCCTGTGGAGCGACAAGACCGCCGCCGTCATCATGGAGACAATTCAGGGCGAAGGCGGAATCTATCCGGCAACCGAGGAGTTCCTCAAGGGCGTAAGAGCCCTCTGCGACGAGACCGGCGCGCTTCTCATCCTTGATGAAATTCAGTGCGGAATGGCAAGAAGCGGCAACATGTTCGCATGGCAGGCTTACGGCGTCAAGCCGGACGTCATGACGGTCGCGAAGGCTCTCGGAAACGGCTTCCCGATTGGTGCTTTCCTCGCTCAGGGCAAAGCCGCAAATGCGATGACCGTCGGCGACCACGGCTCGACCTATGGCGGCAATCCGCTCGTCTGCGCCGTCGCCTCGAAGGTCCTCGACATCTATAAAGAAAAAGACATCCCCGGACATGTCAGGAATGTCGGAGGATATCTTTGGGATAAATTAGAAGCACTCATGGCTTCTTCGGACAAAATAACAGCCCACAGAGGCAGAGGCTTGATTCAGGGTCTTGAGTTCAACGTTCCCGTCGCGGACATAGTGAAGTCTGCGCTCATGGATGAGCATCTCGTCCTCATCTCCGCCGGCAAGAACGTCATAAGATTCGTCCCGCCGCTGATTATCACGGAAGCGGATGTGGATGAGATGGGGGAGAAATTATCAAAAGTCATATAACAGAAAAAGCTGTCGTAAAAGCCATCTCCCATTGAACAACCACCTACCCCGATTATTCCCCTGATTGAGAATAATCGGGGCTTTTCATTTATGGATATTTTAAAAGCCGGCGAGGCTACTCAAATCGTTGCCGGACATTCGTGGCAATCTCTCCGAAAACCTGAACTACACTCCAACAATCGTCGATGATATAATTTTGTTATCTACTTAAAATGGGTTTGGAGGGTTATCATGACTGACGATGCCGATAAGATAAAATCCGATGCGGTGACGGAGCGAGCGGGAGTTGTCCGAAGGGATGCGTCTGTAGACGATGAGTCTGTGTCCACAACAGCACGCAAAGTCAGGCATGAAGACCGTTGCCTTTTCTGCATGAATCCCGTGAGTAAAGGAGCCGGAATTTGCAATAATTGTGCAGACAATAAGAAGTTCTCGGAATACGAGTCTGCGGCACACCATCTGCCTCTCGGAACCGTCCTCAAAAATCAGTACCTTGTCGGACGGGTTCTGGGCGAAGGCGGCTTTGGCATTACATATATCGGCTGTGACCTGACGCTTGACATGAAGGTCGCAATCAAGGAATACTATCCCGTCGGGCTTTCTATGAGACAGTCGACAATGTCTCTGAACGTTTCGAGCTTCACGGGTGCCGTCGACAGCTTTGAGAAGGGCAAGGAAAAATTTCTGGGCGAAGCCAGAATAATGGCACGCCTCACCAAGCAGAGCGAGGTTGTTTCGGTAATAGACTATTTCGAAGAGAACAACTCAGCCTATATTGTAATGGAATATATCGAAGGGGTCACCCTCAAAAAGCAGACAGAGCTTCGTGGAGGAAGAATCCCTTCCAGAGAGCTTTTTGCAATGCTCGAGCCGATGTTCGGAGCTCTTGGAACGGTTCACGATGCCGGTCTTATCCACCGGGATATCAGTCCCGACAATCTTATGATTGAAAACGGCAGGCTTAGGCTTATAGATTTCGGCTGTGCCCGGGACGTTTCCGAAAATTCCGAAACCCAGACGCTGACGCTGAAGCACGGCTATGTGCCTCTGGAACAGTATCAGCGCAAGGGTCAGGGACCGTGGACGGACGTCTATGCCTTTGCCGCCTCCATTTATTATTGCCTGACGGGGCAGATTCCCGTGCGTTCGGTCGACAGAATTTCAGAAGACGAACTCATCCCGCCCCGCAAGCTCCATGCCGACATAACCGAACAGCAGGAGAAATCCATCCTGCTTGCTCTCGGCGTCCGACCGACTGACAGATTCCAGTCGATGAAGGAGTTCCACGACAGCCTTTATGACAGCGTGTCGATAAAGCGTTACTGCTCCTCCTGCAAAAAGCAGATCGGCGACACCGCCGCTTATTGCCGCTGGTGTGGCAAGCCGGTCAACGAGTGGGTCATGAAGACCGCAGACGACAAGAAGCTCTTTCCGAGACTCAGGCTCTTTGGCAGGAAGAAGCAAGCTGAAGAAGCCGAAATCACTCCAGAGGACATGCCGGCGTTTGAGGAAAAGCTTTCCGAAGCCGACCTGCCGGAAGAGCCGGTCGAAGAAACTGTCGGGGAAAGCGAGGAGAAGTTATGTACTGCGAAAAATGCGGATACAAGCTCCGCCGAGGAGTAAAAAGCTGTGCCCAATGCGGAGCACAGACCCCCTACAATCGCTCCCGCTCGGTAGTCCTGATTATTGCGGCAGTTCTTCTGACAATCGCCGGATTTGCGGCGGTGATAATTGCCGACAACGGCAATGAGTTGCCGGTCATCATCGTCGACATACTGGCAGTCGCGGCAATCCTCATCGGGCTTTTCGTCGGAGTAAGGCGTGGCTTTCTTTACGGAACGTTCTCGACGGTTCTCCTTGCAATCGTCTTTTCGGTAAGCGTTTTCTCGGCACAGACTCTGGCGCCGCTCATCTACGACGGTCTTATAAGAAATTCGATTTCCGATTCGGTGAATAACGCAATTTCCTCCTCCGATCCGCTTGAGCATGTGACAGATTCGGATGATGAAATCATGAGTATGATTATCGGCAACGATTTATTCACGTCCGAAAGCATCATCAATTCTGCCGGATTTGTTGTCGGCGAGGAAGAGGTCGCCCAAGCCGTCAGAGATACAGTCAGCGCTTATTTTGCAGGTGACAACGTGGGAGAGATTGTCGAATCCCGGATTTTCGAGCCCCTCATAGTCTATTGCCTCGAAGTAATTCTGTTAATGGTGCTTGTGCTTCTGCTCCGGTTCCTGATGAGCTTGATAATGAGGATATTCAAGCTTCTTGAAGGCATACATATCCCATATGCCCTTGACGTCATATTCGGAACCGTCGAGGGAATAGCCGGAGGTGCGGCATGGGTCTGCTATGCGGCGGCTTTGGTTGGCATAGCGGTGATATTAATCATGCTTTTCGGCAGTGATTTTGATGCCACCGTAATCGAAACGATAGAAAACACGGCGGTGTTCGGGCATTTCTTCCGTTTAGTCGAGTATCTCGGAATATAAATATAACAAGAAAGATATCAGGAGGCAGTCTTCGGACTGTCTCTTTTTTGCATTTTGTAAAGAAAAACTACGATTTTAATATTACGAATGATACAATTTAAATTGTCGAAAGAACAGAAGAATTGTTCAAAAGAACTGTTCTGTAGGCATATGATTGAAGGGAGCATTCAGAAATGACATCACAGCAACTTTTCGGTCGAAGGTCGGCTGATTTCCGACCGAGGATTCAGGGCACATGCGGATTCTTTTGCGGCAAAAGATATGCCTTCTCCGACAGGATTACTCTCGGGAGAAATCCGGGCAATGACCTCTGTTATCCGGTGAACACTCAGGGCATAAGCGGCTACCACTGCGAGCTTATCTTCCGCAACGGCAGAATCTACATCACCGACCTCGGTTCCACCTACGGCACCTTCATAAGAAACGGTCAGCGTCTTGCGGCAAACCAGACCGCCGAGCTTTTCTACGGCGACATCTTCTGGCTTGGCTCGGAATACGAAAAATTCATAGTTGTTGCAAAACAATGATGTGCCGAATCAAAACTACGAAAATAAATTCGAATTGAGTATAATGTGAACATATCAAAATATAAATCGGAGGTAAAATATCATGGCATATCTTATCGGTGTACTTATCGGAGGAGCGTTGGTTGGCGCGTTGTTCGGACTCATTCCCTTCTTTATCGGAAGGTCGAGATGCAGGGACAATATGGGCACTCTTGCGATGATCTGTTGCTGTGTCGGAGGAATGATAAGCGGAGGAACGCTTGCGCTTCTGATAGCAGTCGGCTTCACAATCGCCGTCCTGGTCAGCTCCCGCGACACTGCGCCCATTTCAAGAAAAAAGGCTTCCGCAAATGCCGGCGTCGTCTACTATAGTAACAACAACGGCGGCACGGCTCCCGCTTCATACGGCTCGATAGGAGTCATGTGCATCTCCGGCTCACTCAAGGGAAGGGTCTACGGCTTGGGCAACGGTCTTACGTTCGGAAGAACCTCTTCGAGCAGTGTCAGATTTGCGGCGAACGAATCGGGCGTAAGCTCGAATCACTGCAAGATTTATCGTCAGGGTGACGCGATAATGCTCGTCGATCTCGGCTCGAGCTATGGAACCTATCTTGAGGACGGCAGACAGCTCCAGAGAAACAACCCCGTTCCGCTCGGAATCGGCTCCCGCTTCTATGTAGGCTCGAGGAACAACACATTTGAAATCGTGCAGAACTGAGCCCCACATTACAGTTTATGAGCTTGTGTGAACATACGCACAGGCTAAAATAAAAAATACTATATTCAGGAGGATATTAAAATGGAAGTTCAGAACAAATTGACAAGATGCCCTAATTGCGGAGGTTACTATGACGCGGCTGTCCACTCCGTATGCCCCAACTGTGCCGGCGGAGCAAGCTCCTTCGGTGCAACAACCGCTCCCAACGTCGTAGGCGGCGGAGTCGGCGCCACCGGTGACCCCTTCGGTCCCACAGCTCCTCCGAGCGGAGGTTCAGGCTATGCCGACAACATGGGCGGCACCATCCCTGTAAAGCCCTATGAAGAAGGCAACAGAGCCGAAAGCATGGAGCCCACACAGATCGGTGGAATCAACGGCGGCATCCGTTCGGATGACGGAAGCTCGGTTGACCCCGTTTGCGGATGGCTCGTCTGCATCGACGGTCCCGAAAAAGGCACCGATTTCAGAGTTCACAACGGATATAACTATATCGGTCGTGAAATTGGCGATATCCACATCTCCAACGACCTCCAGATTTCCCGTGAGAAGCACGCAATGATTGCCTATGATGCCGACGACAACGCATTCTATTTCGGTCCTGCCGACGGCAGAAACATCATCAAGCTCAACGGTCGCTCAGTCTTCAATGCCGAGCAGATTCACGCTTATGATGTCATCAAGATAGGCACCACCAAGCTTCTGTTCGTTCCGCTTTGCAGTGACCAGTTCACATGGAAGCAGGGCGAGGATAAGGTAAACTGATATGGGCGAAGTTACTAGCGAAGTTGCAACGACTTCCGTCAATATCGGCATGATTATCCTGATTGCGGTCTGCGTGCTCTTTGCCGCCGTGATAATCGGCTTGGTAATCAGCATTGTGCTTAGAAACCGCAAGGACAGACTGGCTCGCGAAAAGGAAGCGGTGGAAAAGAGCTATCTTGCCGTTCCCCGTGTCGGAAAGCTCCACAATCAAGGCTCGAGACAGTGTCAGCAGGACAGCTTTACCGTTTCGCCCGCAGATGCGGCAAGCGGGATGGGAGTCCTTGCAATAGTTGCGGACGGCATGGGCGGTCTCGAAGACGGCGACAAGGTTTCACAGCTCGCCGTCGAAACAGCTCTCAACACCTTCGTAGCGAACGCCGCCGAGCAGTTCGAGCCTCTTATGTGGAAGATAATCTCGGAGAGCAACAAGGCTGTAAACAATATGCTCGGTCCGTCGAAGTACTATAAGAGCGGCTCCACAATGGTTGCCGGTCTCATCAGACAGGGCAAGTTCATGTGGTTCAGCATCGGCGATTCGAGAATCTATCTCTGGCGTGACGGCTCCCTGATTCAGCTCAACCGTGAGCACATCTATCGCCACGACCTCGAGCTCAAGGCTTCGAACGGCTCCGGCACAATCGAGGAAGCATTTGCCTCAAAGGAAGCTTCGGGGCTCACTAGCTTCTTCGGTATGGGTGAAATAAAGCATGTCGACATGCCCGCATCGGCGATTGACATTCACGCAAAAGATAAGTATATTTTAATGAGTGACGGCGTTTATAACGCTCTGACTCAGGAAGAGCTTATCTCCTGCATAGCAACCGGCACCGCCGAAGAAACGGCGGAGGCTCTCGGAAAAGCCGTTGCCGCAAAGGAATATTCCAATCAGGACAACTACACAGCGGTTGTTCTTGAGGTTTGATACGCGAACACATGCACACATTCAAAGGAGAAATCACAATGATAAGAACTGCAAGCTACACGAATATCGGCGGAAGGAACTGCAATGAGGACTCGGTAGTCGTTCGTGCTTCCGGTGACGGCGTCATTGCTCTCGTAGCCGACGGCTTGGGAGGACACGGCGGAGGCGACATAGCCTCACGCAAGGCTGTTGAAATCATCTCGGGCGGTTGGTCGGGCAAAGTCGACCTTGACAAGCTCTGTGCCGACATCCAGACCGCCAACGCCGAAATTCTCAGGCTACAGACTCCGTCCTGCCGGATGAAAAGCACGATTACTGCTGTCAGCTATTCGGACGGAAAATGCGTCTGGGCGCACTGCGGCGACTCAAGAATCTATCGTTTTCATAACAACGTTCTCGAATTCCAGACTCTTGACCACAGTGCCTCACAGCTTGCGGTTTATCTCGGACAGATAACGCCCGCCGAAATCAGGTTCCACGAGGACCGGAGCAGAATCATCCGTGCCCTCGGGCAGGAGGAAGAGCTGAAAATCGACACCGGCTCGCTCGACCTGATTAGTGGCGACAAATATGCGTTTCTCCTTTGCTCGGATGGGTTCTGGGAGTATGTTCTTGAGGACGAAATGGAATACGACCTCAAGCGTTCCTCCACCCCGGGCAAATGGATAAGAAGGATGCGCCGCCGTCTAAAGGCACGCATCCCTTCCGACAATGACAACAACACAGCCGCCGCTGTGTGGATTTACTAAAACTCTCAGAAGGTAAAAATTATGTTTAAAAGGCTTTCCTGCCTTATATTGGCATTAGTATTAATGATAACGCCGCTCGCGGCAGTAAACGTCTCGGCAAGCTCCGTTTCTGACGCAACAAAAGGCGTTGTAATGGTATATGCAGAATTTTACGATGCTGACGGTGACCTTATGTTTGCGAATACAGGAACCGCTTTTGGCGTAAGCTACGAAAAAGGCTCCAGCTCAGTGTCAGTAGGAGAAGAAACCGATTTGTTTGTCACTAACAGACATGTCATAACAGATGAAAATTCAGATGGAAGTTATACATTGGCTGATAAGGTCTATCTCGTATATACAGATGATGCCTTTGCAATAACCTATTATTACAGTGCATCAACTCTGAGACTTTCAAACATGAAGTGGGATGCGGAACATTCCAGAATGGTGCTTTGCAACGTTGTTGACTATTCGGAAGATTTCGACTGCGCAATCCTCAAGGCTGACAGCACCGCAAGCGGAAGAGTTGCACTCGAGCTCACTGATGAAGCAGCAAGCTCCTCAGTCGGTGATACGGTCTATGCAATAGGCTATCCGGGCGTGAGCACAGATGTATTTGGAACTGAGGATTTGCAGTATTCCTCCGATGAAGGAAAATATTACTTCACCTACAAGTTTGACGGCTCAGTCTCTGCCCAGACATTGACTCAGGGTATCATTTCGAGAATAGGAACAACGTCTTACTTCGGCGGAAGCGTTAATGTTATCAGCACCGATGCGAGAATTTCGTCCGGCAACTCGGGCGGTCCTATGGTCACCGATGAAGGAAAAGTTGTCGGCATCAACACCTACGGCTATACCGATGACGAAGCTTCTACATACTACGCCATAGATATCTCTTATGCCTGGGAACTTGCAGAGGAAAACGGCTATACGCTCAATATAACATCTTCCTCTGGCGTAAATCTTGCCCTCATAATTGGCATTATTGCGGCGGTTGTCGTTATAATCGTATTGGTTATCGTTATCGTCGCTCTCGCAACCAAGAAAAAGAAGCCGGCACAGCAGAAGGTTGCTGTTACACCTGCACCCACTCCCATCCCTGCTCCGGCACCCAATCCCGTTCCTTCTCCCGCACCTGCCAATGACCCGACAGCCAAGTATCCTCGTGTTCAGTGCACAGCGGGTGCCTTGGTCGGAAAGCGTTATCCGATTACCGGCATACTCAGAATGGGCAGAAACCCGAATTGCAACGAGATTATCATCCCCGGCGATGCAAGCGGTGTAAGCGGCGTTCATTGCCAGCTCGAATATGTAAACGGCATCGTTTACCTCAAGGACCTCGGCTCCACCTATGGCACATATCTCGAAGGCAAGGGCAGACTTGCCGCCAATCAGCCGATGCCCGTCAAGGTCGGCGACAGATTCTACCTTGGCTCGAAGAACGAGATGTTCGAGATAGTCAATAAGGGAGGAACGAAGTAAGATGAGCACGCTAAGGCGTTTACTCCTGATACTCACTTCCCTTGCGGTGATGCTCGCGACCTGTGCGTGCAGTCTCGGAACGGTGACCAACGATGAAGACGAAGCAAGCACACCCGAAGCAACCACCACGGCGGCAACAACGGCGGAGGCATCCACCTCCGCCACCACCGCTGCTACCACCGAAGCGGAAGATGAAGAACCCGAGGTTGATTTTGGCAAGATTCTTGGAAGCGTGGAAGACGGAGTCTATATCAACGAATACTTCGATGTGAGCTTTATGCCCGGTTCAACATGGTTTTTCTACGACGATGACCAACTCTTGGAGTTTATGGACATAAACTCTGACAGCATCACCACCGACGAGCAGAGGCTTGAAGTGTTGTCCGAATTGCAAGTTGTATACTGTGCGATGTCTGTTGACCTGACAACCGGTGCAAACATCATAATGGAGGTGGAAGATCTGACATTTTCACCTAACGGAACTCGCTACGACGCTCCTACATATGCGGAATTTAATGCAAATCAGTTTGAACTTTCAGGCTATACCATTGAAAGTATTGATACGATTACGGTAGGTTCGAATGAATATTCCCGTGTTGTATGCACTATCGTGAGCGAAGGTCTTGAAATAACACAGGAATTACTGTTCAAAAGAGTAGACGATTACATGTTCGGAATGATAATAACCGTGTATGACGGTTTCAATGTTACCGCAGACGACGTTATCGCAATGGTTTCAGATGCAAGCTGAGGTATCAATCATGACAAAAAGCTACATTTATCAAACGGCAGGGAGGGAACGGAATGTTTAACGAGATGACTTTGCCCTACGGCTACAAGTTGCAAAATTGGGATTATAGCTATATAATTGATAATGTACAGGGTCAGGGCGGCTTCGGCATTACATATAGCGCACATCGTGCCGAGGACAACCTGCATGTCGCCGTCAAGGAGTTTTTTCCGAATCAGCTCAACCTGCAAAGGGCATCCGACGGAACCGTTCACGCAGGCAAGGATGTTCAGGAACTTTATCAGGGCGGTATGAACAGCTTCTTGGACGAAGCGAAGGCTCTGGCGAAGCTCAGGAATCTTTCCTCGGTGGTTAAGGCTTACAGCTATTTCCAGGCAAACGGAACAGCTTACCTTGTCATGGAATTTATTGAAGGCACATCCCTTAAAAGCCTTCTCAGGAATGAAGGACCGGTCAGTGCCGAAGAATTCCTGCCCAAATTTAGGGTCCTTCTTGAGGGCATCGAGAAGATGCACAAAACGGGTCTCCTTCACCGCGACATCGCACCCGACAATATCATGCTCGATAACGACGGCAATCTCAAGCTCATAGACTTCGGAAGCGCACGTTCGATGGAGGATGGCAGGTCGGCGAAAGTACTACTTAAGCCCGGATTTGCTCCCGTCGAGCAATACATGAGCCGTGGTCAGGGCACATATACCGACGTTTATGGCATCAGCGCCTCGATTTACTATTGCCTCACCGGCAAGGTTCCGCCCGAGGCGATGAGCCGCCTCGACAACGACCCGCTTGTCCCACCGAACCAATACGGAGCGGGACTCACCGAAAGACAGCAGGAGGTTCTCCTGAGAGGTCTTGCGGTTCAGCCTCCGACGGCTAAAATTCCCGGGAAGAATCCCCGTTACAGAACGGTCGGCGAATTCATCAGGGCGTTCCCGTGGGAAGATACGCAAAAGCCTCTTCCGCCAATTCCGGGACCGACTCCCATCCCTGAGCCGGAGCCCGAGCCCATATTCACCATCGAAATTGGCGACAGGAAGAAGCCCACCGGCTCGTCCGGCAACATAGTTCTGATTATCTGTGCGGTTGTTTTCGGAATCATCTTCATAGCGGGCTTCTGCGCCATGTGCGAGGGAAGCTTTGCGGGTGCTGTGTTTGCGCTCGGCGGCTTGGTCGGACTGGTCGCACTGATTGTCAGCATCTATAGAAACAGCAAGTGGAAGGGCTGATTCTATAAAGGAAGTGTCGGGGATGCACCCCTTGATTGGGGCTTGCGTCCCTGCACGACCGAACCCTAATGAGTAATATTGATTATGGATAAAGGAGCAGATATAAATGGATGAAGTGAGATATTGTCCATACTGTATGACACCTGTCAAGGAGAACGGGGTTTGCCCCGCCTGCGGACTGACGGAGGGAAGCTATGTTCCCGCACCGCATCATCTGCTCCCGGGTACGGTTCTTCAGGACAGATACTTAATCGGCAGAGTCCTCGGTGAGGGCGGCTTCGGCATTACATATGTCGGGCGTGACACCCGCCTTGGGCTTAAGATTGCCGTCAAGGAGTATTATCCCGTCGGAAATGCCGCGAGAAACAATCAGGAGTCCATAACGGTAACCAGTTCGTCAAGAACGACCGGCACCTATGAAAAGGGCAAGTTCAAGTTTTTGCAGGAAGCAATGACCATGGGCAAGCTCGAAAAGGAACCGCAGATTGTCGGTGTCAAGGATTTCTTCCAGGAGAACAACACCGTCTATATCGTCATGGAATACATCGAGGGCACAACCCTCAAAGAGCTGACCGCCCAGCGCGGAGGAAGAATCCCCGCAGACGAGCTTTTCGAGATGATAAAGCCGATGTTCGGAGCGATTCAGCACATGCACGACCTCGGGCTTATCCACCGCGACATAAGCCCTGACAACCTCATGCTCGAAAACGGAGACATCAAGCTCCTCGATTTCGGCTGTGCCAAGGATGTCACCGACAGCTCGCAGGTCAATCAGCAGACCCAGACCCTCATTCTCAAGCACGGCTATTCTCCCTTTGAGCAATACCAGATGAGCAGTAATCAGGGTCCTTGGACGGACGTCTATGCCTTCGGCGCCTCAATCTACTATTGCTTGACGGGCAATCCGCCGCCACGTTCGACCGACAGAATCATGGGCGACAACATCGTCCCGCCGCACAAGCTCGGCATCAAGATAACCGAGCGGCAGGAGGATGCCCTGATGAAGGCTCTTGCCGTCAGACCGGTTGACCGTTTCTCTTCGATGAATCAGTTCCAGGGCGCACTCTATGGCAACACCGTCGAGACGGTTGTCAGCGAGAAAGCCCAGAAGAAGGGTCAGATTCGCAAGCCGAAGCAGAAGAAGACGGCGCCCGCCATGGGTCTTACCGTCCGGGAAAAGCTCTTCGACAATCCCGAGGAGGAGCCGGAGGAGGTTTCTTCGGAGACCGAGCCTGCAAAAGATCCCGACAGAATTCTTACTGCCGAGGAAAAGCCCCTCTTCGTCACCGACGAAATAGTCGTCCCGAAGGACAAGCTCGAGGAGAAAAAGAAATCCGGCAACAAAACCGTTATCATCGCCGTCGTCGTCATCATCCTCGTAATAGCCCTCGCCGTCACCGGCATAGTCTGGGCTATAGTCGGGTCGAACAGCGGCAGTAAGAATAATAACGACACCTCTGGCTACTTAAACGAAAAGTGGTTCAGGATTGAAGGCGTCGCCATCGACTCCTATCACGAGGACGGTGCAAGCTACGACGCAAGCACCAGAACCATCGAGTATACGGAAGCCAAAGCCGCCACAGGTTGGGCGTTCGACGAGGGAGCTACCCTTGATTACATCAAGGTCAACCTCTCCGAAAGAAACGTCGGCGTGAACCTCATCGTCAACTACTCCGACGGCACCCTCACCCAGACCGGCTACAAATTCACCAACACCATGACTCTCGACATCGACTCAAGCAAGACCGTCTCCTCGATAGTCCTTCGGTGCGGCGAAGACGCAGGAGCAGTGGTAATCTCTTCCGTCAAGACAAATCAGGAAGACAACGGGGAAGAGGAAATCGTTGCCGAAAACAGCTTCGCCGCTTGGTCGCTTGATGTCGACGTCACCGTTCTGACCTTCGGAGAGGGAAGCGGAGTTATAGAAGAAGGCGACACAGAGCTTCTTGAACAATTCTATGCCGCAGTCAATCAGGATGGCGCTTATGTCGCCGTAACCGCAGACTCGGCAGACATCAAGCTTGCCATGAATATCGGCTTAGTTGGTTGGCAGTACGTCGAAAGGTGCACCGCAGTCCGCAACGACGACGGCACCTATACTACCTATTTCGAGTGCCAAAGCATAATCGACCTCGTCTCCGACCTCGGTTTAACTCTCGAAGACATCCGCTGTGTCTATATCGACAGTCTGACTTGGGAAGAGAAGATTCATGTGACGAAGATAGAGGTTGTGGATGAAATTCCGGAAGCTACCTATACCGGCATATCCTACCCTTGGTCTCTCGAATACACCGATGGTATTGAGTATTACGATGAAGATGACGGTGATGGAGAAGTTATCGAAGAACAGTGGCTCATTGATGGCATTGTTGCCGGTGAGCAAGGGGAAGTAGGAGCTTTTGTATTAGGCGATGTTGTCTTTATAAATTACAAAGGCGAGCACATGTCTGAGCTTATCGAGGCTATTCAAGGTGAGGACACTTACATTGAAATTGTTTCCTATGCTCCACGTTCTTCGTATCTGATACTTAATATTCAGTTCACGCTCGAAGTTTTCTGTGATTGGCTTAGCTTTGTCAGTTATGATTCTAATTCCAATGAGGAGATTCCGTTGTATACGGTTACAGAGAACGACGACGGCACAATTACCTATCTGTTCTCTTGCAGTAAAATCCTTGAAGCTTTTGAGGAGAACGGTTACGATGTCAATGACCTTCGCCTCGTAAGTCTTAACTGCGAAGAGGGCACCGTCTTCAAGAGCTTCTCGGTGGTACAATACAGTGAAACAGAAGCTGAGAGCGCAAGCGCCGAAACGGTCGAAACCGTCCTCTATTCTGAAAAAATGACCGACAGCGATATGCTTGACTTCTTGCAGGATTACGACTTTACCGACCCTGAGTTGTATTTGTACATTTACTATGACCTTTTGGATGACGATTACATCGGTTGGGGTCCTATGGGGATTTATACCTCAAACTGGAACATGATTACTGCACTCTTCGGTGAACAGATCGGCGGAGTTGACAGAAGCGGGGTTATAATTGTTTCACTAGTCGAGATTAAGGAAGCTTTTGAAGATGCTGGATTTGATGTGAGCGACGGTGTTATTTTGAACTGGTGGGCAGGCAAAGACGGCGGCAATTATGCCAACCTCACTGGAGTAGCAGTGGTCAGAGTTACCGGCTAAAATCTTTCAGAAAGGGCGATTTATATGAGTAAAGACAAGGTTAAAAAGTGCGAGTTTTGTGGGAATGAATTGCCGGAGAATGGAGTCTGCAGGGTTTGCGGACAGGCTTTGTTCTCGGGGCTCGGGGTGTTCTATTTCGGGCAGACAAGGCGCGAGTACTATGCGCAGACTGAAATCGTGCTCACGGGCAACGGATATCTGATTGTCAGAAAGTCGGGAAGCGGCGCGGGAAGTGCCGTTGGAGCGGCTTCGTTCGGAGCTCTGGGAGCTTTGGTCGGCGGGCTTGCCGATGCGGCGATGCGTTCCGCCAATCCGAGAGCCTATTACGATATGACCGAGATTTCCGTGGTCGAGAACCCCTGCCCCATGAAGGGCTATAAGCCGGAAAGAGTCTTCCGGTTTGTGAGCCGCGACGGCAGAGACTTCCTCCTCGGCTTCCAGAAGAAACCGGCGCAAAAGTTTGCGGAGGCACTCGGGCGTGTCGGAATCCGCATGACGGATATGTCGGCTTCGGAAAAGTCAAAGACCGCCTGCCGCAATCTGCTTGTCGACAAAAAGACGTTCGACAGGAGGGTCTGCGCTTCGGTAGGAAGATTCATCGAGCTCAGGAGCGACCAGTTCATGGCAGAGTCGGTTGTCGACAGTAACCAGTAAACAAAAATCAAACCCCAATCGTAAATCACGGTTGGGGCTTTTTTTATTTGCGTTTGTAATTCTTTGCACCGGCACCGGTCTTTGCGCCCTCGATGTATGAGAGCTCGAGAACGTCCGCATAGGTGGTAAGCGGCTCGTCGGTGAGCATGCACATAAGGACGAAGCTTTCGTAGGGGTTGGTGACATACAGCTCGCCCATTGAGCATTCCGCCAGAATCCAGTTGGTCGACTCCATAAAGGCGTTGAACCGGGACAGGTTGTTAATGTAGACGTCGCCCGACTGCGAATAGATGAAGAAGTTGAGGGTGATAAGGTCGAAGCGGTCAATCTCGATTCTGCCGTTGAGAACGTCGTGGATGTGCTGTCTGCTGAACCGCTTGCCATAGAATGCCCTGTTGAGCGACGAGGTTTTCGCCGGCACAAGGTTGCCGTGCTTGTCGGTGGGTACCGCCGAGCAGATGACCTTTTCGATGTCGCCCTCGGTAATGTCCTTCGGCGTGTAGTAGTGCCTCGAGGCTTGCTTTTTTGAGATGCGGGCGCATATCTCCTCGTCCGAAAGCCTCGGGTCGCGGGAAAGGGTCTGCTTATAGGCATACATCTCCCGGCTGAAGGTCTCGTCCTCCATCTGGTTCTTGAGATTGGCAACGAGAAGCCGAGCCTTGTTGTAGAGCTCGTTGAAGTTCATGCTTGCCGAAACGCTCATGCGGGAATTTTTCTTGTCCCTTTTCAGGACGGAGAGATAGTACATGAGGTCCTCTTCCGTCTTGACGGTGAACAGGTGGCTCCGGACGAACACGGTTTTGCTTTCGAGGATGTGGTCAAGCTCGTCGTATGTAAGAGCCGGAAGCTTGAGATATTTCTCCCATATCCTCTGATACTCGTCGAACCCGAGCCCGTGTTGCAGGCAGTACCAGCAAACCGTCTCGAACGGGTCCTTCGGGTTGATACAGCTCTCGTGAAGAGCCTTCTCGAGGAAGTTGTTGACGTCGTCCTCGCTCATCGAAAGCCCGAACCCGAGAAGAAATACGACGCTTCTCTTGACCGTCTGCTGTGTGAGCCAGTTCTTCGCCATGGTACCGAGCCTCGTGGTCTTCGAGTCGAAGGATGCGGGCGTGCTGTTAATCTGGAACTGCTCGCAGATATATTTCTGGTAAACCTCGACAGGCGTCTGGGTATAGTCGCCCGACAGCCCCATTCTTGTGTGCAAAAATCTTTTCAGATAGTCGCAGAACGGCACAGCGTCAAGGTTCTTTGACAGTGATTCATATATGACATCGGTGTCCTGCTCGGGGAAAGCCGTGGAATCAACCGAGTCGTAGAACGACTCCCACGCAATTTCCGTGAACTGAACAAATTCGTTTTCAAGCCCCAAGCCTTCACCTCCCTACAGCAATTTCAATACTTTCGGATGAAAAAGTTCCGCCCTGTTCTCTCGCATAAAAAATACTATCTTATTATATCACATTAAACCCCTCTTGTCACCTTCTTTTTCGACAAAACGAAAAAAGGCGTGACCGCACAGTCACGCCGGTTATTGGAGCTGCATATGCAAAAAAAGCCGCCCAATAGGGCGGCTTTTTGTATGGTCGAGGTGACGGGATTCGAACCCACGGCCTCTACGTCCCGAACGTAGCGCTCTACCAAACTGAGCCACACCTCGAAGACCATCAATTATTATAGCACAGAACGCTCCCTCTGTCAAGGATAAAAATCACCAAAACGCAAAAATGAGCCGTCTTATAATAAATGCGAAAGGTTTTTCGAGCCGTTTCGCACTTATTTTTAAAGATTCGACTAAAAAAATGAGAGTGAATGGCATGCCATTCACTCTCATTTTGCATTACAAGGAGGTATCAGATGAAATATCGTTACTTGACACTCGCAGACCGTCAGGAAATCGAGAAGCTCTATCAAAGCGAAGCAAGGTTTGCGGACATTGCCGACAGCATTGGAGTAAGCGTTGTCACCATCTACCGGGAAATCGAAAACGGAAGCACCGGCAAAGATGAATATGGCAGACCTATCTATTCGGCGGATGCCGCAGAGCGGGCTTTTATCGAGCGTCTCAAGCGTAGAGGTCGGAAGCCGACATCTCGGGAGGTGTGCAATGAGTAAGGCAAAAACGAAAAAGAAATTGTATCGGTTGAAGCTCGCTTCGGGCGGATATATCGCCCTAACCTACTATGAGATTTGTGCTTCCCTCGGCTTTTCTGAAGGCGCCGGAATCACAGTCACAACTCAAAACACTATCTCATTTAAGACGATGAGCTTTGCCGACATCGTAAGGCTTTACGATAGGGTTATAGAACATGGCTTTGTTCCATCGCTTGCTCTAAAGAAATATGCCGATAATTGCAAAGCGGTCGGAATCGGTCAGGAGGAGGTTTAACTATGGGAGCATACTTAGCGGCATTGGCACTCGGAATCATCGGAATATATAAGCTCCGTGAAGGTCTTTTAATCCTGCAAGATTGGCGGGATGAGCGAAAAGGAGAAAATCATGGAACAGATTATTGAAAAGTACATAACTAAGATTTATGTAAGCGGGCGCTCGTTTTACATTGTTTTCAGTCAGGATTACCACTACTTGGCGATTGAGGACAAGTACATTGATGGCGATGGCAGACTAGCCCAAAAGCTCAACGGGATTCAGATGCACTCTTCCCGTTCCTATGCTGAATGTGTAGAGCAAACTATCAAAGCTTGTGAGGTTGACAAGTTAGTCGCAAAAGGCGTTGACGTTGTAACCGCCTGCATTATGGTGCATTGCCAAGTAGACTTTGAAACAGCCTCTGCAAGAGTAAAGGCGGTGAAAAAACGTGAGCATTGAAGAGGTTAAGCAGGCGTTATTGAACCGGGAGCGGGTTATGCTCAAAGACCCGAGACACGGCGACCTTGAGTATAACAGGATTTCGGCGGTCGTGTACCGACCTCACCCGAGCGGCGACGGCGTGTATGTCCAAGTCGAACTTGAAGATGCGTGCGGTCGGTCGGTTACTGTTTGCAATCCGAAAGACGTCGAGCTTATAAAAGAAAAAGCAGTCTGACAAGTAGCAATTATCAGACTGCAGGCGAAAGTTGTCGCCGATATAAAAGTACATAACTATTATAATACGGCAGCAACAAAATGTCAAGCCGCAAATGCAGGTGAGAGTCCTGCGTTGCGGGCTTGTATTGTATAGTATTTTATCGACGATGGAATGCCGAAAAATCAAGAATCAAAAAGGAGTTGCCGAAATGTTAAAGAATTACAAGAAAAGTTCTGCGAAAGAATCAGAGTCAGGTCAAGTCAAGTCAAGCTTTCATGAGACACTAGAGGAAGTGAGAGAGCAGATTGACGTCAACAGCTTTCAGGGAGCCGACATAATTCAGGCGGACGAAATAGCGATGATAATCGCCGAGGTGTATGTTTTGCCGAAAGATATGCCGGTCAGAATCGGCGGGAATGATTTGACCGCCCGAATGGTCGCCGACGTCTACCAAGAGCTCACGTCCGACCATGTCAAGGAAGTTATAGACCGATATCGCGTTATCCTCTATGACATCAATCACATCAAGACGTATCTCCGCACCACACTCTACAATTCGGTGTTCGAGCTTTCGGCTCGGTATATAAACGACATGAGGCGAAACGATGCAACGTGAAAAGAGAACGGTTTCAGGTAAGCTTCTTGAAGTCGACTATTATCCGGTGTTCGACGACGGTCGGCGGATGCCGGTCAGAGCGGCGAAAGAAAAGCCGTCAACCGAGGAACAGCAAAGATACAATCGGACGATTGCGGCAAAAAAGCTCATCCGTCTGGTAAACGCAAATTTCGACGAGACCGATTACTTCATGCACCCGACATATAAGCCCGAGCTCGCGCCTCAGAGCATCGAGGAGGCTCGGCGGGATATCGTCAACTATTTCCGCCGGGTGAAGACACGCCGAGCGGCTGACTTGAAAAGAGTTGAACAACAGCTCAAAGACCTCGGCGAACCGAAAAGCCACCGGATGATTGAGCTTGCAGATGAGCTCAAGAGAAAAGCCGATAAGCTCCGGCAACCGCTGAAATATATCTATGTTATCGAAAAGCGGACATATCAGCGGGGCAAATTTGCCGGAAGAGATAACTGGCACTTTCACGTTTTCCTTACCGGTGGAATCGACCGGGGCACGCTCGAGCAAATGTGGACAAAAGGCATCTGGGCGAATTGCAACAACTATCAGCCGGAAACCTTTTCGCCGGAAGCCGCAGGTCGATATATGAGCAAAGACCCGCAGGGCTCGAAGAGATTCTGCTATTCCCGGAACCTCAGCAAGCCCGAAAAGAAAATCAGGGACGGCAAAGTGTCAAAGCGGACGGTCGCCAAAATGGCGAACGAACGAAAAGACGATAAAGAATACTGGGAAAAGAAATTCAAGGGCTATAGATTCATCCGAACCTATTGCCGATATAACGCCTACAATGGACATTGGTATGTGTCTGTAGTCATGTATCGGACAAGCAACGCTCCGCCGGAATGGCGGTCGGGTGAGTGGATAACCACGGATTATTAGCTTGAGGAGGCTTGATATGAAAAGCAGTTTAGACTATGCCGGCGATATGTTTCGACTATATGCGGCTTCCGGTTGTCCGACTTACGAATCGGAAAAAGAAAGATTGCAAGCCGAGGCAGTCGCAAAATATCCGAATGCGCCGGAACTGGCGGACATGGCTTTTCAGAAAAGCCTTCCCTATCTCGCCGACATTCTCGCCGTCGAGCAGACTTTCGACTTTTTCCGGCGTGAGGACAAGGCATACAAAATCGACGTTGTAAAAGCCGTCTATTTTGTCCGTCCGAAAGACGACCTGCATAAAGGCGATATTTCGGAGCGTGTGATAGCTTTTGCGTCAAGCTGTCCGTGTGACATCGGCACAGCCTACAGATGGCTTCGGGATGCCAAACAGCTTTGTGCCGGATTCAGAGGCTTGAGGCTCATCGACAGCAAGGGCAATGTGAAGCGATGAAAGAATACGCGAGAAAATTTTACTTGTCGAAAGCTTGGCGGTCAACCCGTGAGGCTTATTACAGATACCGGTGCGGCGTGTGCGAGCGGTGCGGTGCCGCAGGCGACATAGTGCATCATAAGATATATCTTTCGCCCTCGAATATCCGAGACCCCAAGATTGCTTTGTCGTTTGATAATCTCGAGCTACTATGTCAGGACTGTCACAACAAAGAGCACCTTGAGAGGCAGAACGAAAGATATTCTTTCGACAAGAACGGCAATATCACTCCCCCGGCTCGAAAATTCGGCGGCTCGTCTGGTAACCGATGATGCCCTCTTACAAAAAACTCCGCGCGGGCGCGCGTGACGGGTGTACATAGGGGGTGGGGTGTCAAGATGAAAGGATTTGACGGAACATGCAAGATTTTATATCAATTTGGAGGGATTTGTTTATGCAAAAAGAAAGATTCACGGATTTACAGGAAGGTTTGATATACAAGAATATCAACGGCAATTCTTATCTTTGTGTCTCAACAAAAAACGGTGATTTTGTCTTCAGAAACATCGAGACCGACTGGACATTCACAGCCTGCGGTATCTGGCAATACCCCGACGGCTCTATCGAGTGGGATTATTCAGTCGGCGGACATTTTGAGGATGACATTTTGCCGGCGTTGGCAAAATGCTTTAACCGAGAGGAGGTGCAGGCATGAGCAAGCCAAGATTAGCTGAAATTTTGGGCGTCGAAGTTGATGAAGTATTCACCATCAAAGGCGAAACGAACAAAGAGTGTTCTGTAGATAATTGTGGCGTATTTTATATCAACGGCGCCTGCGAATCAGGAGACATCTACGACCTCATGTATATCATCAATAATCCCGAAGTCATTGTCCGAAAGCCAAAATCGAGATGGACAAAGCAAGATGTCGAGGATGCGAAAGCGATGATTAGGTTATTTCGCAACATTGCATACATACAGAGAAGCGGCGATAAGTTGTTGTTTGAGCAACAGTTAGGCGATTTGGACGTTACAGTGACCATCCCTACAAATAACCCGTGGCTTCCAAGCCTGCGAGTCGGCGAAACAGTCGGACTTAGAGAAATCTTAAGTGCGGAGCCGGTCGAATGAGCAATCTCGAAATTGATAAAATCTATCTCGGCGATTGTATCGAGGGCATGAAAGGCATCGAGAACGGGTCGGTGGATTTGGTTCTTACTGATTTGCCTTACGGAACAACCAGTAACAAATGGGATGTCTGTTTGCCTCTTGACAAGCTATTCCGGGAGCTTCTCAGAGTGACAAAAGAAAATGCGGCTATGCTGTTTTTCTGTCAACAGCCGTTTGAGACCGATTTGATAAACGCCGGAAGGAAGCTCTTTCGGTATGAGTGGATTTGGGACAAGCAGATGTCGACGGGCTTCTTGAATGCTAACAAAATGCCGCTCAAGCGGCATGAGAATATAGCCGTGTTTTATCAGAAACTTCCGACGTACCACCCGCAATTTGTGACGGGGGGTAACCCGTACATACGAAAATCGAACTCATCGTCAACTAATTATCGAGGAGGCATTGACAGAACCCCCACCGTTTCAGACGGTCGTCGTTTCCCTGTTGATATAATCAGCTTTGCTCAAGTGAATATCTCATCGGATAAGCCGGAGCAAGGCGAAGGTCATCCGACACAAAAGCCGGTCGACATCTGCGAGTATCTGATAAAGACCTATTCCGATGTCGGTGACTTGGTTCTCGATTGTTGCATGGGTTCCGGGACGACGGCAGTCGCCTGCATCGGTACCGACCGACATTTCATCGGCTTTGAAAAAGACGAAACCTACTTCGAGCGGGCTTGCAAGCGTATCGAAAAGCGATATGCCGAGGGCGTGCAGATGGAATTATAAACTTTAGGAGGCATATTGATGATTGGTTATTTCTTTGCCGGCGTGGCATTTACTCTGGCTATGGAGTTCGCCGCTCTTGTAATTCTGGCGTTCTTCAGAGGTCGCCGGGATTAAACCGAAAAGGGGTGTTTTTATGGCTGACAGTGAGGATTTATTGGAGAAAAAACGGCAAAAATCAAGAGAAATGAGATATAAAAAGCCGCTTTGCAAAGATATATCTCTCGAAAAAATACAAAGCGATTTAAGCGAATGGTACAACCTTTGTGGTGAGTTATCTTGGTTTGACGATGAGGATTTAGAAGAGGCTTTAGGCGGTGAAGAGCAGGCACAAGAGTTTAAATACATGTTTTCATGTCTATCATCGGATTGTGAGGACATGGTGAACGATTTGAACGACTGGTCTTCGTATGTTCCCGAATGCTTTGATTTGTTTTTCGTTGCGATTGACGGCGGAGGCTCGGACGGGTATCTGGGGTTTGACGAATATGAGAACGACTATCTCTCGATAAACAGCTTTGAGGCTGAATGGGCGGTCAAGGAATCCCAAAAGAGATTTAAGCGGATGACAAAAGACGAGATTATAAAGGCGGCAAAACAATGCTTTAAGATTTATAGCTCTTATGTTGCGTTGAAGTATCGCTTAGACTGCCTGCAGGCGTCGATTGATATTCTCAAAGAGCGTGACGTCGAAATCCTCAGAGCAATTAAAGAAATCGAAAAAGCTTATGACATTGCCGATGAAGTGTCTGAAGGCTTTAAATATCTTTGGTACCCGGAGGTTCAAGAGCTCAACAGAAAAATATCAATGATTCCGCCCGAAATGTGGGCTCTATAGTGAGGTGATATTATGGCGAAAAAGAAAGTTGAAGACATGACGAAGGACGAGCGGGTTCAGAGCGAGGTCAGGCGGCTCAAGAGGGCGTTAAGGGATTTAGACCCGAATAAGCTTGAGGTTGTTAAACCTCTTATCGAGCGGGCGGCTTTTACGTCGGTGTTGCTTAAAGACCTTGAGGAGGTCGTCAACGAAAAAGGCGTTACCTCCGAATATCAGAACGGCGAGAACCAGTGGGGCACGAAACAGAGCGACGAGGTCAAAACGCTGATTGCTCTTCAAAAGAACTATTCCGCCATGATAAAGACCCTCGCCGACATCGCTCCGGCGGCAAAGCCGAAAAAGAACAGACTTGAAGAGCTTGCAAACGAATGATGAACTATCCGGAATTGCCGGATAGTCAAGCTATAAGACAGTATCAGAAAAACTTCTTTTTTCTTGTCAGACACCGTCACGGAATTATCCACGCCGTGGCAGTGTCACTGTTTACGCTGTAAATTAAAGTTGCGAGTGGTGAAGGCTAAATTTGTTGTATGATAATATTGCAACAGACCCATATCTGTCTTTCCTATCAGTCCGCCCGGGAGTCGGTATTGGCGGTTTTACTGGCTTCCCCTGCTTATTCAAGCTCGTCCACGGGCGGACGACACCCCTTTTCAACTTGTAAGCGATATTTACAAGTTGCAACTTGGTTGTAAGTCAGTTGCAAGCAATTAACAAGCATTTCACAGGCAATTAAAGCCTTTAACGAAGGTGAGGCGATGAGCAGTGCAAATTATATCCACGAATATTATGATGCCATCAAGAGCGGGCAAATCAGAGCCGGCAAATGGATTCATCGAATCTATGAGATTCTCATCGCCGGGCTGGATTCAGGCAGATACAAATTCGATTCCCGCAAAGCTAACAAAGCCATCAAATTCATAGAAAACTTTTGCCACCATTCCGAGGGTCGGTCAGACCTTCTCAAGCTCGAGCTTTGGCAAAAAGCTATCGTTTCAGCTATATTCGGCATCGTCGACGATGAAGGCTACAGACAATTTCGAGAGGTATTTATCGTTGTAGCGAGGAAGAACGGCAAAACGCTTTTTGCGGCGGCTATCATCGCATATATGGCATATATCGACGGCGAATACGGTGCAAAGATATATTGCCTCGCTCCGAAACTCGAGCAGGCTGATTTGGTATATGATGCCTTTTATCAGATAACGCAGTCAGACCCCGACCTTGCAAATCCGAAATTCACACTCAAGCGCCGAAATGATATTTATATCCCGTCGCTCAATACGTCGATTCGCCGTTTAGCTTTCAACTCGAAGAAATCAGACGGCTTTAATCCGCATCTGGTTGTGTGTGATGAAATCGAGGCGTGGACATCGGCTCAAGGCTTGAGACAATACGAAGTTATGAAATCCGCACTCGGTGCTCGAAGACAACCGCTCATGCTGTCAATTTGCACCGCCGGATATGTCGACGGTGGAATCTATGACGAACTTGTCAGACGCTCGACGGCGTTCCTCAGAGGCTTGGGCGGAAGCGACGCCGAAGAGAGGCTTTTGCCGTTTCTCTACATGATCGATGATACCGAAAAATGGGATAGTCTCGAAGAGTTAGAAAAGTCGAATCCAAATTTAGGCGTTTCGGTCTCAGAGGATTTTTACAAAGAAGAAATCAAGATTGCCAAAGGCTCGCTATCGAAAAGAGCGGAGTTCTTAGCAAAATACTGCAATATAAAACAAAATACATCGGTCGCATGGTTATCGTATGAGGACGTGGACAAGGTCACTCAGGCAAAATACTCGCTATTAGACTTTGCCGGTTGCTATTGTGTCGCCGGAATAGATGCCTCTCAGACAACCGACCTCACAGCGGCTTCGGTGGTTATCGAAAAGAACGAAAAGATGTATGCCATTACTCAGCTTTTCATGCCAAGAGACCGAATCAAGGTTGCCGAAGATGAGGAAGGCGTTCCATACTCGATTTACGTCAAACGAGGTTGGCTGACGCCATCGGGAGACCACTTTATCGACTATAAAGACATCTTCGATTGGATGGTAACACTGCTAAGGCAATACAAGATAAGACCGCTTATGGTCGGCTATGATAGATATTCGATTCAGTATCTCATCCAAGACCTCAACAAAGCCGGGCTCCATACCGATGATGTTTATCAGGGCACGAACTTATCGCCTATCCTCAAAGAGCTTGAAGGCACAATAAAAGAGCAAAGAATCGAGTTCGGTGAGAATCAGCTCTTGAAATCTCACCTCTTGAATGTCGCCGTGCAGATTAACTCTGGCGACGGGCGAATGAAGCCGGTCAAGATTAATCCACGCTCACATATCGACGGATTTATGTCGGTTGTAGATGCGTTGACGGTCAGGAGCAAATATTACTCTCAATACGAGAAACAACTCAAGAATCAGCATCTGGAGGTGAAGAGCACCAAGTGAATATATTTCAGCGCTTTTTCAGCGGTTTGAAAAAGAAAACAGTGCAGATATTTTTCGGCGGTCGGTCGGAATACGGAACGTCGGGAAGCCTGCGGGATAGTGCAATCATCGGCGGAATTGCCAATGCAATCGCATCGAATGTCGCCAAGCTATCGCCTCAGGTCATCCGCAAAGATTCAAAAGGCACTGTTGTCAAAAACGATAAGCTATCACGGCTCTTGAACATAAGACCGTGCCCGGAATGCTCTACATATGATTTTCTTTACCGTATGGCGGCGGATTTGGTGTTTACATCAAACGCCTTCGCGGTTATATTCTGGTCGGACGATTACACCGAGGTCGAAAGGATTCAGCCGATATCCGTCGGCTCGCATCGAATCTTTGAAGATGAAGACGGCAACGTCTGGTTCCGGTTCATCTGGAGCTATGACAATAACGAATATACCGTGCCTTATCAGTTCGTCATACACCTTAAGGCTCGATATAACGAAAAGCGGTTCTTAGGTACTCCGCCGGATTACGATTTAGGCGGAACGCTCGACCTTCTCAATACCACCTATCAAGGCATCAAAAACGTTGTCAAAAATTCCGCGAGCCTTCGGGGCTATCTGAAATATAACAACTTTATCGACGATAAAGAGCTACAGCAGAAGGTTAATGACTTCAAGAGCGCCTATCTTTCAGCCGAAAACGAAGGCGGAATTGCCGGCATTGACAACGAATTTGAGTTCCACGAAATCAACCAAGAGGCAAAAAGCGTTCCCACGTCTCAGGCTGAATTTTTCCGAAGCGATATTTATCGCTATTACGGCATCAATGAAAAGATTCTGACCGGCAATTATAACGCCGAAGAATGGAACAGCTTCTTTGAGTCTACCATTGAGCCGATTGCCGTTCAATTATCGCTCGAGTTTACCTATAAGCTTTTTACAGAGCGCGAAAGAGGCTTCGGCAACTCGGTTATATTCACGCCGAACCGGCTACAGTATGCAAGCTTGACGTCAAGAGCATCAATCGGTCAGACGCTCTTCGACCGAGGCGTTATCACAATCAACGAATACAGAGAGCTGTTATACATGCCTCAGATTGAGGACGGCGACGTAAGACAAATATCTTTGAACTACGTCAACACAAATAATCAGTCTCTTTATCAGGTCGGCAGGAATGAGGACGGCGGTGCAGATAAGTCGGAAGCCAACGACAAAACACGAAGGGAGAATAACAATGCCAAAATTGAATGAGCTTTTGAAGGTCAAGAATGAAACACTCACCTCGGCGGACTTGTATTTCTACGGCGATATAGTCTCGGATGAGTGGGAGGCATGGACGGATGAGGACAAATATCCTCAGTATGTCAGAGACTTCTTGAACAACGTTCAGGGCAAAAGCCTTAATATCTATATCAATTCCTGCGGCGGAGCTTTATTTGCCGGAATGGCTATCTACAACATGCTCAAGCGGCATCAGGGCTATAAGACCGTCTACGTTGACGGCATGGCGGCATCCATAGCCTCGGTCATCGCTTTAGCAGGCGATGTTGTGAAAATTCCGTCAAACGCTTATATGATGATTCACAATCCTATCGTTTCGGCATATGGTCTCAATTCAGCGGCGCTCCGTAAGCTCGCCGATGAGGTAGATGTCATCGGAGAAGGTATCGTCAACGTCTACAGAGAGAATCTTTGCGACGGAGTCAACATTGAGGATGTCAAGAAAATGATGGACGAAGAAACATGGCTCACAGGTGAACAGAGTGAAAAGCTCTTTAAGAACGTCGTCGCCGGTGAAAAAGTACAGTTGGCGGCATGTGCGACCTCGCTATCATTTGCGAAGATGCCCGAAATCAGTCAGATTATCAATCCCGCGCAAGCGGCTGATAATACAGTTTGCCAGAGGCAAACAGAAAAATTAATCAGAGCCTATATCAAGGCAATTTGAAAGGAGAAAACCTATCAATGAATTTGAAAGAAATGAAAGCCCGCTTGCGTGCTATCAAGGACGAGGCGGCAAAAGTCCCCGAAGGCGATATCGAGACTTTGAACAAGCTCACGAATGAAGCCGTCGAGCTCTCAGCCAAAATCGAGGAAGCCGAGGCAAGAAAGCACCTATCCGACCTTGCTAACGCCGGTGTTGAAGAGGCATCTGCAAGAGCCGAGGTTGAGACCGTCACCGATGAGGCGACCAAGAGAGGCAAACAGCTCAAGGACGGAAGCAAAGTAACCTACAAGGATGCTATCACCTCCGAAACGGTTGCAATGCCTCAGCATAATGCAAACGACGTTAATCCTACCTTTAACGACGTTTCGAGCCTCGTCGACCTCGTCAAAATCGTGCCTCTCAAGGGCGGCGAATCCTATCGCAGAGGATTTGAGAAGTCTAACGGAATCGGCGCATACACCGCCGAAAACTCGGACTATAACGAAATCGAGCCGGAGTTTGGCTATGCCGAAATGACAAAGACCAAAATCACTGCTTATTGCGAAGAGCCCGAGGAGATTTCGAGACTCGCTCCGGCTGATTACGACGGCGTTATCAGCACTTCGACCGAAAGAGCCGTAAAGAAGTATCTCTCGCGTCAGATTCTTGTCGGTGAAGGCGGTTCCGGCGAGCTCGTCGGCATCTTCTACAATCCGGATGAAGCCGCAAAGGACATCATCGACAGAGACACCGACCTCGAGATTTCGGCTATCGACGAAACCACGCTTGACGAAATCATCTATAGCTACGGCGGAGATGAGGATGTCGAGGACGTCGCATACCTGATTCTCTCGAAGACAGACCTGAAGGCGTTTGCAACTGCGAGAAACGCCGACGGCACAAAGGCTTATACCATCGTCCACCACGGCAACACCGGAACCATTGACGGCGTGCCTTATGTCGTCAACTCGATTTGCGGAAGCATATCGTCCGAGTCCACCGAGGACGGCGCCTACTGCATGGCATACGGCTCACTCCACAACTATGAGCTCCCGATATTCTCTGATATGGAAGTTCAGAGGTCGACCGAGTACAAGTTCAAGCAGGGACAGATTGCTCACAGAGCGAGCATCTTTGCCGGCGGCAATGTAGCGGCACACAACGGATTTATCCGTGTCAAGAAGGCGGCTACAACCTGATAAGCTATCGGTGAGGTGAAATTATGGTAACTCAAGAGCTGCTTAATGCGGCGAAAATCCGTCTCAGAAAGACGACCTCCAACGTACTGGACGAGGATATTAAACAGCTCTTAGAGGCGGCTATAAGAGACCTTCAAAGAATTGGCGTGGCGGATAGCTATCTATCCGCCTGCGACGACCCGCTTATCCGTGAAGCTGTTTTGACCTTTGCCAATGCGAACTATGGCAGTAACCCAGACCGTGACAAGCTGATGAACGCTTATGATATGTTCCTCACGAAGATAAAAGGCGGTGGCTACAGTGGTTAATGACGACATCGTTACATTAATCGCCGAGATTGCCGAAGGCAAAGAGGAAAAAACGGACGTGTTTGCGGAAATTTCGAGTGTCGGACAAGCGGAATTCTTTTCGGCGGCGCAAATCGGCTTTAAAGCAGAAATGCGTCTGTCAGTCAGAACCGAGGATTACGAAGGTCAGACACTCGTAATTGTTAAACACCGCCGTTATGCGATTTATCGAACCTACATGAAGGATAACGGCAAAACAGAGCTTTATCTTACAGACAGACTCGGCATCCGCAATTAGAGGTGATTTCGTGGCGAATGTGGTTAGTGTTTCGGCGATTGCCGAAGAGATTACCGGTCAGCTCGACAATTACTCCGATAAGGTCGCCGAGGCTGTCAAGGATGCCGTGGACACGGTCACGAAGGAATTAGTCTCGAATACCAGAGCAGACGCGCCGAAAAGAACCGGAAACTATCGGAAATCCATATCGTCGAAAACGACGTCAAACAGTACTTTCGGCAAAACGAAGCTATGGTATGTGAAGACCCCCGGCAGGTATTATTCGCACTTGCTCGAAAACGGTCACGCAAAAATCGGTGGCGGACGGGTTGCGGCAATTCCGCACATCGAGCCGAATGTCGAGAAAGCCAAAGAAGAACTTACAAAGCTGATTAAGGAGGCAATAGAGAATGGCTGATGCGAGAAAAGAGCCGCTGATTGAAAGCATACTCGAACCGCTCGGGATTCCCTTTGCCTTTTATCAGTATAAGGACTATAAAACATCTCACCCGCCGAAGGTGCCCTATATCATCTATTGGACGACAGGTGAGCAGGCAGGCGGAGCGGACTATAAAATTCTCTTAGTGAGAAAAGACATTGAGATTGAACTCTATACCGATAAATTTGACGCCGGTCTCGAAAGAAGCCTCGAGCGGGCTCTATATCCCTTTGAGTGGGAAAAAGAAGAGCGATTCAATTCGGATGAAGCTCTATATCAGACGACCTACAAATTTACGATAACAGAGAAAATCAGAAAGGAAAATTAAACATGGCTACTAACAACATTGATATAATCGTTTTGGGAAGCGGCAAGCTCTACTATGCAGAGTATGACAACGAAATCCCGGACGATGCAACACTCGAAACCGACGACAACATCCTCGGTCTGATTCAGGGCGGCGCAACGCTCGAATACAGCCCGACGTTCTACACCGCAACAGACGATTTCGGACTGGTTGAGAAGACCATTCTCACCGCCGAAGAGGCGAAATTCAAGACCGGCATCATTACCTTTAATGGCAATACCTTGGCGGCTCTTTGTGCAACGGCGAAGGTCACCGAGACCAGCACGCTCCGCACCGTCAAAATCGGCGGAATCGGAAACGAAAACAAAAAGCTCTATGTCCTGCACTTCGTCCATGAGGACGCCGTCGACGGCGATATCAGGGTTACTATCGTCGGTAAGAACGAAAGCGGCTTCTCTCTCGCCTTTGCAAAGGATAAAGAGACCGTTGTAGATGCCGAATTCAGAGCCGCACCGCATGACAGCGACGGAACCAGAATCATCTACAAGGAAGAAATCAAGTCAGCCGCTTAATTCGGCTTAATGCCAAGACACACCTCAGCCGGTTCGCCGGTTGAGGTGCAATATAAATTTTATGGAGGTCTGTTAAAATGCTCGATTACACAAAAAGAGAAAAGAAATTCATGACGGTTACTCTCGAGGACGGAAGAAAGGTTCTTGTCCGTCCGTCAAAGAAAAAGTTTTATGAGAAATTCGTCGAATTTGGAAGCGATCCAAAAAACAAAACCTTCGGCGGTCTCTTAGAGATGTCAGCGATGATTTTGTCTGATAACCCCTCCGGCGTTACTTTTACGCCCGAAGAGCTTGAAGAGATGTTCGATATTGGAGATGTTAAGCTACTCATAAACGAATATCAGAAATTCCTCAAGGAGCTCGGAAACAACCCAAACTAAAAATACCGTACTACCCGAATGAGGGCAGTGCGGTTCCGTCATACAGCGTCGATACATACGCCGAAAAACTGGTTGCTGATTATTTACGGATAAGCTTCTACGATGTAGAAGAGCTTTATATTGATGATTTCATGTTCTATTTGCGTGAGGCGTTTATCTACAAGCAATTACAGACAGAAAGCGGCAGAAAGTATCTTGAAGACTGCAAGCGTTTAAGCACAACCGAGCCGGAACGGCAAAAGCTAAGAGAAAAGTTTAGGAGGTAAGGACATAGCATCGAACGGTATCAAGGGGATTACCGTCGAAATCAGTGGCGAGTCTACAAAGCTCACATCGGCTTTGAAAGATGTCGATTCTCAGGCGAGAAACCTACAGAGTGAGCTTAAGCAGGTTGAAAGCCTCTTAAAGTTAGACCCGACAAACACTGAACTACTTGCACAGAAAGAACAGATTTTAGCGGAACAGGTTGCAAACGCATCAAGTAAGCTCGAAACCCTCGGCGATGTCCAGAGTCAGGTCGAGCAACAGTTTGCGAACGGAGAAATAGGAACCGACCAATACCGAGCCTTTGAGAGGCAGATTATCTCTACCGAAAGCACTCTCGAAAGTGCTCAGGATGAACTTGACGAAACCGGTGACGCCGCTCAAGAGGCGGGCGAGGACGCAGAGGATTCCGGGAGCGGTTGGGAATCATTCGAGTCGGTCGCCACAGCGGCGTGTGTCGCTGTTACAGCGGCTATCACAGCGGTTGTGGCAGGTGTAGCCGAAATTGCCTCCGGGATTCGGGACATGGTCAACGATACCGCCGAAGCAGGCGATGAAATTGACAAGATGTCTCAAAAAATCGGCATAAGCACAGATGCCTATCAAGAGTGGGCTTATGTCTTTGAGCTTTGCGGCACCGATGTTGATAACCTACAAACAGGCATGAAAACCCTCTCGGATGTTATCACCGAGGCGGCGGACGGCTCAGATACAGCGGCGGCAAAATTAGAAGCTGTTGGGCTTTCACTTGAGGACTTAAACGGTCTCTCGCAGGAAGAACAGCTTGACCTTGTAATATCTGCACTTCAAGGGATGGAATCGGGTGCCGAAAGAACATCGGCGGCGACCGACCTTCTCGGAAAATCAGCCACCGATATGGCGGCGGTTCTCAACTTGACAGCCGAGGAAACGGAGGCTCTCAAGCAGGAAGCCTACGATTACGGCATGATTATGAGCGAGGACGCCGTTTCAGCAAGTGCGGAGTTTGAGGATTCACTTACCCGACTTCAAAATACCTTTTCAGGCGTTAAAAACAGCATATCAGCCGAACTTTTGCCCGGATTTTCCGAGGTTATGGACGGCTTTTCGATGCTTATTTCCGGTCAAGAGGGTGCGGAAGATGCAATCTCCGAAGGAGTCGAAAGCATAATTGAAGGCTTGCAGGACGTCTTACCTCAGGTTACCGACGTTTTGGAAACGGTTATAAGCTCCGTGCTTGAAATAGCTCCCGAGCTTATATCTACTCTTTTAAGCTCAATTCTTGATTGCTTACCGTCTGTTATAGATGCGGCTGTCAGCATTCTACAGTCGATAATGGACACGTTGACCGGTAACGTTGACATGATTACATCTGTCATCATGCAACTTATTACAGCCGTCATCGAGTTTATCACAACGAATTTGCCTTCGTTCGTAAGTGCCGGAATTGAGATTATAACATCGCTTATAACCGGCATCTCGGAGGCATTACCGGATATTATTCAGGCTATTGTCGACATGATTCCGGAGCTTATAACGGCGATAACGGACAACCTTCCTCTTATCGTCGAAGCCGGGATAACCCTTATCACCTCTCTGGCGGAAGGGCTTATAGACGCAATACCTCAGCTCGTCGAGGCATTGCCGGAAATCATTGAAAGCATAGTGAGCGGGCTCTTGGATTGCATCCCGGAACTGATTCAAGCCGGAATCGACCTGCTTGTCTCTCTGGTTGAGGATTTGCCGACCATCATCGAGACGATTGTCGAGGCATTGCCGGAGATTATCGACAGCATTGTCACGGCTCTATTGGACAGCATTCCGGAAATAGTGCAGGCAGGCGTCGATTTGCTCATTGCACTCATAGATAACCTCCCGACGATTATCGACACCATCATTGATGCCATCCCGGAAATCATCGAGGCAATTTTAGGAGCGCTCACAGATAGCCTCCCCCAGATTATTCAGGCGGGCGTCGAGCTCTTTGTTGCTTTAATCGAGAACTTGCCGACGATTATCGTCGAGATTGTCAAGGCAATTCCGCAGATTATATCAAGCCTTGTTTCAGCATTTACCGACGCAGTGCCGCAAATTGCGGAATGCGGCTTGAACCTCATCAAAGGTCTTTGGAACGGTATCAACGACGCGGCTTCGTGGCTTTGGGATAAGGTCTCGGGCTTTTGCGACAATTTGGTCGGCAATATCAAGAGCTTCTTCGGAATCAATTCGCCGTCAACGTTATTCAGAGACCTTATCGGCGAAAACCTCGTCAAGGGTATCGAGGTCGGCGTCGAGTTTGAAACGCCGAATCTACAGGACACCTTGAACGAAAGCCTGTCATCCGTGACGAGCGGTGTTACAGCCACACTCGAGGCGGAAGAAATGAAAGTCTCGGCGGGATTGTCGGCTACTACAGAGCGGGCTTCGGTCTCATCGTCCGGAAGCTCAACGGCTTCGGGAACCGTATCGCTCGGCGGATTACATTTCGAGATACACGAATTTAACAACAATTCTCAAGCTGATTTCAATGAGCTCATCGAGGAAGGAATGAAAGCGGCGGAGGAATATGTCAGACGCAGAGGGAGCGTGTTTGCATGATAAGACCGAATCAGTTTGAATATAACGGAAAACGCTCTTATGACGATTTCGGTCTTCTCATCGCCGAAACTCCCCCTTTTGTCATTGCCGAGCGTGACATTGAATTTACATCGGTGAGCGGGCGGAGCGGCGACGTCTTGACCGACAACGGTTGCTATAACAACGTCACGAAAGAGTATAGCGTTATCCTCACCGATGACGTGTTCCCTCTCGCTCAGACGGTCAAAAAGATGTCGGCATGGCTTACGAAATCAGCGAATTATTATAAGCTATGCGACACCTACGAGCCGAATTACTTTCGGTATGCGGCGTTCTCGGGAAATATAAGCGTCACGGATTTGCTCTTGCAAATAGGAACCGCAACGCTCACGTTCAACTGTAAACCGTATAAGTATCTTCTCGACGGTCAGAAAGAAATCACTCTGACCGAAGAAGGAAGCGTCTATAATCCCGAGGATTTCGATTCGGTGCCTTATATCAAGATTACCGGCGACGGCGATATAACGCTCATGATAAGCAACGACAACGGCAATACCTCTTTCTACTTTGAGGATGTTGAAGAGTATATCGAGATTGACGGCGAGCTTATGAGCGCATACAAAGGCAGTACACTTGAAAACAGTAAGATTTCTTTTGTCGATTTCCCGACACTTGCACCCGGTCAGAATGCAATCTCGTTCGTCGGCGATGTCAGCGAAATCGCAATTATTCCGAGGTGGCGGTCACTATGATACCAATTCTATACAAACCTACAGAGACGGATTTCACACATAACGGAATCGGTCATCTTGTCGATTGCATATCCTGCACGGTCACGGAAAACAGAAACGGAAGCTATGAGGCTGAATTTGTCTATCCTATAACCGGTCAGCTCTATTCGGAAATTTTCGAAGACTGCATCGTCAAGATGAAGCCGAACGAGACATCAGACTTACAGCTTTTCAGGATATACAAATCATCGAAACCGTTCAACGGTAAGGTCACCTTCTATTGTGAGCACATATCTTATCTATTAAGCGGAATTCCGGTCTCCGTCTGGCTTTATTCCAAGAACGCTCAGGGTGCAATGTCATCCATCTTCAATTATGCCCTTATAAGCCATGATTTCACCGCTTATAGCGATATAGTACTCGAAAACTATGTCTGGATGTCCTGTAACAGAATTTCTATCCGCAACGCTCTCGGTGGCACGGACGGCTCTATTCTTGACACATTCGGAGGCGAATTTGAATTTGATAATTTCACGGTCAAGCTTCTCAAATCCCGAGGAAAAGACACGGGCATCAGAATCGCATACGGTAAGAATCTTACCGACGTCACGCAGGAAAAAAGTATCTCGGAAACCTACACCGCGGTATATCCTTACGCCACATACGCCGACGAGGACAACGAAGAAGTCACGGTTACGCTATCTGAAAAGATAATATACAGCGACAACGCAAGCCTCTATGCGCACCAACGCGTCTATATCAAGGACTTCACAGAGTTCTTTGACGACGATGAAACCATAACCGAGGACACGTTAAGAGCTAAAGTCACATCGTGGATGTCGACAAGCGGCTTTGATGAGCCGTCGGTGAATATAACCGTATCGTTCAAAAGCCTTTGGGATAGTCCCGAATACGAAAGCTATAAGCTATTGGAACGTGTCAGCTTATGCGACACCGTCACGGTTTACTATCAGGATTTAGGCATCGAGGCGACGGCAAAGGTTATCAAGACGGTTTATGACACATTGGCGGAGCACTACACATCAATCGAGCTCGGAGATGCGGCGGCAAATCTCGCAGACAACCTCAACGGCATCTCGGACGAGATTTCGTCTCAGATTCAGAGTCAGGCAGTCGACCAGACATTGAAGCTCAATGCGGCTATATCAAAAGCAACAGCCGCTATCACCGGTCAGAGTGGCGGAAACGTTGTCTTAAATCCGTCAAATAACCCGCAGGAAATCCTCATCATGGACACCGACGACATAACGACGGCACAAAACGTCTGGCGTTGGAATTCCGGCGGTCTCGGATTCAGCTCGACCGGCTACGACGGCGAATATGCAACGGCTATCACCGCCGACGGTCTTATTGTCGCCGATTTCATCGCCACCGGCACACTCAACGCCGCCGAAGTCGAGGTTATAAACCTATCGGCGGATAGTATCACCTCCGGAACGATTAACGGCGAGCTGTTGACAATAGCCAACATCGACACATCAAAGGTCACCTTCTCCGGTGACAATTGGGTTACCGGCACCGATGTTGACGAAACCTTGAGCGAAACCTTAAAGGATTATTCGACGACAACCGAGATTGAAACAATGCTGTCAGTTTCCGAAGGCAATATCCTCCTCGAGGTCTCAGAGACCTATGCGACAACCACCACTCTCGAAAGTTACACAACAAAGTCAGACTTAAGCGAAACGCTGTTAAGCTATACCACCAACACCGATTTAATCAACACTTTGCTCGATTACACCTCAACCGAGGATTTGGAAAATATCCTTTTGAGCTACTCAACGACATCTCAGGTTGAGTCGATGTTAGAGGTATCATCCGGCAATATCCTCCTCGAGGTCTCGGAAAAGTATGTCACAGCCACAACGCTCGAGAATTATCCGACCGATGAAGACTTATCCGAGGTATTATCAAGCTACGTCGAGACCGGCGAAATCCGTTCTCGGTTTGTGATGGATTCGAGCAGTATCACCATCGAATCAGGCGTCATCTCTTTCGATTCAAACTCGATAAGCATCAACTCCGACAACTTTCAGCTCACCACCTCCGGCGAGGTCACGGCAACCGGAACATTTACAGCCGGCACAAGTTCCGGCTCGCAAATGAAGTTGACATCTGGAACGCTGACAGGATATTATGGCGGCTCTTATGTCGGTGAGATGATGATATATCCGTATAAATCATATACGATAAACGGCACTACTAAGACGTATAACGCAGTAGAGCTACATTCCGATGATATTACCTTTATATCAACATTGCTCGATTTCGATGCCGATTACATCAATGTAAAAAGCGGCTCTTCAAGCAGAAACTACACTATAGCACAATCAGGTAGCGTGTCTGTTTATACCGGCATATCCTCATATGGCTTTGCACAATACGTCAGCGATATCGAGACATCCACTAACGCATACGGTTATGTGACAGAGATATATGTCGATTATGGCTTGATTTATTATCCGGCGACATTTAGTTCCGTAACGTTGGCATTTACAAAAGGCTTGCTTACAACAATAATATAAGTCGAAAGGAGCATTAAAAGTGATAAGTTTTGTTAAACTCGGAGAAAACACCGGCGCATGGGCTAACAAAGACAAGGCGCTTGAATATCTGGCGGCGGGTTATCAGATATTTTCTGATGAAACGTGTGAAACCGAATTAACTCAAGAGGACATAGAGGCTATGGATGAAACCGTTCAGGGTACCACCGTAACGATAACCGCCAAAGCCAAATCAGTAGTATCAAAATCCGAATAAATAGGAGGTTCAATATGTTAGGAATCAATGCAAAAGTCGAAGAAACCAAAAGTCAGATTATCAAGGTCATCAACGGGGCGGGATTGCCTTCCTGCCTTGTTGACTATATCATGACTGAAATCTTGAATGATGTCCGATTGTCACGGATGAACGCCGTGCAAAAAGAGCGGGAGGCTTATCAGCAAGAACAGCAGGAACAGCAAGAGCAGGCTGTTGAAAATAAGCCCACTTTGCCGGCTCCGCCCGTGCCGACGCCGAAAACGGAACGCAAAACTATTCCGGTTCCCGGAAATCCCGCGCCAAAGGAAGGTGAATAAACATGCAATATATCAAAGAAATCACGGTCGACCTCTCGGGCAAAATGTATTTCAGCTACATAACGGCGGTTCAGGGCGACGAAGGCTCTCGCTATGTCAAGATTACAATCTTGTCAAACGGTGAGACCTTTGAGATTCCCGACGGCGCTATAGCCACACTCAGATGTCGGAAGCCCGACGGGACATATGTCCTCAACGATGCAACTATCAATGAAGACTATACAATCACGGCGGAGCTCACCGAAAACATGCTCGCGGCGGTCGGAAATTGCGTCTGCGAGGTCACGCTTTACGCGGACGATGCAAGCCTTACAACGGTGCCGTTTATCGTCAAGGTAACGGCGGCATCCGTCGACCCGGATATCGAAAGCTCGGACGAATACACGGCTCTCACAGCCGCGCTCAACGCGATAAGCGGCGTTTTAGGCGTCTCAACCTCGGCACTGGAAATAGCGACCGACGCCTTGAGCCTATCAGAGGACACCGAGGAAGCCTGTAAGATTGCAATCGAAGCCGCATTGCAGAATGCAAAGACCTATCTCTTGTCCTTGCTCGACGGAACCTACGCAACGTATAAAGACGTAATGCGAAAGTATTATCTTATCGGCAGTTGGAATTCCGTCACCGCCTTTTGCGATGAGTGGTATGCCGTCACCCGTCCCGGCGAATGGATATCCATAAACGAATTTTATCAGCCGAGCGTGTCGGCGGTTACATACGGCACAAAGACCGGCGACGATGCCGATTTCACCTGCACTCCGTCCACCGACACGGTCAAAGGTCAGGACGATTACGAAGGTCATCCTCTCTTTGCGATTATGGATTGCAACTTTATCGTTGATGCCGACACGCTACAGCCGGTTATAACGGCGATTGACGGCGTTACCGATGATTTCAAATCCACCGACCCAACCGTTTATGTCGGTGTATTGCAGATGTCAGCGTGGACATGCAGGGTCGAAGCCGATGACGTCTATACAAGAATCTATTCGGCAAACAGCAACGTCCCCTATTCCGTCATGCCCTTGTCGGAGGCGGTCAACCCCGACGGCACATTCCGCCAGTGGGTTGTACATGCGAAATATCCGTCTCACACAACGACGGCTTGATGACATCATGCGCAGGTTTGATTCCGACGGCATGGAACTCGGAATCGTCTCTTATCACTCTTGCACATAAGAACGGCGCGCAGTATTCCGGCATGACATCGGCGGACAAATCCTTCGTTGATATCATGGTCGAAGTCAAGCATGCAAGTCTGACACTCGACGGCATTGTTCAGGGATGCGTCAATAATAATTATCAATACCCGGCTCAGGTCTCCGAGGAAGGCGTTAAGAGAATCATTTTGACGACCACAAGCGCCGCAAATCTCGAGGTCGGCATGAGTGTCATCGTCGGCTATTATAATTCATCTGCGAGCTCACCGCTTGACAGAGGCACGGCGGCAATGTACAGCATATCCACAAACGCCGGATGCCTTATCACGGCGATTGAGACCGTCACCATAGACGAGGTTGAGTACTCAGTTGTTTATGTTGATTTGGACAGCACATTCGACACGACTGCAAATGGAACGGCGACCGAAGGCACAACCTATATATCCACATGGCATTGGATAACCGGCTCGACCGATTGCGTTTTAGGCAATGACGGCTCACCGAAATCTAACACTTCCGGTAAATACCCGGCAAAGATTCAGGGAATCGAAATCATGAACGGCGGATATGAGGTTGTGGCGGACGTTATCCTCAAGCTCTATCAGGACGAAGAAGACGAATCGGTTTATTATTATGAGCCGTATGTCGTCAATTCGTCTGCAAACCTCTCGAGCTCTATCACCGATAACTACATAGCGACCGGAATCATCCTCAAACAGCCGAGCTCGGATAGTTGGAACTATATCAAGAAGGTTGCCGAATCGGAAGGCGTAAGATTCCCCTGCGAAATCGGCGGCTCGAGCTCAACCTACACCAGAGACGCGATTTATCTGAATGCAAACGCTACCGGCACCCGCGAAATGCTCGTCCGTGGTGCCTTGAACTACGGCGTGGCGCATGGCGGTCTTTCGTGCGTCCTCGGTATCAACGGCGTCTCGTATGCGGTCTGGAACATCGTTGCTCGGCTTTCTGCAAATGGCACCCGGGGTGAATATGTGGCTTAAGCTTTTGCTTAATGCCACATAGAGGGGCTTTGCCCCTTGTCCACACATCAAACAAACATCGAATAGTGATATAGGCTTTTAGAAATTTAATAGGGTCTTGCATTGAGATAGCGACGGTTTTTCCCGTGTGGGCTCGTCCGTGGTAACTTGAACAACGGCGTGGCGAATGGCGGTCTTTCGTGCGTCAACGGTAACAACGGCGTCTCGAATGCGAACTGGAACATCGTTGCTCGGCAATCTGTGTTTTGATTTAGAGGCAGTACAATGCAAGGCGGTTGCGGAAAACAGTAACACGCACCTCAAACGGTGCACCTACCCTGCGGGGAAAATTGACGAACGAAGCCTCGGGGCTGGTAAGACACTTTCTAACGAAAGTGAGCCGAACGTCCCGCAAACGTCACAGAAAGAAACACATAGGCGGAATGAAAAGCAGTTGTAAACAGATTGATATTACCGATGTCAATACTATTTTGCCTTGGGCTGGAGAGTGCATAGACCGGCATAAAAAGCGGCACGACTTTGAGAAGCTTCTTCTCACGGTCGGCGGTATGACAAAAGAGAATTACCGAAAAGCCGTTAATGGCGATTTAAGCCTACTCGAAGAGCCGAAAAGACGTATAGCCGAAGAAGCCGCTAAGAGAATCAAAGAAAGAAATTTGAAGCTCGCGCCGGTGGTTATACAGTACAGGCGGGATAAGTCGTCTCTCAAGTTGAGACAAATCGGAAGAGAATCTGCGATGCAACAGATTTTCGACTATATCGCTATTCGGTCATGTGAGGATATCTGGAACCGTCGGATTGTACCACAACAAGCCTCGAGCATCCGAAACCGAGGTCAGGTCTACGGCATCGCAATGATAAGCTCATGGGTGCAAAAGGACAATCGTGCGGCGGAATACGCCAAAGAGCACGGCTACAGATACAGCCGGAAATGTAAGGAACACGTCAAGCTCGACGTTAAGCAATGCTATCCGTCGCTCCGCACCGAGATGTTTATGCGGCGATTCCGCCGGGATTGCAAAAACAAAGATATTCTTTGGCTATGGGAAACGCTTTTAAACTCGCATAAGGTCAACGGTTACGAAGGCTTTATGATTGGTGCACTTATCTCTCAGCAGGCGGCACAATATCTGTTATCTTTCGTATACAGATATGCAATGACGCTCACCAAGACACGACGGGATAAGAAAATCAAGCTTATAACTCACGGACTTTTCTTCATGGACGATATGCTCTTCACCGGAAGCTCACGTTCAAGCCTCAAGCAGGCAGTCAGAAAGATAGAGGCTTATGTCAAAGCCGAAATCGGAGTTGATATCAAACCTCTCTGGCAAATACAAGAGTTAGACAAGACACCTATCGACATGATGGGCTATCTCGTAAGAGCCGACGGCACGGTCAGCATCAGACCTCGGGTATTTATCCGCTCACGGCGGACGGCTCAGAGAAGTAACCGGCACGGGATGTCCTTAAGACAAGCCCGACGGTTATCAGCCTTCAAAGGCTACTATAAGCAGAAAAAGAAAACGCTGAAATTCAGAAATTATAAGATTATGTACAAGCTCAATCTGTATAAGCTCTTTAAGAAGGCGGGAGAAATAGTCAGTATAAACGAAAGGATGAATGCAAATGTCACAGTTGACACAGTACACGGAAAAGCCGGAGGCAATGCAGTATATGCCGTTGCCTAACTCAGAGCTTGCAGATGTCTGGCTTCGGAAAAACATCGCCGAGGTCGAGGATGAGCAAGACGGCGAAGCCAGAACACATTACGAAGCCGATGAGGTCTATTTCAGGACAAGCCTTAGTGAGGAGGATGTCGCCGAAAGCTTTGACGAGCTTTTCGAGAACGACGGCACAACCGTCGACGAGGACACCGGCGAGGAATCTGTCAGCAATCCTACGTTGGCGGAAAGAGTAGAAGCGCTCGAAGCTGCTTTCATTGAATACGTCGCGTCAAAAGAAGGTGATTAATCGTGGTCAAGTTTTACAAGCTACAGATTGAAATGCACAAAATCACCCTCGAGGACGTTCCGCCGAGATGGCGTGCCGATGTCGAGGCGGCAATCAGCAATGACTAAGCTCGAGATTATATCGGCGCTTTGGGGAGTTGTCTATAATCTGACTGCATTATATCTCAAGACGCCGACAAAATCCTTTGAAGACATCGAACGGGATAAGGACTACCTTGAAAAAGAGTGCCGAAAGTATACCGATGTCGACGACGATGAGGTCTACACAATAATCATAAAGAGAGGATAAGAAAATGGAAACACCGGTAAACCACTATGAAAAGCAAGAGTTAGAGAAGCTCATCGAAGAGAAGTTCGAGCGGCTTCATGACGAGCAAAAAAGGTTGTCAAATCGGCTCAGAGATGTCGAAGGCACTCAGAAAGAAATAGCCAACATGAACGCCACCTTACAGCTACAAAACCAAAGTATTGAGAGAATCTACTCGACACTCGCCGAAATGGTCGAAGCTCAAAAAGAGGAATCACAGCGGTTGCAGGCTATTGAGAAAATCGACCTCCGGGCATTGGACGCCACTCAAAAAGAGCAAGCAAAGCGGCTCACCGCTTTAGAGACTCAGGACGGCGAAAAGGCTAAGAAGGCAATCAGCACAATCAAATGGTATCTTGTAAGCGGTGCTATTGGTGCGGCGTTTACACTGGCGGTCACGCTTATATCAAGACTTATCTAAAAGAAAGAACGATTAAAAATGGCAACATACAAAGGCATTGACATCTCAAAGCATCAATCAGCCGGAAAAGTTCACTTTGACAAACTGAAAGAGCTCGGCTATACATTCGTTATAGCTCGAGCGGGCTATGGCAAAGTCTCGACACAAAAAGATTCGGCGTTCGAATCGCACTATCAGGGAGCTATCGACGCCGGTCTAAAGGTCGGAGCATATCATTACAGCTATGCGACAACAGTCGCCGATGCCAAGAAAGAAGCCGACTGCTTCCTCTCTTGGGTAAAAGGCAAACAGCTCGAATATCCGGTCGCGTATGACATCGAAGACACTTGTCAGAAATCACTCACAAAGGCACTCCGCACCGACATCGCCGAGACATGGCTTCAACGTGTCGAGGATGCCGGATATTACGTCATGCTCTACAGCTCGGCTTCGTGGCTCGGCTCAAAGTTTGACATGACAAGGCTCAAGAGCTTTGATGTCTGGTGTGCGGCTTATGTCGGTGCAAAGGCAAACATCTCTAAGTATTACACCGGCAATTATGGCATCTGGCAATATTCGTCCTCCGTGATATTGCCGACGGTCTATACAAGCAGGCTCGACCAAGATTACGCATATAAGGACTATGCGAAAATCATCACGTCGAAAAAGCTCAACAATCTGAAATAGGAGGTTCAACATGGACATAATCAAAGGCTTTATATCCGATTACGGCACGGCTATCCTCTACGCTGTTCTCACGGCAATCGCCGGATATCTCGGTGTTGCGGTCAAGAACATTTATCAGAAATACGCAAACGACAAGACGAAGAAGCAGGTCGCCGAGACGGTTGTCGTTGCGGTCGAACAGCTCTATGACGATTTGGATGGTGAAGAAAAGCTGACAAAGGCTCTTGAGGCTATGTCTCAGATGCTCGAAGAAAAAGGCATAACAATCTCCGATATCGAGATGCGTATGTTGATAGAGGCGGCGGTCGGTTCGTTTAACGATGCCTTTAACTCGACCGATTCCGAAGCCGGATAACAGTATAAGAAAATAGCCCGCTCAATCGAGCGGGCTATTTTTATTACCTTGAAATTAAGTATATCGTGGCTTTTAAGCCGTCGCTCCGGTCAGGGTCAAGGATGCCGACGATTCTATCATAGCCATTCTCTTCTATCCACTCATGCGCCGATTTGGGCAATACTCCGATATCGTTCGCAATCGCATTAGATACAACATAGCTCTCGGTCTCATCGTCAAACTCAACGGTCAGGTCGTCTCCGTAAAGAGTGCATTCATTAAGAGCGCCTTCTTTTCCTCTTGTTTTGGTGAGTTTAAACTTTTTCGACTCAAACCTCGACAAAGGCACATAGAAGCCGATTTTATATGTAGCCTTATTTTCGGCTATCGAGTATTTGTTGAGATAGCCGTAAAACGTCCACCCTTTTCGGATATAGTCATGTACCATGCTTTGGATATTGCCTCGGCGGTAAACATAGCCGATTTTATTACCGTCTAACATAATCATAACGGCTTTATCATCATATTCGTTTGTCGGCTCGGGAACGAAGTCAAGCGTTTTTCCGCCTTTTCCGGCAATCGTGCTCGAATCGAGCATCGCTATATCGTTTTCATATTGATACATGAGGACGGAGTCGTCCATAATGTCATCAAACAGCTTATAGTTTATTTGCCCGTCCGGAACTGACGGCTTTTTAACCACCGCCGTTTTCGTTTTGGCAGGGAATTTCTTGTCCAGAATCAGCAACAGAGCGCCGACGGCAATAAACACCAAGCTCCCGCCGATAAGAGACCCGACGTCCTCCGTCCCGGTGAATACACCCAACAGACCGATTACATCGATAACAATCAGCACAACCCCGACAACAAACTTCTTGCTTTTCTTTTTCTTGATTTTCTTCATAGTAACACCCCGTATAATAAAAAAGTGTGTGCAACCGAAGCTACACACACTGTAAAAATGCGAAGCCCGAATTGCTACCACACAAATCCGTAAATGCCATATACACTCGAAGAATGCAAAGCAAGCTCGCATTTTCACCAAAAAGAAAAGCGAGTATATATGGCTAAAGACTATTTGATTTGTGTGGTGCTTAAATTATAGCAAATATCAGCTCGGGAAGCAATAAAAAAGTGAGAAAAAGTGAAAAAATTTTTGAAAAAGGGCTTGACATAGTTATATAACTATGGTATAATATAAGTACAGTCAAGGGAAACCGAGACCAGTAAGACGGCAAGTGTCAGAAAGGAGATTAACATGGATGAAGATATGAACGCAGTTGAGTTACTGGTTGAGAAAACCGAAGAAAATCAAACCCGCAAAATCCTCGAAATCCTCAACAGTTGTAAAGACCTTGAAGAGGCTCAGGAAAAAGTGAAAGCCCTGCTTAATAAATAAGCAAGGCTGAGTAAATCCAAAGAGAGGGCGGTACTTGCCGCCGCCCTCTTAAGGACAAAACTATTATACATCAAACCGTCCAAAAAGGCAAGAGGCAAAAATTAACGTAGAGGTGAAATAATTTGAGCAAAGAGAAAATAACGCCGCAGGAAAGGTATGCCGCAAAGTATAAAAAACAGTATTCTTTGCCGTGCTTCACTTCCACGGAGCAGGACATCATCGACAAGCTTGAAAGCATGCCAAATAAGGCAGGCTATATCAAGAGCTTAATCCGAGCCGATATTGCCAAAAACGGCATAAGTCAGCCGGAGCAATAATCGTGAAATCGGAACATTTTGTGCCGAAATCAGCATTGCCACAAAGTCCGTTCTCAAAGAGCGGGCTTTGTTTTATTCAATAGGAAACGGAGAGAAAATCATGGGTCACAAACATTTAACTTATACTGCAAGGATTCAAATCGAGGCTTGGAGCAATGCCAAAGTTCCGGCGAAAGTCATGGCAGAAAATCTCGGTGTACATATCAGCACTATATATCGGGAGCTTAAACGTGGAACCTATGAGCATCTCAACAGCGATTATACTATGGACACACGCTATAGCGCCGACATCGCCGAAAATAAATATAGGGAGCATCTGACTGCCAAAGGCACCGGCTTAAAAATCGGCAACGACCACGAATACGCCGCTTATATCGAGTATATGATATCCGTCAAAAAGTATTCGCCCGACGCTGTCCTCGGCGAAATCAAATGCAAAGGCTTAAAATTCAATACCACCGTATCACGGACAACGCTTTATCGCTATATCAATGATGGAATCTTTCTTACTATATCCAACGCCGACCTGCCTATCAAGAAAAACAAAGGCAAGAAAAAGAAAGAGGAAGAAAAAAGAGGTTCCCGTGCACCCAGAGGCACGAGCATAGAACAACGCCCGAAGAGCATCAACAATCGTGAAGATTTCGGACATTGGGAAATGGATTGCGTCGAGGGCAAAAAGAAGACAAAGAAAACGGTTCTTGCACTCACAGAGTGCAAAAGCCGTTGGGAATTATTCCGCCTTATGCCGTCCAAGACAACCGAAAGTGTCGTCAAACAGCTCGACAAAATAGAAAAACAAATCGGCACCGAGAAATTCAAACAGATATTCAAGACGATAACTGTTGATAACGGTTCGGAGTTTATGGACGTCAACGGCATCGAGCGGAGTGTGCTCACAGGTGAAAAACGCACTCAAGTCTATTATTGCCACCCGTATTGTTCGAGTGAAAGAGGCTCGAACGAAAATCAAAACCGAATGCTCCGGCGGCACCATCCGAAGGGGACGGATTTTACACATGTCACAGACGAAGAGATTCAGCAAGTCGAGGATTGGCTGAATAACTATCCCCGGAAAATGTTCGGATTTTACAGTTCAGCGGATGTCGCCGAGGCATGGAAAAACAGTATGCTTGAAAATTAAACACGTCTAAAAATATTGGCTAAAAACTTTTTTGCACTTTTTTCGCCTGTAGGGGTTGACTTTTCAACCAAAACGCAAAAAACTCCCCACCTGTCTGCATCAGGTGGGGAGAATCGATTTTAATTATCCTTCGTTACAGGAGGAAATTATCTTCTCTTAGAAGCTACAGCAGCAGCAGCGGCAACAGCCATAGGAACGAGCGCCAGAACGATACCGGTGGTAGGATTGGTCTCGGGCTCAGTGGTGTCGTCAGTGTCGTCTACAGTGAGCTCGTCGTCCTCAGTCTCGGAGTTGGTATCCTCAACAGGGTCTTCGTTGTCAACAACAGTGTCGTCGTCAGCCGGGAAGGAAACTTCAAGGTAAACTCTAGTTGCTTCCAAAGCATAAGTGGAAGAATTAGTGTAGTACTTTGTAGAAATCCCATCTGAAGTGCCAGTGATTACCTGAGTAACATACATGTTGCCATTGTAAAGACCATAAATTGCATTGTAGAGCAAGCTAACGTCTACATCAAATTCAAGAGTATTAACGGTCTCACCAGAAAGGACGTAGGTGTCAACAACATATCCATAAAGCTCGTCAATACCAACTCCAGTGATGGTTCCATACCAGTAGCTTGAATCATAAGTGTAGGTGTTAGAAGCATATGCCTCGATATTAGAGGTCAAGGTGTATACTGCATATCCATAGATGGAATCAGCAAGTTCGATAACAAGCTTAGCAGTTGCACCCTCAGTGTTAGCAGCCAACAACATGGTGTTTCTGTTAGCAAGGGTGTGATCCCAATAGAGAAGAGCATTTACGCCTTCAGCTGCAGCGATTGTGGTATCAGCAGTGGTATCAGCGATGATGATTACATTCTTCTGAGAAGAAGAAGAAGTATCGGTCGGACCAGAGCAAGTCATGCCATTAGCAGCATAAGCAGTGCCAACCAAAGTGTTATCCTCGTCATAGTAAGAAACGTATACGCCGTAACCATACTCTACATAGTTGCCGTCAGCATCATAAACACTAGCAGACCAAGAAGGCCACCACTCAGCAGCAAATTCCCAGCTCTCTGCGAGGTCGCTGATGCTAGAGAAACCGGTAACGGTTGCAGTAATGGTGATAGGAGTATTGTCCTGAACCATGGTGCTCTGAGGAATCGTAGCATTTACTTCTGACCAACCGCCTTCACTGCTACCATTAGCACTAGAAGAATAGTGACGAGCGTAAGTGCTGACATCAACAGTCTGAGTGAACAAACCATAAGCAGAACCGTCAGAGCCCTTAAGATTAACTGTAACACCATTTACAGTAAGAGTATAAGAAATCGGATAGGTTCCAGCAGGGGCAACAGTTGTAGTTGTGGTTTCTGTGGTCTCCTCTACAGCAGTGTATTCAGTGTACGAATCAGGATCTGCTTCGTAAGTGTCTACAGTGATAGTAGTAACAGTTCCAGTTGTGGAATCTGTATAAGAATAACCAGTGATTGTAGTCGTCTCTTCAGTTGTAGTGGTTGCTACATCAGCAGCAAGACTTGTAGGAAGACTCAATACGAGGTAGTCGCCCTGCGAAGCATAACCGTAAAGGGCATATGCAGGAACTGTCCAAGTGTAGGTAGCAGACTTGGTTGTAGATGTAGTGTAATTATACATTTCAACTTCGACAACTTCGTCAGCGAATACCGAGATAGCCATTGCAGAGATGGCGAGCGTGACTGCCAAAACGACAGCCAAGAGCTTTCTCATTTTCATGATAAATTTCCTCCTTAAAGAAATTATTTCTATCCCTATAAACAGGTATAGAGATTCTTGTCTTGGGCATAATATTTGCCCGATTTGTTTCGGAATAACCCGACACACCGACATTATAGCACCGAGGAGAAGTCTTGTCAAGTATTTTTTAAAATATTTGATGACGTTCTCGGAAACCCCTCCACCGGCTTCGCCGGTCCCGAATTCACTTGTGAACTCGTCTCCCCATTTCAGGTGAGGCTTAAGTGCTTTCGCACCGGGGATTGATATCAGTCTCTCGGATTTTGCCTTCCGCTGTTTAAGTAGTGTCAAAAACGCCGCAAAAAGTTGCAAAAAGTTTTGAAAAAAATTTTTTTGGATGTTTTGAACAATAGGCAAGAGAATTTTAAGGCGGTTGATTGGCAATTTTGAATAAAATAAAAGGGGCTATTGACAAAACAGCCTTTTGGGGGTATAATAAATAGCAAGAGAGCGGAACTGCGCCAACAGTTCTGGCTTGATTTAAAATGTGCAGATACAGAGCCTGCACCAAATTTGGAAATCAGCCGTCGTTGTTATGCTAGCTCGCGGCTATTTCTTTTTATCCCCGGGTTTTAAGCCGAGGATTCTGAAGAAAATGTCCGCAATCAGATTTATAACAGAAATAATCGTAGAGACTATCTCAAAAATCGTCATACAGCCACCTCCTTAGTTTTATCAAAGGTCAAGCCGTTTTCACTCTCTTGCTATCGACATTATAACATATAATTTAAATAGTGTCAACACAGAAGTTCGACTAAAGACAAAAAGAAATAGCCGATACCTTATCAGTACCGACTATTTACTTTTAGGTCGAACCGAAACTGTTACGTTCAGTCAATTTCCATTGTTATTATACCCTCTCTGAGCTATTTTGTCAATAGCTTTTTTATTTTATAGCGTCCACATCAAACGGCGTGGTCTGGTATACGAAGTAATTCAGCCAGTTCGAGAACAGGAGGTTTGCATGCGCCCGCCACTTCACAATCGGCGGCTGTGATGGGTCGTCGTTCGGGAAATAGTTCTTGGGGACTTGCGGGTTCAAGCCCTTTTCTTCGTCCCTGAAGTACTCCCGGGCTAATGTGTCGGGGTCGTATTCCGAGTGCCCGGTGACGAAAATCTGCTTGCCCTCGGCGGTCATGCAGGCATAGAGCCCTGCCTCGTCGCTCTCCGCAAGGATTTTCAGCTCGGGGATTTTCTCAACATCTTGGGTGTCAATCGTCGAATTTCGCGAATGCGGGGCATAGAAAATGTCGTCAAAGCCCCGGAAGAGAATCGGGTTTTTATAGCTCACCCTGTGCGGGAAGACTCCGAAAAGCTTCTTGGGGAGCTGTTTCTTCTCGATTCCGAAGTGGTAATAGAGCCCCGCCTGCGCCGCCCAGCAGATGTGAAATGTCGAGTGCACATGCGTCTTCGACCACTCGAAGATGTCGCAGAGCTCGCTCCAATACTCGACGTCCTCATAGCTCAAATGCTCAACCGGCGCGCCCGTTATGACCATTCCGTCATAGCGGGAGTTTTTTATCTCTTCGAACGTCTTATAAAAGGAAAGCAGATGCTCCGCCGACGTGTTCTTCGACTCGTGACTGGCGGTGTGCATCAGCTCGATTTCGACCTGCAAAGGAGTGTTCCCGAGGAGGCGAGCGAACTGGGTTTCCGTTTCGATTTTCGTCGGCATGAGGTTAAGAAGGAGAATCCGAAGCGGACGGATGTCCTGCGTAGAAGCCCGGGTCTCCGGCATTATAAAGATGTTCTCGTCTTGGAGTGTTTTCGCCGCCGGAAGCGAATTCGGGATTCTTATTGGCATATTCGGACTCCTTTCTGGAAACCCCTCCACCGGCTATCGCCGGTCCCCCTCCCCTTTCAGGGGAGGCTTTTTATATTCTCTCAAAATTTTTATAGGGGTAGACAAAGGCTCCCCTGAAAGGGGAGCTGTCAGCGTAGCTGACTGAGGGGTTTACGCGATATTATCTAACGCCTGCTTAATATCCGCAATGAGATCCTCTGCGCTCTCGAGTCCGCATGAGAAGCGGACGAGGTCCGAGGGCACTCCTGCCGCGACGAGCTCTTCCTCGTTCATCTGGCGGTGGGTGGTGCTGGCGGGGTGCAGACAGCAGGTTCTTGCGTCGGCGACGTGGGTCTCGATTGCGGCGAGCTTGAGATTACGCATGAAGCTCTCGGCGGCAGTTCTTCCGCCCTTTACGCCGAAGCTGATGACTCCGCAGGAGCCGTTCGGGAGATATTTCTTGCAAAGCTCGTAATCTTTATCTCCCTCGAGGTCGGGGTAGATTATCCACGAGATTCTGTCGTCGCTCTGCAAGTACTTCGCAATCGCCATGGCGTTTTCACAGTGGCGCTTCATCCTGACGTGGAGGCTCTCAAGTCCAAGGTTCAGAAGATATGCGCTCTGCGGCGCCGGAGTCGAGCCGAAGTCTCTCATGAGCTGAGCGGTCGCCTTCGTGATGAATGCGCCCTCTTTGCCGAAGCGTTCGGCGTAGGTGATGCCGTGGTAGCTCTCGTCGGGGGTTGTGAGCCCGGGGAATTTGTCGGCATGAGCCATCCAATCGAAGTTGCCCGAGTCGACGATGCAACCGCCGACAGCCGAGCCGTGACCGTCCATATATTTCGTGGTCGAGTGTGTGACGATGTCCGCTCCCCACTCGAAGGGTCTGCAATTAACGGGCGTTGCGAAGGTGTTGTCGACGATGAGCGGAACGCCGTGAGCGTGCGCCGCATTCGCAAATCTCTCGATGTCGAGAACCCGAAGAGCCGGATTCGCAATCGTCTCGCCAAAAACAGCCTTGGTGTTCGGCTTGAAAGCCGCCTCAAGCTCCTCATCCGAGCAGTCGGGAGCAACAAAGGTGAAGTCTATGCCCATTCTCTTCATGGTTACGGAGAAGAGGTTGAAGGTGCCGCCATAGATTGACGACTCCGCAACGACGTGGTCGCCCTGTGAGGCGATGTTGAAGACGGAGAAGAAGCTTGCCGCCTGACCGGAAGAGGTCAGCATGGCGGCGGTTCCGCCCTCGAGCTCGCAGATTTTCGCCGCAACGCTGTCGCAGGTCGGATTCTGAAGCCGGGAATAGAAGTAGCCGTTCGCCTCAAGGTCGAAGAGCTTGCCCATATCCTCGCCGGTGTTATATTTAAATGTAGTGGACTGTATGATAGGAATCTGTCTCGACTCCCCGTTCCCCGGCGTATACCCGCCCTGAACGCAGGAAGTCTCTATCCCACGGGTTCTTTTTGTCATACCCTCTGTCTCCAGCCTCTCGTATCTTCGAGCTTTCCGCTCTGGATGCCGGTGATTTCGTCGTAGAGACGCTGGGTGAGCTCGCCGATCTTGCCTCCGCCGATTTCGAAGACCTCATCGACATATCTGAGCTTTCCGACAGGGGAAATTACCGCCGCGGTGCCGGTGCCGAAGACCTCTTCGAGTGCGCCGGAATGAGCCGCTTCGATGAGCTCGTCAACGGAAACCTTTCTCTCCTCAACCTCATAGCCCCAGTCCTTGCAAAGGGTGAGAACCGAGTTGCGGGTGATGCCGGGGAGAATCGAGCCGTTGAGCATAGGAGTGACTACCTTGCCATTGATCTTGAAGAAGATGTTCATCGAGCCGACTTCTTCGATATACTTTCTCTCAACGCCGTCAAGCCAGAGAACCTGAGCATAGCCGTCGTCGTGAGCCTTGACCTGTGCCGCCAAGGAAGCCGCATAGTTGCCGCCGGTCTTGGCAAAGCCCATACCGCCACGGACAGCTCTTACATACTCGTCCTCAATCCAGATGCCGACGGGAGCAAGTCCGCTCTCATAATAAGCACCCGACGGGGAAAGAATTACCATGAAGAGATAGTTTGTCGAGGGCGAAACGCCAAGCTGAGGCTCGGTTGCAATTACAAACGGTCTGATATAGAGCGAAGTGCCCTCGTCCTCGGGAATCCAAGCTCTGTCAACGTCGACAACAGCCTTGATAGCCTGGACAAAGTCCTCCTCGGGAATCTCGGGGATGCAAAGTCTCTGGTTGGAGGTGTTGGCACGCTTTGCGTTCATGTCGGGACGGAAGAGATAAACCTCGCCGTCTGCGCCCTTATAAGCCTTCAAGCCCTCGAACATGGTCTGACCGTAATGGAAGACCATTGCGGACGGGTCAAGAGAAATCGGCTGGTATGGAACAACTCTTGGGTCGTGCCAGCCCTGACCCTCGTCATAGTTCATGATGAACATGTGGTCGGTAAAGATGTGACCGAAGCCGAGAGGCTCACCCTTCCCAGGGATTCTCTTCGGCGATGTGGTTTTCTCGATTTTAATGTTTAGCATCAGTATCCACTCCTTATTACAATAAGTGCTATTTGATTAAATTGTATCACAGTAAAAGTGAGTTGTCAACAGTTATCTCTCTACAAAAGCGATATTTAAATCGACACTGCCGCTTATTCCGTCGACCGTTCCGCTCGAGGAATATTGCCACATCTGCAAGTCATAGTAGAGCGTCGGGGTGTCGGAATAGCCCGCAAACCACATCATATAGTCGTCGACACGGCTCAGGTCGTACTTCCAGACGACCGTTTTCTTGTTCGCATAGATTCCGGCGGTGTAGCCGTCAATCTCGACCCTTGCGGCGAATGTGAGGAAATTATCTGTAAGCTGCTGAGGGTCTATGTAGGCGGTTCTTGCGGTGTCGCCGTCGGCGTCGATAACGACCTCCCAGTCGAAGAAGATGGGATAATCAAGGTCATAGCCTTCGACCAGATCGAGGCAGAACTCCGCCTCCTCAAGGGCTTCCTCTGTCGTCAGAGCCTGCGAGAAGAAGTAAACTCCGACTTTTATGCCGGCATCCGTCGCACCCTTGATGTTCGCCCTGAAATTCGAATCTTCATTCACGGTTCCGGTGACATAGCCTCTGTAGCCGCATCTGATAATCGCAAACTCGACCCCCGCCGCTTTCACGGCGTCCCAGTCGATGTCGCCCTGATAGACGGAAACGTCGATGCCCATAATCGAGTAGGTCTCTCCGTCGTCGTAGGTAATATACCCGGTCTCCTCGTCAACGATGAAGCACTCTTCGTCGTATTCATTCTTCCCGACGTTCTGCAGAGCATACATAAGAATCGTGCCATAGTTCGAGTCGCTGAGGGTGAATGTGTCCTCGCTCAGCTCGTGGTCATATTCGCTCGTCGGGTCGATAGCTATGTACTCGGTGACGACTGTCGGAATCTCGACAGTCTGAATCTCGGTTACGACGGTCCCCTGCTCGGTAATCCATCCGACCGAGACGACAACCACCGCCACCGCCAGAAGTGCGACCACTGCGCACAGCGCGCCTAAGATTGTCTTGTAGGTCCTGACCTCGGAAGCGTTCTTGCGTTCGTTCGAACTCCGATACATCTCGAGCATTTCATTCGGTATCTGTTCGTCGGCAAACTCCGTTTTCTCGGCGGTTGCAACGCCGCCGGTAATCTCCTGAAGAGCCTTTTCCCTCTCCTCAGCCGTCATAGTTCTTTCGTCCATGTTTCCTCCTTTAATTGGTTCCAATCCGGTTTTCGATAAAAATCGACAAAGTCGATAAGTACCAGTTTATCATACTTTCTGCCGTTTGTAAAGGTGGGAATTATTAAGATTTGGGCATAAGAAAAGCTCCCAAGAGGGAGCTGTGCACTTTGGATTATTTTGTTGACAACATGTTCGAACATATGCTATAATGCTCATAGCAAGAGAACAAAAAACGGCTTGACCTTTTACATTTGTAAAGGGAGGTGGCTTGTATGACATTTACTGAAGTTATGCTTCTTTTGAATTTCATCTCGTCCATCGTCTTTGGAATTCTCGGTTTAACGACCGGAAACAAAAAGAAATAGCCGAGAGCTAAAGTAACAAAGTCCCCGACCAATTCCACTTTTAGTGCAGCCTTGAGTTGCACATTTAAGGTTGAGTCGAGGCTGTTCGCAGCAGCCCCGCTCTCTTGCTATTATTATACCCCATAGCTGTTGATTTGTCAACAGCTTTTTTAAATGTAGGGGCGGATATCATCCGCCCGGGCGTTTTCGGAGGGGATACTACACCGGGACTTCGTACCCCAACAATTCCGAATTGAATCACACCGTCGTGTCGTTCCCATTCAGAACGTCGTGCAGTTCCTCGATGTTCTCAAGGAGCTTGCCTGCGCCGTCGACTACGCAGTCGAGCGGTCTCTCGGCGATATAGACCGGGATGCCGGTCTCTTCGTTGATGAGGCGGTCGAGACCTCTGAGCAAAGCTCCGCCGCCGGCGAGGGTGATGCCGGAGTCGATGATGTCCGCCGAAAGCTCCGGAGGAGTTCTCTCAAGGGTCGTCTTGACGGCGTCGATAATGCTTGCAAGCGGGTCGGAAAGCGCTTCGCGGATTTCCTCCGAATTGATTGTGATGTTTTCAGGCAAGCCCGTCAGGAGATTGCGCCCCTTGATTTCGAGCTCGATCTCTTCCTCCAAGGGATAAGCGGAGCCGATCGAAATCTTGATGTGCTCGGCGGTTCTGTCGCCGATGAGGAGGTTATACTTCTTCTTGATGAAGTTGATGATTGAGAGGTCGAACTCGTCGCCCGCAACTCTTACCGAGCGGCTTGTGACGATTCCACAGAGGGAGATGACAGCTACTTCGCTGGTGCCGCCGCCGATGTCGACTATCATCGAGCCGGTCGGCTCCTCAACGGGAAGTCCCGCACCGATTGCCGCCGCCATGGGCTCCTCGACGATGGAAACTCTCTTTGCGCCTGCGCCCTCGGCGGCTTCCTTGACGGCTCTTCTTTCAACAGCCGTGACGCCCGAAGGGATGCAGATTACGACCCGAGCCTTGACAAACGGGTTCGAGCCGATAGCTTTGCGGATGAACTCCTGAAGCATGACGGTGCACATGTCGAAGTCAGCGATGACTCCGTCCTTGAGGGGGCGAACCGCACGAATCGAGCCGGGAGTACGACCGATGATGTTCTTCGCGTCCTGTCCGACATACTTGACGGCATCGGTCTTGGTGTCGACCGCGACGACCGACGGCTCACGGATGATAATGCCCTTGCCCTTGACGCAAACAAGGGTATTAGCCGTTCCGAGGTCTATTCCTATATCCTTTTTGAACATAATAATTCTGCCTTTCTCAGATAAAATATCTTCATTTCTCGCTTTTCCGAGAATAATCACATAAAGTATAACACAGTTTTTTCTCATGTACAAGAGATTTTTTCAGGAATTTTCGGAAAGGCGAAAATTTATTGCGATTATTTCGAATTTATTCTCAAAATACTCGTTGCAACTTTAAAATCTATGTGGTATAATTACATTAACCAAGAAAATTTCGTGAGGAATTGAGGCGAATAATGCTAAAGATAGGAGCAAAAAATCATGGACATCAAGGCAAAAGTAGAAGAATGTGTCAAGAAGATTACTTCCGACGAGGAGCTTCTTGCGAAGTTCAAGAAGGACCCCACAGGAACAGTCAAGGATCTTGTCGGCGTTGAGATTCCTTCCGACCAGCTCAAGACACTGACCGACGGCATTCAGGCAAAGGTCAATCTTGACAACATCTCAGGCGGCATCGGCAAGCTCTTCGGCAAGAAGTAATAAAGACTATTTTTGGAGGTAGCAAAATGGGAAAGTTCACCGTAAAAGAAACCAACACCGGCTATGTTTTCAACCTCAAGGCTGACAACGGACAGGTTATCGCCGTAAGCCAGGTTTATTCGAGCGAGGACGCCTGCAAGAACGGCATCGAGAGCGTCAGAAAGAACGCCGTCGACGCAAAGCTTGAAGACCAGACACTCGAGAACTATGAGACCGCTACAAACCCGAAGTTTGAGGTCTACACCGACAAGGCGGGCGAGTACAGGTTCCGTCTTAAGGCTCGCAACGGCGAAATCATCGCCACCGGCGAGGGCTACAAGGCAAAGGCTTCCTGCCTGAACGGCATCGACAGCATCCGCAGAAACGCTCCCGAGGCGACAGTCGAATAACATGAATCCGATTTTACCGGAAGAGCAGGGCGTCTTCGAAGAGGTGAAGAGGATTGTCGGGGAGTCGGACAACATCGTCTTCTTCGGCAGCGCCGGAATGTCGACCGAGAGCGGCGTGCCCGATTTCCGGTCTGTGGACGGGCTGTATAATCAGAAATACGACTATCCGCCCGAGACGATCCTGAGCCACTCCTTCTTCGAGTCGCACCCCGACGTCTTCTACGAGTTTTATCGCGACAAGACAATCGGACCGATGGTCGACGCCGAGCCGAACAAGGGACACCTTAAGCTCGCCGAATGGGAGCGCAAAGGGAAGCTCAGGGCGGTCATCACCCAGAACATCGACGGGCTTCACCAGAAAGCCGGTTCGAAGGAGGTCCTCGAGCTCCACGGCTCCGCCGACAAGAACTACTGCCCGAAGTGCGGCAGAATCTTCTCGATGCGGGACATCCTTGGGGGAACCGGAATCTTCCGTTGCCCCGATTGCGGAAAGATTGTCCGTTCGGGAGCCGTCCTATATGAGGAGCCGCTCGACGACAGCGTCGTGACGAAGACGCTTCACTACATCCGCAACGCCGACGTGCTGATAGTTGCGGGCACCTCGCTTGCCGTCTATCCGGCGGCAGGGTTCATAAACTACTACCCCGGCGACAAGCTCATCTTCATCGAGAAGAATCCGAATGTCACCAACCGCCGCGCCGACTATACCCTCCATGGCAAGGCGGGGGAGATATTGGATAGGCTGTAAGCCGCTATGCGGCAATGCGTAATTCGGAATTACTCTGCAAATCAAAAAAAGCTGACGCCAAAAACGTCAGCTTTTTTATGCAAATTATGATTTCATATTAGCTTTTGCGGTGTTAATGGAAGAAATCAGCATTCGCCGCATACTGCCACAATCGTGTAGCAAGTCAGTTGCTGTTTCCTCATCGCATAAAGAGGCTTTTTGGAATAGCTCCAACCAGTACTCAGTTTCATAACATTCTTTCAAAGCAATCTGCATCTTTGAGATAAAATCCGGCTTACTGTGGGCGTACTTTGCTTCTCTGATGTTGGCACCAATGGAAGTTGCACTTCGTTCCAACTGATTCATAAGCGAATAGTGACCTTTGGTGTTGTCAGTGATTTTCAAAACTTTAATAGCAAAGTCCATTGACAGGTCTGCAAGCTTGTTTTCCGCCATGGTTAAGCCTCCCGTACACCTTTTGATGAAATCCTCGCTGTTGCTCGGATGAAATCTGAAACTTCGTTTCAGAAGAAATCGTTTGCTTCGCAAACGATGAAATTAAATCCGTCTCTTTATCCCGCCGAAGGCGGATTTCATCGCGAAGCGATTTCATCTGCCGCAGGCAGATTTCTTCCGTCGAAGACGGATTTAATTGAAAAAACGCCTTTCGGCGTTTTTTCTGGTGGGAGAGGATGGATTCGGACCATCGAAGCTGAAAAGCAACAGATTTACAGTCTGCCCCCTTTGGCCACTCGGGAACTCTCCCATATTCTATTTCGTGTGGAGCTGGTGGACGGACTTGAACCCCCGACCTGCTGATTACAAATCAGCTGCTCTACCAACTGAGCTACACCAG
>JAJQFI010000030.1 GCA_021201235.1 Oscillospiraceae bacterium | reverse complement strand
GTAAGCGCCTAAATTTTGGGCGGATTTTCATATGACGGGGATCCTCTTATAATGGTAGTGAGTAGTAGTTTCATCCTTTTGACACCGGTAACGATTGGTAACCGGTAGGAATTCACTATCATTACAAAAAAGGAGGCACCCCATGTCCAAGTACAGTACCCGCCGTTCCGACAGCGAATGGCTCCAGATCATCCAGGAATGCCGCCAGAGCGGAATGTCTGACAGCAACTGGTGCGAGCAACATGATATCAGGATCAGCTCATTTTATAATGCGGTGACCAGGCTTCGCAAAAAAGCCTGTGACATTCCTGAGAAGAACAAATCTGCATGTGCCCTGGACCTGACATCCCGTCAGGATATCGTCCAGATTGACATATGCCCGGACTCATGTCCGGGAACGGATGCCCCGGCAGTACCGCCGGCATCTGGCATGTACCTTGACAATCCACATACGATCGAACTCAGCATGGATGGCATCCAGCTGAAGATCAGCAATTCCGCTGACCCTGCCCTTCTGGGGCAGGTGATCCGGCTGGCAAAGGCGGCGGTGTCATGTTAGGTGACATCTCCGGCGTGGACGCGATCTATATCGTCACAGGCCGTACAGATATGAGGAAATCCATTGATGGCCTCTGTGCGATCATCCAGGAACAGTTTTCCATGGATCCCTATGCGAATGCCCTGTACCTTTTCTGCGGGCGCAGGTGTGACAGGATTAAAGCGATCCTGACCGAGCCGGATGGCATGGTGCTGATCTACAAAAGGCTCACTGTGACGCAGGGCCGGTACCGCTGGCCGCGCGACAAATCCGAGGTCCGCAACCTCACCTGGAGGGAGTTTGACTGGCTGATGTCCGGCATTGATATCGAGCAGCCGAAAGCGATCCGGACAACCAAAACATGACGTTCCCAGCGGGAAAATAGTGCACAGAAATACTGTGAAAAGCCCTTGTATTTCGGCACTTTTCAGCCCTTGTTTTCCTGTAAAAACAAGCCGTTCTGTGGTATAATAGAGCCATCAAAAACGGGGGAAAACCACGTGGCAGACAGTCCGAAAGATCTCCAGTTCCGGGAGATGAAAGATACCATAACCGAACTGAATAAGCTCATCCAGACGCTGCGCGAGACCATCGAAATGCTGAAAAAACAGCAGGAGCAGGTCAGCCAGGAGCGTGACAACCTGAAAGAGCAGGTCGATTACCTGACTAAAAAACTCTTTGGTGCTTCCAGCGAAAAAGGAATCGCGCAGATCCCCGGCCAGATGGACCTCTTTAATGAAGCTGAGGCGGAACAGGATCCGTCCCTTTCCAGCCAGGAGGAGGCTTTTGCTACGGAGCAGCCGCCCGCAGATAAAACAACGCGCAACCCCCGGAAGAATAATGCCGACCGGTTTAAGGGCATCCCTGTGGAGAAATGCTATCTCGATGTCCCGGAAGAGGAACGCATCTGCGGGATCTGCGGCACCCCGCTCGAAAAGATCGGGGAGGAGTTTGTCCGCCGGGAATTCGAGTTCACCCGTCCAAAAGCAAAGATCCGCGAATACTACAGTATAAACTATGGGTGCCCTGTCTGTAAAATCGGTGCCGGACTTCCCTATATCAAAAAAGGGAAAGACGGCCGGGCCCATATGATACACGGGATGGCTTCTGCTTCCACAGTTGCTTATGTCATCTATCAGAAATACTTCAATGGCATGCCCCTGTACCGCCAGGAACGCGACTGGAAGCAGTGCGGCGCCCAGATCAGCCGCGCGACGCTGGCAAACTGGGTTATCCGGAATGCCGACGATTTTTTTCGGCCAATGTATGATTTCTTCCGCAGGGAACTGCTGAAACGCCAGTTTGTCATGGCAGATGAAACGCCGGTACAGGTGCTCCATGAACCGGGGCGCCGGGCCCAGACACAGTCTTACATGTGGCTTTACCGCAGCGGGGAGGACGGCGGGCCGCCCATCATCATCTACAAGTATTCCCAGACCCGCGCCGGTGAGAATGCCGTGGATTTCCTGGATGGATACAGCGGCTACCTGATGTGCGACGGGTACAGCGGATATAACAAACTCCGCTCTGCAAAACGGACAGCGTGTTACGCACACATCCGGCGGTACCTGATCGATGCGATCCCCAAAGGAAAAGAGCTGGATTACACACAGCCTGCCGTACAGGGAGTCATGTACCTAAACCGCCTCTTCGAAGAGGAAGGGAAGATCAAAAAGAAGAACCTTTCGTTCGATGCCATCAAACAGGCCAGGCTTGAGAAAGAAAAGCCGGTGATTGAAGGCTTTTTGGCGTGGCTTGAAAAGCAGTCGCCCGTCAAAGGCTCCCGTATGGCCAAAGCCGTAACATACGCCCGCAACCGGATCCCTTACCTCATGACATATCTGGAGGACGGCAGGTGCAGCATTTCGAACAACCCGAGCGAGAACTCCATCCGGCCTTTTGTAGTGGGACGCAAGGGCTGGCTCTTCAGTGACCGCCCGGTTGGCGCGGAAGCCAGTGCCATGTGCTACACTATGGTAGAGATGGCAAAAGCAAACGGAGTAAACGCCTACCACTACCTTTCCTTACTCCTCGAAAAGTTACCAAACAGTAACATGACAGACGAGGAACTGGAACAGCTGGCTCCATGGAATGAATCCGTAAAAGAGGAAGTCGAGCAGATGGCTTTGGCTGAAAACCAGTAAACAACAAATCGATCATATGTGGATTGTCAAGGTGCTTTGGCCGTAACATTCGGTCAGGGCATTTTTGAATTGGAGCAAAAAACTACTGTCTACTTCAAAAATGCACAGGTACGGTAATCCTACCGCCTGAAATTTAAGCGCTTACG
>JAJQFI010000022.1 GCA_021201235.1 Oscillospiraceae bacterium | reverse complement strand
GGGAAATCGATAGGCACTCAAAATTTATGGGGTGCCTAATTTTTATTTGCGTGAACCCCTTTTAATTTTTTTGGGGTGAAATATATTTCCTATTTTCCTAAACTGTTGTATTATTGTTCTAATAATAATTTAGAAAGGAAAAAAAGAAGTAAGAGTTACAGTTTCCGAGGCTCTAATTCCTTACTTCCTTAAAGGATCATCGCTAGATGATTCCCAACGATGCTATGTTACAAAAATTTTATACATTTATCAAGTCTAATTTAAATAATTACGAAATTAATTTTCTCAATCCATTCTCTGTTAATGAATTGCAGTTAATTGAGGAGGATATAAGAAACAAAGTTATTAATAGTAATAATAATAATAATGATGATAAAAAAAACAATAATAAAGTTTATCTAATCCAAAAGGATGGTTTAGAAGCTAGAGAATGCTTTTTAACGGATCTCGAATATCTTCTTTCCTATGATAGATTATATATTTATTATGACCATAGAAACAATAGAATCATCGCTGAGGAAGTTGCTGTTCCTGTTTTTGAATATGAAGATGATGAATGTAAACAATATCATGCAATGCTTCCTGATATCATCTTTGTGCCTTTTAGCCAGTATTCTATCTTCTTTATTATTAGCGTGCTTTGTGAAAAGGAGTTTTCATCTCTGACCGTTAAGGAAATCACTGACAAATATCAGATATCACCATCAACTCTTTATCGCTGGATAAAGAGATTTTCGGCATATAAAAATGCTTATATAAACATAAGAAATCACTTTAGTAATAATATATTCATTCTAATGCTCTATTTTCATGAGGATATCATTGATAAGATATATGATAAATATTCAAGAACACTGTTTCAGTGTGATAAAAAACATTTGCAGCGTGATACCTGAAATCTCAATTAAATGATATGGGAATGGGTTTTGATCTTCCGTTGTTTTATACTGTAATTGTGGAAAAAATATAATGAAATTTTTTGATTTTAGTTCCTTTATATGGTTTTCCTGAACAACGGAAAGGAGAAATTTATATGAATAATGTTGTTCCCGTATCTAATGATATATCAGCTGCTATTGCTAATGCCCCTATTGCGCCTGTTATAAGCGAAAATGACATCCTGAAGTTTTTTAATCTTGATAGAGAGAATATACAGGATTTTTCGATAACCCATGCAAAAGATGGTATTGCCATACATGTCAGACTGAATTCAAAACCGCATATCTGCCCTGTATGCCTGCAAAAATCGCAAAAAGTCAAGGACTATGTCCCAAAAAGAATTACCCATTCTATTCTGAATGGCCAGAAATGCTACATACTTTATGATGCAAGAAGATATCAGTGTCCTCACTGCAGAAAAATCTTCTATGAAAATAACCCTTTTTCTATCGGTGGTCAGCGAGTATCCATAACGACTGTATATAATATTCTTAAGGATCTCAAAGAACCTACTGAAACATTTACATCTGTTGCTAAACGTCATAATGTTTCAAAAACAACTGCTGTAAATATATTTGATAAAAATATTCATGTGTCTCGAAGACCTCTGCCTGAATGCCTTGGCATTGATGAAGTATATGCGTTTAAATCCGATCACAGCCAGTATGTCTGCGTCCTTGTTGATTGTGCTACTCAGCAGGTAGTTGATATCCTTCCATCAAGAAAAAAGGATTATCTTATTAAATATTTTGAATTAATTCCTGAAGAGGAACGAAGAAATGTTAAATACTGTTCATTCGACATGTGGCAGACATATCGTATAGTATCAAAACAGGTGTTTCCTGAAGTAACGTGTATGCTGGACCGTTTCCACGTTGTCCAGGAATTAAACAGATGCGTTAATAGAGTTCGAATAGAAACTCAAAATAAATACTATTCTACTATTAAAAAGCTTAAAAAGAAAGACGAAAGTGAATTGACGTACAATGAAAGGCTTGAACTTGATAATGCTCAAAAACACTATTATGTGCTTAAAAAATTTAACTGGCTGCTTACATCAAATGCTGGTGATGCTAAAATAGCCGATCCAAACATTGAAAAAAAATATAATAAAACTCTGAAAGGTTATTACAATTATTATGATCTTTATGATTATATGATTGCAGATGATCCTGATCTGGATATTGCCTATTGTTTAAAATATGATATGAATGAATTTTATAGAAAATGCACCTATAAGAATGCTGCACAGAAGCTTGATGAACTAATTATCGAATTTAGAACCTGCCAGATTGAATCAATGAGTAAGTTTGCCAATACTCTTGTTCGCTGGAAACCTGAAATTATCAATTCATTTATAATAATCAAAAGCACTGGTAAAAGAATGAATACTGCAATTGTAGAAAATCGCAATAAGACAATTAAGCTAATTAAGCATTCGTCCAATGGGTATCAAAACTGGGAAAGATTTAGAAACAGGGTCCTGCTTTGCCTAAACAGTGACGAACTTATAAACATTAATTTTACAGAAGGGAGAAGATACTAATGAGTCGTATTTATAAATTAATAATTGATGATGAAGATTATAATGATGTTATGGTAGAAGAAGATGATTTTACTTGCCAGTTATTGGACAGTATCGATGCCCTGGCAGATACTTATACTCGTATTGAATCCAGTTTAAATGATATTTATGATATGCTGGATTGCATATATGATTTTATTCCCATAAAACCTGCAGATGACTCTAAAATTCATTGCAGAACTAATGATTCAAATAATGTTGTCAGTGCTGATGATTTCAATGACGATTATGATTTAGACAATTCCGATATTTTGTTCTAATCGTTTTAGTGTAAATAAAAATGGGGTGGTTAACACCCCATCTAATTTGATAATTAAAATCTTTGCAACCCCAAATTATTTTGAATTACC
>JAJQFI010000026.1 GCA_021201235.1 Oscillospiraceae bacterium | reverse complement strand
TCACGGAAGTGACAAGCGCTGTCTCGGTGTCGGTTCCGCCGCATACCTCGCAGGTGAACTTGGCGGTTACGTTGTAAGTCTGCTCTGTTTCAGACCAGACCCAAGTCCATTCGGGCTCGCCGTAAGTGTGGTCGACAATGTCTATGTCTTCTGTATAAGTATCACCACATCTTGAGCAAGTGTAAGTCATGATACCGGTTTCCGTACAGGTCGGCTCCTTGGTGACTACGGATTCGTAATCATGTCCGAGAGCCTCGGTCTCCTCGTCGGTATAGGTGTCTCCGCACTCGGAGCAGACATAGGTTGTATAACCGCCCTCGGTGCAGGTTGCAGTGGTTTCGGTCGGAACGTAGTTGTGGCCGGTTGCGGGGATTTCCTCTGTATAAGTATCACCGCATCTGGTGCAGGTATAGGTCCTTACTCCTGCCTCAGTGCAAGTAGCCTCTGTTGTTACTTCGGATTCGTAATTGTGCCCAAGAGCCTCGGTCTCGCTGTCGGTGTAGGTATCGCCACAGTTCGAGCAAGTATGAGTGGTATAACCGCCCTCGGTGCAAGTAGGTTCGGTTACAACCGATTCGTAGCTGTGACCGGTTGCCTCTGTTTCATCGGCAACATAGCTGTCGCCACAGTTTGAGCAGGTGTAAGTAGTATATCCGTCCTCGGTGCAAGTCGATTCGGTTATAACTGCTTCGTAATTATGACCGATTGCTTCTACAATAGTATCTTCAAGAGCGACTTCGGTTGTACAGTCCTCATCGCTGTAGTAGTTACCGCAAACGGAGCAGTACCAATATTCGATATTGCCGTCAGTCAGGCAGGTTTCGGCGACTGCGTCGGTTTTGGTGAGGCTGTGGGCGTGAGAAACATCTGCGGAAACCGTGACCGCACTCGACGGCATCGTAAACGTATAAGTCCCGTCTCCGCAATCGGTAACCGCCACATTCGCCCCGTCAGCATCCGTAACCGTCACTCCCGACAATTCATACCCACTCTCTGCACTTGCCTCCACAGTAACCGTCAACCCACTTGCGGCACTGACCAAGTCGGTGGTGAGGGTTCCGTTTTCGACTGAGGATGAGGTTATAGAGTGGAGCGAAGTTGATTTGGAAGTTGAAAGGTTACTGAAATACCACATTGAACCTGTCAATGTTCCTTCTGAGTTATAATATTTTACAGTGATGGGACTTCCGTAAACCGTATATAACTCCTCAACTGACATTGTCGGGTCATTACTATAACCGCTGATATCAACAGTTGCTGTAATGGTTATTATGTCTGTGTTTGATGATAAGACACTTACAGGGAACATGGGACTGAACGTAACATCATCGACAACAGCATAATCTCTTGCAAAGACGCCCATCTCAATCGTTTGAGTATAAATATCATAGATTGCTTCATAACCGTCGGACGGTTGAAGTTTAATAGAAACGTCAGCCATCGTCAATGTATAACTGACCGAAAGGTCTGTTACAGACGGAGAAATATCGCTTTCAGAAACAGGGTTTGACAGATTAGTAGGTAATGTTATTTCCATATAATCCCCGGCTTCCGCACTGCTAAAGAGTGCACTTGAGGGGATTGAGATTGTATATGTAGCCTCATCTACTGTAGTTGATGAGGTTGCAGTTACCTTACAGTAATCTGCCACGCCCAAACGGTAGTATGACGGGTCGTAAGCATAGACATAGAACAGATAATCCTGACCATCTTCAATGTCCATAGTAATTTCAAGATTTGCCGTATAACCGGATGTAGCATACTGAGTATAGGTTGCACTGCCCTCGGAATTTGGTACATAGGCAACCACTTGATAATAAACCGCTCCATCGTATTCATTCCACGATATCAAGTATCTGTCCAGACCATCAGACGTGATGCCAATGAGGGTACAGTTATCTTCTGCTGTCGTCGAAGACGAAGAAGAACCGGCAATAGAGAATGACACCTGTCCAACTGTCCCCAGAATATTTCCTGATGAATCAAACGCATATACACCAACAGTATAATAACTTCCGCTTGGGAACGTTGTTGAATAACTCGTCGAAGTGGTGGAATCGGCATATGCTCCGTTAATGTAGATATGGTAACCCTCTGTTTCGCTTGAGTACATATTCCACGAAAAAACGTAATTATATGACATATCGCTGTTAATACCTACAAAACTACAACTAATCCCGGTTGTAGTTGAAGATGAAGAACTGCTCGCCTCCACGTTTGCAGTTGCAATCATTCCAAGTGCTATCCCTTGCAAGTCATATGCTACAACATAAATAGTGACATCCGATGTATTTGGAATCGGAAGCGATATGCTTGTACTTGCTGTAGTAAGCGAAGTACCTGTTGAACTTGTTCCTACAAAGTATGTAACAACATAATACTCTGCACCGTCATAGGCGTTCCATGTAACTGTTTTGGTGCTTGCATATGACGTAACCGTGCAATTAGTGCCGGTAGTAGATGTTGATGTCGAAGACGAAGATGAAGAAGACGAGGACGATGAAGTTCCGACTGTAAAAGTAGCCATTCCAACAGTTCCTGTACTGCTATCATCCGAATCATAAGCTGTAACATATACTATATACGTTTTCCCGTTTTCAAGGGTGCTCACAGTGTAAGAGGTCGACGTAGCGATATACGACTCCCCGTTGATTGTAACTATATAGTATGAAGCATCTGAAACTTCACTCCAAGAAAACGTATACGAGTAATATCCCTCACTGGTCGTCCCATTATCGATATAAGCAACCCAACTGGATGTGGTTGATGAACCGGTTGAGGTTGACGAACTGCTCGTCGCAACCACGCTCGGCATCATTGCAAGCACCAACGCTATGCTTGTCAGGACGCACAAAACCCTCTTTAACATAAAACATCCTCCTATAGGTGCCTAAAGGAGGACGAACAGATGCTATTAAAAATCCCCCACAGCACTAAGTAGTGTCGGAGGTTGAAAAACGGGTCTGCCGAAGGCAGTACCCCCCCGCACGAAAATTCACCAGTCTGAGAATATCTTTCTCACAACTACTACAAGTGTATCACATTATTTGGATGTTGTCAACAGGTTTTTTAATCGTGTCGGGCTATAAAATGAAAAATCGCATATAACCTCAAAATAAATCTGAGTACCCAAAAGCCCCTTGCAGACGAAAAAAGAGCACTTCTTAATCCTACATCAAGAAGTGCTCTTGTCTTATTCAAACCTGATTCCGTATTGCCTGAAATTCGTGACGCTTCGTCACGAAGCATTATTCTTTGAAAATTTGCTGTCAAATTGCTGTCAACTATCTGCGACGATTCTCTGGAAATACAATATACAGCGCCTTTTTCCTTATACAACCACTATATCTTGTATCTCACTTATCCAGTGATTTCATCGTCGGGAACAAGAGAACATCCCTAATCGCCGGTGACCCTGTCATGAACTGCACCATTCTGTCGATACCGAAGCCGATGCCGCCGGTCGGGGGCATGCCTATCTCGAGGGCGTTCATGAAGTCCTCATCAATCGAATTCGCTTCATCGTCGCCGAGGCGGATGAGCTCCTCCTGAGCTTCGAAGCGCTGGCGCTGGTCGACGGGGTCGTTGAGCTCCGAGTAGGCGTTGCACATTTCGGCGCGGCAGATGTACATCTCGAAGCGCTCGACGTAATCGGGGTTGTCCGGCTTCCGCTTCGTCAGAGGCGAAATCTCGACCGGGTGATCCATGATGAAGGTCGGCTGGACGAGGTTCTCCTCAACATACTTCTCAAACAGGAGGTTCAGGATGTCGCCCTTGTGGTGGCGCTTTTCGTCGAATTCGAGGTGGTGCTCCTTCGCAATCTCGAAAGCCTCAGCGTCGGTCTTGATATTGGTGTAATCGACGCCCGAATACTTCTTGACGGCTTCGACCATAGTCATCCTCTCGAACGGCTTGCCGAGGTCGATGACCTCGCCGTCATACTCAATCTGAGTGGTTCCGACGACGGTCTCGGCGATGTGTCTGTAGAGATTCTCCGCCAGATCCATCATGCCGTGGTAATCGGTATAAGCCTGATAAAGCTCCATAAGGGTGAATTCGGGGTTGTGGTGGGTGTCGACGCCCTCGTTGCGGAAGACTCTGCCGATTTCGTAAACCCTGTCGATTCCGCCAACAATCAATCTCTTGAGGTAGAGCTCAAGAGAAATTCTCAGCTTTACGTCCTCGCCGAGGGAGTTATAGTGGGTGACGAACGGTCTGGCGTTCGCGCCGCCGGCGTTCTGGACGAGCATCGGGGTCTCAACCTCGACAAAGCCCTGCGAATCGAGCCATCTGCGGATTTCGCTGATGATTTTTGAACGCAAAATAAACGTCTTCTTGACGTCCGGGTTGACGATGAGATCTGTATATCTCTGGCGGTATCTCGTGTCTCTGTCCTTCAAACCATGCCACTTCTCGGGGAGCGGTACCAAAGACTTTGTCAGAAGCGTAATTTTTCTCGCATGAAGGGAAATCTCGCCCCTACGGGTTCTGAAAACGAAGCCCTCGATGCCGACGATGTCGCCGATGTCCCACTTCTTGAAGTCCGCGAAGGTCTCCTCGCCGACGTCGTTCATGCGGATATAGCACTGCATTCTGCCGGTGCTGTCCTGAATGTCGCAGAAGTTCGCCTTGCCCATGTCGCGGCGACTCATCATTCTGCCGGCAATCTTCCACGTTTCGGCATGAATCTTCTCGAGCTCGGCGTTCAAAGCTTCCTCCGAATCTCCGGCAAGCTCTTTCGCCTTCGCCTCTTCCTCCTCATAATGAGCCTTGAGCTCAGAGGTGGTGGTGTTGAAATCAAACTTGGTTATCTCAAAGGGATTCTTTCCGGCGGCTTTAAGAGCCTCAAGCTTGTCAAGGCGGATTTTGCGGAGCGAATTCACTTCCTCCGCGGTCATCTCCTCGCTGGAATTTTTCAAAATCTCTTCCGTCATTATATCTCTCCTTACGGGAATTTATCTGTCAATGCCGAGAATCTCGAACTTCAAAGTTCCCGAAGGAACCTCAACCTCGAAAACGTCGCCGATTTTCTTCTTCAGGCAAGCCTTGCCGATGGGAGATTCGTCGGAAATCTTGTTGTTATCGGGGTCGGACTCGGTCGAGCCGACAATCTGATACTCCAGGATTTCGTCCATGTCGAAGTCCTTGATCTTGACGATGGAACCGACGCCGACTTCGTCAAGGGAAAGGCTGTCGTCGTCAACGATGATAGCGTTTGCGATTACGACCTCGAGGTCGGCAATCTGCGCTTCGAGCATGCCCTGCTCGTTCTTAGCCTCATCATACTCGGCGTTCTCGGACAAGTCGCCGTAGGAACGGGCTTCCTTGAGTCTTTCCGCAACCTCTTTACGCCGAACGGTTACCAGGTATTCAAGCTCTTCCTGAAGCTTGTTGAAGCCGTCTCTTGATATTGTAGTAGCTCTTGCCATTGTAATTACCTCCAAATTTATTTTGCAGTAACGACCACAGCCGCTAATGCGCCATTGTCATATATTATAAGCTTATTTTAGGTGGTTGTCAAGAGGAGAAAAGGGCGAAGAAGATTGCAAAAATAATTCGCTTTCAATAATAATTTTTAATTCCCCTCTTGCAATTTCGGTTGGCATATGCTATACTATCCGTGTTAGTTTAAGCTAACTATAGTAAGCTTAAACTATCTCAATTTGAAGCGAGGGATAATAATATGGAAAAGATAACACTTACCGGCGTACAGGAAACGATGCTCCAGACGGTCTTTGCCCGGGCGCAGGAATCCACGAAGCAAGACGGCAAAATCGTTGACAGAAAAGCCGAGGAGATAATCCGAGGGCTCGACTATGATTTCACGCTCGCGCAAGGTGACAAGACCATGTCAAGCGGCGTTATCGCGAGGACCATTGTCCTTGACAGGCTGGTGGTGAATTACCTGAAGAAAAATCCGACCGCCGTTGTGATCAATCTTGCCTGCGGGCTTGACACCCGGTGCTATCGGCTCGGCTGTTACGGTCGTTGGTATAATCTTGATTTGCCGGATGTAGTGGCTCTCAGAAAGAAGCTGCTTCCCGAGGACGGCGTCATCTCGCAGATTTCCGCATCCGCTATGGATGAGAGCTGGACGGACTCTATTGACGCCGATGGCAAGCCCGTGCTTGTGATCATCGAGGGGCTGACTATGTATCTCAGTGAAGCGGGTGTCAGAAAGATTTTTGAGATTATCTCGGCGCATTTCCCGAAATCCACCGTCTTCGTTGAGACCATGTCCCCGTTTTTCGTGAAAAATATCAAAGAGAAATCCATCGAGGGCAGTCATGCAAAATTCACTTGGGAGTTAAAAGCGGCAAGGCGCTGGCGGCGATGCTCCCGGATTTCAAGTTTTCGGGAGAGCACAGCCTCGTCGAGGGCATGGAGATTATAGCTCCCGTTTACAAAGTAATCGGCAAGATTCCCGCAGTTCGGAATCTGTCGAATAAGATTATTGTGCTTGAAGGAAGGCAGGCGGAGCAAAAATGAAAAACACAATCTGTGAAAAGCTCATGTGGTCAGCGATGACGCCCACCATGTTCAGGTACATAAGCGAAAACTGTGGCGAAGTCGATGTCCCTGCCGTCAGGAAAACAGCCCACAAAAATTACAAGGCTATGGTCGGGAGGACTCCCGACATCGGTAGCTTCATGAAAAATACGCTCCGTATTTCGCTTGCCGGAGGCATCGTCTGGCTGTCCGTATATGACGCAATGGACGGGCATATGAGCCGTGAACAGTTCGGAGAAATGGTAAGGGTCACAATGCAGGCTCCACTGATTCAAAAGGCGTTCGGCGGCAAAAATCCTTTTGATTCTGAATATCAGAAGAAAAAAGTCGAAAAAGATAAAGTCGCCAACGCCATGAGCGACAGCGAATTCAACTGGATTACTGAGACGATTCCCGGCAGAAATGCTGATGAATACAAGACTAATTATCACCGTTGCGGTTTGTGTGCACTCGGAAGGCGTGAGCACCACGAGGATTTGATTCCGTATATGTGCGAAATGGATTTCATCTCCGTTGACCTGATGGGCGGTGTGCTCCACAGAACCGGCACAATCGCCACAGGTGCGGAAATGTGCGATTTTTACGTCTGCAAAAAGGGCTCGGAATGGGATAAGTGAGGGAGCGATAGTATGAAATATTTCGGAATGCCACTGGGGATGTGGATGCTGTTCGGGAAGTCTTTTGAGAAAAACTTAGCCATTTTCGGAATTGATGAAAAGACGGCAAAGGCGATAAGAAAAAAGGCGAAATCCCGCTACAAAGAGATTATTACAAGAGTGCCTGAATTCGAGAAAGCTGACAGGTTCAAGATGAATCTTGTCAACTGCGCCCTGCTCTGCGCTTTCGTGCTGAATATGCCCGAGCGTCCCGATGTCGGACGCCTGACGGAATATTATAAAGATTCGATGATGACCGGTCCCATGAACTGGTTTTGCAGAATGAGCGGCAGAAACAAGTTCACCGACAAGGACTTGGCATCTCTCAGAGCTACGGAAAAGCTCCGAGCCGCCGACAGAAATCCCTATTCGTGGAACATGGAGCTTTATTCCTACGAAGACGGGAGTGGCTATGAAGCACGGTTCACAAAGTGCGGAATCTGCACGCTGATGCGGGAGCTCAGGCTTTATGACCTCGTCCCCGCCATGTGCAGACTGGATTACACCATGACCGAAGCAAGCGGAGTGTCGGACTTCGTGAGGGAGTATACTTTAGCCTCCGGCGGTCCGTACTGCGACTGTGGATATAAAAAATTAAAACAAGGGAGCAATTAACATGAACAGACACGAAGAAATCAAATCAGCATACCGAGCATTGGGCAAGGAAGCAACTACTTATGATGGCATGATTACCTGCTCTACCCTATTGGGCAAAGCCGTATGCAAACTGGTGTGGGATATGAGACAGATGGAAACCGTTGAATACCTGTCCCGTGCTCTTTCCGGCGTTCCGGAGGATTTTTCCGGCTCGCTGTTGGAGGTTCCTGTGGGTACCGGCGTGCTGACCATGCCGGTCTATCAAGGGCTGCCGAATGCAAGCATCACCTGTCTGGACTATTCTGAGGACATGATGTCCCGTGCGCAAAGAAGGGCGAAACGGGACGAATTGACGAATGTCCGTTTTCAACAGGGAGATGTAGGAAATTTGCCCTTCACGGACAACAGCTTTGACATCGTACTCTCCCTCAATGGATTTCATGCTTTTCCAGACAAAGAAGCGGCTTATCGGGAAGTGTTTCGGGTCTTAAAGCCCGGTGGCTGTTTCTGCGGTTGTTTTTATGTTGCCGAAGAAACCGCCCGGACAGATTGGTTCATCAGGCATCTCTATGAACCGAAGGGGTACTTTACTTCACCCTATGAAACAGCGGATAGTCTGAAACAGCGGCTGGAGAGGCAGTATGAGACAGTAGAGTTTAGCACTGTGAAATCCATAGCTTGTTTCACTTGCCAAAAAGGGACATATAACCAATGAGCGAGGCAAGCGGAGTGTCGGACTTTGTGAGGGAGTATACTTTAGCTTCCGGCGGTCCATACTGCGATTGTGGGTATAAAAAGAGAAAGGGAGTATGAAATATGTCAAAATCAGCGTCACAGTTTCAGGAAAAGGCGATGGCTATCCTCTATCGCGGCAAGGAGATTTTCAAGCCGCTTAATACCGGGTGGATTGACGGGAATGTCGCCTGCGTGCGGGAGTTCGTCGCAAATATCTTCTTCTACACGAAGAACGGCACCACTATTATGATTGATGCCGGGTATAACTATGACAGGCTTGAGGAGAAGATGTGCTGGCTCGGCATCGACCCCGGCTCTATCAAGCATATCCTCATCACCCATCAGGACACCGACCACGTCGGAGCTGTCGAGCGGGACAGCTCCGGACTTTTCCATGACGCCATGCTCTATATCGGCGAAATCGAAAACCGCTACCTCACCGGCGAAAAGCGCCGCAGAGTCTATTATGGGCTCTATAAGCTCCCGCAAGTACATATTGACAACCGAGAAGTGCTTCTTAACGACGGTCAGGTGTTCTATATCAACGACATCCGAATCGAGTGCATTCTCGTCCCGGGGCACACATGGGGACATATTGTATATCTTGTCGATGACAGATACCTCTTCACCGGCGACACCATCTGGTTCGGCTATGACGGCGGTCGGCGCTTTATCAACACGCTTGCCGAGGACAACAAGCTACAGACAGAATCTCTCAGGAGACTGGAAGAAAAGCTCCGCAGTCGGAATCTTAACCCCAGAATCATCACCGGTCACACCGGTTGGTCGGACGATTTGGATTTTGCTTTTGCGAATATCGACAAAGACTGCAACGCCTGGCGCAAACAAAAGCCCCACGACCCCTCGGCACCGTATGATGCTTATGATGAATCGGATGATACTGAGGAGAGGGCGAGAAGAACTGATACAGACAGGAGAAGTTAAAATGTCATTTGCAGAAGAAATACAAAGATTCAGCAAAACGCATCCCTTTGCGGAAGAAAAAATAGACGGAATCAACACACGCTATCTTTTGTGCGGTAAAGCCGATGCCCGATATACGTTGGTATATCTTGTAGGCGGCACGGGAATTTCGGATGTCTGGTTCAACCATATTATTCAGATGGAAGAGGATTACCAAGTTCTTACCTTTGATTATCCTATGGAAATAGGCAATCTCGAACAGCTTGCCGACCATATCATGAAGCTTATAAAAAAGCTGGATATCAGGAACCCCGTGTTAATCGGTGCTTCACTGGGCGGGTTTATTGCCCAGCTTATTGCAAGGCGGTATCCGGATATGGTGTCCGCTGTAGCTCTATATTCTACATGCAGTCTGTCACAGGCGAGCATTGCGGATTTGAAAAAGCAATATAAATCATACGGCATGATGTTGGGGCTTATGAAGGTTGTTCCTTATTCGTGGATAAAGAAAATACTGTTTGCGGCTTCAAAAAAGCAGGTCGGCATGGAAAATGAGGATCCCACTAACAGAGCGTATATGGAGGATTTCTTCGCTTGGATTTATGGGCAATACACCAAGGAGTTTGACCTGCATATGACAGGCTTGATTATAGATGTAGCAGGCATAAAGCCTTTTGAGCCTTCGGATTATAAAAGGTATGATGATAAAACGCTTCTGGTTCTCCCGAAGGCAGACAAGGCTTTTTCGGAGGCGGTGCAAGCGGATTTGCTTCTTTCTATGCCGAGAGCAAGGGCTGTCAAAGTGGAAGGCGGTCATACCGCCACGCTCTATAAGGTTGATGAATATGTGCGGGAAACAAGAGAGTTTCTTGAGACTGTCTGCAACATTAAATAAAAGCAAAATTCCCGCCCTTATATCTGAGGACGGGAATTTTTATCCGAGTGCGACGTCAAGAAGCATCATCACTGCAAATCCTGAGAGAATTCCTGTTGTTGCGAAGTAGGGGTGCGCCGACTGGTTTTTCTGGCACTCGGGGATGAGCTCGTGGACGGCGACGAGTATCATCGCTCCGGCGGCAAAGGCGAGCGCAAGCGGGAGTATCAGCTGAATTTTCACCGCCATTGCGGCTCCGACAACGGCGGCTATCGGCTCGACGATTCCCGAAGCCTGCCCGATTAAAAACGCCTTTTTGCGGGAATAGCCTTCACGCCGAAGCGGAAGCGAAACCGCCGCACCCTCGGGGAAGTTCTGGAGCCCGATGCCGACGGCAAGGATTATCGCGCTTGCAAGCGATTCCGCATTGCCTTCTCCTCCGGCAAGCGCTCCGAATGCCACGCCGACCGCCAAGCCCTCGGGAATATTGTGGAGCGTTATCGACAGGACGAGCATGATTATGCGGTTCGTCGCGCTCCCCTGCTCCTCCCGGTTCTTCGAGAACTGAAGCCGCTCGTGCGTCACAATCCTGTCGGACGCCCACATGAAGGCGGCTCCCAGAAGGAATCCCGAGGTTGCCACTATCCACGCCGGAGTGTCGAGATACGCCTCGGCTTTTTCTATTGCAGGCTCAAGAAGCGACCAGAAGTTCGCCGCAATCATCACTCCCGCCGTAAACCCGAGCATCAGGTTCATCGCCTTTTGATTCGTCTTTTTGAAAAACAGCACTGTCGCCGCCTCGAGCGCAGTCACAAACCACGTCCCGAGGGTGGCTAAGAGCGCCGCGAAAATGTAATTGATCATAGGTATTAGTCCTTTCGGAATATAATATTCAGAAAGGACTTTTTATGTGAGAACCCCTACAGTATCCCCGCCTCAATCTTCACTTCAAGAATCTTGAGCACGCTTTCGGCTATTCTCTCTTCCGAAATCTCGCCGTTCTCGACGGCTTCGATTATGCCGTTTGCCGCCTCTTCGAGGTTTTCCGGCATGAGGATGATGTCGACGCCCGCTTGAATCGCCATGACGGCGGCTTCGGCGGAAGTGTAGCGGTCGGTGATGGCTTCCATCTGCATCGAGTCAGTGATGATGAGACCATCAAAGCCGAGGTCGTCCCGAAGAATGCTTATCATAGTTGCGGAAAGGGACGCCGGTGTGTCGTCGCCGGTGACCTGCGGGACGGAGATGTGCCCGACCATGACGAAATCTGCTCCCGCTTCTATGCCCGAGACGAACGGGACGAACTCGGTCTCCCAAAGCTCGTCGAGGCTCTTATCGAGCTCGGTATAGCCGAGGTGGCTGTCCGTTCCGGTGTCGCCGTGCCCGGGGAAATGCTTGAGGGTGCAGAGGATTCCGCTGTCCTCGAAGCCTTCGACCGCCGCCGCAACCATTTCGGCGGCGACGTCGGCGACCGTCGAGAAGGCACGATTGCCGATGACGGTGTTGTTCGGGTTCGAATCGACGTCCGCAACCGGCGCAAAATCGAGATTGAAGCCGAGCTCCAGAATCTCGGTGCCGATGGTGTAGCCAACATTATAGGCTTCGTCGGTGTCGCCGGTGTTGCCGATAGTCTTCATGCTGGGGAATTGGGTCGTGCCCATGGCGGAATTATTCCCGATTCGCGAGACCGTCCCGCCCTCTTCATTGACGGCGATGAATAGCCCGAGCGTTGAGTAGGACTGCATGTCCGAAATCATTTCAATAGTCTGCTCACGGTCGATGATGTTCTCCGAAAACATTGCGATTCCACCGACGGGGTACTCGGAGAGCCCCTCTTCAAAGTCGCTCCCCGCTTCGGTTATCTTCTCACTTGATCCGGTAATCTGCTCGGGACGGACGATGAAGAGCTGATAGACCTGCTCTTTGAGGCTCATGCCGGAAAGTATTTTGAGAGCCTGCTCTTCAACAGTCGGTTCTGCCGGCTCTTCGGCTTGGGTGGTTGCCTCTGTAGTTGCTTCGGTAGTGGTGGTTGTTGCCTCAGTGGTGGGCTCTGTAGTAGCTTCCGTGGTGGCGGCAGTGGTAGCTTCTGTCGTAGTTGAGCTCACCGTGTCATCAATCTCGGTCGGGACGAGCCCACTGGCAATATATACAAGCAACAGAACTGCCGCAATAGTCAGGACTAATGCGGCAACGTTCGAGAATTTGATTTTGCGGGATTTTTTCATTATCTTTTTCTTGCGTGAAGCTCCGTTCCTGAGGAGTCCTTCAGAGTAAACGAGGTCGGGGTGATGTCGGAAATGGTGTACTTCTTATCGCCCGAGTTTATGACCACTTCACCGAATTTGACAGCGATGGAACGGCTGGAATCTCCCTCGAAATACCAGTCGCCGTCGTCGACGATGATGGCGTTGGTGCCGATGTGGCTCTTGACGGTTTCCTTCTCCTCGGGAGAAAGGACGCCCTCAGCAGGTTCCTCAACTCTGCCGTAGATATAGCCGAGCGAGACCGAAAGAAGAAGCAGGGTCATCGAAGACAGAACCTCCGAAAGCGAACCCTTGACGATGTAGTAGATACATGTGACAAGGGAAGCAAGCGCCAGGATTCCGAAAACGATCCGAGCCGCTATTGCGATTTTCTTTTTTGTAGACATAACATATTTCTCCTTTGCATTATTCGGGAAATAATATCCCACGTTTATTTTACAATATTATTCTCCGGTTGTCAAGGGTATATTATGCCCTGCTCTTATGCTTATTCCTGATTTCAATAACCGTAAACGGCGTATACATCAGAACGAAGAGCAGGAGCAGGATTATTATGTACCCGATGAGGAACAGATTCTCGCCGAAGATGCTTGTACAGAGGGACGTGATGACGTTGCCGTAGGGGTCGTTGATGAAGAAGAAGTTGGTCCCGAGGATTTTGTTGACGGGATATATCACAACGAGCATTCCCGCAAGCACCGCCAGAACCTTCGGGAGCATCTTTATCTCCGGCTTGAAGCCGCCCGCAAGGAGCATGACGGGATAGCACACAAGAAGTATATGGAGCATTTCGGAATCTATGTGGAAGAAGTTCGCTATCGGCAGAGCGCACCATGTCGGGCTCAGAAGTGCCACAGCCGCACCGGGGAGGCACAGAGCATACAGGATATTCGCCGCAAGCTTGTTAGGCTTGATCCCGCACCACAGACTGATGAAGATGTTGACGCTACAAAGATGAAGCGGCAGGGTCTCCGGTCTCCACTGACCGGTCACGATGATGACGGTCTGTCTCGAAGCTTCGACCAAAAAAGATGAGAATCGCAAGCCCGAGCTCGAACTTTCTTCTCATGCCTTGGGATGAACGGCGATAGATAACAGCGACCACCGCACAAATGACTACGCACAGAACGAGCCAGAAGATGTGGGTTGGGCTGAACAGCGTGAACGAAGTGTAGCTCTCGCCATAGAGGTCTTGCATGGTGTAAACGGTGTACCAGAATTCTGACATGGGAGTATCTCCTTTAGTTTACTTTTGATTTCCTACGGATAATTTCAAACGGCGCATACAGCACTGCCTCCACGATGGCAAGCAGTATCGCATAGCCGATTATGAAGTAATCCTCGCCGAAGATTCCGGCGCAGATGGTCGAAATCGGATTGCCGTAGGCATAGCCGATGAAGAAGAAATTGGTGTTGTAGCCCTCGTTGATCGGGGTCACAATCAAACACATCGCCGCCAGAATCGCAATCACCTTCGGAAGCTCCCGAAGCTCCGGCTTGAATCTCCCTCCGGCGATGAGCATTATCGGATATGAAAAGATGACTATGTGCGCGATTGCCGAATTCAGGTGGTTGAAGCTCCACACGGGGAGCATCGTCCACGACGGGCTTATCAGCGCCAGAGCCGTCCCGGGCATCGAAAGCGCATAGAGAAGATTTCCCGCAAGCCGGTTCGGATGGATGCCGTACCACGCGCAGATGAAAGCGCTTATACTGCAAAGCTGTAGCGGCAACGAGCCCACACGCCACTGGTCGGTCAGAATCTCTTCGATAATTCGCGAAACTTCCAGAAAAAGCGCGAGCATCGCAACAGAAATCTCGAGCCTTCTTCTCAGCTTCGCGCCCGATTTCCGATACAAAAGCGAAATCCCCACGGTGAATACAAGGCACACAACAAGCCAGGTGATATGTGTCCTGTCAAACAGGTTGAACACCGTGTAGTCATACCCATAGGTTTTGCTCATGGTGTACTCGGTGTACCAGAATTCGGATAACTCGGACATGACAACTCCTAAAAAGTCATTTTGTAGGGGCGGATATCATCCGCCCGAATCACACACTCGCCACTACTTAGTTCGATTCAGAAGTGCGTAAACGCCCCAGATAACGAGCGCCATTGCGACGCAGGCAAGAAGTATTGCGGCGGTGCCGCTTGCCACTATGTATATCATGCAGGACACCCCGCACAGAAGAGAAATAATCGCAACTGCGGTCACAACACCGGCAGGCACAAATCTTATGAACAGCTTGAAAAGATACCCCAAGCCGAGAATCAGCCCCGCAATGACCAGAACCACGGGAACTATCGCGATAAGCATCAGTATTACGAATGTCAGACTTGTCATAAAAGCTCCCCTACTTTCCCCATTATATTTATAAAATCATTATACACCATATTTTTTTCCGTTGCAACGATTTTTTTCGGAATGGCGGGGAAATCGGGCTTATTTACAATAAAAATTCAACAAAAATAAAACGCGCTGTGAGTATTCCCACAACGCGAATTAATGGAGCGGATTACGAGGCTCGAACTCGCTACCTCCACCTTGGCAAGGTGGCGCT
>JAJQFI010000033.1 GCA_021201235.1 Oscillospiraceae bacterium | reverse complement strand
TTATTTTAAATATTACCTTTAAATCCTTCTAACCATTTCAATAATTGGTCCTTTTCTTTTTGATCATAATCAGTCTTTTCAACCAAACCTTTTGATGCTTCTTCGATATGCTTTCTCATAACCTCTGGATTTGCCTTCGCATAAATCTCTGTTGTAGATATTGAAACATGTCCTAAATAATCTCTTATATAAATTTGATTGACACCATTTTCCAATAAATGCATCCCTTTACTGTGACGCAAACTATGTGGTGAAATACTGTCTGGATATAGTGAAGGTCTCATAGACTGTGCCTTTTTAAAACATTTTTTCAGGATATATTCAATACCTTTACGCGTAAGCTTTTCCTTACGCGAATTCATAAAAAGATAATCATTTTCTCCAATATTATATAGTTCAATGTACCTCTTTATATATGAAATGACTGCAGAATCTATAGGAATAGGTCTTGCTTTATTTCCTTTTCCATGTAATACTAATTTATGTGGTGCGGTCAAATTAAGTTCATAGGTTTTGATATGAGTAAGTTCAGATACTCTTGCACCACTCTCATAAAGAAGCATAATGATGCAAAGATTTCTTAAGTCTTTTTTATTTTGGGTATCAAACGTTGAAAAGAAATGCTTGGTTGCTTCTATAGTTAGATATTTTGGAGTTTTTACCTCTTCACTTTTTCTTTCAATGGATCTAATAAGGGTACATTGATTCAAATAATCGGGATAATGATAACTTACATACTTAAAAAATGATTTTATTCCAGCTAGTCGATTATTTCTTGTTGAAGCACTTACATTCCTTGCTTCTTCTAGCCAGTTTAAAAAATTATTTATCAACTCAACACCGATGTCTTCCATTCTTATTTTATCTGACTCAATATTTAAAACTGTTTTAAAATACATTATAAGTTGAATAAATGTTATACGATAATTATCAATAGTATTATCGCTGAAGCCCCTTTGATTTACTAGATAATCAGTAAAATATTTCTGAAGCATTAGCTGAAAGGTGATTTTTTTATTCATAATCATCACCCAAACTTTCTTCATAAATATAGTGACCTGCATCAGTTATTTCCTTAAAATGTTCTTCTGTCAGTCTTAGATACTTCTCTGTACTTTCTATACCCTTGTGACCAAGATATGTACTTAAATAAGGCAATGCACAATAAGGATCCTTACCATCTTTTATCATTTTATCCAGACAATGACACGCAAATGTGTGTCTAAGATCATGGAGCCTTGGTCCTGTGTTATCTGGTTTTCGCTTGATACCTGCCTCGACAAGAATTCTTTTTTGAAACATACTATAGACGCTGCTTTCACATCTTGTTTTATTAGAGTTATAGGGTGATTCAAAAAAATAAGTACCATGAAAACGAGCAATTGCATCATAATATTTTTTCATCCAATAATAAATTGAATTATTAAAAGGAATTAGTCGAGATACATTTTCTTTTCCATTATTTACTGTAATAACTTTATTAATTAAGTCTACATCATTGATTTTTAAATTGAGTATTTCACTTATTCTCATACCTGTTCCATAAAGAAGTCTTATCAATGTTTGGTAAAAAAGCTTTATCTTTTTTGATGACTCAGAATTTTCTTTCATTTCATCAGTAGCTTTAAAAATTCTGGATATTTCATCTTTGGTAAAAACATAAGGAATAAATGATGATTCGACTTTTACAAGATTCTCAGGATAAATAAATATATCTTTATAATTCATATTATGGAGATAAATGCCAAACTGTCTTATACAGCTTTCCTTAATATGTATAGTACTTACTGAAAGGCCAGATGATTGATTTATATAATCATAAACCATCCCCTCTGTAAGAATTACATCTGACGGATTATAACTATTTAAAAATCTGTTTAGATTAATCAGCACATTTAGTCTTCGACGGTCATATATATTGTAGCCAAGACTTTTTTTATATTCCACATAATCATCAAAAACTGTTTTATAAACACCACTGAATATATTTCTGCTTTCATTCATCATCAATAGACACCTCCAAACATAGACTTCTTAAGGTTTCAATATCTATAGAAAGATAACGACTTGTCATATTAAGATTCTTATGGCCTAGAATACCTGTTATAACTTGCGTTGGAGTGTCATTTCTCAAAAGATTTGAAGCTAATGAATGTCTTAAAGTATGTGGACCATGTTTTCTATTGCCAACAGTTATGTCTGCTTTCTTTAGATATTTATTAAAAATATAATAAAGTGTTCCTGGTGAATATTGACTTTTAGTTTTTTCACAAATAAACACATAATTTTCTTTAGATGATGGTCTATAATTCTTCAAATAATCAATAAGCAGAAATTTTAAATTTTCAGGCATATGAACTGAAACAGGATTTCCAGTTTTGTGTTGAGTTTTATAAATAAGATTTTTATCCCATAAGATTTCATTAAATTTTAGTCCAAGAATATCACTAGTTCTTAATCCCATTTGTGCTTCAAGAAGCAGCATGCACTTATGCTCAACACCATGTGGTTTAGAAATATCAATGGAATCAATAATTTTCTTTACTTCTTCTGGTGAATAATAAGATGGGATAGTATCTCTTTTATTGGTGATAATAACAGGGAAAATCTTTTTACCATCAAAATTAGATAGATTGTTTTCATACAACACATTAAAAAAATCACGTAACACAAATTCAATGCCACTAATAGTCTGTGAAGCGTAATCTAAACTATTGATATAGCGATAAACAAAATTAAAATCAAAATTTTTGAAATCATGGAAATCATCATCCAATGTTTCAAGAAAACACTGTACATAATAAGATTTATTGTAAACAGTATTTTCACTTAAATCAGACGATAAATTGTCACAATACAGATTAAAACACTTAGTTAAATAATTATTCATATTTTTCCTCCTTTACACTAAGCTAATCACTAGTATAAAGGGGTAATTTT
>JAJQFI010000028.1:2784-15205 GCA_021201235.1 Oscillospiraceae bacterium | reverse complement strand
GCCGCTGTATAATGTAATTTCAGAGGACGGTGCGCCGGTTTCAACCATAGTGAAAGACATACAGCCAGCGCCTTCGGTTTCGGTGTAATTCATCGAAGCCTCGGTACAGATGCAACCATTTTCGAGCCCGAAAATAACGAACGCACCATCGCCCTGTGATGAATACCGGTCCTTGCGCTGCAAAATGAAGACATAACCGTTTTGGTTTTTCGTTAACGGTTCAACGAACTGCGCAGCAAAAGCACCGCCGTGGCGTGGAGCATAAAAACTCACCGTTTTTGTGTAGGTCTGCGTATCGGCATCAAATTCCTCGCTCGTATCTGTCCAGGGTGTAGAGCCACCGGCTTCTATTGCAAACCAAGGACCACAGCAGCCGGTTTCGCTGCTGCCTACTGTGTTGCAGCTGCTGTCGCTTTCGCTGCTGTTTTGTTGTCCCAGTGAAGGACGCCGGAACGTAATACTCGATACGTGGTTTTTAGTACACAGATCCGATCCCCGAGTCCAGGTCACCAGATCATCGAGTGCGATACCAATTCCAAGCATCTGCATGCCCGCATATGCAGGCTGTAAACAATCTTTTTGTGCGTTAATACTTACCATTTGGTTAACGCACGGTGTATAGCATGCCATAATTTTTTAAAGTTTAAAAGTTCAAAATTTTACTTGTTTTTTTATCCGGTCTATGAAGTAACTCACAGGCACGATTCCAGTATCTCGACCAACGTGGTTCGTCGAACACGGGTAAGGATTGTGTTAGGGTTGCCTTCCCACTAATTCCAGCCGGTGTTTTCCGTACAGCTGAGAATCGTAGCCAAACGGCTGCCGTCCAGTAACAGAGGGCGGCAAGGGCAACGACGGGCGGAACACGTGGAATTTTACGCGGCGGCTTCGGAATACGTAGCGCAGCGGGGTGCGGATGGAGGGCAATACCTTCCATTATTTTCGCACTTTCCTCCTCTGCTATGTTAATCAAATCTACACCGTCGAAAATGTCTACAGTTTCACTCGCCTCCTCTGTGTCCTCATCAATAGGCATCGGCGTCTCGGCTATCTTTTTAATTAACTTCTGGCGCAGATCCCCTGCGCCCCTTTTAGCGAGCGCATAGGGAACAATGCCAAAAGTATTTTGAAACGTAGCCTCGGCAGTTTCCATTGCTTCAAACAATACGTTTTCATCTTTCAAACCTGCCGGGGGTGGAATGTGCCACGGTCGGCGGGTATGTATAAACATCCCGGGAGTTAATATCATTGTTTAATCCTCCTTAATTATTCTTCCACTTTTTCAGGATGACAAAGCTGAGTAATGAATACGGCACTATGCGGCACAGCCAGCGCACCACCTACATACACTTCGTTTAAATATTCGTTTTTATTAAACGTTAGGTTAAAGTTTTCAAAACCGCGGATTGTCAGATCGCCAACCAATTTGTAAGCTTTTCCAACCAGTGCAATAATGCTTACGATTTTGCCACCATTTTCATCCGTTTCCTGTTTATAGGTAATATGCGGAAGCAAATGCGTAGTTATTATGCGGGCAACTCCAAGACGGTCGGCAAGTTCTTCCATGCTCAGGAATATCGGAGTTCCGTCGGCGCTGTATACGAAACGCCGCAATGAATTTGCTGCCATTTTGGACAGGAACAATGTAACCTCGCCCTCGGCTTCGATGGTAGATAAGGCATTAACTACCTCGTCAATCGTCGGGGGTGTCAGATTTGCCAGCTGCAGGCATTCAGCAATGCCTTTAAAGGTTTCTTTTACCTCGCCGGGATCGCCTTCCTCGGATCCTGGGGTACCAAGAAGAACGGAACTTTCGTATTCGGTTGCCCAAGGTTGACCGGCATCAACAACGGCTTCAATTTTAGTAATAGAGTTATCCGGATGTTGTTTCTCTTCCTCTTCGTTTCCGTTTCGTCCATCGCCCACCAGTACGGCACGCATGATTTCATGTAAGATTCGATAAGAAAGTTCCCGGGTAATATATTGCATTAATGCGCCGCCTTCGTCTTCGTATTCCATCATTTCACGATCGAGACGGATGAATTTATAAATAATTTGCGCCCGAATTTCTTTTTGAATAAATACGAGTTTTTGTTCCGTTTTAGCCTCTCCTCTCCGATGTCCTTTCGCACGGCTGTGCGGTCCTTTACCAACTTCAACCAATGTTTTGTAAGCTTTCAGGCCGGTAATATCAAGGAGCTGAAGGAAGTTATCGGCCTCGGTTCCCCACATGTCTGTAATCTCATCCAATACAGGCTGAGGGATAAGGAGGTTAAAATCTTCGAGGCTTCCGTCTTCTTCTTCTTCTGTCTTAGGATACGGGAGTTGATATACGCCATTTTTAACGAGGCATGCCTTCCAATTCTGTACGAACTCCGCACGGTCACGGCTATTGCGAACAGTTTTCATAAACTCGCGCACGGATTTTTTTGTTTTCAAAAAATTCCCGATTCTTATCTGAACCGTACGACCGTTTAAACTTTCTTCGACTTCTTTAACCTTGTCCTGCAATTCTTGCAGTGCTGCCCGCAGGTTTTCATCTTCATCCTCGTCCGTTTCCTGCAGTGCTTCGATCTGTTCATTAATAGCGGCAATTTCCGCTTCTTTTTCAGCAATCACATCTTGCGCTTCCTGCAGTGCTTCATCACTTAGGTAATTTGCTCTGGCGCTAAGGCGATGCAATGTTGTTTCTTTTGCTTTCTTTTCTTTTGCCAGGCTGTCAACCTGTTTTTTGATTCTTTTCATTTTATTCAATATTTAATTAATACATAAATAACGGCAAAGCAGTGATATTAACCTTATCTGAAGGGGTTACCTCCATGAGGTGGCTCTCAAATCCTTCTAAGCGAGTTACGTTTTGAAGGAATCGGGCGCCGGTGTCAGCCGGTACGTCGACCAGCGAGGCGCTTACGAGCTGGAATGCTTCCACGTGCAAAACTTCATTGTCATCCACCTCGCCACGGGTTACGTAGCCGTAATTCGAGAAGCCTTGCAGGATGCCGTTAGTTAATAGGGTTTTTATTAAATTATAAAAATAGACACCTTTCGGGATGAAAGCTTCAAGCTCTACCCCTCCTTCGGTTTTACGCAGTACCTCTACCCGACCGGCGAGATGCATCAGGTCACGCTGATGCATCAAATCGAGGGGGACGGATAGGTTATTCTCGGCAAAATAGCCGGCAATGCCATCATCGTAGGCGGTGCTTAGCCATGTTTGCCCGTTCTCGTTCACTTTTTCAAACGTCGTTAATGTACCCTTTAATCGCATACCCGTTTCGACACCTTCCTTATCCTGTACGATTTCAAAAGGCGGAGACTCGGGCGCTGGGGCACGAAATGTAGTAAAATTTTTAACCGGTTCTTGTAGTATTTTTCTCATCTTTTTATAAGTTTTCAATAATCTCTTTCATTCTTATCCTGGCTGTTTCGCCCTCCTCTGGGTTCGAGGTGGCAACTTCTTGCCAAAAGTGAAATAATTCTATATCGGCGGCCACAAGCTCGCGACGTTTCTCCGCAAATGCTGGAATATCGGCAAAATCAAACCAGAACTCATTTTGCGGAAGGTACGTGCGCCGGCGGCGTTCGCTTTCATATAATTTTTTGATGATCTTTAAACAAAAATTGGCGTGTGTCCTAATGGTTGAATTATAAAAATCCAACTCAGCCGCGTTTCTGTTCTCATATTTTGCATTTTCGAAATAAATCGAAAGTTCTTTGGGGATACCCAGTGCGGCATAGATAGCCTGCAGGCAATATAAACGTTTTTCCGACAGTTTAAGCGCGTCAATGGGTAATGCTATGGCGCTGAAACGGGTCGGGCGTGGAGCAAAGAACATCGACCAACGGCTCGGGGCATACATGCGCCTATAATTTTCCTGCATAGTCTTTATGTCCTCCTCATCGAAAAAGTTCCCGGCGACGGAACTATCAGCCTCGGGCGAGATAATACCTAAGGCGCCATAATTCTTGATAAGGTTCAAATCGCTTGCGTTAATCGTGTCTAAAAATTCAAGCTTATCCTTAAGAAAATACGCGTCCGTGTGCCCAGTCGATTGCATGCAAGTTGAAAGCATCAAAATTTGACCCTCTGACAAATCCATGGTAAACGTATCACTTACACGCATCGGGCTCCGTCCCTCGTGCTGTGTTACAAAACGGACAGGAGGAATATACATGCTAACGTTTCCGTCCGGTGGGGGTGGGGGCGTGCCGGTTTCAATAATTACATACCCTTCATAAAAGAGCCGGCGGAGTAATTCGAGCATGTGAGATTGAATAAATTCAATTAATTGGTCGGTGAAAATTAGCCGGGTCTTTGCTGTAAACCGTACCACGCTTAACCTGTCCGAAATCATACGCAAAGCGTCGAGGATTTCGGAGTTTGAAAATTGGTGCAATCTTTCATCGCGTGGCATATAGAAAGGTTCCACGTACCTCCGAGGTTTTGCCGGGTGAAGTTTCTTTTTTCTTTTTATTTCAAAGCCGAGTAATTCCATTATTTTTATTCTTCTTGATTATTGTTCGGGGTATAAACCACGGTTATATAGGTCGAGTTGCCTCCATTGTTACAAATCCGAATCCAACTTCGTTGCGGGTTGTTACTATCTGTTTCGTTTTCTTCCGTCTCGTTTTCTTTAAACGACCAACAAAGTTTAACACTGGTTTCATCACATCCGCCCGCCCGGGGTGTTAGCTGGAGCGTATCGCCTTCCTCTTGTAGGTGGGTTTCGCAAACGTACCAATTTGATCCACTGTTGACTGTACCTGTTGCACAATCCGAACTTTCATCCGTGAAAATAGTCAGGGCGACGGATCCAATAAAAAGACTACCGCAGTTCCCTACTCCAATATATACCCCGTTGTTATAATCAACCCAATAAAGCCGATATAAATCGCCAGATTCCGTTTGTATCCATTTAAGGCAGCTGGGGGAGTGATCCTCGCCTCCCTCTTCCGCATCGGTATAATTTTCCGGGCAAACGCATTTATTTTCTTTCGTTTCTCCCCCTTCTTCGCTTTCCGTTTCTTCGGAAGTCGGGCAACCGAAAAGCGTGTAAATTTCACCATCTCCCGATCTGCCTCCGCCGCCCTCTTCGCATGGATCCTTTTCCTCCTCCGATTCTTGGTCATTATTATCGGAGGCGGTAGTATGGTAACCAATAGCAACTGTTAACTGTTCATCAGGAACATTTAAAAGACAAGTGAGACGCATTTCGCCCGTCACATCTCCCATGCAGCACCATGTTTTGCCATCCTTTGACATCCATATTTTGCCGACGGGACCGGTAGGGCCCTCGCCACCCGCAAGGAATAATTTACATTGGGGTACCCATACGACGCTACGCCAATGGGCGTATCGGATATCATTTGAACTGTCATCCTTTTCTCCTGGACGAGGTTCACTAAATGCCCACGGCGTCCATGTCTTGCCTTCGTCCTCCGACCAATAACTATCATCGTGCGCCTCGTGGGAGTGGTCTCCTGAAGTGAGGATTGAACTGTAACCACAAGCCACCCAAAGCGATTTAACCCCTTCCGTTTCTTCCGTTTCTTCCGTTTCTTCCGATTCTATTTCTTTAGGATCAACGCAAACGATTTGAAAAAACTGCGACCCGTGGTTGGTCGTTTCAGACTCCTCGATAGTCATAGTTTGGGAGTTTTCTTTTTCAGGGAATTTCCACGTTTTACCATCTGAAGAGGTTAAACATTTAAAAGCGGAGTTGTCTCCTGTCCCGGAAATAAATTTTTCAGTAAGCGGATCATAAGTTACATACTGAATGAAGTCGCCGGCTCCTTCTATTGTTCCGATCTTACCATTATTATTGTTATCATTATTATTATTGCCATTTTGACAATCGCCGGGAGTATCTTCCTCAATATTATCTTCATTATTATCGTCTCCCTCCACGGTAGCAAAATACCAGCAGCCTCCTAAGTTTTTAGTATACCATATCCCGGCAGCATTGTTCAAACTCTCATTGCCATTGCCATTGCCACCAACAGCCACATAGGTACCATTCCCATCGGAGGTTATAGAGTGGATAAACGAATACCTTGGTTTTTCTTCTTCTTCTTCTTCTTCCGAAGGGTAATCCAATACAGGAAAATTATCCGTTATATCTATCCATGTTTGACCTCCGTCCTCCGACATGGCGGCCGCAAGTCCACCCGTAACAGCCCCGCCACTGCCGGTCGACAACCCGCCCCCAATTAACCAAATATCGGCATATTTATCATAATAAACAGTACGCCAAGCCGCTTGCTCGAGACGATCGATATTAATGGAAAAGGCTGACATGACGACAGAATAGTCTTTGTCTTCGTTATCAATATTAACATCCAAGTAATTAGCTGGACGGTCATAGTCAAGCTCGGTCGTGTAATTAAGAATAATAGAAGTTTTGCCACCGTCCTTGTTACAGAGTTCAAGCGTAAGGCGTTCATCGCCCTCGCCTGCAATATTCCATGAAATAACAACCTCAGTTTGTCCACTTATTCCATAATGCGGGGTGATTGTAATATTTCCCGTTCGACCGCAAACCCACCAGTTTGAACAACTGTAAACAGTACCCGTTACGCTGCCCGATGTTTTATCCGTAATAATCGACATTTGCGGCGTGCCACGGAATAGCGAACCCCCATCGCCAACCCCGAGATACGTACGGGCGCCGAAACGAATGGAATGAAGTTCAGGAAAATCGGAAGCGTTTTCGTTTTTAAAAAACCAACTGTTGCAATCCCCGCCCCCGTTCTGCGTGTCGCAACTGTTGGTAATGTACATTAAGCCCGTATTTTCATCCAATGAATCCTCGGGCGTTTCTTCTTCCGTGTCCTCTTTTGTCTCCGTATTTTCCGGATTATTATACCCGATAGCCATTATTTGCATATCGCAAACATTTGTGGCCCCGGCACCCTCGGGCAGGAGCTGGGAGCCACTAACGGCAAGGATGTCCGTTGTGGCAAGGTTGGGAACATAGTTAATTAAAGGTATAAAGTCGATAGAAGGATTCCCGTCCTCATCTACCTCCGGACCGTCACTATACCAAAGCGTGCCCATGGGGTAATCGTTATTATTACCCTCACAACCGGCGAGCCAAATGCCACATTCTTCAACATAGGTGAGAGTACGGAATTTAAGTTCGTCGGGATAAACTGTGCTAATGTCTTCATTATCTTCCGTACCTTCCGTGCCTTCCATGCCTTCCGTGTCTTCTTCCACCTTCTCCCATATCTGACCGTTAAACGTCCACGGGTGCCATGTCTCGCCCCTGTCGTTAGAAATATAGCAAACACGTTCGGACTTGTCAACACGGTTATAACCGCAGCCAATCCAATAGCCGCAATTTATTTCAATATCGTAAAAGCGACCCGAAATAAGGTTGCCTCCTTCTTCTTCTTCCGTTTGTTTGTTTTCTTGCGGGAAATACCACGTTTCGCCTTTATCATTACTTATCATACACACGCCCCGGGGTGTTTCCTTGCCTTCTTCGTCTTCGTTTTCCTCCTCCGATGTAGTATCACCGCAGCCACTGACAAAAACGCCGTCGCCAAAGGTTACGGCTGTGATTGCGCTACCGACGCCGGCAATGTATCCAGGGTTGCCGTTTTCTTCCTGTTCTTCGGTGTCCTCTTCCTCCTCTGTTTCGACCCCAAATTTCCACTCGTCCGTTACGTTGTGCGCATACCATATACGTCCGCCGCTGTCATTATGTGCTGCCGTATATCCACCCACAGCAACCCAGTTGCCCGCACCATCCGATGCAAGAGAATGGACAAAGTCGTAATTTTCGGTTTCATCCTCCGCCCCTTCCTCGTCTTTTTTCTTATGATTTGTTTTTTGAAATTTTTCAGAGATATCGACCCACGTATGCCCGTTATCCCTTGAATAAGCGGCCCGCACGCCGCCCGTTACCCCAAGGCCTTTCTCCTCTTTTGCTCCCCCGGCGATAACCCAAACTGCCGTGCCCTCGTCGTAATGAACGGCACGAAGGGCAGCATTTTGCCAGCCTTCAAGTCCAATCGTTTCGGCCGTAAGGTCGAGTTCGCAGCGTGTCCGGATGTGATCCGATAAAGAATCGCCAGAGGGCTGGAAACTTATGTAATCTGTAGGAAAACAATAGCATCCGGGGCAACGCAACCAGTAAAGGGGGGCGAGCTTTTCGGGTATCTCACCCGGCCACGTCCACCAGTAGCGACGACGCCAATAGCGACGATGTTGCACTGCATCACTGTGGGAAATCGTCCTTTTTTGTGGGTTCTTCAGCGTCGGACGGAAGCCCTTCGCTCTCGTTGTCCTGTATGCCATCTATTTTGGTTTTTATTTGTTCAATTAATTCTGTTTTTTCTTTTTCTTCAAAGTATAATTTAGCAAGTGCCTGAATCCAACGGCGCCGGCGACCTCCACAAGCACAGGGAACGCGCTCCCCCGTTGCCCGAGTGAAAGCCGTGCGCATAGCTGGGGTAGTTCCTACTGTCTTACCCTTGACGGCTTCCTTTAATTTGTCTTCATAGGGAATAAGAAGTTTTTTATCCTTTATTCTCATTTTTTATTTTTTTTAACCATTCGATAAATACTTCCGTATACTCTTCAACAGAAAGTGTAAAGAACACGAACCCGGTAACAAGAGCCCAAGAGAGCCCAAAAAGAAAAATCCAACTATATAGGAAAGTAAGCCAAAACGTAAGGCAACTTTTGCAATTGAGAGGCTTCCTATCTAAGTTCACACGCCACAGCCGATTTTGATAACGATCCGAACCAAATATTACCTCCGAGAAGATAGCAATTAAAAATAATACGATTGTGTGTAATATTACCATGATAATAATGCATAATTTATCGACACCCCAATGAAAGGCGCCCAGTTGTTATTTTCAATATCGTACCCGTAAGCCACGGCGGGACCCAGCGACCAGCGCCGAGGTTTCACATAAACCGTTTCCCTTTGCAGCGTATTAATGTATTTCGTCCATGGATAGACCTCTATCCAATTTAAGCGAGGCCGATAGCCTTCGATTTCCATGCTATATAAACTATCGCTATATTGCACGACCTCAATAGGTACCTCGACGCGGATCGTATCACCGGGCAAATAAATCGTGTCGGCGGGGGTGTGGATGGTTTCCGTGCGGATGATCTCCCGAAAATTTTCCACCGGCACCTCGATCCGAATCGTATCAACCACGAGGACGGTATCCCTTTCAATTTTTACCTGCTCTATTCCCTCGCATTTTTTGGAACAGCGTCCCAGGAAAAACAGGCCGACGAGTATACACGCCCACAGGATCCAACTTGCCGTTTTCATAACTTTAATATTTGTTTACGGTTTTCTGCCTCACCCCGATAGCTAACATGCACCCAACTCATACCGCTCTCATCGATCAATTGATCGAAAGGAAGCCCCAGCGACTGAACGAGGTTAAATAATTTCGTATTGCTGTTTTTCGTGCGATCTGCGGCCTCAATGTCAGCTGCCCGACCTGTCATATGGTCGGAGGTTTTAGAGCCGCCTACGGCCTCGTTTAACGCCTTAGAACGGTAGCCACTATTAACAACAATAGGAGCGCCCCAAGCGGTGCGCAGTGGGTCGAGAACCTTATCCACCAAGGTAGTTAAGTTCTGCACGACTTCCGCCGTCGGTGTGTTGTCAATTCCCCGCCTTGTGGCAGTATCTGACTTCGTTAATTCTTCGATGGTGAAATATTTCATTGTTTAACTTCTGGTTTTTTAAATTCTTTTAGAATATCAGCATGCGGCGGCTCGCGTTGCGAGCAGTCCAGTTTTTCACAAATGTAAAATCGACAAAGCAAGGTTTGCCGTTTTTCATCGGAAAGCTTTTCCCGTGTGTCGTGCAGTTTTTCTCGTAGGTTTTGCGTCGTGCGGGACTGTTCCTCGTAGAGCGCCCGCCACTGTTCCGAAGCTTTCCCATCATTTTCCAACTCCTTAGCCTTCTTATTTTGTTTATACTGCATAAAGCTTGCAACACCGCCGCCGGAAAGAAGCGTTGTTGCAAGAGTCGTGAGAATAGTCGAAAGGTCCATACAAAAAATTTTTTAAATTCCAAACAAATATATATATTTTTTTTTCGAAAATAATATTTTTAACATTTTTTTTAAATTCGATTTTTTACTGATGTGTACCCCCGGGACCTCCTTTTTTGGGGCGGGTCGCATAATAGGTAAACGCATAACGAAGGCAGTCAAATCCATGATTATAGGCGTCAATAGGAGCCAGTAGCCCGTTTTTTTCCTCATACCGATATTGGGCGGCCTCCTGAAGGAGGTTCCGGCTTGTCGTGGTTATGCATATTTTATAAGGCTGCAAATTCCGAATTCCGATCAAAACTGAACCCGCTCCCTTACTGGCTGGCATGTATTTAAAACGCAGCCCGGTGCGGGCAAAAAGCCCCTCGATGCGCTGGCGCCCGCCGGTGGCTGTATCAAATATAAACGGTTGCCTTCGGAACGTGGGCAACTGCATAGCGGCTGCAAACGCATCGTCGCCCCCCTCATTGCTGTAATAATATTCATGCATATAGATGGAATCGGGCATAATTTTAACGCCGATCAAAACATCGGGATCGCCACGGGTTCCACTTACCCCCCAGTCGGCTGCAAGGATCTCGGGAACGGGGCAGGTAAAATATTCGTCCACGGGTAGGGCGGTTGTGTGGGGAAAACAAAGACCCGAGAGCGTAGAGTCGATGCCCAGGCATTCAACCTCGTAAAGATAGCGTTCCATGGTTCCGGGGGCGGCATGACGCCCCTCCTCCTCGATGCGGAGCATCTCAGCCTGGACGAACTCGGATAAAAACGGGTTATCGCGCCAGGTGGTAATAAGTTTATTACGCTCCGTCTCGTAGCGCTCATTTACCCAAAAACGGGTGTAGGGATTGTAATCGAAAAAAACGGTCGCTCCTGTGGTGGCGGCTTTCAGTAGGTCGCGGGCAATGTGTTCTTTGTATTGAATGGCTTCATTAAAAAATATAAAATGTTTATTGGATGTATAGCCCCGGGTATCGCGGTCGGCATAAGTGAAAGTAATCATCGAACCATTATAATACAGCACGGAAGGGGCGGTCCCTGCATAGAGTTTTTGCGTCCGGCGGTTTTCTTCAAAAATAGAATGAAGATCGGAGAGGATGGAGTCGCGCAGGCGAGCAAATGTGTTCGTTACAATAATAGCCTGCGTGTGTGGATGCTGCAATAAATGCAAATGAATATATTGCAAAATGCTGGTCGTTTTGCCCGATCTACGTCCGCCCTGAAAAATAACAAACCGTTCACCCCGGCATCGAGCCTCCTCAATAAAAGTGTAATGTTTTCGGAGTATTTTCATTTTTCCGATAGACTGTCGGTGTCTATAAATTCTACAACGATTTGCTTGTCCTGTGCCGGAAGCTCACGGGCTACCCGTTGTTGCAACCAGCGTTCTGGATCGAGATTCGAGAGCGTAAAAATGGTAATAGCTGGACTGGGTGCAACATGCTTGCGCGTGGTCGTCTGTTCCTTGATTCGTGGCGAGCCCGTCCCGTCGTCGATATAAACCGTTTTCGTCTCTTCGATGTAATATCCTTGAAGCTGTTTAAGCAGCGATCTTTCGGCCTCCTTTTTTAGCAGGTGGTAGCGTGCTTTTTCACCACGGTGGCGGGCCTCTTGCATAGCTGGGTAGGTTTCCTCCCAATCGCGCAGAACAGGCACGCTTATCCCCATTTTTTCCGCCAGTTGTTTATTTGTATAATTCTCCGAACGGGTCACCAACTCTTCAAAAAGGGCGGGTGTCGCCTTGGGGTCGTATTTTATTTTTACTGACATATCTTTTTAAATTTTTCCGATATAATTTTAGTTTGTATTTTATTCCAGTCGATTCCATGATGCCAACGCGTGGACCTTAATGCCTTTACTTTTACTGCGGCAGGGTAGCGTATTACCGTATGCATCGACTTCACAAACGTACCGTCACGGCGATGATTGGGTTGTTTTTATCAAGCAAGATGGAGCGACCCGCTCCGTACTTCTTAAACGATTTATTTATTAACTGTTGTCCTTTCTTTCTGCCAATATTCAAATTTTTCAAATCGGGCGTAAGGTCCCAAATTTGTTTTTCTTCCGTTTTCATATCTGTTTGCCCATCTCTTTATTTTATTAATTCTTTAAATTCTTCTTCCGTGCGGATCACCCAAGCCGGGAACTGCTCCCTTTTGAGCCGTTCCAGCCAATGCGATTGAAAGATGGAAAGCCGTCCACTTCCCGGCAACTTAAATTCTACAAAAACCGCCCGTCCATCTTTTAGAAAAAGGCGGTCGGGAATGCCGGTGTGTCCGGTGTTTTCCAGTTTAATGGAAAGATAGCCCAGCTCCCGGGCATACCGGGTGCAAGCGTTTTCCAATTCTTTCTCTTTTTGATTCATTTTTATACGTCTGTA
>JAJQFI010000028.1:0-2684 GCA_021201235.1 Oscillospiraceae bacterium | reverse complement strand
CTTTCTCTTTTTGATTCATTTTTATACGTCTGTAGACCATAAATTCGTCCACTTTTGATTGAGTGTTACTAACCGGACTCCTTTTTTTTGTTATCCGGGTCGCTCCCTCAAATTCTTTAATATGTAGAACAATTGCACTGTTACTATTTGTAAAATAACAATAATTTCGCTTTCCCATTAAATCGAGAAGGTCACTTTGATCCTGATAACTAAGCGCCCCATCGTAAGCGTAACCATCTGTAAAAAAATAGGGGGGATCTAAAAGAAAAAGCGTCCGATCATTATCCAGGTCAGGATCGTTAAAAAAAGCCCGCCAGTCCTTTTGCACCACCGTTAAGCCCTTCAAATAATCTTCCGGGATGGGGTATGGATTTAAAGAGCCGTTATCCCAAAATCTTTCATTCTCTTCAAATTCCTGAAGTGTTTTAAAGTACTTCCCCGAGAATAAAAAAGAAGAACTCACCGTAATACAATCCAAAAAACCAAATTCCTCGAAATGCTCGCGGAGTATTTTTTTTAACGCTTCATGTAGGTTTGAAGGTATTTTATCTTTTAATTTAAATTTTAATCCCGAAGAATATAAAACAGTTCTCAATTTACTTATTAAAATGTTTGTTTCCGGAATGCGGGAAAGGCGCTCCCGAAAATTGTCGTAATCATTCCAAACAACAGCAGCAGCAGGTCGGATTCGCCTCGCCCAGTGTGCCAAAAGCCCGGAGCCCCCGAACACATCAACAATTGTGGTGCAATCAGGGAAACTCTCGAGCATATTTTGAAACTCCTTAAACCATCCGGTTTTTTGCCCCTGAAAAGGGAGCGGGCTTTTTTTATAGATCATAATTTAAAGGGCATGTTTTCTAACAAGCGCCCACCGGTGCTGGGGGTTAATCCTACTTCCCTCCGGACCCCCAAAGAGGTACCGGGGTACACCATTATCGTATAAAGCATGTCGACCTAATGGGGTCCCTGTTGTGAACACGGGTTTAAATCCCTCGGGAGGTGTGTCGTAGACCTCGTACACAATCCCATTTAATGTAATCTTTTCCATATTAAAAAACCGGTAAAGTTTCGGAGACGTGACCTCTTACGCTTTACCGGGTATCTTAGTTATAAAACTAATTCTTAAATGTTATAACCGGTCACGTCGATTATTTTCATGACAAGATACAAACAAAAAAACAAAATTCCAAATTTTTCAGCAAAAAATCACCGATGCGTTAATTTTTTAAATTCATCCATCAAACCCGCTTTTTTTTGAAGTGCCCGGAGGGCGTACGCCTCAACGGTTTCGAGCCCATAGAAAACATGCACATCCACCGGCGCCCGCTGTCCCCGACGATGAAGGCGAGCGATCCCCTGCATCCATAGCTCGAGATCAAACGTAAGCGAGGACCAAACCATAAGACGGCAGCCAGACTGCTGGAGGTTTAAGCCGTGTCCAGCGCTGGCAGGGTGGGCAAGTAAAACATCGACCTCGCGGCTGTTCCAGGCGGTTAAAAAACCGTTTTCCTGTGGGGTTATAACCGTAACGCCTTCCTTTTCAAGGCACTGGCGGAGGTAATCAGCTTCAGCCCGGAAAGCATAGAACAGGAGCGCCTGCTCGCCCTCGCCCACCATACTGGCAACCATATCTACAACCGCTTCCAGTTTACTGGACTTCCCCGACCAAATGGGACGGGCGCTCTCGGGATCGTAAAGGAAGCCGCTGCAAAGGGTTTGCAGTTTTTGGAAGGTCGATTTATCATTTAGGGCAATAATGCCCTCTTCCGTTTCCACCCGGAGCAGAGTTTTGGCATCCTTGTACCTGGCGCTCTCTTCCTCCGTAAGGGCGTGCGGATGATACCGAAAGCGCTGCGGGGGTAACGTAATATAATCCTCCGCCCTGAGGGTGAAAATTTGCCCGTTTACAGGCTCTAAGATCGTTTTTAATGTGTGGGGTGGTATAATCCTCCACCGATGAAAAGGAAGACCGGAAAACACGTTTAAATCCTCAAAATACGTAGCCCGCCAACGGAAAAACTCGGGAATATACACTTTGCCTGCCCTTGCCAGGTGCGGCGTAGCGTGGTAGATATCCAGGGCCGCCAGTTGTCCAAATAGATCAATTGCCCCGTTGGATAGGAGCGTCCCCGTTAACCCCCAGCGGATAGCCGTTTTTATTCCAAGGGCGTAAAGAAAACGTTTCGATGTTACATGCTTCAAACGGGTAAGTTCATCGAAAACAATCGCTTCGTAGTCCAGCGTCGGGGCTTCCTTTAACTGTTCATAGCTGCACACCGTTCGGGCAGTTTTCTTTTTCCACAGTGCAGCTCGGCGGGTGGGTGTGCCTTCGATTACCGTCCATTCACTGGGGTCGTTCCACTTTTCGGCCTCCTCTTTCCATACGGTAAGGGCGACGCGTTTAGGGGCTACGATAAGGGCTCGGCGAACCTGAAGGCGATTCAAGGCCTCAATTACGGTTGCCGTCTTCCCGAGTCCCATATCCATAGACAACACCGCCCGGGGATGCCGGGTAAGAAACTCAACAGCCCGCTTCTGATAATTCTCAAGTTTTAGCATATCATTTTTGGGGTATTAATGAAAACTCTCGGACTAATTTCAAAATGGTAGGGTTCTTTTTTGTCATCTGGTTCAACAGCCTCGGGCGCTGGGGAGTCCTCCTTCCAAAAGCGGTTTAATTTATC
>JAJQFI010000029.1 GCA_021201235.1 Oscillospiraceae bacterium | reverse complement strand
AAACTCGCCAGCAAGATGTCAGACTTATCAGAGACCGCGACAGATGCTATAAAGGGGAATACTATGGGTGATATTGCAGGGCTCCTTGCTCTCATGCAAAACAACAAGGGTACCGACCTTCCCGGTCTCTTGTCGCTTGCTAAGGAGCGAGGATACGATAAAGGCTGGGGCGGCGAAGGGATGTTTCTCTTTGTTTTCCTCATCCTTTTCCTTTTTGCTGGTGGCGGGTGGGGCGGCTTGAATCGAGGTCAACAGGCAGATTTTGCCGCACTTGCTGGCACGAATGCAGAGGAACTCGTTGGCCTTCATGACCGCATTGCCGATGCCCGCAACGCTACTCAGAGTGGATTTCAGCAGATGCAGACATGGCTTTGTGAATCTATCTCCAATGTCATTTCCGCAACCCGCAATCAGGGCGACCGTATCGCTGATGTCACTCGTGGTGTTGGCGACACTGTTCGCGATTGTTGTGCCCGTCTCGATTTAGCACTTGCAGGATTGGGCAATCGTGTAGATAATACGGCAAGAGATATCAAGGAAGGTAACACTCTCCTTGCTTCTAAAATTGAAATTGAAGCACTCAAGGCAGAAAACGCCCGCAATGCTATTGAAGCACGTATCACTCAGAATCAAAAGGATGGCTTTCTTATTATTAACCAGCGTTTTGACCAGCTTGAGAACAAGATACTTACTACTCAATTGGCGCAAGATAACGCACGGCTCACCAGGGAGAATGAGACTCTCCGTGACGCTATCCGCGAGGACAAGATTGCAGACAAAACAGTCGCCCGACTTGAAGGGTTTGCCCTTCGCAATTATACTCCTACTCGGACGACTACAACCACGGATGAAACCTAATGCCTATTGGTTCCGGAAATTCATCTTCGGGTGTTGGTTCTATGGGCGCATGCGCTTGTTGCTGTTCTATGGCGATTGGCCCCGGTACGTGCGCCGGATGTTGTTCTCTTGCGATGGGTGTTTGCGTCTGTTCCTGCCCTAATAGCATCTGCATCGGCAGTGGTGATATCACTTGTGTTAAAATAGGGTGCTATGACCTTGGCGAAATATTGAAGCAGTATACACAATAAGGATCCCAAAAATGATTATCGACTCTAATCTCGTACTGATTGACCATCTGTCTAAAAACGAAATTGGTGACACTGGGGAAAATATGTCCCGTGCTGTTCCCCTCACTTCCTTCCTTGAGCCCGGCCGTCAGGGCCCGATTCCGATTGTGGTGCAGTTGAGTGACGGCTTGCTTGACAGCGAAACTATTACTTTTAAGTTGTACCAGGGTGATGAGTATGCCGAGGCCGAGGCCGGGGCCGAGACCAATACCGACGGCTGGGAAGAAATCGGCACCTTCACCGCCTCTGGTCCGATGAAGAAGGGCTGCCGTATCGGCTGGCGGTTCCTCCCCCGCAGCGTCACCAAACAGTGGCTCCGGCTGCAGGTTGGCGACTCCAACGACTCCAGCGACTCCAACCACAAAGCCACCGACCTCACCGTCTTTGCTGCTGTTGTTCGCGAAGACCTGTTTGAGTATGACAAGCTGCTCTACATCAATGCTGGTCGGAATGAATGGGAAGCCAAGGAAGCGGCACTTAGCACTAATAAGGAGTAGTACGTGCCTCTTGAACCTGGCAAACTGGCAATATTCAACATGGCATTAGGCTTCATTGGGACTCGTACCATCGCGAGTCCCAATGAGGAAACGCTTGAAGCAATCCAATGCCAACTCTTCTGGGACCGCGCGAGGAGGTCAGTCCTCTGTGACTACCCACGCGACCATCCATGGCCATTTGCATGGCAACGTGTCCAGCTGGCACAGCGCGTGTTCCCCGAAGTATATGAAGGTGTTTGGAAATATTGCTATGGCTGGCCAAACGAAGCATTGCGCATTATAGCAATCCATAATCCAGGTAAAGGACGGCATGACAGAACCCTTCCTTTTGTCGTTCGTAACATCGAAAACAGCTCCGCCCCTATTGTAGCAAACCAAGCAATTTTTTGTGATATTTCTCCTGCACAAGCCGAGTGTATTGTTGACGTTGTGGATGAGCGGGTATATGACCCGCTCTTTACGCAATTGGTGGCACGTAAACTAGCTAGTTATATTGCCATACCACTTCTTAAAAACAACCAGAACAAGGTGCAGGAAATCGAGCAGCTGTATGATGTGGCATTCCAGAAGGCTAATGAACAAGCGGTACAGGAAAATCTAAAGGAAGACCTTAAACAGATGGACGAAGGCCGTAGATGGGGAGACAACCATGACACATGGCTCCTTGCCCGTGGTGGACTTCCTCCCACTCGCTGGCCCTTATACAACGTGGAAGATACAGAATAATGCTTACTACCACGGATAGACGTGTTCAATACACTGGTGATGACAAAACGAAAGAGTTTTCTTTTGACTTTCGCGTTTGGGATGAAACCCAAGTCAAGGTGTATCAGGCTAATGAAGATGAGGAATGGTCTGAGACTGATATTACCGATACCTGTGAGGTCACGCTTAATGAAAACGGCATCGGCACGGTGAAATTCACAAGCGCCCCTAAGAGCGGCGTTATTATCGCCATTGTCCGCGAAATGCCATTCATTCAAGAAGATGAGTACATAAACGGCACTCGCTTTAATCCTGAAGAAATTGAAGACCGGTTTGACCAGGACTGTGCTGAACGGCAGGAGCTACTGGATGGATTAGACCGTGCTATCAAGGTCCCGAACACATCAACACAAACTCCTGAGGAAGTGTATGAAACACTTATTGGGGGGAGCGCTCTAATACAGTCGTATATCAACGAACTGACTGAAATATACGAGAGTATACTTCAGCTTTACGGCGAATTCAAAGGCGAAATTGGCGAAGCTACCTATCTAAGTAATAGCGAGGTAACTTGGGATTATAAAAACGGGGATATGGCAAGTGAAGCGGCGGCAGATACAGTTGTTGATATTCC
>JAJQFI010000009.1 GCA_021201235.1 Oscillospiraceae bacterium | reverse complement strand
CATATTGATATTGAAGGCTATGAGAACACAAACCTTCCTGATAACTTCTTTGATGTATCCATCAGCAATATCCCTTTTGGTCAGTTCAAGGTCAGTGACAGCCGATATGACAGACTGAACTTCAATATTCACGATTATTTCTTTGCCAAGACAATCGACAAGGTAAGAACTGGTGGAATCATTGCCTTTGTGACGTCACGCTATACCATGGACAAGTCCAGCAGCAGTGTCAGAAAATATATCAATGAACGTGCTGAGTTTCTGGGTGCTATAAGGCTTCCAAACAGTGCATTTGATGATACTAAGGCAGTATCAGATATTATCTTTCTTAAAAAACGTGAACTACCTGTTGTAAGTGATGATTCGTGGATAGGATTAGGCACTACTGATGATGGCTTTACTATTAACCAGTATTTTGTTGATAATCCAAAAATGATTCTTGGAAAACTTGAAAAATCACGTTCAATGTATGGACGAGAGGATATAACGGTTGTTGATGATAGAAGTGTTTCTCTAAGTGAAAGAATAAGTGAAGCTTTAAATTATATTGATGGACATATTGGTGAATATGAAGTAACTGATACCTTTGATGATGCTGAGGTAGCTGAAGTATCGTCAATCCCTGCTGATCCCAATGTCAGAAACTATAGCTATACAATGATTAATGGTGATGTCTATTATCGTGTCAACAGTATTATGCAGAAGGCTGATTTAACGCCATCAAGGCTTAAAAGAATAACTGGTCTTATTAAGATAAGGGACAGTGTAAGAAGACTTATTGAGCTTCAAAGCAACGATTATTCTGATGAGGATATAAGGAATGAGCAGATTAATCTTAATAATCTCTATGATAATTTTACCAGTGAATTTGGACTTATCAATTCAAGAGGAAATACGTTAGCTTTTCGTGAGGACAGTTCCTACTATCTATTGTGTTCATTGGAGAATCTTAATGATGATGGAACTCTTAAATCAAAGGCTGATATGTTCACTAAAAGAACAATTAGAAAAAAACAGGAAATCAAAAGTGCTGATAATGCCAATGAAGCACTTTTGTTTTCGCTAAGCGAGAAAGGAAAAGTTGATCTGGGTTATATGTCTTCAATATATGGCAAATCAATAGATGATATCATCAGTGAATTGGATGGTATTATTTATAGACTTCCCTATATGGACAGGGAAATATATGTTACTGCTGATGAATATCTAAGCGGCAATATAAGAGAAAAGCTTAAACAGGCAGAGCTTGCAGCTGAAATCAATCCATTGTTTAATGAAAATGTCAATGCACTAAAAAAGGCCATGCCTGAACCACTTACAGCCAGTGAGATTGATGTAAGAATCGGTGCAACATGGATACCAGAGGATATCTATAAGCAGTTTATGTTTGAGCTTTTGGATACAAAAACCTATTCACAACGATATATTGAGATTATTTATTCCAGTGCTACTGGTGAATACAACATCTGCAGCAAAAACATGGATAGAGGCAATATCTTTGCAGAAAAGACCTATGGCACTCATCGTGCCAATGCCTATAGATTGATTGAGGACTGTCTGAATCTTAAGACTACAAAGATCTATGATTATGAGTATGATTCATCTGGCAAAAAGACAGCAGTTCTTAATAAAAAGGAAACTATGATAGCTCAGCAGAAACAGGATTTAATCAAGGAGTCATTTCAGGAGTGGATATGGAAAACTCCAGAGCGTAGAGAACTTTTAACCAATATCTACAATGAAAAGTTTAACAGTATTCGTCCAAGGGAATATAATGGTGACCATTTGACTTTCCCAAATATGAATCCTGAGATTACCCTAAGGAAGCATCAGAAGGATGCTATTGCACATATCCTTTATGGACATAATGTATTATTAGCTCATGTCGTTGGTGCAGGAAAGACATGGGAAATGGTTGCTTCATGTATGGAACTCAAAAGATTAGGACTATCACAGAAAGCTATGTTTGTAGTACCTAATCACCTTGTAGAACAGTGGGGTTCTGATTTTCTTCAATTATATCCAAGTGCCAGTATTCTTGTCACAACCAAAAGGGATTTTGAAAAATCAAGAAGAAAGACATTATTATCACGTATAGCTACTGGTGACTGGGATGCTGTTATCGTTGGCCAAAGCCAGTTTGAAAAGATACCAATGTCGATTGAAAGACAGGTCATGAGCATTGAAAAGCAGATTGAATCCATTGCCGAAGGCATTCAGGAGCTTAAGAACAGCCATGGAGCAGGTTTTTCAATCAAGCAGATGGAAAAGACAAGGAAGAATCTAAAGCGTCGCTTAGATAAATTAAATGATACAAAACGTAAGGATGATTTACTAACTTTTGAAGAGCTGGGAATAGATAGACTATTTGTAGATGAGGCTCATTACTATAAAAATCTTTTCCTTTACAGCAAGATGCGCAATGTCTCAGGTATCAGTCAAAGTGAGGCACAGAAGTCATCAGATTTGTTTATGAAATGCCAGTATCTTGATGAAATAACCGGTGGCAAGGGTATTGTATTCGCTACTGGTACGCCAGTTTCCAATTCAATGACAGAGATGTATACTATGCAAAGATATCTTCAATATAATACTCTTGTCAATGCAGGTCTTGAGCATTTTGACAGCTGGGCAAGTACATTTGGTGAACCTGTATCAACAATTGAATTAGCACCCGAAGGTACTGGATATAGAATGAAAACAAGATTCGCTAAATTCTATAATCTTCCTGAGCTAATGAGCATGTTCAAGGAAGTAGCTGATATCAAGACTGCTGATATGCTTGAATTGCCAACTCCTAATGCCCATTATGAAAATGTTGCAGTCAAGCCAAGTGGTGAACAGAAGGAAATGGTCAAGGAGTTGGGAGAAAGAGCTGAACTTATTAGAAACGGCAATGTTGATCCAAGGGATGACAACATGCTTAAGATAACCAATGATGGCAGAAAGCTTGCATTTGATCAAAGACTTATTGATTTAACCCTTCCTGAAAATGTTAATGGCAAGGTCAATGCATGTATTGATAATGTA
>JAJQFI010000024.1 GCA_021201235.1 Oscillospiraceae bacterium | reverse complement strand
CCCATGCCGAACACAGAAGTTAAGCTCATTCTCGCCTACGATACTTGGATGGTGACGTCCTGGGAAAATTGGTGTTGCCGACACTTACGAAATGAGAGCACATACTATTTATATTATGTGCTCTCGTTCGCATAAGACCCGAAATTAAGTATTGCCTCTTAGCTCAGTCGGTAGAGCATCTGACTGTTAATCAGGGGGTCGTCGGTTCGAGCCCGACAGAGGCAGCCACAAAGCACTTGCAGTTTGCAGGTGCTTTTTTTAAAAATTTTTACTCATCCTGCAATAATCCCTCCCCAAAATGTGTATTACTTATAGAATAACTTTTCCAAGGAGGCACTATTATGAAAAGATTATTAGCACTGATTTTAGTATTCGCGACTGCCCTGACGATGGTCGGCTGTGCGAAGAAAACTGTCACTTTCGACATTGACGGCGCAAGCAAGCTTCTTCTTATGTCCGGCTCGTCGGGAGAGACGGTCGAAATCACCGATCCGGAGACTATCGCATACATCACCGACAACATCAATTCGATGACCTTCAACCGGGACGAGTCAAGCCGGCAACACAACGGCTGGAGTTACTCTTTAAGATGGTACGATTCCGAGGACAACCTGATTGAATATATCGTCGTCATGAGTGCCACCCGCATCGACTATGACAACTATTTCTATAATGAGATGGACGCTGATGTTGAGATTGATATAGCGTATCTTGAGGAACTTCTTGCCGAGTAATACTGCATCCCCGTCAACTTTTCCAAAACAAACTTTCAACAACATCACAAATTTTGACTACCTGATCAGACCATTTGTCAATTCAGCTAAAATAGGTTCGATTCAAGCAACTTTATTTTGGCATAAGTTATTGACAAGCGGTCTCTTCTTTGATATAATAGAAAATGTTACAAGGTGGTTTTGTGAAAATCATCTCAAATGGATGGCAGTATCTTCCGGACTGTGCTTTTTCATGGAATGAAGTCATCCGAATAGTTCTTCTCTGAAAACGGATTTCGGGTTTTGTCCGCCAGGGAGAGACTTTACCAAGCAAATGCTTTTTTCATCAAAGATTTTTTGCCGCTTGATTGTGCAAAATTTCGGAAAAGGAATTTGCTTATAAGTGTTTATAGAGGATGAAACAGTGAATTTGTGCAACATGCACAAATCGACGGATTTCAATTTCGGAGGACGCCAATGGAAACAATCATAGCAACACACGGTCTGAGCAGAGATTTTCAGATTGGCGACGGAAGCGTTGTTCACGCGCTTCATGACATCAACATAACGGTGAACGAGGGCGGACTTACCATTCTGAAGGGTCGCTCCGGCTCCGGAAAGACAACTCTCATAAACCTCTTGGGCGCTCTTGACAGACCCACTTCGGGCGAGGTCTTCTTCGACGGGACCGACATCACAAAGCTGTCGGACAGTAAAAGAGATGAGCTGAGGCGCTACAAGATGGCGTTTGTCTTCCAGTCGGTGGCGCTGATGTCCTCGATGACGGCATACGAAAACGTCGATTTCGGTCTTCGGCTTTCGAAGTTTCCGTTTGCACAGCGCGACGAGCGAGTTAAGAAGTGTCTTGAGGAGGTCGGTCTTGCCAAGAGAATGAACCATCGCCCCGGCGAGCTTTCCGGAGGCGAACAGCAGAGAGTCGCAATAGCGAGAGCTCTGGCTCACGAGCCGAGAATAATCTTTGCCGACGAGCCGACAGCCGAGCTTGACACGGCGACCAGTCACCACATCGTCGAGCTTTTCAAGAGGCTTGTAATCACAGAAAAGATGACCATAGTCATGACGACCCATGACCCGAGCCTGCTGGAGATTGCCGACAGGGTTTACACTTTGGAGGACGGTGAGATTATTGACTGATGAAATAAGAGACGCCGTTCCGGACGAAGAAAAGAAACCAAAAGAAAAGAAGCAAAAAGAGCCCAAAGAAAAACAGCCGAAAGAAAAAAAGTTATCCAAGAAGAAACAGCGCATACTTGACCACGAGCAGGAGATAACGGCTCCCACCACGGAGTACGCAATCGAATGCGAAAACCTCGTCAAGATTTACAAGACAGATCAGATTGAGGTTGTTGCGTTGCAGGGACTTGATCTGAAGGTGAAGCGCGGTGAGCTTGTTGCGATAGTAGGAAGCTCCGGCTCCGGAAAATCGACGCTCCTCAATATGCTCGGCGGACTTGACAAACCGTCGGCGGGGTCTCTCAACGTGAACGGCAGAAACCTTCTCAAGTTCACCGAAGAGGACTACATGCTCTATAAGCGCAACATGGTCGGGTTTGTCTGGCAGAACAACGCAAGAAACCTCGTTCCGTACTTAACGGCGGAGCAGAACGTCGAGCTTCCGATGCTCCTTCAGGGGCAGAAGCAAAGACGCGAGAGAGCCCTGGAGCTCCTTGATGCCGTGGGACTTTCCCACAGAGTGAATTCGAGGCTTGACCAGATGTCGGGCGGCGAACAGCAGAGAGTCGCGATTGCGATATCACTCGCAAATAACCCGCAGATTCTTCTTGCCGACGAGCCGACGGGGTCGGTCGATACAAAGACCTCCGATCAGCTCTTGCAGGTCTTCAAGGACCTGAACCGCACGAGGGGAATTACGATTGTAATCGTAACCCACGACATGCGGCTTGCAAAACAGATAGACAGAGTAATAGCAATAAGGGACGGCAGAACGTCCAGTGAAATAATCAAAAAGTCGCATGCCGAAATCATGAAAGAATCGCAGAGTCTTGAAGATATGGACGAAGCGCTCACGAAATCGGTGACTGAGGGCGAACCGGACTTCGTTTCCGAAGAGCTTGTGGTCCTCGACCGCACGGGAAGACTCCAGCTTCCGAAGGAGTATCTCGAAGAGCTCGGAATGAAGGGCGGTGACCGAGTCAAGGCTGACCTTGACAAGGATGCCGAGCGAATCTATATTCGCAAGGCGGAATAAACTTTTTATAACCTGTAAGGAAGAATAGAAGCATCTGACCGAAAACTGTACGCGAACCGGTCGGAGCAATTTAGAAGAAAGGTGGATACCACAGTGAAAAACAAACTGTTCGGGGACAATAAGTTCGGGAATAGACTGTTTATGCGTTCGTTGTCGCTCGTGCTTGCGCTTGCGATGATGGTGCCGTTTGTCGGCACGGTTTATGCGGACAGCGACACTTCCGAAGAGGAAGCATCGTCTTCATCTACGACCTCCGTCGCCGAAACATCCGCACAAGCCATTGATGATGCTTCGAGAGCCAACAGCTACTCGACATACTATGACAACCACGCAGACGACCCGAGACCGGACGACGAGATTGAAATCGCCGGCGCCGACTACTCCTACGTCAGCGATGAGACCGAGGCGTATGTAGATACAATCGACGGTGTCGAGGCTCTGGTTCTCCCGGAAGAGGAAGCGTATGTTGAGTATACGTTTACCGTCGAGGAAGCGGGCATCTATAACATAGAGATTATGTATTATGCTCTTGCAAGCACCGCCAACGACATCGAGCTTGCTATCTATATCGACGGCGAGCTTCCCTACTCGACCGCAGAGAGAATTCTTTTGAGCAAGGTCTGGGCTATCTCCGAGAGCTCCTATGAGTATGACGAGGATGGTAACCGCAGCTTCAGAACAGATATCAGCGGCAACCAGGTAAGACCTACCCTCGAGGAGTCCCTCGCATGGCAGACAACCTTCTTTGAAGACACCGACGGTCTTTATAACGACCCGCTCGAGTTCTACTTCACCGAAGGCGAGCACACAATAACAATCGACTCGGACAAGGCAAGATTCGCAATCGCTTATCTCAAGATTTGCAATGAAGAGGATGCGGCTTCCCTCACCGAGGTTGACACCGTTACCACCGACGAATCCGTAGCTTCCGAGTCAACCGGCATCTACATCCTTCTTGAAGGTGAAGATTGCACAAGCACCTCGGACATCACCATTTATCCTACTCAGGACCGTTCTACATACCTCACTTCTCCCGCCGCTTCTTCCAAGCAGGTTTACAACACCATCGGCTCGGAGACCTGGAAGGATTCCGGAATGAGCGTTACATGGACGTTCACAATGGAGGAAGCCGGCTGGGTCAAGATTGGCATCCGTGCCATTCAGGATGAAATGAGAGGACTCTTCTCCAACCGTACTATTTATATAGACGGCGAAATTCCTTGCGAAGAGGCTGAGGCTGTCAAGTTCTACTACTCCAACAGCTGGTCGGTTACAACTCCGACAGACGAAGACGGCAACACCCTTTACTTCTATCTTGAAGCGGGCGAGCACACCATCACCCTCGAAGCTGTCCCGGGCGACATCGGCGAAATTATGCGTGAGCTCGATGACCTCGTCTATGAGCTCAACAGCTACTACAGACAGATACTCATGATTACGGGCTCCGACCCCGATGAGTACACCGACTATATGGTTCACAAGCAGATTCCCGATTTGCTCGATGATTTCCAGACCTATGCCGACGAGCTCAGAGCTCTGAAGGCTAAGATTGAGGAAATCGCGGGAACCTCCGGAACAGAAGCCGTTTCACTCGAAACAATGGCTCAGCTCCTTGACAAGATGATTTCACGTCCTGATGACATCCCCGCAAAGCTCAGTCAGTTCAAGGACGACGTCACCGCACTTTCTCAGTGGATGACCGACTACCGCAGTCAGTATCTCGAGGTTGACTTCATCGAAATCACCTCAGCCGACATAGAGTTCACATCCACCGATGAAAGCTTCTTCAAGTCGCTCCAGTTCAGCTGGGATCAGTTCATAGCTTCCTTCTTCGAAGACTATAACAACCTTTCCGACGGCGGCGAAGACGCCCTTGAGGTCTGGGTTTCCCTCGGACGTGACCAGGCTCAGATCGTCAAGGAACTTATCGACTCCTACTTCATTGAGGAAACCGGCATTGCAGTAAATGTAAGCCTTGTTCAGGGCGGTATCATTGAGGCAACGCTTGCAGGAAAGGGACCTGACGTCGCATTCTTCGTAAGCGGCGACCTGCCGCTCCAGCTCGCCATCCGTGACTGTCTCGTGGACGTTTCACAGTTTGACGATTACGAGGAGGTAATCGAAAGATTCTCCGACAACATCATGACGCTGTATACATATGGCGACGAGGTCTTCGGACTCCCGATTTCACAGACCTTCTCGATGACGTTCTATAGAACCGACGTACTCGAATCGTTCGGATTCGACGAGCCGCCGGAGACATGGGACGAACTTATCGACATGCTCCCGACTATCCAGCGTAGCTATATGAACGTCGGCTTCAACTTCGACGCATATGCAACGTTCATGGTTCAGAACGGCATGGATTACTACAACACTTCCAAGACCGCAACAATATTCGACGATATCACGGCGGTTGAGTGCTTCGAAATGTGGACAGAGTTCTATACTCTCTACTCCTTCGAGCAGACCTTCGACCAGTTCTCAAGATTCCGTACAGGTGAGTATCCGATAATCATCACCGGCTACACCTTCTACAATCAGGTTTACACTGCGGCACCCGAAATCAGAGGTCTTTGGGACTTCGCTCTGGTACCCGGAACCGTTCAGGAAGACGGAACTGTCAACCACGCAACCACTTCGACAACAACCGGCGCCGTAATCTTCTCGAAGCTCTCCGACGAACAGAGGGAAGACGCCTGGGAGCTCATCAAGTGGTTCACCGAAGCCGACATTCAGGCTCAGTACGGACGTTCACTCGAAGCCCTCTTGGGTCCTCTCGGACGTTTCGACACCGCAAACCAGGAAGCTCTGACACAGCTCTCATGGTCGAAGTCAGAGTATGAGCTGATTCTCGAGCAGATGAATTACACAACCGAGATTAGCCTTATCCCGGCAACATACATCGTTACCCGTAACATAACCAACGCATTCAGAGAAGTCGTCAACAACTACGCTAACCCGAGAGACACGTTGCTCTGGTACAACAGAGATATCAACGATGAAATCACGAGAAAGTATGAAGAGTTGGGAATTGACATCTCGACACTTGAATAAAGGAGGGGGTAAGTTTCATGGCAAAGGCTAAAAAAGAGCAAACAGCCGTCAAGCCGATAAACACAAAGAGCAAAGCCGCCTATACATGGCATCTCATCAAGCAGAATAAAACCGTGTACCTGATGTTGCTTCCGTTCTTCCTGCTGTTTACCATCTTTACATTGGTTCCGGTTATCATGACGCTTCCTCTGGGTCTTACGAACTTCAACCTCGTACAGGCACCAAGGTACGTCGGACTCCAGAACTTCTACTCGCTGTTTGTAAATGATGATGTATTCATGACAGCTATCAGGAATACACTCATATTCGCAGTATTCACTGGTCCGTTCTCCTACGTTCTGAGCTTCCTTCTTGCATGGCTCATCAACGAAATGAACCCGTTCTTCAAGGTATTCTTCACATTCGTATTCTACGCCCCGTCAATGACGCCGTCGGCATACGTTATCTGGCAGCTCATCTTCTCAGGTGACTCCTATGGATACCTTAACTCGGTTCTCATGGACTTGGGAATTATCAACAACGCCATACAATGGCTGACGGACACGAGCTATATGATGGGGGTTGTAATCGTCGTCCAGCTCTGGTCGTCAATGGGTGCAGGCTTCCTTGCCCTCCGAGCCGGCTTCCAGAATATCGACAACTCGCTCTATGAAGCGGGCGCAATCGAAGGCATTCAGAACAGATTCCAGGAGCTCTTCACCATCACGATTCCCGCGATGGGACCCTCGCTTCTGTTCGCGGCGGTTCTGGCAATTTCCGGTGCGTTCACCTGCGGTACCGTAGGTTCAACGCTCTGCGGACTCCCTTCGACCGACTACGCAGTTCACACAGTTATGAACCACGCTCAGGACTATGGTACGATTCGTTACGAGATGGGCTATTCAAGTGCGATATGCTTGGTGCTCTTCGCGGCGATGCTCATAGTAAATTACTTCATACGCAAGATTCTGAGCCGGTATACCGATGATTAAGGGGGTGGAAATGTATGGCATCTGATATCAGAGAAAATCAAGAAAAGCTCGCGAAAAAGCAGGAAAAAGAGTTAGCGAAGCTCAGAAAGAGACAGTCGAAGATAAAAATCGAGACCGTCCACGTCAAGAAGTCAAAGGGCAAGCACATCAACGGCTCCCTCGGCGGAGACATAGTAATCTTCATCTTACTTGCACTCCTCGGATTGTTCATGATATTCCCGCTTTACTACTCAATTATCCAGTCTTTGAAGCCTATCAGTGAGCTCTTCATATTCCCGCCGAGACTTTATGTACTCAACCCGACGATGGAGAACTTCTCAAACCTCTTCAAGGTTGCCGGTAACCTCTGGGTTCCGTTCTCGAGATATGTTTTCAACTCCGTCTTCATCACGGTTGTTATCTCAATAATCCACGTCTTGGTTGTCTGCTGTGCGGCATATGCACTTTCGAAGTGCAAATTCCCCGGTTACGGTGCTCTCAACTCAATCGTTGTTAATGCACTTCTCTTCTCCTCGACAGCGACTTGGATTATGCAGTACATAGTCATCGCGGCATTGGGGCTCATCAATACCTACTGGGCATTGATTCTCCCGAACATCGCAACATCAATGGGTCTTTACCTCATGCGTCAGAGTATGTCGACCATCAACGACTCGATCATCGACGCCGCCAAGGTTGACGGTGCGGGACACTTCCGCATCTGCTGGCAGGTAATCGTCCCGAACCAGAAGCCCGCAATCGCAACCCTTATCATCTATGTATTCCAGAGTGCATGGAACATCCAGGGCGGTTCACTCGTTTACGAGGAGCAGTTAAAGACTCTCCCGACAATCATGAACCAGTTGGCGGCTTCAGGTATCTCGCGTCAGGGCATCATCTACGCTTCGGCGGTAGTGCTCATGCTCCCTCCGCTTATCATCTTCCTTGTAGCACAGAGCAACGTTATGGAAACCATGGCGAGCTCAGGTATGAAGGATTAAGCCTATGGGCAAGCCTATGGCAAACCTATGACTACTATAGAAAAGGAGACAGGTGATAAGCTGTGACATTAAATATCAAAAAAGCGTTGTGTATTCTGCTCGCGGCAATGCTCACGGTCACGATGGCTGTGACGGCATTCGCCGACGACCCGTACACATCCTATAACTACAACGCGTGGAAAGAGGCGGTGCCCTCTCAGAACGGTTATCAGGTCACGGACACGATAACCGGTGCTGACATCGGACTCGACCAGCTTTCCGACCCCGACAGCGAGTTCTTCATCTCGGAAGATGAACCGGCTACTCTGTCGAATGCCAAGGACTTCTTCCTTTCCGAGAACGAGGAATGGTACATAGTTGACACCGACAACAACCGTATAATCAAGACAGACCTTGAATTCAACCTCTTAGCTTGCTACAAGACCTTCACAGGAAGCTCAATGACAACAGAGACCACCCTTGAAGACGGCACGGTTGAAGTCACCGAGACTAACACCCTCAAGAGCCCCTATGGTATCTACGTCGACGAAGACGACATCATGTATATCGCCGACAGAGATAACCAGAGAGTCATCAAGTGCAATCAGGATTGCGAAATCATCACCGAGTACACAAGACCTGATTCCGAGCTTTACGATTCGGTTTCGTTCTACTGCGCAAAGGTGCTCGTCGATGCGGCAAAGAACGTCTACGTTATCTGCCCCGCAGTAAACAAGGGTGCTATCATGTACTCCGCATCCGGAACCTTCCTCGGCTACTTCGGTGCGAACAAGGTTGAGGTTACGGCGACGGTCGTAATCAACAGGATGTGGAGAAGGATTGCAACCGAATCCCAGTCCGCAACACTTACCAAGGCAACCCCTGTTGAGTATGCAAACTTCGATATCGACGATCAGGGCTTCATCTACACCGTAACCGAAGCGGCTAACACCACTACGGACGCTGTAAAGAAGCTGAACCCGGCAGGCGAGAACATCATCGCCCGTACCGAGAACGGCGCCGAAATCGTATTCGGTGACCAGACGTCGGTAACCTACTCGGGCACGACCTATTCGACCCGACTGACCGATATCTCAATCGGCGATAACGGAATCGTCAATATCCTCGACTACACCTCGGGACGTATCTTTCAGTACGACCGTGAGTTCAACCTCCTGTTCATCTTCGGATGCGATCAGGAAGACCAGAACGGCGGATTTGACAACCCGAACGCAATCGAGTCCTATGGCGATAAGATTTACATCCTTGATGGTCGTAACAACGACATAACCGTCTTCTCGGAAACACTCTTCGGCACCTACGTTCACGAAGCCGCCGAGATGTATAACGAAGGACTTTACGAAGAATCCCTCGAGCTCTGGCAGGAAATCCTCAAGCACGACGGTAACTACAACATGGCTTACGTTGCAATAGGCAAGGCTCTCCTCAACCAGGATGAGTATGAGGAAGCTATGAAGTACTTCAAGGCAGGCTATGACGATGAAGACTACGACAAGGCGTTCGAGTATTATCGTAAGGACCTCATGAGAAACAACTTCACTGCGGCAGTTATAGTAATTGCGGTTCTGATTGTTCTCTACATTGTTGTGAGCATGCTCCAGAAGCGCGGCAAGATTCCCGATCACCTCTGGCGGAGACTGTTCCGACTCATAGGAAAGGGAATCAAAACACTTGCGAATAAAATCGCAGGACTCTTTACAAAAAACAAGAAGGGAGGAGCAGTAAATGGTCTATGATATGACGCCGATTCAGTGGCTGAAGTACGTCATTTTCCACCCCATAGAAGGCTATGAGGACATGAGATGGAAGAAGCAAGGTTCCATGCCCATCACAATAGTTATCGTGTTCCTTCTCCTCGTGGCTCAGGTAGTCAAAGAGCGAATGGGCGGTTTCGCATTCAACATGGCGGCATATTCGGACGTATTCAACATCGTTCCGATTATCACCCAGAGCGTTATCATCTATCTGGCGTGGGTAGTAGCCAACTGGTCGTTCTGTACGCTCCTTGACGGCGAAGGCAACATGCGCAGAATCGCAATCTATTCGGCTTACGCACTTGTTCCCTACATCGTCTGCACGGTTATCTCCACGATTATGACCTACGCCCTCACTCTTGATGAATCAATCTGGTCGAGTGCAATCTACTACGTTGGTCTCATCTGGACTGCGATTATGATAGTAACAGGCATGAAGGCGTGCCACCAGTATTCCTACACAAAAACATTCGTCTGTATAGCTCTGACAGTTGTCGGTATGGTACTTATCCTTTGCATGTTCGTACTGCTCCTGTCGCTCTTCCAGCAGGTATACGTCTTCTTCTACACCATCTATACTGAGATAATGTATAGAGTGAGAAGTTAAAGCGGAAAGGTGAGTGCAAATATGAAGAAAAAATTTCTTAGATTAATCGCCGGACTGCTTGTAATCACAATGCTCATGTCCATGACCGTCTTCGCGGCGGTTGCGGAGGATGAGGAAGAAGAAGCAACGGCAGTAAGTGAAGAGGTCGTCGATGGCAGTGAGCCCGAGAACGACTTCGAAGAGCTTGAAGTCACGGACGAATTAGTCGATGCGTCGGAAGATGAAATAGTCGAGGAGACTGAGGATGAAGAAGCGGAAGCAGAAACATCCAACGAAGATTCTTCCGACGAAGAAATCTCCGAAGATTTAGTCGAAGGCACAGATACCGAAGATGATGAATCCGAAGATGCTGATGCTGATTCTGACTCTGAAGAAGAGGAAGAGGAAGAAGAGACCGTCGAGTACGTCACCGACGAGGAAGAAATTGCCCGTTGTGAAGTAGTCGCCGAGAACGACGAAGCTATCATGTATCTCGACAGAGATTACGAGAGAATCGGCGTTTATGTCAAGGCTTCCGGCAAGGTATGGTGGTCAAACTGCGTTAATGCTTTGCTCGATGACGCAACCACCAAGTCCTCACTCCAGGAAAACCGTCTTTCAAACATCGCAGTCAGATACGGCAACGCAACAGACCTTATCATTTCGGCTTACATCTATTCCTACAGACAGTCGACCGACAAGGAAGACACCGAGTTTGAGCTTATCGACAACGGCGTCAAGGTTACCTACACCTTCTCGAGTGCTAAGGCAACTGTTCCGGTTTACTACATACTCGAAGACACATATCTCAGATGCTACATCAATACATCCGAGATAAAGGAAAAAGCCGGATATGTTGACGGCGAGGATGCTCAGGAATCCGATTCCGACGTTCTCATCTTGACAGCGCTTGCGATGAACCCTTATTTCGGCGCCGCAGACAGCGAAGCCGAAGGATATATGCTCGTCGCTGATGGCTCGGGTGCTATAATCAACCTCAACAACGGCAAGGGTAACTATTCTAACTACTCCTCCACCATTTACGGAAGAGACGCGGCAGACGTCAAGGACAATCAGCCTGACGAAGTCGAGCAGGTCACAATGCCTGTTATGGCTATGGTTCAGGGAAGCGACGGTCTTGTAATGGTCGCCACCGAAGGTGACACGTTCGCATCTGTCAACGCCGCAGTCGCCTATAACTCGGACGACAACTGCGGATATAACTACTGCTACTTCTCATTCACCCTTCGTTCCACCGATACCTACAGCATGTCGGGCGATTCAAGCTCAATCATCATGTTTGAAAAGGGCGACGGTTCGATTGCGGTTGAAACTCTTGAAGTCAGATACTACTGGGTAACCTCCGAAGAGGAGAAAGTAACCGTTACCGAGATTGCTGACGTTTACCGTGACTACCTCATCGAAGAGGAGGGCTTGACCCAGAAGACCGAATCCGACTATGCTCCGCTCTTCGTAGAGTTCTACGGCGGAACGCTTAAGTCGAAGTCAATCCTCGGTATCCCCGTAAACCTCAAGACCGCCTTCACTACCTTCGATCAGGCGGCAGAGATTCTTGAAGAACTCGTAGAGCTCGGAGTTGACCAGCTCGTCGTAAACTACAACGACTGGACGACCGATTCGATGACAGGAAAGCTTGACACCGCAGGCAGTGTTGCGTCAGTCCTTGGCGGCAAGAGCGACCTTGAAGACTTAATCGAGTACTGCGAGAGCATCGGAGCTCAGTTCTACGGTTCGATTACCGATTACACCTTCTCCTCAAATGGCAACGGCTTCTGGACACTCTTCAACACGGCATACCGTGTATCGAAGTCCTACGCAAGACCCTATGAGTACAACATAGCCTATGGCACACCGAACGACGGAGTTGCTTCGGCGCTTCTCTCGCCGAGATCAATCTCGAAGCTTTCCACCAAGGTCACAAAGAACCTTGCGAAGTATGACCTGCCCGGCGCGGGACTCGGCTCTTATGCGAACACCCTCTGGGGCGACTATTCCAACAAGAACCGCACCAACCGCGAGGTTACGGCACAGTACATCGTCGAATACTACAAGTCGGTTGCGGGAGTTGTTGACAGCATCATCGCCGACGCTCCGAACGCTTACCTCTATAGCTACGTCGACGTTATCCAGAACCTGACGCTCCAGTCGAGTCAGTTCAAGATCTTCGATGAGGACGTTCCGTTCGTACAGATTGTGCTCCACGGCTACATTCCTTACTCCACCGAGGCTATCAACGGCTCAGCGGATTCAATGGAACTCTTCCTTAAGACTATAGCTTCCGGTTCTTATGTCAAGTACACCTTCATTTATGAAGAGACTACCGAGATAGAAGACACCGACTATATCAATCTCTACTATGCAAACTATGCAGGATGGCTCGAACAGACAGCCGCAGAGTATGAGCTTGCAAGTGAGATTTTAGCACCTGTTTCCGATTCTGTCATCACCGGATACGAGACTGACGGCAATGTCATCACAACAACCTATGAAAACGGTTATGTGACGACCGTAGATCTCTCGACCGGCGAAATCACGGCAAACGGAAAAACCTATAACTATTCAGACTATGTTGACGAAGGAGGGATATTGAATGGCTGATACAGTAGTTAATGAAGCCGCTGAGGTAGCAGAGACCGTGAACGAAGCAGTTGAAGAGACTGTAGTTGAAACCGCCGATAAGGCTTCTGAAAAGGCTTCAAAGAAATCCGCCAAGCCTCCGAAAGAGAAAAAGGCGAAGGGTATGAAAATCCCTTATGAGAGGCGTAAAGCGTTGTATGGCTATGGGTTCCTTGCCATCTGGATTTTGGGATCCATCTGGCTCTTCTTAAAGCCGCTCATCACGTCGCTTTGGTACTCTTTCAACACGACCGAGGTAACGGTCGGCGTCATGAAGACCACGTTCGTCGGAATTCAGAACTATATCGACGCATTCACAATCGACACCGATTACACGACAGCGCTCATTAATGTCCTTGGTGAAACACTTTGGTCAACGCCGGTTATCCTGATATTCTCACTGTTCGTTGCAGTTATTCTTAACCAGAAGTTCCACGGAAGAACCTTCGCTCGTGCGGTATTCTTCCTCCCGGTTATCATTGCAACCGGACCGGTTATGAGTATCATCAACGGCGATATGGACACCTCCGGATATTCCGGCGGCTCCGAAGCCTTCTCGACAATGTTCGAGACGGATATGGCGGGTGAACTTCTGACGTTCTTGGGAGTTTACAACATAAGTGACACGGTTACTGAGATGGTAGCGTTGATTACATCAGATGTATTCAACCTCGTCTGGAACTCAGGTATTCAGATTATCATCTTCCTCTCAGCCTTGCAGAACATTCCCGTTTCCGCAAGAGAGGCGGCATCCATCGAGGGTGCAACCGCTTGGGAGTTCTTCTGGAAGATTACTCTTCCTTACATCAGCCCGATGATCGTTACAAACCTTGTTTATACGATTGTTGACTCGTTCGTTGCTACTGATAACGAGGTCATGACGCTGGTTCTTTCCGAAGCGTCTGACTGGAACCACGGCTACTCTGCGGCACTCGCATGGATTTACTTCCTGATTGTAATTGTAGTCCTGGGAATTGTACTCGGTATCATCAACAAGCACATTTACTACGAAGTATAAAGGGGGGAATCACAGTGGCTAAAGAAAAGAAAGAAAAGGTCGTCAAGGAGAAGGCTGTCAAGGAAAAGAAGCCTCGCCGTAAAAAGGAAATGAGCACCGAAAAGGCTGAAAAGCTCTTCCAGAAGGAGCGCAGACAGCACCTTAAGGAAAAAGAGAAAGCCTATAAGGAAGCCAAGAAGAACGGCACCCTCGACGAACGTCAGCTCGACCCGAAGTACCTGTGGTATCTCCGCCGCAGAAGGATTTTCGGATGGGTTTGGCCTGTAGCCAGATTCCTCATCCTCTTCGGACTCTGCTTCGTAATCCTCTATCCGCTCATCTACATGCTCTCGACCGCTTTCAGACCGAGCGCTCAGATGAACGACCCGTCAGTCGTTTGGATTCCCAAGTCGTTCACGCTCTCGAACCTTCAGGATGTATGGAACGTTATGGACTTCGGAAATACGCTCCTGAACACCATCAGACTTAACCTCGTCTGCTCGCTCCTCTCGGTTGTAAGCTGTTGTCTTGTCGGCTATGGCTTCGCAAGATTCAACTTCAAGGGAAAGTCGCTCATGTTCGGAATCGTAATCATGCAGATTATCGTTCCCGCACAGATCACCGTTATCCCTCTCTACCTCCAGTGGGCATACTTCAAGTGCTTCGGACTTGTGGAGGTGGCGGCTAGAGCCGGCGCAACGACGTTCCTGGGAGTCGCCATTAACACGGCGTCGGACGGAGCGCACTATATCTCCCTCATCGACCACCAGATTGTAATGTACGTCCCGGCGATATTTGCAAACGGTATTCGTTCCGGACTGTTCATCTACATATTCAGACAGTTCTTCAGAGGACTCCCGATGGAGCTCGAAGACGCCGCTTACCTCGACGGTTGCGGACCGTTCAAGACCTTCATCCGAGTAATGATTCCGAATGCTTCGTCGGCATTCCTGACAGTATTCCTCTTCTCGATAGTCTGGTACTGGAACGACTACTACGTTTCGTCCACATTCTTCATCAACAACCACACGGTCGCGCTACAGCTGCAAAAGCTATCGGCAACGCTCGATGCTCAGCTGTTCAACAACGCACAGGTTGGTACACGAAGAAAGATTGTGTGGCTCGAAGCCGGATGCTTGCTGTCAATCACGCCGATCTTAGTCATGTACATCTTCCTACAGAAGTACTTCACCGAAGGTCTGGCACGCTCCGGTCTGGTCGGATAATTTCAGAATCAAAATTCCCTCACGGATTCCGTGGGGGAATTTTTTGCGATTTGGCGCACATACTACTCCCAAAAGGAGTTTTGAGAATGAACCTATCCAATAAACAATATTCGGAGCTTGCGAAGGACGCCGAGGAGCCGTCGAAGGCTTGGTTTAACGTGCCGAAGGCGTTTCTGATCGGCGGCTTCATCTGCCTCGTGGGGCAGGGGATAAGCGATTTGTATCGCTATTTCGGCATGTCCGAGGACGAGACTGCGGCGTTCACCTCGATATCCCTGGTGCTCTGCTCGGTAATCCTCACCGGCTTCGGGCTCTATCCCAAGGTCGCGAAGCACGGCGGAGCCGGCACCCTCGTCCCAATAACGGGGTTTGCGAACGCAGTCGCTTCGCCCGCAATCGAATTCAAAACCGAGGGCTGGGTCCTGGGCGTCGGCACGAAGATTTTCGCCATCGCAGGTCCCGTCATCCTCTACGGCACCGCCGCCGGGGTGATCTATGGGGTGATATACTTCATCTGTACGAGGGTATTGTAGGCACAAAAAAGCCGGGTTCTTTCAAACTCGGCTTTACATATTTGGCTTATGAGTTTTCTTCGAGAAGTTCGTCGCGGATTTTCATCCACAGCTTGCCCATGTTGTTCTCACCGTCGCGGTCCGGTCCCCAGTCCCAATATGAATCCTTTGGGGAATCCTCGACGATAGTGTAATCCTTGGTCTTGAGAAGCATCTCTTTGACATACGGATGCTGGCGGACTTTTTCGCGGAGAAGTTCCTCCATCACGACGACCTTTTCCGAATCCCAGTCGGGGCGCTTGCGGTCTTTGTTGGCGAGGAAAATCTGCTTCGCTTCATAGGGTGACCCGGCATTGCGAATCTGCTCGACAACATCCTCGGCAACGCCCCTGAATGCGCTCGCCTGATAAGCCTCCTCGACCGTCCCGTAGACGAAGCCGTCGTACTCAATCTTGTTGGCGCTGTAGTTGTCAAGGCAATAAAACTCCCTCGGGAAGAACCCGATAGCCCGGTCAAGCAGTATCCCCTCCGCCAACCAAGGGTCGCGGTAGGCGGAGGGGTTCAAATCAATTTTCTGCATCAGTCGGAGCTTCCTCTGTAGGAGCTGATGTGGGTGCCGGCTGGGTAGGGGGAATCGGCTCGACGTTCGGCTGAACGTTTGCCTGTGCCGAGGGGTTCAGCGGCTGACCGGTGTAGGGGTCGAAGTTGGGCTGAGGCTGAACGGGTGCGGGAGCAGGCTGTGCAACCGGCGGGTTGACTGCATCCTCATAGAACTTAGCCTTTACAAGACCGAGGAAAATCGGGCAGAAAGCCGCAACCGCAACGATAAGTACGAGAAGAACGAGGCTGAACAAGCCGCCGATGAAGGGGATTGCGGAGAAGATGCCGAGGATTATCGCACAAATCATGACTGCTACGATAATAAGAGCCTCTGCGCCGAACATCTTGCCCTTCAAGCCCTTGGTCATTCTCTTCGACTCCTTGAGAGCCTCCATAGCCTCGACCTCGGGGCGGGTGATGAGAATGTAGGGAGTGAAGGCGTATTCATAGGTCTTGATGACCGCAAAGACGCAACCAACAATCGGGATAAGACCCCAGAGAAGAATCCAGAGCTCCATCCAGAGCATGCCGCCGGCGACGTGAACCGCCTGCTTTGCGCTTGTGAAGCCGGAGAAGATGTTCTTGGTCTCGACTCCCTCACCTCTTACGCCCTTTAAGTAGAGCACCGCAAGGCTTGCCTGAAGGACAAGCGCGACGGGAACGGAGATGATTGCAACTCCGCCAAAGAGCGAAACGATGATGATAATGAAGTTTGAAAGAAGCGAAAGTCCCCAGAGGAGAATCGGCTTCTTTTTCAGAATCTCGAAAGCCGCTTTGTAGTTTTGTGTTATAGAACTCATAAAAAGTCCCCCTTACAATTAATAATGTATCAATTATAGCATTTATCGGGGTAACTTGTCAACATATCTCGGGATGTTGGCGCAAAAATTAATGAAAGATTAATCTTTATCTGAGAAGATACTGCGGCGGAATTTTGTGATGGGAGATTGAAATGTGCATTGGGATTTGGTATAATACTAGTTAAAGCGGGTAGAAAAATAATAAATCGGTATTTGCAGAGAAGGGAGAAGGATTTATGGTACGAGCACCCGAGGATTACTACAAGAGACTTATAGAAAGATTGAGAAAGCTATCTGCAGAGGCAGAATGGGTTGAATTCAAGTGTGATAACGACAATCCGCAAATGATTGGGGAGTATATATCAGCGCTAAGCAATTCCGCTACATTGAATGGAAAATCCAGGGCATATCTTCTGTGGGGTATTGACGATGCTACCCATGAAATAGTTGGTACCAGTTTTTCTCCGGCAAAGGCTAAGAAAGGCAATCAGGAACTCGAGAATTGGTTGGCTGGGCTGACGGAGCCCAAAGTGGATTTCATTTTTACGGAAGTCATGATTGATGGCAAAAAAGTGGTTGTGCTTGAAATATCAAGGGCAACTGTAAGCCCGGTTAGCTTTGGCGGTACGGAGTTTATTCGGATAGGATCTTACAAGAAAAAGCTGAAGGAATTTCCCGAAAAGGAACGTGAGCTCTGGAAATCATTTGAGAATACACCGTATGAGCTTCGTACAGCAGCATCCAACATTACGGAGGAGGAAGTGACTGCACTTCTTGATTGTGCTGCCTACTATACGTTATTGAAACTGCCTTTGCCGACAAATCGATCTGCTATGATTCACAAGATGCTTGACGAGGGATTTATAACAGAGATGGATAACGGTAACTATGAAATTACAAATATGGGTGCATTGCTTCTGGCAAAGAACCTGAATGATTTCAGAAGTTTGAAGAGAAAAGCAATTCGGGTTATTCAGTACAAAGGAAATGGCAGGATAACTGCACTCCGTGAAAAAGTTTTTACCAAAGGATACGCAGTTGAATTCGATGATATCTGTGATTACATCAATACTCTTGTTCCGCAAAGCGAAGAAATTGAGACTGGTTCCAGAATCGAACATAGGATGTTCCCGGAGAAAGCTATTCGTGAGATGGTCAGCAACCTGATTATTCACCAACAGCTGGATATACATGGAGCTGGTCCGATGATGGAAATTTTTGAAACAAGAATTGAGGCATCTAATCCCGGCGGAATGCTGGTTGATGTGAATCGGATTATTGATACAGCTCCACATGCGAGAAATGAATCAATGGCTTCGTTTCTTCGGATAGCAAGAATTTGCGAGAAACGTGGAAGTGGATTTGACCGCATCGAGGAAAGCATGGGCGACTTGAAAATTCCTGCGCCAAGGGTTGAGACAAGCACAGGTTTTACCCGGGTGAAACTGTATTGGTATCCGAGACTCAGGGACTGGAAGAAGGAAAACCGGGTTCGGACATGCTATCTTGCCACATGCTACTACTATGTAAATGAAATAGAAGTTACGAATTCCGTGTTGAGAGAACGTTTTGGAATTGAAGAGAAAAACAAGGCAATCATGTCGAGAATTATAAAAGAAACGATGGAGATGGGGCTGATTAAACTTACAGACCCGACCTCAGCTGCAAAGTCGCGAAAATATATACCATATTGGGCATGACGTTTTGTTGACGGATAGTTGACAGAAAGGCTGATTTCTGAATGAAAGGTCTTTAAAACCGCTGTTTTTTTGGCAATTTTCGTTGATGGGCAGTTGATTGCGGAGGAGCTGTGCACCCACAAGTGAAAATTTGCCCCCTACCTATTGACTTTTGGTCGGGTTTTGGCTATACTAATAAAGTATCGCACCGTAAGGTGCCATTATGCCGTCTGGCTGTCCGCCTTAGATTCTGGATAATCAGTACAGCATTGACTAACAGATTATTCTAAGGAGGCAACAGAAGTGCGGCACATAAAAAAGCCTGTATTCTTTATTGTTGTTGCGCTGTTGGTGGTTTTCACGCTGCTTAACATCTTCGGTATCAGCACCTACTATGGCGACATCACTACGACTATCATAAAGTCTGTAAGTGATATCCGCTGGGGAATTGATATCAGCGGCGGTGTTGAAGTAACATTCTCACCTGCTGAAGACGTTGACGCTACCCAGGACGAGCTCGATGCGGCAAAGACCGCTCTGGAGCTGAGACTTGTAAACCTCGGTATTACCGACTATGAGGTTTATGTCGACTACTCAAACAGTGACATTATTGTAAGATTCCCGTGGCAATCGGACGAAGAAGATTTCGACCCTGAGGAGGCAGTTCAGGAACTCGGTGAAACTGCCGAGCTCACCTTCCGTGAGGGCTACGAAACTGACGACTATGGCAATCCTTCGGGAACCACAGCCGACACCATCATTTTAACCGGTGACATGGTAACATCGGCAACGGCTGTTTTCTGGGAAGACAGCGACGGAACCTATGAGTACGGAGTTTCTCTGGTACTCAACGAAGAGGGAACCGAAGCATTTGCAGAAGCAACTACAAGACTTGCCGAGGAAGAGGGCATAATCTCCATCTGGATGGACAACACCTGCATCTCTTACCCGACAGTAAGCTCCGCCATCACCGACGGACAGTGCCAGATTACCGGCAACTTCACCTATGATGAAGCCAGCGACCTTGCCGAGAAAATCAGCGCAGGTTCTCTGCCGTTTGCTCTTGAAGCATCCAACTTCCGTTCGATTTCCGCTTCGATGGGCGAAGGCGCAAAGAACACCATGCTCATTGCGGGCGTGGTTGCGTTCATCATCATCTGCATATACATGATAGCTTCCTATAAGCTCCCGGGCGTTGTAGCTTCAATCGCTCTGTTCGGACAGGTTGTCGGAACGGTCGCCTGCATCACCGGCTTCTTCGGAAACATCTCGGGCGTCACACTTACGATTCCCGGTATTGCCGGTATCATCCTGGCGGTCGGTATCGGTGTTGACGCAAACGTCGTAACGTTCGAGCGTGTCAAGGAAGAGCTTCGTCAGGGCAAGACCCTCGACACGGCGCTTGACCACGGCTATCAGAAGGCATGGAGAGCAATCTTCGACGGCAACATCACCATCGTGTTCGTTGCGCTGATTCTTATGGGTGCGTTCGGTCCTTCCGACAGCATCATCGCAACAATCATGAAGCCCATCTACTTCATGTTCCCGACCACAATCGAGGGCACAATCTACTCCTTCGGTTACACTCTTCTGGTCGGCGTTATAATGAACTTCATATTCGAAGTTCTCTGCTCGAGACTGATGCTCGGCTCGCTCTCAAGATTCAAGAAATTAAGAAATCCTGTACTGTACGGAGGTGTTAAGAATGACGAAAACCTTTGATGTAGTCGGGAAGAAAAAGTATTTCTATATCTTCTCTGTAGCGGTTATCGTTATAACCCTGCTTCTTGCCGTTATCCTCGGCGTAAACGTCGCAATCGAGTTCAAGGGCGGCACCATCATTACTTATTCCTACACGGGAGAGGTTGACGGAAATGCAATCGCGTCCACAGCTCAGGACATAACCGGTCTTTCCTGCGAGATTTCCTACGGTGAAAGCGTCTCCGACGGAAGCGAGACAATCTCCCTTTCGTTCGCCGATTCCACCGGTATGGACACCGAGATTCAGTCGGAATTAACCGACGCTCTCGAAGAGACATATGCTTCGAGCTCACTGACGCTCTACAGCTCTCAGGACGTAAATCCTTCAACCGGTAGCGGTTTCTTCGGAAAGTGCATGGTTGCGGTTCTCGTCTCGATGATTGTAATGATCATCTACATCGGCTTCCGGTTCAGAAAAATCGGCGGCTGGGTCGCAGGTATCTGCGCTGTTGTAGCGCTCGCACACGATATGTTCTTCGTATTCGCTTGCATAACAATTCTGAGATTCGATATCGACTCGAACTTCATAGCCGTTCTATTGACAATCCTCGGCTATTCCGTAAATGCGACAATAATCATCTACGACAGAATCCGTGAGAACAGAAACCTCTACGGAACCGAAAAGTCTCTTGATGAGCTCGTAAACATGAGTGTCAGCCAGTCGTTCGGACGTTCGGTTCACACCACCGTCACGACCGTTATCGCAGTCGCTTCAATCTGCTTCGTTGCGCTCGTTGCGAACGTCGATTCTATCGTAAGCTTTGCCTTCCCACTCCTCGTCGGACTTCTTTCGGGCGTATATTCCTCGAACTGCATAGCCCCGACGCTCTGGGCCACATGGCAGGGTCACATCGACCGTAAGAACGCCGAGAAGGCTCTGGCGGAAGGCTCCAATACAGCCGCTCCGAAAAAAAAGTCTTCGAAGAAAAAGAAATAAGCCGGTTTTCCGGCACAAAATGCGGTGCAGGAAACTCTTGCACCGCTTAATTTATATGGAGGGATAGTAATGCCGATTACTGATACAAAAAACAAGATAGAAGTAGGAGTTTCGGTGGCGTGCGGCTATCCCGAATACCCGGAGATTACTCTCAGGCGGCTTTTAGACCTGGGAGTCAGGCACGTTGAAATTTTCCTAAACACCCACTCCGAAACGAAGCCGGAGTATGTCAGAGAGCTGAAGCATATGATGGACGACTACGGTTGCACCTGTAAGTCGGTTCACCCGTTCACCGCCGCCATTGATACATACATGCTCTACACCCCATATGAGCGCAGGATTCAGGACTTTCTCGACTATCACAGAAGGTATTTCGAGGCGATGAATATCCTTGGCGCCGAATATCTGATTCTCCACGGCAATCAGGACAAGGGTCCCGACGAGGTTGTCATCGAGGGTTACCGGAGACTGAACGGCGTCGCGAAGGAGTACGGCAAGACCGTCCTTCAGGAGAACGTCTACCGTTGCACAACGGGCGCTCTTGAACAGCTCGTTGCGATGAAAAAAGCACTCGGCGACGATGTGAGCTTCGTCCTCGACACCAAGCAAGCCGTCCGCCGTGGCTACGACCCCTATAACTTCATAAAAGAACTTTCCCCGAACATCAAGCACATCCACTATTCCGACCATGATGCGAATTCGACCTGCATCCTCCCCGACAAGGGCGAAATCAACACTCCACGCTTCATCCAAGCCCTCAAAGACACCGGCTTCTCCGGCTCCATAATGCTCGAGCTCTATCGGAGCTCCTTCGGGACGTTTGAGGAACTGGTGGAGGCGATGAGGTATGTTCAGAACGTTGTAGATACAGTTTTGTGAACAGTATGTAAAATTTGATTTTTGTATTGCTATTGTGCGGACGAAAGAGTATAATAGGAGTATAAAATACTGAAAGGATGATTTCTGATGGCAGGAAAGTCAGCTAATTTATATGTTCGTATCGAACCGGAAGTAAAAGAGGAAGCGGAGCAGATTCTTTCTTCTCTCGGTGTGTCTTCATCAGCCGCAATCAACATGTTCTATAAGCAGATTATTTTCTGCGGAGGTCTGCCGTTCGACGTCAAACTACCCGGTCCACCGAGCTTGGATATGACAAAATGGTCTAAAGAGCAACTTGACGCCGAAATTGAAAAGGGTTATCAGGATATGCTGGCGGGGAGAGTAGAACCTGCGGATAAGGTATTCGAAGAGATACGAGAGGAGTTTGGTTGGTGAACTACACAGTAACGACGTCAAAGGTAGCGAAAGCTGACCTTAAAAATATCGCAACGTATATCACCTATGAGTTTTTAGCTCCTGCAACGGCTATCAAGCAGATTAACCGAATTCAGAAGACGGTCGACAGTCTTAGCTTCATGCCGGAACGTTATAAGATATATGACGCATTCCCTGTTCATGAGAATATAAGGATTGTTTCTGTTGATAACTATTGCATCATATATCATGTAAATACCGAAGCGGCGACGGTGACCATTCTTCGTGTTGTCTATGGCAAATGTGACATGGACACCCTCGACATCGACATACATTGGGGAGAAAACCGGAATGATAACACTTGACAAGTCCAAAATAAAATACATCCTCTACGACCTTGACGGGACTCTGACCGACTCGGCGAGGGGGATTGTCAACTCGTTCAAATACTGCCTTCATGAGCTCGGAATTGAGGGCTGGGACGACAAGGCGCTCCTCAAGTTCGTGGGTCCGCCGCTTCAGGAGTCGTTCGGGGCTTACCTCGGAATGGACGAGAGCGAGGTTGACAATGCCATAAAAATCTATCGCACCTACTACGCCGACAAGGGCATCTTCGAGAACAGCGTCTACGACGGCGTGCCGGAGGCTTTGGGAAGGCTCCGCCAAGCCGGGTATATCCAAGCCGTAGCGACCTCGAAGCCGGAGGTTTACGCAAAAAAGATACTCGAAAAGTTCGAGCTTTCCGGGTATTTCGAGGATATCTGCGGGATTCCCTTGGGCGACGAGTCGATGACCAAGGCACAGGTAATAGCACAGTCGATGGAGCGCCTTGGCATAGAAGACAAATCCCAAGTTGTCATGGTCGGCGACCGTGATTACGACATCAAGGGCGCACACCTGAACGGCATCCCCTGCATCGGCGTCACCTACGGCTACGGCTCGAGGGAAGAACTTGAGTCTGCGGGAGCAGATGAAATTGTAAACAATCCGAGTGAGATATTGCACAGCGGAAGTTCGGTGTGAACCGAACTTCCTAACTTCGCTTGCGAAGTTATTTATTCTTTAGTCTCAAACCAACTTTTACCCATATGCACATCCGCTGTCAACGGCACACTGAGCTTGACGGCGGATTCCATTTCTTCGTGCAAAATCTCTGCGGCTCTCTCGGCACAGTCTTCACGAGCTTCGACTATGAGCTCGTCGTGGACCTGCAATATGAGGCGGGCATCGAGATTTTCAGCCTTAAGGCGACGGTAGACTCTTACCATCGCTATTTTTATTATGTCGGCGGCTGTGCCCTGAATCGGGGCGTTCATCGCGGCGCGCTTGCCGAAAGCCTGAACGTTCTTGTTAGCGTTCTTCAGCTCGGGAATGTAGCGGCGGCGGTTGAACATCGTTACGGCATAGCCCCTCTCTTTTGCGAACTCGACCGTTTCGTTCATGAAGCGGTCGACTTCCGAGAAGTTTGCCAAGTATGACTCGATATACTTCTTCGCTTCGGCAACCGAAACGCCGATGTCCTGCGAGAGGGAATAGGCGCCGATGCCGTAGATGATTCCGAAGTTGACCGCCTTTGCGGCTCTTCTCATGTCGCTGTCGACCATGTCCTCGGGAATTCCGAAGACCTGCGAGGCGGTGCGGGTGTGGATATCTACGCCAGATAGGAACGTCTCGATCATATTTTTGTCCCCGCACATCGCGGCAAGGACCCTCAGCTCGATCTGCGAGTAGTCGGCGTCGAGGAGAGCATAACCGTCGCTCGCGATGAAGAACTTGCGCATGTTCCTGCCGATTTCCTTGCGGACGGGGATGTTTTGTATATTCGGGTTTGCGGACGAAATTCGCCCGGTCTTGGTCTCGGTCTGCTTGAACTCGCTTCTGACCCTGCCGTCGGGATAGATGACCCCGAGGAGCCCGTCGACATAGGTCGACTTGAGCTTCGTGAGCGTGCGGTATTCGAGAATCAGGTTCACAATCGGGTGGTAATTCACAAGCCCCTCAAGCACATCTGCGCTCGTCGAGTAGCTCTTCGAGGAGGATTTTTTCTTGCCTGAGGGAAGCCCGAGCTCTTCGAAGAGCACTACTCCCAGTTGCTTCGGCGACGAGATATTGAACTCGTGTCCCGCAAGCATATAGATGGTGGATTCGAGCTCCGAAATTTGCCCACTGAGCCCTTCTCCAAACTCTTTTATGCCGTTCTCATCGACCCGAACGCCGAGCGTTTCCATAGAGGCTAAGACCTCGCAGAGCGGCAGTTCGATATCATAGTAGAGGCTCTTCATGTCGGTCTTTTCGAGCTCAGTCAGGAGCACGCCGGCAAGCCTTTCGAGGGACAGGATGTCCCCATACTTCTCGTCGCCGCTGTAGGGGACGGAATAGGAAGCGCACAGGTTCTGCACGCTGTAGTCGCTCGACTGGGAATTGAGGAGATACCCCGCCAAGTCCGCCGAGAAGGTGAGATTATTGAGTTCCTTGCCTCTTTCAAAACAATATTTGTATGCGCCTTTCGCTTCGAAAGTTATCTTTTCGCCGTCCGATTCAAAGTATTTCAAGATAAGATTCTCGTCGTCGGTGACATATATATCGCCGCCATTTTTGATAATCAGGTTGTCGCCCGAGAGAATAAACGCCGATTTGTCGAAAGACTCGCTTCCCGTGAGCTCTTTTTCGGCGTAATCATCGGTGACGATTTCGGCTTCTTTCGTGACTTCGATATCCCCGAGCCCGAGTTTGTCAATCATTTTGAACATCTCGAGCTGATTCAGGAGATTTGCGGCGGCGGGAAGGTCGGTTTCTTTGCGGTTATAGTCCTCGAACTTCTGCGGCACGGGAGCGTCGCGGACGATTGTCGCGAGCCACTTGCTTGTCTCGGCAGACTCTTTGCCCTCGGTCAGTTTGCGCTTGATGGAAGGAGTCGCCGTGATTGTGTCGATATTCCCGTAAATCTCTTCGATAGAAGGATATTGGGCGAGCAGGCTCATCGCGGTCTTTTCGCCGATGCCGGGAACGCCCGGAATGTTGTCCGAGCTGTCGCCCATAAGCGCCTTCAAATCTATAAGATGAATCGGCTCGAAGCCGTAGACTTCTCTGAACTTTTCGGGGGTATAGGGCGTGGTCTCCCGGGTGGTGACGAGCCGGACGGTCACATGCTCGCCGACGAGCTGGAGCGTGTCCCTGTCTCCCGAGAGAATGGCGCAATCGCCCGAGTTGTCCGCCATAAGCTTCGAGACGGAGCCGAGGATATCGTCGGCTTCGTAGCCCGAAATCTCCAAAATCGGGATTCCGAGGTCGGTTAAAAGCTCCTTCACCTTCGGCAACTGCATTGCAAGCTCATCGGGCATGCCATGGCGGTTGGCTTTATAGAAAGCGCACTTCTGGTGCCGGAAGGTCGGAGCCTTGAGGTCAAATGCGACCGCGACGGCGTCCGGCTTCACTTCGCCGATTTCCCTCAAAAGCGTATTCATAAATCCCGTGACGGCGTTAGTATAGAAGCCGTCCTTCGTGGTAAGCACCTTTATCCCGTAAAAAGCCCTATTGAGAATCGAGTTCCCGTCAACAGCAAGAAGTAGCATAGTTCCCTCCGAAAGAATTGTTATCTATAGTATACCACCTGCCGGGAAAAAGAGCAAGAAAAAACTCTTTTCAAATGCTCTGATTTGTGCTATACTATCCCTGTACGACTATTTTTGTGTGGGGACTGTGTGACAGAGAATGGAGACTTTGAAAATCGGGAATGTGGAGATTGAGAGATGCTGTGCGCTGTCGCCGATGGCATCGGTTGCGGACAGGGCTTATCGAACTATCTGCAAGGAGTACGGCGCAAGCCTCTTAACAAGCGAGATGGTTTCGGCAAAGGGGCTTTGCTACTCGTCCACCAAGACCGAGGAGCTCTGTTCTATTACCGAAATCGAGCGTCCCTACGCAATCCAGCTTTTCGGCGAGGAGCCGTACTACATGGCGAAGGCGGTCGGCATCATAAAAAAGTACAAGCCCGACCTGATAGATATAAATATGGGTTGCCCCGTGCCGAAGGTCGTGAACCCCGGCGGGGGAAGCGCTCTGATGAAGACCCCCGAGCTTGCTTCCGATATAGTGAAGGCGATGTGCGACGTTTCCGACTGCCCGATTACGGTCAAAATCCGTGCCGGCTGGGACGACGAGCACATCAATGCGGTCGAGTTCGCAGTGAAGATGGAGGAAGCCGGAGCGGCGGCAATCGCCGTCCACCCAAGAACGAGGCGGCAGATGTACACCGGTCTTTCCGACTGGTCGATTATCCGTGATGTCAAGCAAGCCGTCAGCGTCCCCGTAATAGGCAACGGCGATGTATGCGACTGCTTCGACGCTGAAAGAATGTATAGTGAAACCGGTTGTGACCTGATTTCTCTGGCAAGGGCGAGCAACGGCAGACCGTGGATTTTCAAGGAAATCCGTGACTACCTCGAGGACGGAACGCTTAATTATGAGCCGCCCATAGAGGAGAGAATGAACATAATGCTCCGCCACGTCGGGCTCTTGGTGCAGTTCAAAGGCGAGGACACCGGCATCCGCGAAGCCCGCAAAAACGTCGGTTGGTACTTCAAGGGGCTTCGGGGAGCCTCCACGTTCAGGCAAAGAGCAGGGGCACTCAGGTCCTACGACGAGCTTAAAAAGATGGCGGATGAATTTATAGAAATATCGAAGAGTGAAGAATGATGTTGAGCTATGAGAGTTTGGGCGCGGGATATAAAGTCTGCATTTCGGAGGAGCATAGATTTGGGACAGATGCTTTCCTGCTCGCTGACTTTGCGGGTGCACGGCACAAGGACAAAGTCTGCGATTTGTGCTCAGGGAACGGAATCGTGGCGCTGCTTTTGTCGAGGGACTATCAGCCGTCGGAGATTTATGCGGTCGAACTGCAAGCCGAGGCTTATGCTCAGCTTGAGAAATCGATAGAAGCTTCTCCCAATGAGGCTAAGAAGATTTTGCCCATTATGGGTGATTTGAAAGAGTGGACTGCGCTCGAAAAATTAGACCTCATCACCTGCAACCCGCCGTACAAAGCGGACGGTGCGGGAATCCGGAGCGACACGGAAGCCGCAATCATCGCCCGGCACGAGACGGCTTGCACCATTTACGACGTCTGCGAGTGCGCCGCACGGTCGCTTAAGTACGGCGGCAGGCTCTGCATCTGCAACCGACCCGAAAGGCTTGCGAACGTTATCGAAGCGATGCGAAAGAATAAAATAGAGCCGAAAAGGCTCAGAACCGTTCATAAAGACAAGAATAGCGAGCCTTGGCTGATTCTGGTCGAAGGCAGGCTCGGTGGGTCGGCATTCATGAGGATTGAAAAGCCGCTCTTTATCAAGGGCGAGAACGGCGAGAGCTATTCGGAAGAGATGAAAAGAATTTATCGGCTGTACGAGTTTCAGCGGCAGTGCGAGGATTTGGAGGAGAAGTAATGTCAGAGCTTTTTGTGGTCGGGACGCCAATCGGCAACCTCGGCGACATAACATACAGAGCTGTCGAAGTGCTTAAATCGGTCGATTTTGTGGCGGCTGAGGACACAAGAGTCTCGGCGAAGCTACTAAGCTACCTCGACATCAGGAAGCCGATGGTCAGCTATCACGAGCACAATCACAAATACTCCGGCGAGAGCATTATAAAGAGAATATTGGACGGCGAGAGCTGTGCCGTCGTCACCGACGCCGGAATGCCCTGCATTTCCGACCCGGGCGAGGATCTGGTGCGGCTGTGCGCCGAGAACAACATCCCCGTGACCGTTGTTCCCGGACCGACGGCTCTTATATCGGCACTTGCCGTGAGCGGGCTCGACACGTCAAGGTTTGCCTTCGAAGGCTTCCCGTCGGTTGCGAAGCGCTCCCGCAACGAGCTTTTTGCCAAGTGTGCGCTCGAAGAAAGAACACTCATCTTCTATGAAGCCCCGCACAAGCTCGTCGAAACGCTCGGAGACCTGTATAAATTCTTCGGCGACCGAAAAATTACCCTCTGCCGTGAGCTTACAAAGCTTCACGAGGAGATTATAAGAACCACGCTTTCCGAGGCTCAGAGCCTCTATAACGACGAGGACAGAAAGCCGAGGGGCGAATATGTCCTGATTGTGGAGGGCTTGAAAGAGGTTCCTGAAACAGTCACGAAAGAAGACGCTCTTGCGAAAGTAAAAGAACTGGTCAAAAAAGGCATGAGAGGCGCAGACGCTTGCAGAGAAATTGCGAAGACGACGCCTTTCTCGAAGGCGGAGCTCTATACACTTCTCCTGAACGAAAGGGATGGCGAAAAGTGACCGTCCGTCTGATGCTCGAGGGCGACCTTCCGGCAGTCTGTGAAATTGAAAAAGAGTGCTTCACCGCCGAGGCTTGGAGCAAGGAAAGCTTCAAGTACAGGCTCGGTAAGTCCGGCTTCATCTCGCTTGTGGCTGTTGAGGGAATCGAAGTTGTCGGCTATATCGCCGCTTCGGAAATCCTTGACGAGCAGTATCTCGACAGCTTAGCAGTAAGGGCTGATTATCGGGGGCAGGGCGTTGCGACCGCTCTGATGAAAGCGGCTTTTGATACTGAAAAGACCGTTTATCTTGAGGTCAGGGAGTCGAACCAGCCGGCGATAAATCTCTACAAGAAATTAGGCTTTTCGGAATACGCCATGCGGCGGGATTACTACGAAAATCCAACCGAAAACGCAATACTGATGAGGAATGAGAAATGAAGATACTTGGAATTGAAAGCTCCTGCGACGAGACTGCCGCGGCGGTCGTCGAGGACGGCATGAGCGTCCTCTCAAACATCGTAGCTTCGCAGATTGACGAGCACAAGCTTTATGGCGGGGTTGTCCCCGAGATTGCATCGAGGCGGCATGCCGAGAATATTTGCGGAGTGGTGAGCGAGGCATTGGAATCGGCAAACGTCACCATGGACGACATCGACGCTGTCGCCGTGACCTATGCTCCCGGACTTATCGGGGCGCTTCTGGTCGGTGTGAGCTATGCAAAAGGGCTGTCATTTGCGACGGGCAAGCCCTTGGTGCCTGTTCACCATCTGGCGGGGCACATTGCGGCAAACTATATCTCGCACCCCGAGCTCGAGCCGCCATACTTGTGCCTCGTAATCAGCGGCGGGCATTCGCACATTATAGAAGTAAAGACCCATACCGAGTTTCACGTTGTTGGGCGGACCCGTGACGACGCGGCGGGGGAGTGCTTCGACAAGGTCGCAAGGACTTTGGGCTTCCCATACCCGGGAGGCAAGGAGATTGATCGAGCCGCCAAGCTCGGCAACAAAAACGCCTTCAAGCTCCCGCACCCGAAGCTCACCGGTTGCGAGTATGATTACTCCTTCTCGGGACTTAAGACCGCCGTCATCAACCTCTGGCACAACGCCGAACAGCGCGGCGAAGAGATGGACGTCAATGACCTTGCGGCTTCGTTCCAGAAGACCGTGTGCGACATTCTCTCCGAGAAGCTAATGCTTGCGGCGAAAAATATCGGATATAAGAAGATAGCCGTCGCCGGAGGGGTTTCGGCGAACACGGGCGTCAGGGACAAGCTTGCCCATGAGTGCAAGAAGCGCGGCTATGAGCTCTATATGCCGAAGTTCACCTATTGCGGCGACAATGGCGCGATGATTGCCTCGCAGGGATATTTTGATTTCAAGGCAGGAAAGACAGCCGGGGCGGATCTGAACGCATTGGCGACGCTACCGATTGATTATGCAAACATGTAGGGACTGGATATACGTTAGCGAAGCTAACTGCCCGCCCGAAAACTCCCGGCGACCCCTGACGGGCGGATGATATCCGCCCCTACAAATGTCTAGTGAGGACTACCATGAAACTTAAACGCACAATATCAATAATTTTATCTATGGCGCTCTTGCTGAGCCTCACCGCCTGCAGTGACATCACTCCCGAGGCGGTCGTGACAGAGGATATCGTCATCGACGAGGCGCCCGTCAAGTCGGCATATCCCATCAGCTTCGGGACGGAGACGTTCGACTCGGCACCCGAGACGGTGGTATCGTTGTCTCCGGCACTTACGGAGATTATGCTTGAGCTTGGGCTTTCCGACAAGCTCGTCGCCGTCAGCGACTATTGCGAGAACTATAACAGCCTCCCGACCGTCGGAAGCCCCGCAAACCCCGATATCGACGCTATAATCGAGCTTGCTCCCGAGCTTCTCATCACCCAGTCGCCAATAGCCTCGACGGATGAAGTCAGGCTTGACCAGGCGGACGTGAGGGTGCTCTATCTCGAGCTCCCGACAAGCTTCTCTTACTTATGCGAGGAGTATATCGAGCTTGCGATGATTTTCTACGGCTCGATTGATTCGGAGGAGGTCGCGCTTGAAGCCTTGAGCGGGATTGACGACACCATGCTCTCGGCGGAGGATGCCGGCATCAGCGTGAGCTTCGCGATTATCTACTATGCGCTTGACGAGAGCTATGTAGCTTCTTCGGGAGCAGATATCGCTTCGGACATGCTTTCCGTTTTCGGTTCAAATGCCCTTGAAGACGAGGAAAGCGAGCTTGTGACGGTGACCTATGAAGAGCTCACTGAGCTTGAAGTTGACGTGATTTTTGCGGACGAAGCGCTTGAAGATGACGACATTTCGGAGCTTGAGGATGTGGAGATTATTTACTTAGACCTCGGCGAATTCTCGAAGCCGACGGCTCAGCTTTCGGGGCTGATTTCCGAGTGCATCGGTAGCCTCGCAAAAAGTGAATAAATTGTAAAGATTCCGATTTAGGTTGACATCAGACGAAATAAACGTTATTATAATAGGAGCGGCTTTTGCCGGAGTGGCACCGTTTCAAGAAAAAGGAGATAAGACATGAGTAAAAGAATTATTTGTTTGTTGCTCAGCTTCTGCATGATGATGACCGTTTTTGTCGGCTGTGGCACGACCATAGACGACGAGCCGGCAACCACCACCGCATCGACCGACGCAACAGAAACCACAAACGAAAAGGACCAGACAGCCTCAACCGACAGCACGGATTCGTCAGCCGTCGATGCCGACTGGGCTTATGACTTCGATTCGTCGTTCATTTCGGAGAACGGAATCGAGTACGTCTGGGAAAGACTTGACGAGGACTCGAGAATCAACCTCGGCGAAGTTATGAACGCAATCCGCTCTGGACAGGTTTACTGCCCGCTGTCGGTAGGGTTCCCGAGCGATGAAAAGGATGCTTTCTTCGCACTCGTTTCCAACTGCTGTACATTCTATACATGGGTCGGGACATCCTTCAGAGTGAGCATCGACGAGGATAATATGGTCGCCGGCGTCACGATAAGCTACAGAGGAATCGACTATGAGTCGGACATCCAGGTGATTATGGATGCTCTCGAATCGAAACTTCAGGAGATTGTCGCAAGCGTTCCCTCGGGAAGCTCCGAGTTCGAAACCCTCAAGTATCTTCACGACTACCTTATACTTAACTGCGACTACAGCGATACCGACGGCACAAGCCCGTTCTCGGCTTACGGTGCGCTCGTCGAGGGCTATGCCACTTGTCAGGGCTATGCCGACGCCATGCACCTTCTTCTGAACCGTGCCGGCTTTGAGACGATGTTCGTAACCGGTATCGGCACCGACGAGAGCGTCACCCACAAGTGGAACTATGTCATGTGCGAGGACGGTCACTGGTACATCATCGACCCGACATGGGACGACCCGTCCGACATCACCGACCCGTACTTCGTCGGATATTGCTACTTCCTCATCAGCGACGAGGAAATCCTCAAGGACCACGTCGCAAAGCATGAGAGTGATTACTACGAGACACCCTATGCAGACTCGATGGATCTGAACTTCTTCAACGTCATGGGCTACTACGCCACGACCGCCGACGAAGCCTATGAGATACTCCTTGAGCAGGCTGAATCGACAATCGACTCGGAGAGGAGGTGCTTCTATGTCAAGTTCGAAAGCTCCGAGGCGATGAGGGAGATTTACGAGACCCTGAGAGACGACGGAAGACTGTCGGAGGTTGTCTCAAAGGCTAACTCCACCGCCGGAACCTCATACCAGACCACCTCATGGTCGAGAACCTTCAACGACGAGTTGGGAATTCTGACCCTGACATTGAAGGTGTCTGAATAAAGTGAATATGGGAGACTTACGCCGCCCTATCATAAATAAGAACAAATACCGTAAAACGGAGGAAAGAACGTGAATAAGTTTAAGAGATTACTGTCGTTCGTTACCGCTATGGTTCTCGCCGTCACAATGCTTTCCGGCTGTGCGAACGAAGTGGCAGAGAAAGTCCTGACAACAGGCGACGCCCTGGTCACCGACGTTCCCGAGGAAACCACCGAGGCGACAACCACAACCGAGGCAACGACCACCGAGGCTACCACCACGGAAGCCACAACCGAAGCGACCACCGAGGCAACAACCGCAGTTGTAACCACCGCATCAACCTCTTCGTCCGATTATACCGTCGAGGAAATGAGCGCGACCATGTACGCTACATACTCTGTAAACGTAAGAAGCGGTCCGTCGGTCGACTATGACAGAATCGGCGGCTATGCACAGGGCGCAGAGGTAACCGTTACCGGACGTGCTTCGACCGGCTGGTATCAGGTCAGCTATAAGGGCGAAACGGGATATGTTTCCGCTTCCTATCTTTCCTCCGAACCGGTCGCCACAACCGCGACGACAACAGCCGACGACGAGGACTCCGTAGACCTTGACGACAGCTCTTCAAGCTCAACCACTTCAAGCTCATCAACCACAACCACCACAAGCAAGGTTTCCTATGGCGACTGGGCAGAGGATAACGGCTGGGAGACCATCCTGAGCTACATGAAGGAAGACAGATACGTTCAGGTTATCGACCTCATCATGGAGGGAATCCAGAACTATGAGTCGGTTATATATGTAAGCGGCTATATCACCGAAGACGAAGCCTCAGACTTTGCAAACCTCATCCTTCCGATGCTTGCGGTTGAATATTGCTATGTCGAATCGCTCGGCGCTACCACCAACGGCGGCTATATGAACAAGGTCACCGTCACCTATAACGTCGACACCGAGTCACAGGGCAACAACATGGTCTCGAAGCTCCGCTCGACTGCAAACAGCGTTATATCCAACCTCTCGAGCTCGATGTCCGATTACGAGAAGGTCAAGTACCTCACCGAGTGGCTTGTCCATAACTGCTCCTATGACGGAGATGCCACCGCCAACAACACCGCTTACGGTTCTGTCGTCAACGGCAAGGCAAACTGCCAGGGCTATGCAAAGGGTCTCTTCTATCTCCTTGCAAAAGCCGGCTTTGACGTAGTCTTCTGCGAAGGCGTCGGCTCCGAAGCCAAGCACCTCTGGGTAAAGGTCAAGATTGACGGCACATGGACAAATATCGACCCGACATGGTGCGACGAGTCCTCAATGCCGAGCGACTACATGGACTATACCTTCTTCTGCGCAACGGATGATTATATGGTTCAGACCCATGCGGCTGTATACAACATGACCTTCTATTCCGTTCCTTCCGCAACAAGCACCAAGTATGATTGGTTCATGCTGAATGATTGCTATATTTCAAGCGCAAGTGAGGCTGAAAGCATACTGAAGGCGGCTACAAAGGCGGCTGTAAGTAAGGGAGGCAGTTATGCGTATGTTTTGGTCAAGTGCTCCTCTTCGAGTGTTTATGATTCGGTCAAGTCTGCCTATGGCAAGTCGAGCTTCAACTCGAAGATTCTTGCGAACATCACTTCCTCCTACACCTGCACGGAAGTCAAAATAAGAAGCAACAGTAATGTAAGAATTTATGTACTTAAGAAAAATTAACGGTCAATAATCTGACCTGCCAGTTTTAAGAAACGTCCGAGAAAATCCGTTTCTTTGTGCAGGATGCACAGTTTCAACAGCGGAATTTCGGCGAATTGCACATATCATTTTTCGGCGATATGTGCTATAATGTAGACGTATCAAATTACGGGTGACAACCTGTGGCAAATCACACCACTATTGAAAGGAAACATTTACTATGGCAAAAAGACTGATTGCGGTCGCTATGGCTGCGCTGATGATTGTCGCTATGGTTGGATGCGGAAGCTCCAAGCGCGAAATCGTCCAGCTTACACTTTCGACCGAGGACTCAACCGCAATTCTCGCGGCGGCGGGCATCATGCTCCCCGATGCGGAGACAGTGGCAGGAGCCAACACAACTATCAAGTTCCACAAGTGGACTGACGACTTCCACAACTATTCCGAGGACGAAGTCATCAATACCGGTTATTGGACCTTCGTCAACAAGTACGGCGGAGAAGTAGATTGGATTGAGTGTACATACGAAAATCGTTTCGACGACCTCGCTAACCTCGTCCTTGCTTCCAACTCCCCCGACTTCACAACATGCTCGGTAACCACATTCCCTTACTACTGCATCAAGGGCATCTTCGTACCGGTTGATGACTATATCGACTATACCGACGCTCTCTGGGCAGGCACCGCAGATTTCGCCGCCGATTACTTCTCAATCGGTGGACAGAACTATGCTATTGTAACCGATATCAAGGCTACCACCGTTATCGCTTATAACAGAAGAGTTATGGAAGAGTGGGGCTATGACGACCCCGCCGAGCTCTACTACAACGACGAGTGGACCTGGGACGTATTCTATGAGATGTGCGTTGACTTCTCCGACCCCGACGAGGACAGATATGCTCTTGACGGTTGGTACTGGGAGCAGGCACTTATCGACTCGACAGGCGTAACCGTTATCGCTCTTGAGAATGGCGAATTCGTCTCCGACATCGACAATCCTCTTCTCGAAGAGGTTGAGGCTCTTATCTATGACCTCAACAAGAACGACTGCGTATACCCGAGATGGAATAATTCCTATCAGTGCCGTAACTCCAACACCGTTGGTGCAGGCGTCAAGGAAGGCTTGACACTCTTCTATCCTGTAGAGAAGTGGGGCTTCACCGATACCGTTGAGAACATCAGCGCTGTCTGGGGCGACATCACCGAGGGAGAAGTCATGTTCTGCCCGATGCCTCGTGACGACGACGGCGACGGCAACTATTACCTCGCGGCTCAGCCTTGTGGCTACCACATCATCCAGGGTGCAGCTAACCCTGAGGCGGTTGTTCTTCTTGCAGCTTGCGAGAGATTCAAGGTTCTCGACCCGACCGTTATCGACATCGACACCAAGCAGCTCAAGGAAACCTACTTGTGGACCGACGAAATGCTCGAAATGCTCGATGAGACCTACGAGCTCGTCAACAACTATCAGATCGTAAACTTCACCTCCGGATGCCAGTCGGCTCTTACCGATGCTGTCAACAACCTCATCGGCGGAACCCTCGGCAACAATCCTTCGACATGGGCACAGCTCAAGGAGTCCTATTCCGAGAGAATCGCATACTATGTTGATGAGTTGAACGCAATGTTCAGCGGAGAAATCGAAGTCGAATAAACTAAGAAGTCTTTTCCTCATAAAAACAACCTTTGCGGAAGTCCGTCTCATTTCGAGACGGGCTTTTGCATACTATGTACCAACGATTGTTTTGGAGGAATGGGTATGAACACAGTTGACACGACCGTTAAAAAGCACAACCTGATTCTTGAGGACCGTGGGAAGCTGTCGCTTTCGGGGGTTACCGATGTCGAGAGCTTCAATGATGTTGAGGTCTCGCTCTACACCTCGCAGGGCGAGCTCGTCATCAGGGGCAAGAACCTTCATGTGGATGAGATAAGCCTCGAAACAGGGGACTTGGAGATGTCAGGAGAGGTGAAGTCGCTTATCTATGGCGATAGGGACAGAACGAAGAAACCGACATTATGGAAGAAGCTGATTAGGTGAACTATATGGAGTTTAATCCCGGCTCATTCACGGGAGTAACGAATGAGTTGAAGCTTTTCGGTTTGGCAATTATTGTCGGTGCAGTTCTGGGAGCGGTTTATGATATTTTGCGAGCGCTTCGGATAACTATCCCTCATAAGTTCTGGGCAGTTTTTGCCGAAGATTTCCTGTTTGTGATATTCTCCGGCTTTGTCTGGTTCTGCTTCTCGGTGGAGATTCTTGAAGGGGAGCTCCGGCTGTATGTGCTTGTCGGGATGATGGCGGGGTTCGCGGTCTACCTTCTCACCTTAGGAAGGATTATCTCGGGAGCATTCAGATTTCTTACAAATATTCTCAGAAAATGTGCAAATTGTGTCTTGGGAAAGCTGAAAAATGCCCTTCCGGCAAAAAAATTTTTCGGAAAAATAAAAAAATCCTCATAAATGACTTGAAAGATGCGCCACGAATGTTGTATAATATACCTTGCATAACTATTTTAGATTGGAGGGTGAGGAATGCCGGCAACAGCTCAGACTGTCAGAAGCAACAGACAACAGACAAAACCTAAGCAGAAACAGCCCCACAGAGCGGGTCACTTTATCAAGCTCGTATTTTTCTCAACCCTTCTCGTCTATGCGGCGTCGGTAATCATAAACACGCAGGCGGAAATTGCGGAGCAGAAGGCTACCATCGAGAAGCTTGAAGCCGAAATTGTCGAGGCACAACAGGAAAACGACGAATACACAAGGCTTCTGAGCGACGATGATGAGTATGAGTATATGCTTTCTGCCGCTATCGAGCGTGGATATGCTTATCCGCGAGAAACGCGTTATTATGCCAAGTCGGCGGAGTGACGCTTAACAGGGCGAAAAATGTGGAGGGTTATAACGATACGTTTGGGCAAACCATCCGTGTCAAATAAGTCACGAAAGAGGAAAAAGTAAATTTATGCAGCTTGAAGAAGGAAGCATTATCGAGGGCAGAGTCACCGGTATTCAGAAATTCGGCGCATTTATCGACATCGGCGGAGGCAGAAACGGAATGGTTCACATTTCCGAGGTTTCTCCTACATACGTCGGCGACATCAACGACTTTCTTAAGGTCGGGCAGATTGTCAAGGTCAAGGTCATTTCCATCGCAGAGGACGGCAAGGTCGCATTGTCCATAAAGAGGGCACTTCCCCCGAGGGAGCCTGCGCCCCATCACCCGAGAAACGGACAGCCGAACGGTCGCCAGGGGCATCCGAACGGGCATCCCGGCGGACAACAGGGCGGACAGCCCGGAGGCAGAGACAACCGCGGCGGCTACAATCAGGGTCGCGACAAGGGCATGTATGACAAGGACAAGGATTCCCAGCCGGTAAGGCACTATTCGCAGAAGAAGCCTGTGAAGAAGGAGGAGCCGAACCCCGAAGCGCTCGTAAACGCCGAGTATGCCTATAAGCCGAGCGGCACCACGACCGACGCCGGATTCGAGGATATGCTTTCGAAATTCAAGTCTTCAAGCGAGGACCGCATGTCCGACCTCAAACGCTCAATGGACGTCAAAAAGCGCGGGTCGAGGAGAAGGTAAGAGCCGATAGGAGGTGCCCGGCAGTGAGCTATGTTGTAGCGAAGCGTTGGGACAAAATCGGGTCAATCGCCATAGAGATGGAACTCGGTTCCCATTTGGTGGAATTTAAGCGTAGGATTCGCTCTGTAATCGACGAACGAGAGATAGAATTATTCACCATCAGCCGACCGTCGGCTTACGGGGAGTATGAACCGTATCGGTTTGTGGACTCAGAGAGCGAGTTTGAGGAACAGGTCAAGCTGTTGTAAATACAGCGCTTGCAGGATTCGAAACCGTGCCGTTTCGCGCACGGTTCTCTTTTGTGGGAGGAATGTAATGAAGTTTAAATCGTTTGGCAGAAGGCTTATGGCTGTGATTACGGCGGCGGTTATACTTATGAGCCTGACCGCTTGCGGGGAGAGCGACCCGGTTGCGGGTGAGGACTATATCCTTGCGGCAAGGGCGGCTTATGTTGAGCTCGATTCCGCTCGGGTCGATGTCGTCAACGACAACACCGGCGAGTCGGAGCAGATATTCATCTATAAGTATGACGAAGTGGGAATGATGACCTATTCCTACTATGCCGTTTCGGGCGACACCGTTATCGCCCAGTACAATAACGGCTATGAGCAGTACACCGAGGAAAACGGCGTTGTTTCATATCTCGACACCGGCGACGCAAGCTTCACGTCCTATACAAAGGACGTTCCCTATCCCTTGGCGGACGAGGGTCTCATTGTCTTCTACAAGAAGGCGGTCAACACCGAGACCTCCTATATCGCCACAAACGAGCTCGCAATCGAGGTCTGCCACTATTACGACATCTTGAAGCTCTCGGGCGTCGACACTGCCGACGGCATGACCGGCTTCAAGGTTCTCTATTACTTCGACGGCGAAGGCAACTTCCTGTTCCTGAGGGAAGTAACCGAAGTCACAAACGACGACGGCAGTATCACCGAGTATTCCTACTCTATTTATATAACCGAGCAGAACGAAGTCGGAACCGTCCCGAACTTTATTGATATTACGAAGGTTGAGACGGAGGACGAAGGGGAAGCAGTCTGATGTAGGGGCGGATATTATCCGCCCGAAAACCAACGTCGCCATAATAGCGGGCGGATGATATCCGCCCCTATAGTTGTCACTTCTGCACATATTGCACAAAATCCTACCCTAAAAATCCCTAATTTTTCTACATCAAAAAGTCGCCACAAATCATCAAAAATGCTTGCATTTGAATTTCAAAAGTGATATTATAATCACTGCGTGACTGCAAAAGATATGCGTTGAAGCTGGAGGTTGCCGGCGGTATGCCGGGTAATTTCAGCCGAGTATGTCCGATTTTAAACCGGGCGACTGTAATAGCAACACGGTACTGTGGTACAAAGTGCTCGCCAAGCGAGCGGTTAAGGGTGATTCTGCGCCTTTGAGCCTTAGAAAACCAAAGCATCCGATGCGATTTATGTGTCCCGCCGAAAAGAAGATTTTTCGGCTTTTTTCATGGGGATGCAGGAAACACACGGATTCGTGTTAAAAAACAGATGGGAAAATCCCAGCCCCCAATAATCGTAAGCTTTAAGGAGGCGTTTTTAATGGCAGTCAATGAGAAAATCAGAATCAAGATCAAGGGCTACGAGCACACAAACGTCGATGCGGCAGCGGCTAAGATAGTCGAGGCAGCAAAGCGTTCGGGCGCACAGGTTTCGGGTCCGATTCCGCTCCCTACTGAGAGAGAAATCGTAACCGTCCTTCGCTCCGTATTCGTCAACAAGGACAGCCGTGAGCAGTTCGAGATGAGAACTCACAAGAGACTTATCGACGTGCTTCACCCCACCAACGACACAACTGCGGCTCTGCAGAATCTTGAGCTTCCCGCCGGTGTGGATATCGTAATGGAAATCAAGTAATCTCCACTGGAGATCAAGTAATTTCCCAAGGAAATCGAGAACGATTTCTCAGCGAGATCCCGCGACAGGTCAAGTCGGAAAATCCGACCAATAACCATTAGGAGGAAACAAAATGAAGAAAGGCATCATCGGAAAGAAGATCGGTATGACACAGGTCTTCGACGATAAGGGAAGAGTTATTCCCGTATCGGTAATTGAGGCAGGTCCTTGCATGGTAGTCCAGAAGAAGACTGCCGAGAACGACGGCTACGAAGCCGTGCAGCTCGGGTTCGGCGACACCACCGCAAAGAGTTTGAAGAAGCCTCTCACAGGTCATTTCAAGAAGGCTGACGTTGCCCTCAAGAAGACCCTCAAGGAGTTCAGACTTGAGGATATCTCGGGCATGAACGTAGGCGACATCGTAAAGGCTGACATCTTCGCTGAGGGCGAGATTGTTGACGTTTGCGGCACAAGCAAGGGTAAAGGATTCTCCGGCACCATCAAGCGCTGGAACACCCACAGACTCAAGGAAACCCACGGTACAGGTCCTGTTCACCGCGAGGCAGGTTCCATGAACGCTTGCTCCAGCCCTTCGAGAATCTACAAAGGAAAGAAAATGCCGGGTCACCTCGGTGCCGAGAGAGTTACTATCCAGAACCTCGAGGTTATCAAGGTTGACGCCGAGAACAACCTTATCGCTGTAAAGGGAGCAATCCCCGGACCGAAGAACGGTATCGTTACCGTCTGCAACAGCGTTAAGAAAGCTTAGTGGAAGGAGAAAGTACAATGTCAAAGGTTTCCGTATACGATATTAAAGGCAATGTAGTTGCCGACACTGAGCTTAACGACAGCATCTGGGGCATCGAGCCCAACACCGCTGTTATGCACACAATGGTTGTCAATTATCTCGCAAATCAGAGACTGGGCACTCAGTCCACACTCACAAGAACAGAGGTATCCGGCGGCGGTAAGAAGCCCTGGAGACAGAAGGGTACAGGTCATGCAAGACAGGGTTCAATCCGTTCTCCCCAGTGGACACACGGCGGAATCGCTCTCGGACCGAAGCCCCGCAGCTACAGATTCACGGTCAACAAGAAGATGAGAAGACTCGCTATGAAGTCTGCACTCTCTTCCAAGCTTGCCGAGAACGAGGTAGTAGTCGTTGACAAGATTGACTTCGACGAAATCAAGACCAAGAACGTCGTTTCGATGCTTTCGGCACTCGGAGCAGAGGGCAAGACCCTTATCGTAATGCCCGCATCCGACGAGAAGGTCATCAAGAGCGCAAGAAACATTCCCGGAGTAAAGACGACTCTCGTAAACACTCTGAATGTTTACGACATCCTCAACTGCAACAAGTTCGTAGTAGCTCAGGATGCCGTCACCAAGATTGAGGAGGTTTACTGCTGATGGAAAAGGTTGCTCAGGACATCATTCTGAAGCCGGTTATCACCGAAGCTTCTATGGAAGATCTTCAGGCGGGCAAGTACACCTTCAAGGTCGCAAAGACCGCCAACAAGATTGAAATCAAGGACGCCGTTGAGGAAATCTTCGGTGTCAAGGTTGCCAAGGTTCACACAATGAACGTTCGCGGTCGTTACCGCAGAATGGGCAGATCCGAGGGCAAGACCCCGGACTGGAAAAAGGCAATCGTTACGCTTGCCGAGGGCTCAAAGACCATCGCCTTCTTTGACGGCATGATCTGATAGTTGGGTCTGAGAGTGATTGGGACCACATGGATCTGACAAGCTCTCACATTCCGGCAAAACGCGAAAACGCTGACGCGTTTCGCAGTAAGTATGGGAACTGCATGGCAATCCTTGCCGATGCAGCCCGCAAAACACTAATAAGGAGTGAAAAATTACATGGCTATAAAGAGCTACAAGCCGACAACCAACGGTCGCAGAGGTATGACCGTTACCGATTACAGCGGCTTGTCCAAGGTTAAGCCGGAGAGAAGTCTTCTCAAACCCAAGAAGAAGACCGCCGGCAGAAACAGCTATGGCAGAATCACCGTCCGTCATCACGGCGGCGGCGAAAGAAAAAAGTATCGTGTAATCGACTTCAAGAGAGATAAGACCGGCATGGATGCCACTGTTCTCACTCTTGAATACGATCCGAACCGTTCCGCTCACATCGCACTCGTTCAGTATGAGGACGGCGAGAAGAGATACATCATCGCACCGAACGGACTTAACGTAGGTGACACCGTAAGAGCTGGCGCAGACGCCGACATCAAGCCGGGCAACGCACTTCCTCTTATGAACATCCCCGTCGGTACCTTCATCCACAACATCGAGCTTTATCCCGGCAAGGGCGCACAGCTTGTCCGTTCCGCCGGCAACATGGCTCAGCTTATGGGTCGTGAGAACGAGAAGGTTCTTATCAGACTTCCTTCCGGTGAAATGAGATATGTTCCTGCAAACTGCATGGCAACAATCGGTCAGGTCGGCAACATCGACCACGAAAACGTTCACCTCGGCAAGGCTGGTAGAAAGCGCCACATGGGCGTAAGACCCACAGTCCGTGGTTCCGTTATGAACCCGAACGACCACCCTCACGGCGGTGGCGAAGGCAAATCCCCTGTCGGACGTCCTTCACCTGTTACACCTTGGGGCAAGCCTACTATGGGCTATAAGACTCGTAAGAAGAAGAACCGCACAGACAAGTTTATTGTCAAGCGCCGTAACGCGAAGTAATGCGAAGGGAGGCAGATGAATAATGGGCAGAAGCATTAAGAAGGGACCATTCGTACAGGAATCCCTTTATAAGAAAGTAGTTGCCATGAACGAGACCGGCGAAAAGAAAGCCATCAAGACATGGTCGAGAGCATCCGTTATCTTCCCCGAATTCGTGGGACACACATTTGCCGTCCACGACGGACGCAAGCATGTTCCGGTATATGTTACCGAGGACATGGTCGGACACAGACTTGGTGAGTTCGCACCGACAAGAACCTTCAAGGGTCACGCCGGTTCAAAGACTTCCAACAACGGCAAGTAAAGGAGGAGATTTAGATGGAAGCAAGAGCAGTATTAAAGACTGCACGCATTGCTCCTCGCAAGGTCGAAATTGTCCTCAACCTTATCAGAGGAAAAGACCTCGAGACAGCATTGGCAATCGTAAAGCATACTCCTAAGGCTGCCTGTGAGTATCTGGAGAAGCTCCTGAACTCGGCTGCGGCTAACGCAGAGAATAACTTCGGACTTGACAAGAAGAGCCTCTATGTAAAAGAGTGCTATGTCAATCCGGGACCGACCATGAAGAGAATGCAGCCCGTTTCAAAGGGCAGAGGACACAAGATTCTCAAGAGAACCTCAAACATCACTGTGGTTCTCGGTGAAGCGGAATAAGGCGGCAGGAGGTAGACTATGGGACAAAAAGTAAATCCGCACGGTATGCGTGTCGGAATAATCAAGGACTGGGATTCCCGCTGGTTTGCAGATAAGAGCACTTTCGGAGATACTCTTGTAGAGGACTACAACATCCGTAAGTACGTCAAGAAGACTCTGTATTCCGCCGGTGTTCCGAAGATTGAAATCGAGCGCTTCGCCGACAAGGTGAAGATCAACATCTGGTGCGCCAAGCCCGGTATCGTTATCGGCAGAGGCGGCGAGGCTGTTGAGAAGCTCAGAACCGATATTGAGAAGATGATCGGCAAGACCGTCTCCCTCAACATCATCGAAGTTAAGTCTCCCGACCTCAATGCTCAGTTGGTAGCTGAAAAGATAGCTCTCGACCTCGAAAACAGAATCTCGTTCAGAAGAGCTATGAAGGGCGCCATCAGCAGAGCAATGAAGCTCGGAGCAAAGGGTATCAAGGTCAAGGCAGGCGGCAGACTCGGCGGTGCTGAAATCGCAAGAAGCGAAAGCTACCACGAGGGTACCATCCCGCTCCAGACCATCAGAGCAGACATTGACTACGGCTTTGCCGAGGCTGCAACAACCTATGGCAAGATCGGTATCAAGGTCTGGATCTACAGGGGAGAAGTCCTCAAGGGCGAGATTTCGAAGACCGAAGAGAAGGCTCCCGACAACAGAAGAAACCGTAAGCCGAGAAACGGCGACGACAGACGCCGCGGCGATAGAAACGGCAACTCGAGACCGAGACAGAATAGAGACGGCAACCGTAGCTATGAAAATCGCGGCGAGAGACACACTCAGAACAGAGAAGGAGGTAATAAGTAATGTTACTTCCGAAGAGAGTTAAATATCGTAAGCAGCAACGAGGACGCATGAAGGGCAAGGCTACAAGAGGCAACAAGGTTTCGTACGGTGAGTATGGACTTCAGGCACTCGAGCCCGCATGGATCACTTCAGCCCAGATTGAGGCGGCTCGTATCGCAATGACACGTTACATCAAGCGTGGCGGACAGGTCTGGATCAAGATTTTCCCTGACAAGCCTGTAACCACCAAGGCACTTGGTCTTCGAATGGGTTCCGGTAAAGGTACCCCCGAGTACTGGGTAGCGGTTGTCAAGCCGGGCAGAGTCATGTTCGAAATCGCAGGCGTGTCCGAGGAAGTCGCAAGGGAAGCTATGCGTCTTGCAATGCACAAGCTGCCTATCAAGTGCAAGTTCGTTAAAAGAGAAGATGAAGCTTCAGAAACGGGTGGTGAGCAATAATGAAGGTCAGTGAAATCAGAGAAATGACTCCCGTCGAGATGGACAAGAAGCTCGACGATTTGAGGAAAGAGCTTTTCAACCTTCGCTTCCAGCACGCTGTAAATCAGCTCGACAACCCCATGAGAATCAAGGCTGTTAAGAAGGATATTGCTCGTATCAAGACTGTTATTCGCGAGCAAGAGTCCAAGTAAGCCGCGAAGAAGGAGGATTTACTGTGAGCGAAAGAAAGCTTAGAAAGACAAGGGTCGGCAAGGTAGTTTCCGACAAGATGGACAAGACAATCGTCGTTGCCATCGAGGATAACGTAAAGCACCCCTTGTACGGAAAGATTATCAAGAGAACGGTCAAGTTCAAGGCTCATGACGAGGAGAATGTTGCCCACATCGGCGACAGAGTCGAAATCATGGAAACCAGACCCTTGTCCAAGGACAAGAGATGGAGACTCGTCAGGGTTGTTGAGCAGGCTAAGTAATGAGGGCGTGGGTGCATTGAACGGAAGTCGTTCGATGCAAAACCCGAACCCGAAGAGTAAACGAGGGTCGGTGAATAACTCGATCCGGCGCTCAGATTTCTTTAATACTGAAAGGAGGAACTTGCTGTGATACAAATGCAGACAAGACTCAAAGCCGCTGACAACACCGGAGCCAAGGAACTCCAGTGCATCAGAGTTTTGGGCGGCACCCGCAGAAGATACGCCAACATCGGCGATGTAGTCGTAGCGTCAGTCAAGAAGGCTGCACCCGGCGGCATGGTCAAGAAGGGCGACGTTGTTAAAGCAGTAATTGTTCGTTCAGCATCCGGTCTTCGTCGTGAGGACGGAACCTATATCCGTTTCGACGAGAATGCAGCTGTAATAATCAAGGAAGATAAGACACCGAGAGGTACGAGAATTTTCGGGCCGGTTGCCCGTGAACTCAGGGACAATGACTATGTCAAGATCCTGTCGCTCGCACCCGAGGTACTTTAAGGAGGAACCGAGAAAATATGAACAAGATTCACGTTAAAACCGGCGACTCGGTAGTTGTTCTCAGTGGTAAGAACAAGGGCAAGAAGGGCAAAGTTCTTGCTGTATCCCCCAAGGAGGGCAAGGTAATAGTCGAAGGCATCAACATGGCGACCAAGTCCGTCAAGCCCCGCAAACAGGGCAAAGCAGGCGGCATCGTCAAGGCTGAAGCAGCTATGTACTCGAGCAAGGTTCAGCTCGTTTGCCCCAAGTGCGGCAAGGGCGTAAGAACCGGCGTCAAGTTCGGACCTGACGGCGAGAAGCTCAGAGTTTGCAAGCGTTGCGGCGCAGAAATCAAGTAGGAGGTTAATTATGGCAAGATTAAAAGATCAATATGTCAATGAAATAGCCCCCGCACTGATGAAGAAGTTCGGCTACAAGAACGTTATGCAGATTCCGAAGCTCGACAAGGTTGTCATCAACGTAGCTTGCGGCGAGGCTAAGGAGAATTCCAAGGTTGTCGACGCGGTTATGAACGACCTTTCTCTCATCACCGGCCAGAGACCTGTTGTTTGCAAGGCTAAGAAGTCGGTTGCAAACTTCAAGCTCCGTGAGGGCATGCCCATCGGAGTCAAGGTTACCTTGAGATCTGACAAGATGTATGAGTTCATCGACAGACTTTTCAATGTCGCGTTCCCCAGAGTTCGTGACTTCAAGGGCATCAACCCCAACTCGTTCGACGGCAGAGGAAACTACTCCACCGGTATCAAGGAGCAGCTTATCTTCCCCGAAATCGAGTTCGACAAGGTTGACAAGGTCCGCGGTATGGATATCAACTTCATCACAACCGCAAAGACCGACGAAGAGGCAAAGGAGCTTCTGAGCATGCTCGGCGCTTCGTTTGCAAAGTAAGAGTGGAGGTAGATTATGGCTAAAAAGGCAATGGTTTTAAAGCAGCAGGCAAAGCCTAAGTATTCGACCCGCGCTTACAACAGATGCAAGATTTGCGGAAGACCTCACGGTTATCTGAGAAAGTACGGCATTTGCCGTATCTGCTTCAGAAAGCTTGCGCTCGAGGGTCAGATCCCCGGCGTCAAGAAGTCGAGCTGGTAATTAGCGAAGGAGGCAAAAGTATGCAGATTACTGATACAATAGCTGATTTGCTGACCAGAATTCGCAATGCAAGCTCAGCAAAGCACGCTACAGTCGATATTCCCGCTTCGAATATGAAGAAGTCTATCGTTCAGATTTTGCAGGATGAGGGCTACATCAAGTCCTATCAGGTAATCGACGACGGTAAGCAGGGAATCATCAGAGTTACACTTAAATATGACGAGAACAGAACACCGGTTATCTCCGGCATCAGAAGAGTTTCCAAGCCCGGTCTTAGAATCTATTCGAGCTGTGAGGATATGCCCAAGGTCTTGAAGGGCTTAGGTATCGCTATCGTTTCCACCTCAAAGGGAATCGTTACCGATAAGAAGGCAAGAGAGCTTGGTGTAGGCGGCGAGATTCTCGCATTCGTCTGGTAAGGAGGGCTGAATTATGTCAAGAATAGGCTTAAAGCCAATCAGCGTTCCTGCCGGAGTTGAAGTATCCGTTGCAGAAGGCAACGTAGTTACCGTAAAGGGTCCCAAGGGTACACTTACACAGAAGTTTAATCCTTCCCTTTCCATCACCGTTGAGGACGGAACCCTTAAGGTTGCACGTCCCGATGACGAGGACAGATCAAAGGCTCTTCACGGTCTTACAAGAACTCTCGTCAACAACATGGTCGAGGGCGTTGTAAACGGTTATTCCAAAACCCTTATTATCGAGGGTGTTGGTTACAGAGCCCAGAAGCAGGGTAAGGATGTTATCCTTAACCTCGGATATTCTCATCAGGTTATCGTTTCCGAGACTGACGACATCAAGCTTGATGTCCCGCAACCTAATCAGATTGTAGTCAAGGGAATCGACAAGCAGAAGGTAGGTCAGTTTGCCTGTGAAGTGCGCGCCAAGCGTCCTCCTGAGCCTTACAAGGGCAAGGGAATCCGCTACGACGGTGAAGTCATCCGCCGCAAGGAAGGCAAGGCCGGCAAGGGCGCGAAGAAGTAAATAAGGGAGTAAGAATCTATGGTAAAGACAATAGACAGAGCTAAATCAAGAGCCAAAAGGCACGCAAGAGTCCGCGCCAAGGTCAGCGGTACCGCTTCCTGCCCGAGACTCAATGTCTTCCGCTCAGCGAAGCACATTTACGCTCAGGTGATTGATGACGTCACCGGAACAACTCTCTGCGCCGCTTCAAGCATGGAAAAGGGCTTCGGAGCTAACGGCGGAAACGTCGAAGGTGCCAAGAAGGTCGGCGAGGCGATTGCCGAGAAGTGCAAGGCAAACGGCATAGAGGAAGTCGTATTCGACAGAGGCGGCTATCTCTATCACGGACGTATCGCGGCTTTGGCAGAGGGTGCCCGTGAGGGCGGACTCAAATTCTGAGAGGAGGTAACGTATTTTGGCTATTATAGACGCTTCTCAAATGGAGCTTACCGAGAAGGTTGTAGCTATCAACCGTGTATCCAAGACGGTCAAGGGCGGACGTATCATGAAGTTCTCCGCACTCATTGTTGTAGGTGACGGCAACGGCACAGTCGGCTACGGTATCGGAAAGTCGGGAGAAGTTACCGACGCTATCAGAAAAGGAATCGCTGACGCGAAGAAGAATCTGATAAAAGTATCACTTAAGGGAACAACAATTCCTCACGAGGTAGTCGGTGTTTACGGCGCAGGCAGAGTCTTGATGAGACCCGCCGCCGAAGGTACCGGAGTTATCGCCGGAGGTCCCGTTCGTTCCGTAATCGAGGCTGCAGGCATCAAGGACATAAGAACCAAGTCTCTTAAGTCCAACAATCCCTGCAACGTCGTCAGAGCAACATTTGCAGGACTTGCCGAGCTCAAGTCTGCCGAAGAAATGGCAGCCAAGAGAGGCAAGACCGTCAAGGAAATAATCTGAGGAGGAAATGATCATGTCAGTAAAAATTGAGCTTGTAAAAAGTCTCAACGGCAGACTCAAGGATCAGATCGCAACTGCAAACTCCTTAGGTCTTAGAAAAATCGGTGACGTTACCATTCAACCAGATAACGCACAGACGCAAGGTAAAATAAATAAGATCGTTCACCTTATCAAAGTTACCGAAGCATAAGAATTAAGGAGGTGCGAATAAATTGAAATTGCACGATTTAGCACCTGCTGAGGGTTCCGTAAAGGATGTCAAGAGAATCGGAAGAGGACATGGCTCCGGACAGGGAAAAACAGCAGGAAAGGGACACAAGGGTCAGAATGCTCGTTCGGGCGGCGGTGTAAGACCGGGCTTCGAAGGCGGACAGACCAGACTCGCAAGAAGAATCCCGAAGAGGGGCTTCAACAACATATTTGCAGCTAAGTATACGGCAATCAACGTCTCCGATCTCGAAAAGTTTGTCGACGGAACTGTCGTCGATACAGAGCTTCTTATCGCTGCCGGTATTGTCAAGAATGAGGGCAACGGAATCAAGGTACTGGGCAACGGCGAGCTCACCAAGAAGCTTACCGTAAAGGCAGCCGCTTACTCCGCTTCAGCTAAGGAGAAGATCGAGAAGGCAGGCGGAGAGGCAGAGGTGATCTAAGTGTTTCAGACTCTTAAGAACGCTTGGAAGGTTCCGGAGATAAGAAAGAAGCTTCTCTACACTTTCCTTATCTTCATCATCTACAGACTCGGCGGATATATCCCCGTTCCGTTTCTCGATTCAGCCGCTATAGCGGAAATGATTGAGGGCAGTAACAACCTGTTCAGCTACCTCAACACTCTCTCCGGCGGCACCTTCTCAAGAGCAACACTTCTGTGCTTGTCGGTTTCACCGTACATCAACGCACAGATCATCATGCAGCTCCTGACCTTTGCGATTCCTGCACTCGAAAGACTCGCAAAGGAAGGCGAAGAGGGCAGAAAGAAGCTCGGTACCATCACCAAGATTCTCGCTCTCGTAATCGCACTCTTCCAGTCATGGGCTTACTACCTGACTCTTAAGAACGCAGGAGCTCTGACCTATACCACAGGCTTCTCAAAGGTTCTTTCCGAAATCATCATCATAGCGTGCTTCACCGCAGGTGCTATGCTTACTATCTGGCTCGGTTCTCTTATCGACAAGAACGGAATCGGCAACGGCATGTCAATGCTCATCTTTGCCGGTATCGTTGCAGAGCTTCCGCAGTCGTTCGGTAACATCTTCGCAACACTCGCAAACACGGGTTCTGCCGGATATATCATCCTCATCCCGATTATCATCATAATCTTCATTCTGATGATTGCGTTCATCGTATTCATGGACAATGCGGAGAGAAGGGTTCCGATCCAGTACGCAAAGCGCGTTGTAGGAAGAAAGGTTTACGGCGGTCAGTCGACCTACCTTCCTATCAAGGTATCCATGGCAGGCGTCTTGCCAATAATCTTCGCGATGAGCTTCATGTCCATCCCGCAGACTATTGCAATGTTCACCGGCGAGCCCACCGAGGGCACCGTCTGGTACACAATCTACAACTGCTTCAGCACGACTCATCCCGTATACGCAACACTCTACTTCATCCTCATCATTCTGTTCAGCTACTTTTACATTTCGATGCAGTATGATCCCGTTGAGATTGCAAACAACCTTCGCCAGAACAACGGCGGCATCCCGGGCATCCGTCCCGGCAAGCCGACAAGTGATTACATCACGAGAATTGTTCACAAGCTGACCTTCGTCGGCGCACTGTTCCTCGGCGTTGTTGCTATCTTCCCGATCATCTTTGCTCAGATTACAGGCATTTCGAACCTGGCTCTCGGCGGTACTTCGATCCTCATCGTTGTAAGCGTTGCTCTTGAGTCTGTTCGTCAGCTCGAATCTCAGCTTATGATGCGTCACTATAAGGGATTTTTGGACTAAAATGATTGCAGACGTTGTGCGCTTTTGCACAACGTCGGCAGAGCATCCAATGGATGCTTTCACAACATAGAAAGGAGATACCACATGAATATCATTTTGCTCGGCGCACCCGGTGCCGGTAAGGGCACTCAGGCGGAAGTCATCTGCAAGACCAAGGGCATCCCGGCTATCTCGACAGGCAATATGTTAAGAGAAGCTGTTGCCAACGGCACAGAAGCGGGTCTTTCAGCCAAGAGCTATATGGACAGAGGCGACCTCGTCCCCGATGAGACCATAATCGCTATCCTCAAGGAGAGAATCCAGGGTGACGATTGCAAGAACGGCTTCATCCTCGACGGCTTCCCCCGTACAGTTCCTCAGGCGGAGGCACTCGAGACCATGGGCGTTAATATCGACAAGGTTATCGAGATTTACGTTCCCGATGAGAAGATAGTTGCAAGACTTTCGGGACGTCGTGTCTGCGAAAAATGCGGCAACTCCTATCATGTAGACTATAAGCCGACCAAGGTGGAGGGCATATGCGATGCCTGCGGCGGCAAAGTGGTCATCCGTAAGGACGATGAACCCGCTACCGTTCTTGACAGACTTAAAGTCTATCATGAGAAAACGGCTCCTCTCAAGGACTACTATGCGGCGAAGGGCAAGCTCGTAACCGTTGAAGGTCAGGAAGAGGTAGACGACACTACAAAGCTTACACTCGAAGCTTTAGAGGCTTAAGATCGTGATAAACATCAAGTCCTCTAAAGACCTTCTGAAAATGCGTAAAGCGGGAGAGATAACCGGCGGCGCACTCGTTGCCGCAGGAAAAGCCCTTCATGCAGGAATGACAACGAAGGAGCTCGACAAGGTTGTCAACCACTACATCACCTCCCGCGGCGCAAAGCCCTCGTTTTTGGGGTATGGCGGATTTCCCGCCTCGGCGTGCATATCGGTGAACGACACCGTTATCCACGGAATACCCTCGTCAAAGGAAGTTATCCACGACGGAGACATAGTTTCCGTTGATGTGGGCGCATATATCGACGGATTTCACGGCGACAGCGCGTATACTTTTAAGGTAGGAGAGATTGATCCGGAAGTCCAAGGTCTCTTGGACTCAACCGAGGAAAGCCTCAAGCTCGCCATCTCGATGGCAAAGCCGGGCGTAAGACTCGGAGACATCTCAGCCGCCATTCAGGAGTATAACGAGTCCCGAGGCTACGGAGTAGTCAGAGAATACGTCGGTCACGGAGTGGGGAGCAATCTTCATGAGGAGCCGGAGGTCCCGAATTTCGGACGTGCCGGTCATGGCGTCCGGCTGATGAGCGGAATGGTCATCGCGATTGAACCGATGATAACCCTCGGAAGCCCCGCGATAAAGGTCCTCGGAGACGGCTGGACGGTCAAAACCCGTGACGGCAAAGCCGCCGCCCACTTCGAACATACAATAGCGATAACTCCCGACGGTGCCGTAATTCTCACGACGCGCGAATAGGAGGGAACCCGTGAACGTCGTCAAAGGCTCGGTGGTAAAATCCACGGCAGGTCGAGATCGGGGCGGCTACTTCGTTGCTGTAGACGTTACCGACCGCTTCGTTACAATCGCCGACGGCAAGGAGCGAAAGCTCTCAAGTCCCAAGCGAAAGAACGTAAGACACATTTCACCGACCAACCAAGTGATTTCGCTATCCGGCATGACAGATAAAAAGCTTAAAAGGTTACTCCGGGAGCTTGAACCCGAAGCTGATGGAGAACCCGTTACGACCGGACGAGAATAAGAAATGAGGAATTTTATTGTCCAAGGAAGATGTAATTGAACTTGAAGGCACCGTTCTGGAGGCTTTGCCGGGAGCAAAGTTTCAGGTTGAGCTTGCAAACGGGCACAAGATTCTCGCCTATGTCTCCGGTAAGCTGGGACTTAACCACATAAGAATAGTCCCGGGTGACCGTGTGACGGTCGAGATGTCGCCGTATGATCTGACCAAGGGTCGGATTACATGGCGGTCGAAATAACAAAGAACACCAGTAAACAGGTGGCGATTGCGAAGAGCAATCCGCAGTCAGTTTACAGTTTTTGAGGAGGTATTTCAATGAAAGTCAGACCTTCAGTAAAGCCTATGTGCGAAAAGTGCAAGGTTATAAAGCGCAAGGGCAAAGTTATGGTCATTTGCGAAAACCCCAAGCACAAGCAGCGTCAGGGATAAGAATCGTTAATGGAGGTGCCACTAAAATATGGCTCGTATAGCAAGTATAGACCTTCCGAGAGATAAGAGAATTGAGGTTGCACTCACCTATATCTACGGAATCGGTCAGCCCACCGCGACAAAAATCTGCAAGGAAACCGGCGTAGACCCGGATGTCAGAGTCAAGGATATGTCCGAAGACGATGTCACAAAAATCCGTGAGTACATCGACAAGTATCTCATTGTTGAGGGCGACAAGCGCAGAGAAGTTCAGCTCAACATTAAGAGACTTATTGAAGTCGGTTGCTACAGAGGAACCCGTCATCGCAAGGGTCTCCCTGTAAGAGGTCAGAGAACCAAGACCAACGCAAGAACCCGCAAGGGTCCCGTTAAGACAGTCGCCAACAAGAAGAAGTAAGGAGGGATAGAACATGGCTCAGAAACAGGCAAGCGGCAAGAAGACGGTTGTTCGTCGCCACAGAGAAAGAAAGAACATCGAACAGGGACAGGTTCATATCCAGTCCACATTCAACAACACCATCGTAACCATCACCGATATGCAGGGCAATGCGATTTCATGGGCTTCCGCCGGAGGACTCGGCTTCAGAGGCTCCAAAAAGTCTACACCTTTCGCCGCTCAGACCGCCGCAGAGACAGCAGCAAGAGCAGCCAAGGAGCATGGTCTTAAGACCGTTGAGGTTTATGTAAAGGGTCCCGGACAGGGAAGAGAAGAAGCAATCCGTGCTTTGCAGGCAGAGAATCTCGAGGTAAGACTCATCAAGGATGTTACCCCCATTCCCCACAACGGATGCCGTCCTCCCAAACGTCGTCGTGTTTAATTGACGCAGAGTTGGGAGCCGAGTTTACCAAAGTTGACTCGGAGTCGGGTATTGAACTCGATATTATTTTAAAACGGAGGATTTAATTATGGCAGTTAATAAGGAGCCTATACTCAAAAAGTGTGCAGCTCTCGGAATCAGCCCGATGGTTATGGGTGTCGGCAAGGAAACAAAGCACAACCCCAAAGCCAACGTAAGAAAGAAAGAATCGGAATACGCCAAGCAGTTAAAGGAAAAGCAGAAGCTCAAGTTTATCTATGGCGTTCTTGAAAAGCAGTTCAGACATATCTATGAAAGAGCTGAGAAGATGGAAGGTCAGGCAGGTGCAAACCTCATCACCCTCCTCGAAGAAAGACTTGACAATGTCGTCTTCAGAATGGGTCTTGCAACCACCAGACGCGAGGCAAGACAGCTCGTTTCTCACGGTCATTTCAACGTAAATGGCTCAAGAGTCGACATTCCTTCATACAGAGTCAAGGTCGGCGACGTTATTTCCCTTAGAGAGAACTCCAAGAAGAGCGAAAAGTTCAAGGAAATCGTCGAGGATACCGACAAGAGACTTGTTCCCTCATGGCTTGACAAGGACAAGGAAAACCTCAGCGCTACAGTAGTCAGAGTTCCCGTCAAGGACGATCTCGACTATGAGGTTGAGGAGCATATGATTGTCGAGTTGTACTCCAAATAATCGGTTCGAGATTATTCATTGGATAACCCTGTTCTGCCGGTGCGAATCCGTCGCCATTGTGTACGGTTCGCATGGGACAGTATCAGCGGAAGGGCAACAGACTGCGCCGGGATGGGAATGATTTTTCCAGGACAGGCGCGTGTCACCGATAGTAAATGGAGGCTAAAATGCTAGAAAAAATCGAGAAGCCGGATATAAATATAGTCGATCTTAAGTCTAACGGCACCTATGGCAAGTTTGTCCTTGAACCGTTGGAGCGTGGCTATGGTACGACTATCGGCAACAGTCTTAGACGTGTATTGCTTTCATCGCTTCCCGGCGTCGCCGTCACCAGTGTCAAGATTGACGGTGTACAGCACGAATTCTCCACCATCCCCGGAGTCAAGGAGGATGTCGCAGAGATTATCCTTAACCTGAAGGAACTTACAGCCAAGCTTTACTGCGATGGTCCGAAGACCGTTTATGTTGAAGCCGAGGGCGAACGCGAAGTAACTGCGGGCGACATCAAGACCGATTCCGAGGTTGAGATTCTGGTTCCCGACATGCACATCGCTACACTCGGCGAGGGCGCCAAGCTGTATATGGAGATAACTCTCGACAGAGGCAGAGGCTACGTTTCAGCCGAAAAGAACAAGACCTATATGGTCAACGCCCCCATAGGCGTAATCGCAGTAGACAGTATTTACACGCCCGTTCTCAAGGTCAACTACAGCGTTGAGAACACCCGTGTAGGACAGATAACTGACTTTGATAAGCTCACATTAGAGGTGTGGACGGACGGCGTTATTTCCGCAAAGGAAGCCGTTTCCATGGCAGCCAAACTCCTCAACGAGCATCTGAATCTGTTTGTCAACCTCTCGGAAGAGACTATTGTTGACGAGATAATGACAGAGAAGGAAAACAAGACAAAGGACAAGGTTCTTGAGATGACCATTGAGGAACTTGACTTGTCGGTACGTTCATTCAACTGCCTGAAGAGGGCAGGAATCAACACTGTCAGCGATCTGGCTGAGAAGACTGAGGAAGAAATGATGAAAGTCAGAAACCTCGGTAAGAAGTCGTTTGAGGAAGTCAAGACAAGGCTCGCTTCACTCGGCGTCGAAATGAACTCAAGCAACAACGAGGAATAACAAAGTAAGGAGTGAAATTCAATGCCGGCAAGAAAATTGGGCAGAACCACTGACCAGAGACGGGCAATGCTCAGAGCTATGGTAACATTTCTGCTTGAAAACGGTAAGATAGAGACCACAGTAACCAGAGCTAAGGAAGTCCAGAGCGTTGCAGAGAAGATGATTACTCTCGGCAAGGCTGGAGACCTTCACTCGAAGAGACAGATTTACGCATACATCACCAAGGAAGATGTTGCAAGAAAGCTGATTAACGAGATAGCTCCGAAGTATGCCGACCGTAACGGCGGCTACACCAGAATTATCAAGACCGGTCCCCGCCGCGGCGACGCAGCAGAGATGGCGATAATTTCGTTGGTCTGATGGCATAAAAGTTGTACACTAATGAATCCGGCAGAGTCTGTTTTATGAATAGTCTCTGCCGTTTTTATATCCGCACAACCCCATAGTTCTTCTCCCACCTTGACAACCGCCCCGAAAAATGCTATTATTCATGTGCGGGCTTTACAAAGGGGTCTGAAACTTAACACAAACAGGAAAGGAATTTAACATGAAAGTAAGAGACATCACATTTATAGGAGTTGCGGCGGCGATTATCTGCATTTTCGCTCCGATGAGCGTGCAGATTGGTCCGATTCCGATAACTCTGGCAACCTTTGCAATCTATTTCACTGCTGCGACCCTCGGCGCATACAGAGGCACAATCGCAGTTTCAATCTATATTCTCCTTGGCGCAATCGGTCTTCCGGTATTTTCGAACTACTCTGGCGGTCTTCAGAAGATTGCCGGTGCCACCGGCGGCTACATAATCGGCTATATCCCTCTGGCGCTCATCGTCGGTCTTCTTGCCGACAAGATTCAGATTGCCTATAAGAAAGAGGACGGCAAATTCAATTTCAAGAGCATCCTCGCCGTTGCGAAATATCCCGTCGGCATGATTCTCGGCACCGCTGTTCTCTATGTTTTCGGAACGGCTTGGTACTGCTTCGTTTCGGGGAATACTCTTGCGGTTGCATTGACTTATTGCGTCATCCCGTTCCTCGGGGTTGACCTCATTAAAATAGTCGCGGCGTCTGTGCTTGCGACGGCTGTTGTCCCGGCTCTGAAACGAATACCGGGCTACCGGACTTCCGCAAAATAAAATGATCAAGCGAACACTCGCAGTCCTGACGGCGTTTATGCTGATGCTCACCGCCTTCACGGCTTGCACACCCGATGAAACCGAAGAACTTATATCATCCGACGTCACCACGGAGCTGACCATTGCGACAGAGGACGTCACCGAAATTCTCATGACGGAGGAAGCGGTGACGGACCTTACTGCGCCCACGGAGCTCCCGACCCATGCCGAAGCTGAGATAGGCGAAGTCACCTATAACCCGACCGAATGCTCGGTTATCTACGAGGCGGAGAGCGGAGAAATGAGCGGCTACTGCGCCACCATGTCCTCGCACGAGGGCTATTCCGGCACCGGCTACGTCACGGGGCTTTCTCTGCCCGACAGCACCCTGGTGGTCGTCCTCGACATCCCTGCGGCTCAGCACTATAACGTCACCGTCTGCCTGTCTTCCGACGAACCTGTCGAAGGGGTTCTCTATGTCGACGGTTTGGCGAGGGGGACATTCACGACCTCCGGCTCGGGGGATTTTGAATCCATCAAGTTCGAGAATATCTATCTTTCTCCCGAAACCTCTTCGGTCACGATTTCCGACCTGTCGGGCGAAGTCGACCTCGACTTCTTCCTGCTCGAAAACGCAGACGACCTGAGCGAGCTTGACTACAGCGTCAGCGGAGTGCTCTCGAATTCGGGAGCAACCGAGGCTACGGTTGAACTCTACGAGTATCTCTGCGAGATGTACGGCGAAAGCGTCCTGACGGCTCAGCAGTGTTCGCAAGGCTCAAATGCCGAAATATATGCCGTGGCGGCTGTCACGGGAAAATATCCGCTTATCAGGCTCGGTGAGCTTTCCGGTTACTCGGCGGGAGTCGACACCGGCGACATCGAGCTCGCAATCGAATATTATGAAGACGGCGGAATCATCGGCTACTCATGGTACTGGGCTATGAACGGCTCCTGCTATCTTGAGGACTCCCAATTTTCGCTTTCGAACGCCGTGACCACCCACGACGTGGCGCACATGAGCCTTGAAAAGGTAGAGGAGCTTCTCGGAACGGGCGGCGTGAGCGAGGAATGCTATGCGATTATTGAGGGGATTGACCTCATCACCGAGCAGTTTGAAAAATTAGCCGAGCTCGACATTCCGGTTATCTTCCGACCCCTTCCCGAAGCCGGAAACGGCGAGTTCTGGTGGGGCGAGGACCTCGACTCCTACATATGGCTCTATGAGCTCATCTACACCCGGCTCACCGATTACCACATACTCGACAACATCATCTGGGTATGGAACGCGCAGGATGTTGAATGGTACGTCGGGGACGAATACTGCGACATAATCTCTCTCGACGTCTACGATTTCAGCCTCGGCGCATGGGACAACCAGAGCCACGTTACAGCTCTTATCCGTATGATGGAGCTGACGACCGACAAGCCGATTGCAATCAGTGAGTGCAACGTCCTCCCGAGCCCCGCAAATCTCAAGAAGGACAACGCTTATTGGCTCTTCGCATCGGTCTGGAGCGGAGAGTACACGATAACGGATGACAATGAACTCTGCACCGACTACATGACCGAGCAGGAGTGGATATTATTCTATAACTGTTCGGAGACGGTGACGAAATAATTTTAATATGAGTGGGTGTTCATTTGTAGGAGCACTTTATGATATAGGAGTGATTTTAGGCAATGAAAAACATGAAAATTGACGCTAACGGAACCGAAATAAGAGTAATAGGCGATGTTGTCAACGAAGATGCCTATATTTCACTTACTGATATTGCAAAATATAAAAATCCGGACAATGCCTTTATCGTCATAGCCAATTGGATGCGTAATCACTCAACAATATCATTTTTGGGTTTATGGGAACAAATCCATAACCCGAATTTTAAACCTATCGAATTCGATAGGTTTAAAGCTGAATCAGGAAATAATGCGTTTACTTTGACGCCACAACAGTGGATAAAGGCAACGGATGCTGTCGGTATAATATCAAAATCCGGACGATATGGTGGCACTTACGCTCATACTGATATTGCTTTCGAATTTGCTTCTTGGATTTCTCCGGAGTTTAAACTATATGTAATCAAAGACTATCAAAGGCTAAAAAAAGACGAAGCAGACAGATTAGCAATTGGGTGGGATGTAAAAAGAGAACTCTCAAAAATCAATTACCATATTCATACAGATGCAGTAAAAGAGTTTCTGATAACTCCGACATTATCTCAGCAAGAAATGGCGTATACATATGCTTCTGAAGCAGATGTTTTGAATATGGCTGTATTTGGAAAGACAGCCGCACAGTGGAGAAATGAAAACGGAATAAGCGGGAAAACGCCAAATATCAGAGATTTTGCTTCGGCAGAAGAATTGGTTGTTCTTATAAATCTAGAGGATACAAATGCCGATTTGATAAGACAGCAAATGCCACAGTTAGACAGGCTAAAAATACTAAGAGAAAAAGCGTATCGTCAGCTTGAAATCCTTAGAAGGAATCAGGATGCGATTGATTCGTTAAAACAGAATCTCGAAGAGCTGTCCCAAAGTAATTCATAATTCCGCCACAAAACATCTCAAAAAATATTACGTCCCTTGGGAGGCTTCCCGGGGGCGTTTTCTATTGTAACCGGCGTGAAAATCTGATATAATTTATAGTAACGACTTCTACAAGTAAATTTCACACAGGAGGATTTACCATGAATATAAAAAAGACGTTATTCGGACTTACTACTGCGGCGGCTATGTGCATGTCGCTCAGCGGATGCTATTTCCTGCCGGAGGAAGAGGAATATCTCGACCCGCCGGTAGTCAAGGCGAGCGAGGTTTCATATACCACCACGACTGCAACTCTCAAGAACATCACCAAGCAGGTCACGACCTCGGGCACAATCGCTTCGGGCACCGAGGAGAAGGTCTATTTTGCCTCTTATGGCGGAACCGTCAAGGCGGTCTACGTTTCTGCGGGCGATGAGGTTGAAGAGGGCGACCTGATTGCCGAGCTCGAAACTACAGAACTTGACGAAGAGATATACATAATGGAGCTCGAGATGCAACGCGAAGAGTTAGAGGTTCAGATTGCAATCGAGAACGGCGAGTCGGAAACCGTCAAGGCAAAGGAACAGCTTGACGTCGACCTGTTGCAGATTGACCTCGACAAGCTCTATGCCGAAAAGGAAGCCTCGAAGATTTATGCCACCGTCAGCGGAACAATCTCCTATGTCAAGACGGTATCTCCCGGGCAGACGGTCTCGGCAGGCGACACAATCGCCACCATTATCGACCTGAGCGACCTTTATATCAAGATTTCTCCCTCGAGCGAGAAGTCGGAGTTCCTCATCGGGCGCTCAATCACCATCAAGTATGACGGCGAGACCTATGACGGCGTCATCGTCTCCAATCCTTCAGGAGAACAGTGGGACGAGGAAACCGAGGGCGTTCTCTATGACGAGAACGGCGAAGCAATCTTGGGCGAGATTTCGGAAGACGTTATCGTTGCGTTCGTCGATGAATTCCCCGAATCCTCCTCTGTCGGTAACATCGCCGACACGGTTCTCGTGCTCGACAGCAGGGAAAACGTAATAGTAATTTCAGCCAACCTCATCAAGACGGTAAACGGTCAGGAGGTTGTGTATGTATTCAAGGACAACGAGCGGGTTCAGGTTGCAGTTGAGACCGGACTCCAGAGCGGCTCTTTGGTTGAGATAACCTCGGGTCTCGAAGAAGGCGACGAGGTAATCATCAGGTAAGAATAAAGACCATCTCAGAACCCAAGGAGGGAATCATGAAGTGCTGACATTACTGTTCAGGAAAATGAAAAACACAAAGTGGATGGTCATCTGCCTTTTGGTAGGCTTTATCATGGCAACTGCCATGACGAGCGCCATCCCGATATACATGCAGGGCTCACTGCAAAGAATGCTCATCAAGGACATGCAGGAGTATCAGGAGGAAAACGACGAATACCCCGGCATCTATGAGGTTTCGAAAACCATCGTCAGCGGCACGAGCATCCAGAAACAGCGCTCGACCGTCTATAGCGTCTATCAGACTGCGGCGGACAGGTTCAATAACCTTCTGGTGCCGTATCTGACATACAAGTGCTTCACGTCCGATTCATACCTGTATGTTTCAAGTATAGAATCCGAAGATCTGTCGCTCTTAAAATTAGGCGGCATGACCGACATCGGCGACCATATCACGATTACAAACGGCAGAATGTTTGAATCGGGGATGAACGAAGACGGTTGCTATGAGGTCATCTGCACCGAGGCGGCTTTGCAGACGGCGCAATTAGTCCTCAATCAGGAATACGAGGTCACGAATATCTTAAGCCCCGGCGACACCGTCAAGATTGTCGTTGTCGGTACCTTTGAATCCGCAAGCGACACCGACACCTACTGGTCGGAGGGCTTGACGGAATACGACAACACCTTCTTCTGCGACTTCACCACCCTTACCGACGAGGTCATCATGACGGGAGTCGTAACCCTCGGCTCGGTCGATTGCACGTTCATAATCGACTATCAGAACATGGATATGAACACCATCGAGCTTCTTGTGGCGACGCTCGAGAATCAGAAGGAGCTCTATAAGAGCGAAAACTGCACCTTCAGTGTTCCTGCTCTCGAGGTCCTGCAGGATTACGCCGACGAGGCTTCACAGCTCCGTTACATCATGCTGATGCTCGACATCCCCGTCGTTCTGATGCTGATATTCTACCTATACATGGTTTCCCAGCTCCACATCGAATCGGAGAAGAACGAGATTGCGATGTACAAATCCCGTGGCGCTTCGCGTTGGCAGATAGTCAAGATTTATGCCCTCGAGACGCTCATCCTCGGCGGAATAGCCGGAGTTGTGGGACCGTTTGTGGGACTGCTTCTCTGCCGGATTATCGGCGTTTCGAACGGCTTCCTCGAGTTCGTCAACAGAACGGCGCTCTCGACCAAGCTTTCCGTCACGGCGTTTGCATATTCATTCCTGGCGGTTGCAGTGTTCTTCCTGACGACCTTGGGACCCGCGATAAGCGCATCCAAAATCACAATCGTCGAGCACAAGCAGTCGAAGGCTCACGGACAGAAAAAGCCCCTTTGGAAGAGAGGCTACTTCGACATCATCATGATTGTCGGAACGGTGGCGTGGCTCCTCTGGCACAACTATCAGGAGGAGGTTCTTCTTGAGCAAGGCGTCACCGACACTTCGGCAACGATGAATCCGCTGATGTTCGCGGCTTCGACCCTCTTCATCCTCGGCTGTGCGCTCTTCTGCGTCCGACTGTATCCGTATTTCATAAGACTTATCTATAGAATCGGCAGAAAGCACTGGTCGCCGGCGGCTTATATCTCGATGAACAACCTTAGCCGTTCCTCGACCGGACGCGAATCGTTCATCATGATATTCCTGATGCTGACCGTTGCCCTCGGAATCTTCTCGGCGAATACAGCCCGGGCTATCAATAAGAATACAGAGGACAGAATTTCTTATAACCTCGGCGCCGATGCGGTCCTCGAGGAATCGTGGAAATACTCCCGTGTTACGGTCACGAACGACGAAGGCGAGGAGGAAACTCAGGCGCAATACACCGAGCCCGACTTCATCTATGAGGATTTAGCGGGCGTAGAAGTCGCTACACCGGTTCTGAACCGTGAAAACGCACAGGTTCGGTATAACGACTCCACCAAGACCGGAATCGACATTATGGCAATAGTTCCCGAGCAGTTTGCAGAGGTCTGCTGGTTCAGAGATGACCTTCTCCCCGTTCACATCAATTATTATATAAACGCTCTCAGCGAATGCACCAACGGCATTATCGTCTCGCAGTCCTATCAGGACAAGACGGGCATTCAGTTGGGCGACGTTGTCGAGGTCAAGTGGGGCTCGAACGACTGGTTCGAGGCGGTCGTCGTCGCGGTTGTCGACTACTGGCCCACGTTTAACCCGTTAGATAAGAACTCAAGCGGCGAATATCAGGACTTCATCATCATGAACTATAATTACGTCTCGATTCAGACGACTCTCGAGCCGTATGAGGTCTGGATGAGCCTTTCGGACGACGCCGTCATCGCCGACCTCTATCAGTCGGTTGAGGATGCGGGAATAACGCTTACACGTCTTGACGTCGCTTCCCAGCTGATAACGTCATCTAAGACCGACGCTATCTTGCAGGGCGTAAACGGAGCATTGACCCTCGGCTTCATCACGATAATGGCGATGTGCTTCATCGGATTCCTGATATACTGGATTCTCTCAATCAGGGAGCGAACGCTCCAGTTCGGTATCCTTCGGGCGATGGGTATGTCGTTCAGAGAAATCGTCTCGATGTTGATTTATGAGCAGGTGCTCGTTTCGGGAGTTTCGATATTCCTTGCAATCATCATCGGAGGAATAGCCTCAGACCTCTTCGTCCCGCTGTTCCAGGTTCTCTACAACGTGACAGATCAGGTCCCGCCGTTCGTCGTGGCGGCATCGAGGAGCGACTACATCAAGCTCTACTGCATAATAGGCGTAATGCTCGTCGTAGGCTTCCTGATTATCGCACGGCTTGTAAAGTCGATCAATATCAATAAGGCACTTAAATTGGGCGAAGACTAAAAGCCAAAAAAAGAAGGTCTCAAAGAGACCTTCTTTTTTGTGCTATAGCTATATTCACACCATAAACTTCTTCATCGTCGACTCTCTGTATTCGTGATATGAGAATCTGGATAACTCTTTTTCACTCAGTTCGTTTATGTGTGCTATATTAATAATATTATGCCTTTTGCTTGACAACCTAGATATATCATCCAAGATAGAGGTGGAAAAACCTACACTTTTCAAGTATGAAAAGTAATTTTGCACCTCGTTCTCTGTATACATCAAAGGAGACGCACCCATAAGCCACGTGACAAATAGCATATACCAACAAAGAATATCGGAATCCTTTGATATAACAAAGCGTCCGCCTTTCCAATATTTCTTGTTCTGTCTGGCAGAAGACAGTAGCCAAAACTCCGCGGGGCAAGAGATTTTATAGCCCTTGTCGAGCGAAAACCCGTCCACATCTATAATATGTATGTTTTCGTTATCGTCAATGAGAATATTATTGCCATGTAAGTCGCCGATATAAACACCTTTCGGTAATGCGTCAATGACTTTTGCCACCTTTAGCAGTACTCCTAATTGGCTATTGCGTGGAACTTTTCTATCAGACTGATATTTATCAATGGTTCTGCCGTTGATATACAGCATTGTATATCCCAAAACAGCACCAGAATCTTTGACAATCTCCAAGGGAAACACAATCTCTGAAATTTTCCATGCCTTTTTGTGCTCAGCCATCAAAAGCAAATTGGTTATATTCTGCTCGGTTACCTCGTTTCTGACAACATACTGCTTGTATACAGTATGATCCGGCTGTATCCAAAGCCGAGCTGTGGCATTTGAATTCTCTACCTGTGAAATTTCGTTGTCATACACAAATCGGGAACACATCACACTTCCCCAAACGGCTTTCCACACCTTTTGCATTTGTTAGAAAAGATTCCGATCTCACCGCCACACGCTAAGCATAAGTGGTTATTTCTACGGTAATTACGCTCGCTCTCATTTTTATAGAATTCTTCTGCCGTTTCCATCCTTTTTCCTGACAAATCGTAAAGACGCTTACATCCCTTAACAAGACGAGGGTCAAATCTGCTTGGCATACGCACAGTTAAGTTAGCTGAGCAATGAGCAGGAATATAAAAACCAAAAATACTTTTGTATACAATGCCTGAATTATTGTAGACATCCCCGATTTTTTCAACAGAATTGGGAATCATTAACTCAGTCAGCGATTCACACCCACTGAACGCGTCTGTCTGTATTTCCTTCAGTCGTTGTGGCAAAGATATTTTTTCAAGAGAAATGCATCCTGCAAAACAAGTAGAGCAAAGACAAGTCACGGTATCTGGCAGAGTGACTGATTTTAAGCTCTTGCAATCATAAAACGCCGAAGACGGAATACACTTAATACCATCAGGCAGTTTAACACTTCGCAATGATGTCATTCCACTGAACACACCTGCATCAAGTTCCAAAACATCTTGCGGCACTTCTACGTCTATTGCACTTCCAGTATACTTTTTAAGAACTCCTGCAACGATGACAAAGTCATTGCTTGCTGGAACTGGGGGTGGTGTCGAAGCTTCGGACTTGATGTCTAGGAGTTTCAGGGCTTGCTCTTTTGTGTATTTGCACCCGCAACCTTCGCAGGCGAAGACGTTATCATCAACCTTTATGAGTGTACTTCCACACAGTTCGCATTTCAACATACGGGTTACCTCCTATCCCTCACACCATAAACTTCTTCATCGTCGATTCATGTGCCAGAACCATCAGGTGGTCGTCGGGTTCGATTACCGTCTGGGGAGAGGGCATATAGTTTGACGTGTCGTCTTTTGAGACGATGCCAATTATGTACATGTCGTAGCGGGCACGGATGTTGGAGTCGAGGATACTCTTATTGACCCACTCCTTGAGGGGCGTAATCTCGTAAATCGAGTAACCGTCGCCGAGGTCGATATAGTCGAAAACCTTGTCGCTTGAGTATTTGACAGCCGCACGCTTGGCGGAGACCTTGTTCGGGTGGATTACCTCGTCGGCGCCGTTCCGGAGGAGGAACTTCGAGTGAACCTCGCTTCTCACCTGACTGACGACGTATTTCGCACCGAGGTCCTTGAGCAGGCTTGTGACTTCAAGATTCGCCTGAAAGTTGCCGCTCAGGCAGACAAAGCAGATGTCAAAGTTCTGAACCCCGATGCTCTTGAGCACGCTTTCGCGGGTGCAGTCACCGATAAGACTGCTCGTCACGAGCCCCGTGAGGTCCTCGAGAGCCGTTTCGTCCGAGTCGATAATCATAATCTCGTTCTTGAACTGCATAAGCTCGCGGCAGAGGTAGTGCCCGAAGTCGCCGAGACCGATTATAAGAATTGATTTCATGGTGGTTTCTCCCTTCTTTTATCCGATAATTACTCTTTCCTCGGGATAGCGGATGTTGCCGGTCGTGTGCCGCTCTGTGAAGGACATCGCAAACGTGAGGCTTCCGACTCTTCCGAGGTACATTAATATCATAATTCCCGTTCTTGAGACGGTGTTAAGTGACGAAGTTATCCCCGCAGAGAGCCCGACCGTTCCCGTCGCCGAGAAGACCTCGAGCATGACGTCGAGGGGGTCGAAGTCCTGCGTTGCCATGATGACGAAGAACATCACGAGCGCCAGAGACAGGTTTATGAATATGATAACGCTTGCACGCTTCATCGCGTCCTTGTCGAGCCTGCGGTTGAAGACAACGCAGTCCTCGGTGTGCAGGAGATAGGACTTTATGTAGAGGAATATCACGGCGATTGTCGTGGTCTTCACGCCGCCTGCGGTCGACCCGGGGCAGCCTCCGATGAACATGAAGATAACCGTCAGAAGCTTGCTTGCATTCGTCATTTCGGAGAGGCTGATGGTGTTGAAGCCCGCAGTTCTCGGCGTCACGGAAGCGAAGAAGGAAGCCAAGACCTTCCCACCGAAATTCATGCCTGAGAGAAGATTTGAGTTCTCGAAGATAAAGAACAGAAGCGCTCCGCCGAAGACGAGTATTGCAGTCATCACAAGGACGATTTTCGTCTGGAGCCTGTATCTTCTGAAATGGTATTTGTTGACGAGAATGTCGTCCCAGACGAGGAAACCGATGCCGCCGATGAGTATTAAAAGCATGATGACAATCGAGACGAGAGGGTCGGTCGTGTATGCTGTCAGCGAGGAGAACTCGCCCTGATAGCCCATGAGGTCAAAGCCGGCGTTGCAGAATGCCGAGATTGAGTGGAATATTCCGTAGTAGATGCCCCGCCCGAAGCCGAGCTGTGGGACGAATCTTATCGAAAGAAGTACGGCGCCGATGCCCTCAACCAGGAGGGTTCCCCGGATAATCGTCCGGACAAGGCGAACACTGCCGTGGAGCTGGGGAGTGTTGAGGCTTTCACGAATCAGTTCCCTTGAATTAAGCCCGATTCGCCGCCGCAGAATAATCATCGCGAAGCTTGTAATCGTGATGAGCCCCAAGCCGCCAATCTGAATCATCAGGAGGAGGACAAGCTGACCGAAAATCGTCCAGTGCGTATAGGTGTCGTAGACGACGAGCCCCGTTACACAGGTCGCCGAAACGGACGTGAAGAGAGCGCCCGAATAGTCGGTCGTCTGCCCCTCCTTCGTCGAAATCGGGAGCTCGAGAAGGAGCGAGCCTATTAAAATTATAACCAGGAATCCGAGCATAATCTGCTTGGTTCTTGAAAACGGCTTTGCGGGGCGAGCCCGTTCCGGAGGTTCGTATCTTCCCGTGTTGGTTTCTTTCTTCGAACTCCTCAAGAGCATAAGACGGCACGGCTCCTTTCATCTCAGTATAAAAACATGTTATCACATTTCTTTGCAAAAAGCAAGAAAAATACGCTTGCATTTCAGACTAATATGTGGTATTATAATCAGTAAGGTTTGAGTCCGTCTGGTTGGACAAAACCTGCTATGAATGTTTTCCGTAAAATCGTCAGTTTCGCGGCTTTTCAGCCCTCCCACATTTTTCAGAGCGTCGGCAATCATCAGTGATTGTCGACGTTGCTTTTATGTGGTTTTTATCGGATTTATCCTTGCAATCTTTGACCCGATGTGCTATCATAATCACTGGACAAATAACGCAATCATGAATGGGGGATTCGGCTTTGGCTGAACTTGAACAAGAAATCAACCGGCGGAGGACCTTCGCCATCATATCTCACCCGGATGCGGGCAAAACGACCCTGACCGAAAAACTGCTTCTCTATGGCGGAGCAATCGCCCTTGCCGGCTCGGTAAAGGGCAAGAAGACCGACCGTCACGCCGTTTCCGACTGGATGGAAATCGAAAAGCAAAGAGGAATCTCGGTCACGAGCTCTGTCATGCAGTTCGAGTACGAGGGCTTCTGCATAAATATTCTCGATACCCCGGGACATCAGGACTTCTCGGAGGACACCTACCGCACGCTGATGGCAGTCGACTCGGCTGTCATGGTCATCGATGCGGCAAAGGGCGTTGAGAACCAGACCCGAAAGCTCTTCAAGGTCTGCGTCATGCGACACATCCCGATATTCACTTTTATAAACAAGCTTGACCGCGATGCGAAGAACTCGTTCGATTTGCTTTCACAGATAGAGGACGAGCTCGGCATCTCGACCTGCCCGATGAACTGGGCGATAGGAAGCGGCGTCGACTTCAAGGGAATTTACGACCGTGAACGCAAAAAGGTAATCACCTATTCGGCAAACGGCGGTCAGCACGAAGTCGATTCCCGTGAACTCGACATCGATGACCCGAATCTCAAGTCCGTCATCGGCGAGATAAACTATAATCAGCTGATGGAGGACATCGAGCTCCTTGACGGCGCAAGTGATGAGTATGATGCCGAGAGAGTTGCAAGAGGCGAGCTTTCGCCCGTCTTCTTCGGCTCGGCACTCAATAACTTCGGCGTTGAGCCGCTCCTTGAAGGGTTCCTCAAGATGACGAGCCCGCCGCTCCCCCGAAACAGCGATAAGGGGACGGTCAATCCGACCGACGACTATTTCTCGGCGTTCGTCTTCAAGATTCAGGCGAACATGAACAAGACACACAGGGACAGGCTCACATTCATGAGAATCTGCTCCGGCAAGTTCACGCGCAATATGGAGGTCTGCCACGTCCAGGGTGGGATGAAAAAGATGCGTCTTTCCCAGCCTCAGCAGATGATGGCGCAGGAGCGTGAAATCATCGATGAGGCGTATGCCGGTGACATTATCGGCGTTTTCGACCCGGGAATCTTCTCGATTGGCGACACCGTCTGCTCGCCCGGACATGAGCTTCGCTTCGACGGAATCCCGACATTCGCGCCGGAGCACTTCGCCAGAATCCGCCACAAGGACACGATGAAGCGCAAGCAGTTCGTCAAGGGCGCAACGCAGATAGCACAGGAGGGCGCAGTCCAGATTTTCCGTGAGCCGGACACCGGCATGGAAGAGGTCATCGTCGGCGTTGTCGGCATGCTTCAGTTCGACGTTTTCGAGCACAGAATGAGAACCGAGTACGGCGTCGAGCTCATCAGCGAGTCGCTGCCGTACCAGTATATCAGGTGGATCGACATGGAGGACGGCACCATCGACCCGAAGAAGCTTAACCTGAGCTCCGACACCCGAATCGTCGAGGACTTCCACGGCAACCCGCTTCTTCTCTTCACAAGCGAATGGAACATCCGCTGGGCACTCGAAAAGAACGAGGGGCTTAAACTTAAAGAGTTCAGCAGGAATTAAATACGCAAAAGAAAACCGGCAGGGCGTTGTGCTCTGCCGGATTTTTTATCTTATCATCCATCAACAAACTCGTCAGCATTCATCAATCAATTTCTATTGACAAGAGCCCTGTTATGAGTGTAAAATGGGGTTGTGAGGTTACGGGGGTAACCCTGCGGAAAAATATGACTATTAAATTCGAGGAGAATAACTCAATGTCACAGCTCAAAATGACAGTCGACCAGACAAACAAAATCAGCAAGATAAACAAGGAAATCTACGGGCACTTCGCCGAGCATCTCGGAAGGTGCATCTATGGCGGAATCTACGTTGGCAAGGACAGCCCGATTCCGAACATCAACGGCTACCGCAAGGACATTGTCGAGGCCTTGAAGGCTATCAAGGTTCCGGTTCTCCGTTGGCCGGGCGGATGCTTCGCCGACACATACCACTGGAAAGACGGAATCGGTAGTCCTGAGGAGAGACGCAAAATCGTTAATATCCACTGGGGCGGAGTGACTGAAGATAACAGCTTCGGCACCCACGAATTCCTCGATTTCTGCGAGCTTATCGGCTGTGACGCTTATGTTGCGGTAAACCTCGGCTCCGGAACCGTTCAGGAAGCGGCAGAGTGGGTTGAATATATGACCTCCTCGAACGTCTCCCCGATGACCGACCTCAGAAAGAAGAACGGCAGGGAAGAGCCCTGGAAGGTCAAGTATATCGGCATCGGAAACGAGAGCTGGGGCTGTGGCGGCGGAATGACTGTTGATCACTACAGCAATCTTTACAAGCAGTTCCAGCAGTACATTCCTTCAAACGGCAAGATCGCCTGCGGTCCGAATGCTATGGACTACAACTGGACAGATGGAATCATGCGTAACTGTCAGTACTCAGGCATGAGAGGGCTTTCCATGCACTTCTATACCATTCCTACCGGCGACTGGAGCAACAAGGGCTCGTCGGTCGACTTCCCCGAGGAAGAATATTACACAACCATCTCGAACACCTGAGAGATGGAGACGCTTCTCAAGAAGCACGACGCAGTCATGGACAGATATGACCTCGAGAAGAAGGTCGGTCTCGTCGTCGACGAGTGGGGAGTCTGGACAGACGTCATCGAAGGCACCAACCCCGGCTTCCTCTATCAGCAGAACTCGATGAGAGACGCAATCTTAGCTTCCGTCAACCTGAACCTCTTCAACGAGCACTCCGACAGAGTCATGATGGCGAATATCGCCCAGATGGTCAACGTTTTGCAGTCGGTAATCCTCACAGAAGGCGAGCAGATGGTAAAGACCCCGACTTATCATGTATTCGATATGTATAAAGATCATATGGAAGCTAATCTTGTCTACTCTCACATCGAGAACAAGCAGATTCTTGAGGGAAGATATCTCCCGGCGGTTTCGCAGTCCGTTTCCGTCGACGCCGACGGCAAGCTCCACATGACAATCTCGAACGCATCTCTCGAGGAAGACTTCGACATCGACTGTGTTCTCCCGAGAACCGGCTTCAAGTCCGCCACTGCGAAGATTCTTACAGCAGATTATGACACTTGCAACACCTTCGATAATCCCGACGCTGTCGAGCCCAAGGCATTCACAGACGTGAAGCTTGACGGCGAGAGCCTCAAGTTCACCCTTCCCAAGTGCTCCGTTCTGGCGATTGAGTTGTGCTAACAGCAGAGCTGAATTTAAACGAAAGACCAATCTGCAAGCGCTGTTTGCTTGCCGAGATTGACAAAGACGGTCTTTATAAGAAGGTCGAAGACCTCATTGCCGCCATCCCCGACGACGAGCGTGCGAGCGGGCAGGCTTATGCCACACGCCTCGACCTCTGCTGCCGTTGCCCGAGCCTCGAGAACGGTCTCTGCCGCGAATGCGGATGCTTTGTAGAGCTCCGTGCGGCGGTCAAAGAGAATCGGTGCCCGAGCGTTTATAGGTATTGGGATAAAGAATAAATAAAAAGCCACCTGATGAGGGTGGCTTTTTCCTTGTGTCTGTTTACTTTTCCGGCATCAGCTCGAATATATCCACATCCGGGTCATCCGTAATCGCACCTCGTAGGATGGTGTCGTTCAGCCCGATATTCTCGTAGTAGTCGATGAACGTTGCGAAGGCTTTGCATTCCTGAATCAATTCATCAGTCCCGGACTCGTTCTGGGCGGCAAAGGATTTTGCGAAGGTCTGGAATTCGGTGTTGTCGATTGATGCTTCGATTCCTCTTTCTTCGGCGACTTCTGCACAGAGGGCATAGGCGTTCGGGTAGGTCTCCAAAGCCTCCTCGGCGGTCATCGTCGGCTCGGAATAGAGGCGGATTTCGTAGTCGTTGACGGTGAATGCTTCATAAGTTGTGATTCCGTCAGAGACTGTGCAGTGGGCTTCTTTCAAAGCGCTGATTTGCTTTTCGATACTGCCATTCTGCTGAAAGATTGAGACCGCAATCGCTACCAGTGCCACAATCAAAATCACTGTCACGGCTATAACTGCTATTTTTGATGCTTTCGTTTTCATAATGAACACTCCCTGCTGGTTTCTGATATATAAACGATTCAGGAAGCCGTTTTGTGACAATTATTTTACGCTTTCCGCGATTTTAATTATCTCGTCTTTTTCAAAATCTCCCTCGAGGAGATAGGTGTATTCGTCATCCGCCCACATCACTGCGGCATAGGAGTCGCCCTCCATACAGAGCGCATCGGAGCCGTTTACCGTCGTTTCTGTAATAGCGTAATCCTTGCTGACGTCGGTGTATCGGAAGGTGTCGGCGGTATATTGCATGTAGTAAAGATTGCTTTCCCCTTGGGTGTAGGTAACGGCGTACCAGACGGAGCCGTCGACCGTCACAGTTCTTTCATGCCCGTCAACCCCGCAGGTCGGCTCATGCTTTTCAAGGATTTCGGAGGGATAATCGCCGGTGGAGCTTAAATAAATGGTTGTATAGTCGGTGCGGTGGCAGGCGGTCCACTCGCCGAGTGCTTCTCTTATCGGTCGGTGAATCATGCCCAAAAGAAGTATGCAGGAAATCAGTATGAGCAAAATAAGGAGAAGCCGCTTTTTCAGAAGCTCAAGCCCTCTTTGATACCGCTTTCTTGCGGCGGCTTCCGTAATGTCAAGGTCATGGGAAATCTCACGAAAGCTCTTTTCTTCACACAGCCTGAGACTGACGACACCCGAGTATGTGGAGCCGAGATTTTCGATTTCCCGCTTAATTATCCGAACGTTTTCGCTTGAGAGAGCCGATTCCTCAACGTTTTGGCTGTCACTCGGCTCACAGTCCTCCAATGAGACGTTCTCCCGCTTGAGCTTCAGCTTGTCGCGGGCGATGTTTTTAGTGATTGTAGTGAGAAGTGCAAGAAGCTGGTTTTCGTCAAGCTCAGAGTATCTGTCAATGTTCTCGGAGAGCTTTAAAAACGCCTCCGAAACCGCATCCTCCGAATCCTGCCGGTTCAGAAGAATCCGATAGGCGACGGCATAAAGCCTTTCGTGATGCCTCTCCCAGAGGTGTTGTAACAGGTTGTTCATGAAATCACTTCTTCGCTAATTCGCTGACCGCGCAAATCTTATCCGCCACGCAGACTATCCATGCTTCGCGGCAGTCCGGCGGCAGGGGAGTCAGCGGGAACATGTGGTGCTCGATTATGCTTTCTTCAATCGGGCTCAGCTTGTAGTCTGCTTTTGCGTTTCTGAGGGCGGTTCCGGCGTGGCGGAAGCCGTGGAGGCGGTGACCTTCGCCGCTGTTGTGCCAGTTGTAGAGATAGTAATCGTGGAGAAGAGCGCCGCGGATGAGGTCTCGCTCGTGAAACCTTCCGGGAAGCATTTCCGAGAGCCTGAGGCTCATTTCTGCGACGTGCAGACTATGGGCATAGACGGAGGTATCCCCGTGGTGAGGATAGGCTCTTTCCATCCCGAAGCGCCCGTCCCGCTCAAGCTCGTGTAAGTAATATTCAAGTTTGGTCATGTGGCACCTCCCGAAATCTGTCTGATTTCATTATAGCCGTTTTCACACGGGATTTCAAGGGCGCAAAACGAAGAAGCACCCTTTTGGATGCCATAAATGTGAAGAAGCCCCGAACAACGTTCGGGGCTTCTTCAGTAGCTCGCTTCGCGAGCTATTGGTGCAGGTAACAGGACTTGAACCTGCATGAAATTGCTCTCACATGGACCTGAACCATGCGCGTCTGCCAATTCCGCCATACCTGCATATGAATCTCAACTCAGTTATTTTACCACAACAAAGCCGATTTGTAAAGAGGTATTGACGCGAAAATTTCATATGAATTTATGCGCGCTTGCCGAAAGCCTCGAAACGCTATTTTCGTGTTGCAATTTTGTGCAAATTGTGGTATAATGGTCGCATAGGAAACGGAAAGGCTTGATAAAAATGATAAAAGCGGTTCTTTTTGACCTTGACGGAACGCTTTGGGACGCTTCCGCGAGCGTCGCCGAAAGCTTTAATATAGCACTCGCAAGACTGGATTTGTCAAGACGCATCACCCGGGATGAGATGATGCACGAGATGGGGAAGACTCTCGAGGAGATTGCGCACGTCTATTTCGACTGCATCGACCCGGAGCGTGCCGTCGGCATCATGCGCTACTGCACAGCTTACGAAAATTCCTACATTGAGACCCACGGCGGCAATCTCTACGACGGTCTCAGAGAGACTTTGGAGAAGCTCAGGAGTATGGGGCTTCTCATAGCCTGCGTCTCCAACTGCCAGTCGGGCTACATCGAGGCGTTCATGAAGTATCACGAGCTCGGCGATTTGTTTGACGACAAGGAGTGTTGGGGCGACACGGGACTTATAAAAGCCGACAATATCGCTCTCGTAGTGAAGAGAAACGGGCTCGAGCCCTCGGAGTGCGTCTACATCGGCGACACGATGGGCGACTATAACTCCGCCAAAGCCGCCGGCACCCACTTCATCCATAGTGCCTATGGCTACGGAACCGTGCCGGAGGGGACGGAGAGCATCTCCGCCATAACCGAGCTTCCCGAAAAAATAAAAAAATTTTGAAATAACGCAATAATTTCTCCCTCAGATTTGTATTACTAATAGAAATACTCTAAAAGGAGAGATTTACATGAAAAGAATAACAGCATTACTTACGGCAATAATTTTGGGAGCGACGATGCTCTGCGGATGCGGAAGCTCTGCGGAGGATGACATCAATCCGGTTGATACAATGCCATCTGTGACAGAGGCGACCACCGAAGCCACAACCGACGTTTCCGTTGACATCGACTACAGCGGTCTTGATGCCGATGAGGTCGTGCAGAAATTCGCCTTCAATATCTTTTCGGAGATAGTGGAGAGTGGAGAGAACAGCGTATTCTCGCCCTTGTCGGCTTATTACGCTTTGGGAATGTTATCGCTCGGTGCGACCGATGAATCGGCTGAAGAGCTGCAGAGACTTCTCGGCATGACAGCCGAGGAAGCCGCGGCGTGGTGCTCCGAAATCATGCAGGAATATGCGGCACTTTCGGATGACTCGACAACCGTCCTCAGCGTCTCGAACGGCGTCTTTATCGACGACAGGATGGAGCTTAGTGACGGCAGTGACGTGGCTCTGACGAATCTCGAAAAATACTACGAAGCCGAGTGCAAGATCATGCGCCTCTCAACCGATGCGGCGAGGGAATACATCAACAGCTGGATTTCCGACAGCACCGACGGCTTGATTCCGAGCTTTTTAAGCGAAAACTTGGACGATGCGACGGTGATGGTTCTCGTCAATGCGCTTTTACTCGATGCCGAGTGGGAAAGGCAATTTGATTTCTTCGGAAGCTACTGGACGACTGACTTCACCACTTCTTCGGGCGAGGTCGTCCAGGCTGAGTACTTCGGAACCGAGAAAAATTACGACTACATTAAGTACGACGGCGTGACCGGCATTATCATGGATTACGCCGACGGTAGACTCAAGTACGTGGCGCTGATGCCGGATGACGGCGATATTGACGACTTTGTTGATAGTTTGACCGCAGAGAGGTTCAATGAGCTTCTCAGTAACGTTCAGAACGGCTTGTGCAACATGCACATTCCGAGATACAAGATTGAAGCAAGCTATGAGCTCGATGAAGCTTTGACAGCTCTTGGATTGAGTGCGGTTTACTCCGGCGGCTTTGATAATTTCGGTGAGGGAATATTCTTAAGCAAGACCATCCAGAAGGCGGTAATAGAAGTTGACGTCTGGGGAACCAAGGCGGCGGCTGTTACTGCGGAGATACTGGATGGAGCGGCGATAACCTATCCCGAGGTTATCAGGTTCGACCAAAGCTTCTTCTATGCTGTTTATGACAGCGAGACGGGCATCCCGCTCTTTATGGGAGTTGTGGATAACCCGACAGAATAAGAGAAAATCGGTTGTACGAATCGGCTTCACGCCTGACGGAAGACCGTTTTCATAAAATTTTCTTATGAGAAAGGATGACGTGATTATGAGGATTATAACCGTTAGCAGAGAATTCGGCAGCGGCGGAAGAAAGGTCGGCAAGCGTCTTGCGGATGAGCTCGGCTTCGCCTACTACGACAGGGAGATTATCACCGCGATTGCCGAGAAGAGCTCCTTTGACGAGGAGTATGTCGAGAGAGCCGTTGAGGGCGGGATGAGGTTTAATTATCCCATGACCATCTCGCACACCTTCTCATATATTCCGTCCGTTACAACCGTAACTCCGAACCTGATTTCCCATCAGCACGAAGTAATCGAGGAGCTCGCCTCGAAGGGCAACTGCGTCATAGTCGGACGCGGTGCGGACGTGATACTTGAGGACAAGAACCCCTTCAAGCTCTTCGTCTATGCCGACATGGAGTCGAAGCTCGCAAGATGCCGTTCCCGTGCCAGAGCGGGCGAAAACATGACCGACAAGGCGCTCGAGAAGTCGATTAAAAAGATAGACAAGGACCGTGCCGCGAGCCACGGTGTACTTGCACATTACCCATGGGGCGACCGCAGGGGCTATAACCTCTGCCTCAACACCACCGGCATCGACGTAGCCACCGCGATTCCGTATATTGCGGCGTATATTGAGAATTGGTTCAATTCGCAAAAGGGCTGATTTCGGCAAAGCCGAAATCAGCACCCCTCCACCGGCTTCGCCGGTCCCCTCCCCTTGACAGGGGAGGCTTTTTGTGTTCTCACAAAAGTTATATAGAATGAAAATGGCTCCCCTGTTAAGGGGAGCTGGCGCCGAAGGCGACTGAGGGGTGCGACCCGTAGGGGCGCTTAATTCCAATTATCCCCTCCATGCAGTTTATACCCCTCTCCGAATACTTCATTCGCCGTTGTCACGATAGTAAACGAGCTGTCATCTTCGGCTTTTACTATTTTCAGGGCTTTCGACATGACCGACTTCTTGACGACGCAGATGATGACGCGCTTCGCATTCTGGGAGTATGCACCGTTGCCTTCAAGAAGCGTGACGCCGACGTCGAGCTCCTGCATGAGTCGGGCGGTGATTTTGTCCGAGAAGTCGCTGATGACGATCAAGAGTTTTGCTTCGTTGGTGCCGTTCAAGATTAAGTTTGTGACGACCGACGAGATTATGATGCAGAGAGCCGCATAGAGACCCTTGTCGATGTTGCCGGTGGTGATGATTGCAAGGAGCACGACCGCACCGTCGACCATAAGAAACAGTGAGCCGCCAGAAATGGCGGTGAATTTTTTGCTAAGAAGCTTGACGATGATGTCAGTGCCGCCGGTGGTTGCGCCCTGCATCATGACGAGCTGTAGCCCGATTGCCATCAGGCATCCGCCCGCAACACAGCAGAGTAGCGGGTCCTCCGTCAGAGCGCCGAAGGGCTCGAGGATATTCATCACGACAGACGACAGAACGACCGAGAAGACGGTGGAGCCGAGGAACTTCACCCCGAACTTCCATATTCCGACCGCCAGGATAGGGATGTTGAGAATCAGGACGATTGTACCAGTTTGCACCGAGGGGATGAAGTTTCCGATAATCATCGCGATACCCGTGAACCCTCCCGGGACAATCCCGTTAGGGTCTAAAAACAGGCTGACCGACACGGCATAAATAACCGACCCGATGGCGATGAGAGTGTATTGATAGATGTAGGAACTGATTTTTTTCTTAGTGTTCATTGGAATTGCCTTTCTGAGTGAATTGCGCGATTTCACTTGCAAAGTGTCTCGCTATACTGTATAATAGAACTTTAACGTAGGTTTATTTTGCGTTAAGAAAAACGCCGGGAGGTACCTTATTATGACAAAGCGCCTTATACGACCCTTCAAATTTCTACTTATAATGATACTGATTTTTTTGCTTTCTGTCAATACTTTCACGCTCGAAAGTTTTGCGGCAAAAAGCGGGGTCTATGCTCTTGTCATTAATGAAGTATGCTCCGATAATTCGGAAAGCCTCGAGGATTCCGACGGCGACAGCCCCGACTGGATTGAGATTTATAATCCGACCACCAAGGCGGTAAGCCTCAAGGGCGTCGGAATCTCCGACAGTAAAAAGAAGCCCTTCAAGTGGACGCTTCCGGACGTCACAATCAAAGCAAAAAGCTACCTTATTATTTACTGCTCCGGCAAGGATACGACCGAAAACGGCGAGCTTCACACCAATTTCAAGCTTTCCGGTGGAAGCGAAACGGTATATCTTACGGCTTCCGACGGCACGCTTATCGACAGCGTCGAGCTCCCCGACGTCAAAACGAATCTGACCTATGGCAGATATCCGAACGGCACGGGTGATTTCGAAATCCTGACGGCGACGCCCGGGAAGTCGAATGCGAGCGCCACGAAGATTATATCTTCTCCCACGTTCTCAAAGGACAGCGGGTTCTACGACAGCAGTTTTAAATTGACAATAACAGCCGACTCCGGCACTACAATATATTATACCACCGACGGAAGTGTTCCGACGACTTCTTCCACAAAATATACAGGTTCAATCAGTATAAAAGACCGCTCGAATGAGAAAGCCGTCTATATGTTTGAAAAGGGCACGACGGTCGACTCTTCATCAGAGTTCTTCCCGTCGACCAAGTTCGAGCAGGGGACTGTCATCCGTGCGATAGCAGTCGACTCGAGCGGCAACCAAAGCGACGTTGCGACCGCTACATATTTCATCGGCGAGGACATCTCCGAAAAGTACGATAATGTTTCGGTTATCTCGGTCGTAATCGACCCCGACGACCTTTATGACGACGAGACGGGAATCTATGTTGCGGGAAACGTCTTCTCCGAATGGAGAAAGTCGAATCCGACCGGCTCGCTTGACGGAAGCACTCCCGCCAACTTCAATCAGCGTGGAAGCGAATGGGAGAGGGACGCACACATCGACTACTTCGAGGAAACCGCTCTGTCCTTCTCGGTCGACTGTGGAGTCCGAATCCACGGCGGATGGAGCCGAAACAGTCAGCAGAAGAGCCTCAAGTTCTACATGCGCTCGGAATACGGCGACTCGGCACTCGAGTATGACCTGTTCGAGGATAACACCGCCGAATACAGCGGCTCGGAAATCGTGAGCTACCGCAAGTTCGTTATCCGTAACGGCGGCAACGACAGCTTCAGCCTGAAGTTCAAGGACGCCTGGACGCAGTCGCTCGTCACCGGCTTCAACTTCGCCACTCAGGCGGATGAGCTCGTTATCTGCTTCCTGAACGGCGAATACTGGGGCGTCTACACCTTAAACGAAATTTATGACGACAACTATGTCGAATCCCACTATGGCGTGCCTTCGGACGACGTTATCATGGTCAAGGCGGGCGAGCTTGAAGAGGGCGAGGACGGCGAGGAAAGCCTTCTCAGTGACGCAATCAAATATATAACAAGTCACGACATGAGCAATGAGAAGTACTATGCAGAAGCCTGCGAGCTCTTCGACATGTCGAGCTTTGCGGACTATATGGCGGTTGAAATCTACATCGGAAATCAGGACTGGCTCTGGGGCAACTGGGCTTGCTGGCGGTCACGTTCAACCGACCAGATTGATTCCGAATATCAGGACGGCAAGTGGCGGTTTATGCTCTATGACACCGAGTACTCGATGGATTTATACAACGCCGGCGATGATTATAAGCTCGACAATCTTGCGAGCCTCCTCTCGGGCGACGGTTACTTTGCGGGAATGCTCTCGTCGCTTCTTGACAACGACGACTTCCTTGAGATGTTCGTCGTCGCGATGGAGAAGACGGCAAATATCGCCTTTGATTCGGAGACCGCTTCGGAAGCCTTGGATGAATACTATGACGAATATTCGCCCTATCTCGAACAGCACTTCAAGCGCTATATCGGTTGGCAGAGCTTAAATGGAATCAAGAATAACGTCAAGGGCTGGAAGAAATGGCTCGAGAACCGCGAGGACTACTATCTCACCATTCTTAAAAACGACCTCGGCATCTCGAACAAAACGAAGCGTGTTCGGGTTTCCGTCTGGGACGGCGAGGGCGGCTCGGTCTATATCGAGGGCTTGGAGCTAACACTCGACGAAGACGGCGACTGGTACGGCTATTTCATCCCCGGTTATACGATTAAGATAACAGCCGTAGCCGACGAGGGCTATGAATTCACCGGCTGGACGGGCTCCTACACGGGCACGTCGGCATCCATAAAGGTAACCCCTAATTCGACCTGCGGTTTCACCGCAAACTTTGAAAAAATTGAAGACTGATGCAACCGGTCTTCCCGCAAAACCCTTTCTGAAACGGAGATTTCAATGATCAGATTCAAGCAAACAAAGCGGCTCATCTTCGGCATTGTCGTGGCATTGGCTGTACTCACACTGGCACTCGTAAATTATTCGTCATTTGATTTTTCTTCGCTTCTGAAGTTCGTATGCGTTTACCTGCTTATGCTTTTCATGCTTCTTGTGGATTTCAAAATATCCGACAAAGCAAGAAGCATTCTGTCAATCGTCTTCTTCATATTGGCACCGGTTCTTTGCTTCGAAACGGTCAGAGTCATCGTAGGGGCGGGAGTCTATGCCGATTACATCTATTTTGACAACCTCATATTCTACGCCGTTCTGCAGGTGGCGGTCTTTACGCTGACGCAATCGGTGCGGGTTTCCGTCACGGCGATGGTCGGCGTGAGCTATGTTTTGCATATCGCGAACCAGATTATTTTGGAAATTCGCGGCACGCCTCTTGTGCCGACAGATTTATACGCAATCCAGACCGCAATGAGCGTCACGAAGCCGGACGACTGGCATTTCGACTCGAACATGCTGATAGGAACGGCGGCAAGCGTGCTCTTGATCGCAATCGCAATGAAATGTAAGATTACATACCCGAAAAAATTCGTCAGAGCCGGTGCGGGAATCGCTTCGCTTGCTCTGACTGCGGCAGGAGTTCTCTTTATCTGGGGAATCGACTACACTTCGTTCTCGACTTCGACCTTCGACACCGAGTCGACCAACAACGTCAACGGCATCGCCCTTAACTTCTACATAAACTGCCGCAAGATGCAGTTTGACGAGCCGGAGGGCTATTCGGAAGAGGCGCTTTTGCAGTATCTTTCGCAGTATACCGACGAAGAGCTCACGGGGGACTTAGACGACCTCCCGAACATCATCGTCATCATGAACGAGAGCTATTCGGATTTAAGCTACGTCGGCAAGTTTAAGACGGACGAGAGCTATAATTCCTATTTCGAATCGCTTATCGACGACTATCCGCACGGCAGAGTGCTTGTCTCCGTCCTCGGCGGAGGAACCTGCAACACCGAGTTTGAATTCCTGACGGGGCTTTCGATGATGTACATGCCGAACGGCAGCTATGTCTATCTCCAGCATATCACGCAGGACATCCCCTCGATGGCGACATATCTTGAAGAGTACGGCTATGAAACGGTCGCGATGCACCCGTTCTATGAAATCTGTTGGAGAAGGAACCTCGTCTATGCGTGGATGGGCTTTGACGACTTCGTCAGTGGTGAGGACATGACCGACTATCAGGCGAAGTACGTCAGCGTCTCCCGTTGGGAGAAGGGCTTCGGTGACGACGTCGAATACTTAAGAACCCTCATCAGCGACAGCTATTTCTATAAACAAATTATCGAGCAGTACGAGAACAAGACCTCGGATCGCATCTTCATCTTCGGCGTGACGGTTCAGAACCACTCGGGCTATGAATACGACGGCGACGACTTCGAGACGACCGTCCACCTGACAAGCACCGACGGAGACTACCCGAGAACCGAGCAGTATCTCTCACTGATAAAAGCCTCCGACGAGGCTTTGGAGGAGCTTATAACCTACTTTGAGGGCGTCGACGAAAAGACGATAATAGTCTTCTTCGGCGACCATCAGCCGAACCTCGAGACGGAATTCTTCGACGAAATCGCCCCAAACCGCAACACCACCGTCAACGGCTTCCTTACCCGTTATGAGACCCCGTTCGTCATCTGGGCGAACTATGACATCGGCGACGACAACTTGGGAATAGTCAGCGCGAACTATCTGAGCCTCCTCACTCTCGAGTATGCCGGCGTACCGCTTTCGGCTGAGTATCAGTTGATTGAGGATGCCTCCGAAATCGCCTCCGCCATGAACACATGGGGTTACTTTGATCAGTATAACATGTGGAATAACAGGGAAGAGACCTATGACGACGAAGTGCTGAATATGTATAATTATCTGACGTATTATACGTTGAAGAATGGGACGGGCGGATAAGGCATAAAAACAGCGGAGCAGTTTTGCTCCGCTTTTCTTATCTATCGGACAATGTTATCTCCGTGCCATCCCTCGCCACCATTATCTCCCCAAACAGATTCGTCACGCACACGCCGTCCGAAATATAGATATAATACCCATCCTGCGGGGTTTCCGACTCGGTGATGACAACCGACTTGTCGCCGATATTGACAAAGGCGCAACCGCCCGAAAGCTCAATCTCAGCGTCGCCGAGGCTTAGAATCGTCCCGTCGGTGAGCTTGTGGAGCTCGGTGTCGGAATTACTGTGCGTCGACGCGCTCGTGTCGAAGAGAATCATGTTGGGAGTGACCGACGCACTTAAATATTTGGAATAGTTCGCTGTGCCGTTCTCAAGAATAGCGACGGCGTCGACGGCGGTCAAGCCCTCCTCACGGAGAAAATAGCCGAAGTCGGTTGAATAGGAGCCGTCCGAGTCGATGGCGATGCACTTGCCGCCTTGAGTTACCACGAGAAGATACCCGTCGCCGTCGGAGATTATCTTGAGGTGCGTTGCATTCATGTCGTAGAAGTTCATGCAGAAGACAACGGCAACCGTCACAGCGAACGCCCCGAGAGCCGAGAAAGTTGCCTTGCGGACGCTCTTCGTCGCAATCAGGACAAGAACCACAGCCGCCGTCAGTGCGATTACTATAATCGGCACGGCGGCATATTTTATCGGGATGTAGGTAAAGCCGAGGTCGGAAATCCATTCGCAGATTCTTATCACCCATCGGGCGATGACTCCGGCAATCTCGATGAGAGGTGACAACGCCGCAGGAACTCCGCAAGCCGCAAATATGAGCGACAGAACGAGTGCGACGGTGCAGAACGGTGTCAGAACTATGTTTGTTATAATCGAGACGAGGGAAATCTCGTCAAAGACGAACACCGAAACAGGCATAACGCAGAGGTAGACGCAAACTGCGGACATGGCGGTTCTTCCGAGCTTTCCCTTGACTCCGAACGCCTTTGATACGGCAGGCTCGACGATGCAAATTCCGAAAACTCCCGCAATCGACAACAGGAAAGAGCCGTCAGCGACGCTGTAGGGCGAAGCTATGAGCATTATGAGTATCGTGACCCCGAGCGACGATTCGGCGTCATACTCCCGCCGGACGATTGACGCAAGCAGGAATATCGTCATCATGATGAACGCCCGCACCGCCGAGATTCTCATCCCCGAGAAGACGACGAATAGCGCCATGATAGCTTCGGATATTGCAAAAGTCACGGCTTTCGGCACCCGAAGGAGCTTCAGCAAGAATGCGACCAGTGCGGCTATTATGCTGACGTGAAGCCCCGAAACCGCCAGCAGATGCCCGATGCCGCTTCGGTTGAGGGAAGACTTTACGCCACTGTCGAGGCTGTCGCTCGTCCCGCAGAGCATGCTCGAAAGAAGCTGACCCTCGTCGAGCCCGACGTAGGAGCAGAAGGTGGTGGTCAGCTGTTCCCGGAAACCCCTTATCTCGCCGTAGAGCTTGTAAATGCCGGTCGCCTTGGTGACCGTGACGCTTCCCGCCTGCGAGCAACGGACGAAGATGCCCTTCGGGTAGTAATAGGATTTCGCGTTGAAGCTCGCGCTGTCGGTGAGCTCCGAGACGGTAGCCTCGAACGAAACCCTGTCGCCCGAGGAGATGTTGGCGCCGTTTAAGTAAACAATCACCTTGCCTCGGATCCCGCCGATGTTGCCGCTTATGGTGACTTCGGCGGTGTCGCTGTCCGAGCAGTCGGTGACGATTCCCGAAACGGTGACCGTTTCGCCCGAAAGAGCCGTAAGGCGGTCGACACGCATATAGAACCAGACGGTGCCGTAGATACTGAAAATCAGTAAAAATAAAAGAGCGGTTGAAACCGCCCGACAAAGTTTTCCCGACAAAGCAAACAAACCGGCGACGAAAAGCACCGCCGCCACGGCGATAAGCGCAATCCGAGCCGGGAAAGAGGCATAAAAACAAAAGAGCAGTCCCACCAGCGCACCACCGGCAGCCAACCCCGCCTCGTGCCGCATCCGACCACTCCCTTTCGTTTGGTGATACTGATATTATATAGGAATTGAAGCGGCTTGTCAACGGTGTTTTTTGATTTTTGGTTTATTATGTTGACAGCAGTCGGTTTATATGTTATAATGTCAACAGTGAGAGGTTGGTTGCTCTTTCCCCTGCGAAGGGAGGCGAATACCTATGACTATTTCGGATGTCCTGCAGTTGTTCCTTGTTGTTCTGACTGCTATTAGCATGGGTGTTAGCTTGGGCTCTCACCTGAAATAAAAACAACCGCGCCTGATTGATTCAGCGCGGCAGTCTCAAACATAAAACCAGTTTTTGTGGGAGAGAGTGACCGTTGCCTGAATTTCCGCTTCAGGTAACCTCTCACCACTTTCATTATATCCTATCGCTGTTGTTTTGTCAACAGCTTTTTTTGTTTTCTTCAAAAGCAAATCAAACCGCCTTTAAAGCTTGACATCTCCCCCATTTAGGACTATAATTAGTATTCAGGAAAGTAGAAAATGGCGTAATATGTATTTTAAAAACAGGGGTGCGGAATGAGGATACTTGGAATCGACCCGGGATATGCGATTGTCGGATATGGGGTCTTGGATTATGACGGGAGAAACTTCGCCGTCAAGGGCTACGGCGCCATCACCACGACGCCGGACATGCAGTTTGACGAACGTCTCGGGGTTATCTTTAACGACATGAACGAGCTTATCGAAATGTACAAGCCGGACGCAATCTCGCTCGAAAAGCTCTATTTCAACACCAACCACACGACCGCCATCGACGTGGCGCAGGCGAGGGGAGTCATCCTCCTTTCGGCGAACAAGCACGAAATCAAGATTTACGAATATACACCTTTGCAGGTCAAGAACTCGGTCGTCGGCTACGGCAGAGCGGAGAAAAAGCAGGTTCAGGAGATGACACGGTCAATGCTGAAGCTGAAAGAAATCCCCAAGCCGGACGATGCGGCGGACGCACTGGCACTTGCAATAACCCACGGGCACTATGCGAGCTCCCGGGTTTTCGGATTGAATTAATGCCGGTTTCCGGCAGAACGGAAGTATGAAATGATTTACAGCCTCACGGGAAATATAATACACACCGAGCCTGACCTCTGCGTTATTGAATGCGGGGGAGTCGGCTATGCCTGCAAGACCACGATGAATACTATAACCTCGGTCTCGAATATGTCATCATGCACGCTCTATACCTATATGGCGGTCAGAGAGGACGCAATCGACCTCTTCGGCTTTTTCACAAAAGATGAGCTTGAGTGCTTCAAGCTCCTGACTTCCGTCAGCGGCGTCGGCTCGAAGTATGCTCTTGCAATCCTTTCGAGCCTCACTCCAGCAGCGGTTGCTCTGGCGATTGCTTCCGGCGACACGAAGGCTTTCTCAAAAATCAAGGGCATCGGCGCAAAAATCGCCCAGAGAATTGTTATGGAGCTCAAGGACAAGGTCGCCAAGGGCGCAGTCCTTGACGAATCGGGCGAGGTCGGAGCGATTACTGCGGCGGTCGGCGACCAGAGCAAGGCGGAAGCCATTGCGGCTCTTGTCGTTCTCGGATATTCCCAGTCGGAAGCGGCTCAGGCGGTTGCAAAGTGCCCGGGTGAGCTTGAAACGGACGAAATCATCAAGAGAGCTCTTCGGACTCTCGCGTCCGGCAGATTTTAAGAGAGGTGAAGCGGCATGATTGAATCGGAACAGTTTGACCTCGAAAAAAGGCTTGTCGGCACCGAGCTTTTAGCGGAGGATACCGACGAGGCGGAGCTATCCCTCCGACCGAAAAGTCTGAACGAATACATCGGTCAGGAAAAGGTCAAGGAGAACATGAAGATTTATATCGATGCGGCGAAAAAGCGCGGCGAGCCGCTCGACCATGTTCTTCTCTACGGACCTCCGGGACTCGGCAAAACTACACTCTCGGCAATTATCGCCCACGAAATGGGCGTTAATATACGCATAACATCCGGTCCGGCTATCACAAAGCCGGGCGACATCGTCGCAATACTGACGAACCTTCAGGCGGGTGACGTCCTCTTCATTGACGAGATTCACAGAATCCCCCGTGAAATCGAGGAAGTTCTTTACCCTGCAATGGAGGACTTCGCCGTCGACATCATCATCGGCAAGGGAGCGGGCGCAAGGACAATTCGCCTTGACGTCCCGAGATTTACGCTTATCGGCGCCACGACCCGTGCGGGACAGCTCACCTCTCCGCTTCGTGACAGATTCGGAATCACCCAGAGGCTCGAGCTTTATACCCACGAGGAGCTCTGCGAGATTATCCTTCGCTCGGCGGACATATTGGGCGTCATCTGCGACAAGGACGGAGCCTTGGAGATTGCCAAGCGTTCAAGAGGCACGCCCCGAATTGCGAACAGGTTACTTAAGCGTGTAAGAGACTTCGCCGACGTCATGGGCAACGGCGTTATAACCCTCGACATCGCAAAGATTGCCCTTGACCGCATGGAGATTGACTCCCTCGGGCTTGACACGATGGACAAGCGGATGCTCACAATGATTATCAAGGGCTACAACGGCGGACCCGTCGGGCTCGAGACGCTTGCTTCGGCTATCGGCGAAGAGGCGGTAACCCTCGAGGACGTATGCGAGCCGTATCTTATGCAGCTTGGCTTCATCTCGAGAACCCCAAGAGGCAGATGCGCCACAGACCTGGCGTACAAGCACTTGGGACTCTTACGAGACGGACAAACAATGCTATAAATCTAAAAAGACAGGGGCTGTTAAAATGGGAAGATTATTCGGTGCTGATGGGGCTGTCAAGGGCGAGGCTCTTAATGACCTCAGCTGTGAGCTTGCTATGGCTATCGGCAGGGCTTGCGCTTATGAGCTCGCAAAGAGAAACCATCGCCGTGCGAAAATTCTTATAGGCAAGGACACCCGTTCCTCCTGCAAGATTCTTGAGTCGGCTCTGATTGCCGGAATCTGCTCCGCAGGCGGAGATGCCGACCTTTTGGGAGTTGTTCCGACCCCTGCGGTTGCGTATCTGACGGTCAAGTACGGCGCCGATGCGGGAATCATGGTTTCCGCTTCCCATAACAGCTATGAATTCAACGGCATCCGGATTTTCTCGGCTTCCGGCGACAAGCTTAACGACGCCGTCGAGTCGGAGATAGAGCGGCTTGTCCTCGAAGCTCCCGACGAAATCCCGAACGCGAGCCCTGAAAACTTGGGCGACATCCTGAACGAAAAGAACGCCGAGTGGGACTATGTAAGATATCTCTTAAGGGACATTCAGACGGATTTGGGCAGGCTCAGAATCGTCGTAGACTGCGCCAACGGTGCGGCTTATGAAACGGCGGTCAAGTTCTTCCGGGGGCTTGGAATCACCGCGAAGTTTCTTAATGTTGAGCCAAACGGCGTGAATATAAACGAAGACTGCGGCACCGAGGACCTGACGGCTCTCGGCAAGGCGGTTGTCGATTCGAGAGCGCACTGCGGAATCGCCCTTGACGGCGACGGCTCGCGTTGCCTGATGGTCGACGAAAAGGGCGAGCCAATCGACCCCGACAGAATGCTTGCGGCACTTGCATACTTCATGAAGCGGGAGAAAACCCTTTCCGCAAACACCTGCGTCGTCACGAGGGCAACAAACCTCGGCTTCTTCAGATGGGCAAAGGACAACGGAATCGTCACTTCGACGGCTTCGGGAGTTTCGGAGCGCTCAATTCACGAGCGGATGATGACCGACGGCTATAACCTCGGTGCCAACGGAAGTGGAAGATTTCTCTTCGGAAAGGTTCCCGACACAGCAGACGGAGAACTGGCGGCTGCTAAAATGCTCGAGGTCATGGCTGGAACCGGTAGAAGACTTTCGGAAATCGCCGGAATCTTCACGCCTTATCCGTCAATCGATGTCGATGTCAAGATAAGGCACGAATGCAAGAACATGTGGGAATCCGTCCCCGAGATTACGGAGATGCTCGAATATTGCTCCGAAAAGCTTGCGGGCGACGGAAGAATTTACATAAGAGAATCGTCTGTCGAGCCGCTCATCAGAGTTACGGCTGAGGGCAGGGACGAAGAAATCATTTATCAGTATGCTCAGGCCGCCGCTCAGACGGTTGCGGAGCATATCGGAGAGCAGGAAACGGACAATGAGAACGGCTGACGGCTGGAAGGACTATAGATTACTTGACGCATCTGACGGCGAAAGGCTTGAGAGCTGGAAGGATATCCGGCTCATCCGCCCCGACCCGCAGGTTATATGGAAAACGGAAAAGACTGCGCTCTGGCAGAGCGCAAACGCCGTGTACCACCGTTCATCTAAGGGTGGCGGGCAGTGGGAGTATTTAAAAAAGCTCCCCGAGAGCTGGACGGTCGGCTATAGCTCGCAATATTTCGGGAATCTCCGGTTCAAAGTCCACCCGACAGGCTTCAAGCACACAGGGCTCTTCCCCGAGCAGGCTGTGAACTGGGAGAAGACGGGCGAGCTTATCAGCGAGAGGGTAAAGACCGACAAGGTTCGGGTCCTGAATCTCTTCGCCTACACCGGCGGGGCAACGCTTGCGTGCTCGGGCGCCGGGGCGGAGGTCTGCCACGTCGACGCCTCAAAGGGCATGGTTCAATGGGCTCGCGAAAACGCCGCTTTGTCGGGGCTTTCCGAGAAGCCGATAAGATGGATAGTTGACGACTGCGAGAAGTTCGTAAGGCGTGAAATCAAGAGATCCAGCCGCTACGAGGGCATAATCATGGATCCTCCGAGCTACGGCAGGGGACCCTCGGGCGAGATATGGAAGCTCGAGGACAACGTCTACGATTTAGTCAAGCTTACGGCAGGCGTTCTGAGCGAAAAACCGCTCTTCTTCGTGCTGAACAGCTACACAACCGGGCTTTCGGCATCGGTTATGGGCTATATTCTCTCGAGTGTGCTGATTCCGAAATTCGGCGGCAAGGTCTCGAGCAACGAAATAGGCTTGCCGGTGGAGTCGACGGGACTTACATTGCCGGCGGGAAGCACCTCGATATGGTATTCAATTTAAGGGGTTATAATGAGTTTTATAGATATTGACAACGTTAAATTCACATATACGACCGAGGACGACAACGGGAACGTCGAGAAAAACGAGGTTTTGCACGGGCTTTCGCTCTCGATTGACAAGGGCGAATTCGTCGCGGTGCTCGGGCATAACGGCTCGGGCAAGTCGACGCTTGCAAAGCTCCTGAACGCAATCAATCTCCCCGATTCGGGTAAAGTCACGGTTGCGGGGATGGATACCGCTGACGAAGACAAGCTTTTCGACATCCGAAGCAATGTCGGCATGGTCTTCCAGAACCCTGACAACCAGATTGTCGCGACCATCGTCGAGGAGGACGTTGCATTCGCACTTGAAAACATCGGCGTGGAGCCCAAGGAGATTCGAAGAAGAGTTGATGAGGCGCTCAAGACCGTCGGGATGTACGACTATCGCGAGCATTCGCCTTCGAAGCTTTCGGGTGGACAAAAGCAGAGGGTCGCCATTGCGGGAGTTCTGGCGATGAAGCCCGACTGCATAGTCCTTGACGAGCCGACCGCCATGCTCGACCCAATTGGCAGGCGTGAGATTATGTCGACCATTACCGAGCTCAACAAGTCCGGCGTCACGATAGTTTTAATCACCCACTACATGGACGAAGCGGCAAGGGCAAAGCGCGTCGTGGTCATGGACTCGGGCGACATCATAATGGACGACTGCCCGAAGAAGGTTTTCTCGCAGGTCGAGAAGCTTAAATCCTTGGGACTCGACGTCCCGCAGGTAACCGAGCTCACACATGAGCTGATAAAATGCGGCATTAATTTGCCGGAAGATATTATTTATGAAGACGAATGCTATGATGCTCTTTATGAGCTGTTAAAATAGAAGAGGGCAGAGCTTTGAGCATAATCAAGACAGAACACCTGAGCTACGTTTACGGTGAGGGAACACCCTTCCGCAAGGTAGCGCTGGATGATATAAATTTAGAGATTGATGAGGGAGAGCTTATCGGAATTATCGGGCACACCGGCTCCGGCAAGTCTACCCTTATTCAGCATTTTAACGGGCTTCTGAAAGCCACCACCGGCAAAGTATATGTCGACGGCGAGGAGCTTTTTGCGGACAAATCCCGCTTAAGAGATATCCGCTTCAAGGTGGGACTCGTTTTCCAGTACCCCGAGTATCAGCTGTTTGAAGATACCGTCTATAAAGACATCTCCTACGGTCCGAAGAACATGGGGCTCGATGAGGCTGAAATAGACAGGCGTGTCAGGGAAACCATGCGGCTTGTAGGACTGAAGGAAGAGCTACTCCAGAAGTCGCCGTTTGACCTGTCGGGCGGACAGAAGCGCAGGGTCGCAATCGCCGGAGTCATGGCGATGGAGCCGAAGGTGCTTATACTTGACGAGCCGACAGCAGGTCTCGACCCTCACGGAAGGGACAGAATCCTCGGCATGATAAAAGAGTACCACGAGGAGAAGAAGTCGACCGTCATGCTCGTCTCCCACTCGATGGAGGACGTTGCGAATACCGTCTCGAAGATACTTGTTGTGAATGACTCGAAAATCTTCATGTTCGACACGCCGGAAAAAGTATTCGCCCGGGTCAGGGAGCTTGACAGCATGGGCTTGACCGTCCCGCAGATTACGAGAGTTTTCGACAGGCTGAAAGAAGCCGGAATCGAATTCGACGACGAGGTCTATTCAACGGGCTATGCGAAGAAGCTTGTTATGCGGCTTCTTGAGGAGAAAAAGGAGAAATAAGACTTGATAAAGGATATAACTATCGGGCAGTATTTTCCGGGGAATTCGGTCTTGCACCGTCTTGACCCGAGAATAAAACTGCTACTTACGGTTTTATATATAGTGATGCTCTTCTCGGCGAGCGGATTTGCCGGGCTCGCAGTGGGCATAGTGTTTCTCGTATTTGCATTCGCGATTTCGGGAATCCCGATAAAGATGATGTTAAAGGGCATCAAGCCGATTTTGCCGGTAATCATCTTCACGGGAATACTGAACCTGTTCTTTATAAGTACAGGCGACGTCATTTTCAGCCTCGGCTTTATAAAGATAACCGACGACGGTCTTTCGACGATGATATTCATGGCGGTGAGAATCATCTTCCTCATCTGCGGAACATCGCTTCTGACATACACCACCTCGCCGATTGCCCTGACGGACGCCATCGAGAGGGTGCTTTCGCCGCTCAAGGTATTCCACTTCCCGGCGCACGAAATCGCCATGATGATGACGATTGCGCTCCGGTTTATCCCGACGCTCATTGAGGAGACCGACAAGATTATGTCCGCACAGAAGGCAAGGGGAGCAGACTTTGAGTCCGGCTCAATCATCAACCGTGCAAAGGCTCTTATCCCGGTTCTCATTCCGCTGTTTGTTTCGGCGTTCAGAAGAGCCGAGGAGCTTGCCTTGGCGATGGAATGCCGTTGCTATCGTGGCGGCGAGGGAAGAACCAGAATGAAGCAGCTCAAGACCACGCATCTTGACTATATCGCCCTTGCGGTGACTGTTGGGTTCTTGGTGCTGATTATACTTGCAAACATATTCATTCCGATATGACGAATTATAAAGTAACAATGTCCTTTCGGGGAACAAATTATCACGGCTTCCAGAAGCAAGCGGATAACTTAAAACTCCGCACCGTTCAGGGCACGGTCGAGCAGGGATTCTATAAGCTTCTCGGGGAGAAGGTCCCAATCGACGGTTGCTCAAGAACCGATGCCGGAGTTCACGCAAACGAATATGTATTCTCATGTGCTCTTGAGAACACTATTGACGAAAGAGGCATAATCTTCGGGCTCAACGGCGTGTTACCCAAAGATATAGCGATTTTAAAGTGCGAGAAAGCGGCAGATGACTTCCACGCAAGATATTCCTGCAAGGGCAAAGAGTATAAGTATATAATCCACAATTCGGAAATCCGCTCGGCGTTTCACGAGGACCTGTGGTTTCGGAGCTGGTATCCGATTGATGCGGAAAAGCTGAATATTGCTTCGAAAGATTTCATCGGCACGCACGACTTCAAGTCCTTCTGCTCGACCGATACGGATAAAAAAGAGACCGTCAGGACGATTTTCGACTTCTCGGTTGAACGTGAAGGCGATTTGGTCGTCTTCAAAGTAAGCGGCGACGGATTTCTTTACAACATGGTAAGAATAATGGTCGGGACGCTCCTGTTTATAAACGACGACAAGCTCCCGAGGGATTCCATTCCGAAAATAACCTCCGCTTGCGACAGAACCCGAGCGGGCAAAACGGTCCCCCCGCACGGGCTGTATTTAAACAAAGTATTCTATTAAGATGGGAGGCGAGCATAAGTGGCTTCAATAAATTCCTATGAAACCGACATAAAGAAGCTCCGCAGGAGCCGCAGAAGCAGGCGGTTCATAAGAAGACTTTTGACGATTCTTGCCGTGCTCGCCGTCGCGTTTCTTATATATCTCACACACGACAGCTGGCTCCCGTATTTCGAGAACATCCTCGAGGAGGGCTATGAGTCGGCGACCTCGACCACACTTGAGGACGAGAAAGAGGAGTCGAACTTCCCGTTTGATGTCTCGAGCCGCTCGAACGTCTCTATCGGCGCTATGAAGGACTGCTGGGTCATGTTCTCCGACACGTCCATCACCACCTATGACACCTCAGGCTCGACCATCCAGTCGGTCTATGCGCCCTACGGCACTCCGACCGTCGAGACCTCATCGTCAAGGGCGCTCGTCTATGACATGGGCGGCTACAGCCTGATGGTGATAAGCAGGCGCAACGAGATTTTCGAAAAGAAGCTTGATGACCAGATACTTTTCGCCGAGATAGGCGAGAAGGGAAATATCGCTGTTGTCACCTCAACCGACAAATATGTCTCATACTTAACTATATATGACAAGAACGGCACCGAGATTTTCCACTGGGCGGACGGCAACTACATCATGGCGATTGCCATGAACGACTCCGGCTCGGGCTGTGCCGTTGCGAGCCTTTATGCCTCGGGAGGAATCCTCAAGACGCTTGTCTATGTCCTCGATTTCAGCTCGACCGAAATTCAGGCAAAGTCCTCGGCTATCGAGACCCTGACGCTCGACATTGAATTCACCGACGATAATGAAATCTGGGTTGTCGGAAGCGACGCCGTGTATCTTCTCAATAGCGACTGCAGTGTCGCATATTCGTATGACTATACCTATGACATAAGCGGATTTTCCGCTCGGGACGACGTCTGCGCCGTAACGTTTGAGAAGGCGGGAAGCGACGAATATCTTGTAGCAATTTTTGAAGCGGGACTTGACGAACCGACTGAAATTACTTATAATGAAGAAATCGAATATGTGCTTGTGAGCAATGACAAGGTGTATCTTAATACATCTTCACAGCTCGATTGCCTCAGCTCTTCGGGCGAGCTCAGGTCCGAAACGGCTCTCGGAGCCACATATACGTCGTTCGTAATCTACGACAACAACGCAATTCTTCTCAACTACCGGAGCGTTATCAAGGCTTCGGTAGGAGACTGATCAAAGAGAAACCATGACCGATTATCTTTATATATTCTACGATGTCTGCGTGATAGGAATAATCCTGATTACGCTTTACCAAGGCTCGAAAAGGGGCTTTCTTCGGAGTGCCGTTTATGCCATTCTCATCGTGGCGGCATTCTTTGTGAGCTGGTTCGGAGCCGAGGCTCTCTCGCTGCTTATTTACGACAGCTTCATCCACGAGACGGTTATAGACACCCTGACCGAGACGGCTTCAAAGAAGGACCCCGTCACGGTGGTTTCGGATGCCTTGACCTCGGGCGACTACGGCACTACTGTCTCCGACAGCGAAATCGGCGAGATTATTTCGGGAGCTTCGGATCTCTTCAACGAGCTTGCGGAAACCCTTCGGGAAAACGGCTCGCAGGATTCGGCTTCGTCGATAGCTACGGGGGTTGAAAGCTCCGTCACAAGCACGGTCGAGAGCTTTTTATTCAGCGACTACATCATAAATGCGCTCGAAACGTTGGGAGCCGCCACCGGCGATATGTCGGAGGTTGTAAACGTATTCCTGACCGGTTCTGCCGAGGAAACAGCCGCCACAGCGGAGGAGGAAATCGTTCGACCGATTATCGAATTGGCACTCAAGATAGTCGTATTTTTGGTTCTCTTATTTGTTCTGAGACTGGTTATAAACCCCGTCTCGAACATGTTCAAATTTGCAAACAAGATCCCTCTGATCGGTGCCCTGAATGTGCTTTTGGGAGCGATACTCGGCGCGGTCGAAGGTCTTATCACGGTATACGGACTGGCACTTCTCATTAAGCTTGTCGTCAACGTCAGCGGCGACTCGCTTATCTTCCTGAATACCGACACAATAGAGCTGACGTATATCTTTAAGTTCTTCTATGAGCTTAATCTGATGGGATGATATTTGAATCGGAGATAATAAATGATTTGTACAAGATGTAAGAAAAGACAAGCCGCGGTGTTCATCACCACCATGAACGGCAACGAAAGAAAAAACGAAGGGCTTTGCCTCGTCTGCGCCAAGGAGATGGGGCTCACCCAGATTGACGACTACATGAAGCAGATGGGTATAAGTGATGAAGACCTTGAAGCTCTGAGTGAAATCACCGAGGACGAGAACGCCGAGGGCGATTCGTTCGAGATGGGCGGCATCAGTAATGCCATGCCCAATTTCATCGCGAACCTGATGGGCAGGATGAATCCTAACGCCCAGAATCAGCCGCAGAATGCTCTGCCCAATTCACAGCAGAATTCCGAGCAGGCTTCCGGACAGACCAAGAAGTCGAAAAAAGAGCAAAAGGCTGATAAGAAAAAGGAGCTCAAGTATCTCGGCACCTACTGCACGAACCTCAACGAGCGCGCCGCTTCCGGCAAGCTTGACAGAATCATCGGCAGAGAGCGGGAGATTGACAGAGTCATTCAGATTCTTTCCCGCAGACAGAAGAACAACCCATGCCTCATCGGTGAGCCGGGCGTCGGCAAGACCGCAATCGCCGAGGGAATCGCTCAGAAAATAGTCTCGGGCGACGTTCCCTACAGCATTAAAAACAAGCAGATTTACCTTCTTGACATGACGACTCTTGTCGCCGGAACCCAGTTCCGTGGACAGTTCGAGTCGAGAATGAAGGGGCTTATCGAAGAAGTCAAGCGCGAAGGCAACGTCATCCTCTTCATCGACGAGGTACATACTCTCGTCGGAACTGGCGACAACGAAGGCACAATGAACGCCGCAAACATCCTTAAGCCCGCACTCTCAAGAGGCGAGGTTCAGGTAATCGGCGCGACCACCTTCAAGGAATACAGGAAGTATATCGAGAAGGACAGCGCCCTTGAGCGACGCTTCCAGCCGGTAACCGTTACCGAGCCGACTGTCGACGACACCGTTCAGGTCTTGTTCGGCATCAGAAAGTATTACGAGGACTTCCACCACGTCAAGATTACCGACTCGGCTCTTCGGATGTGTGCCGTTCTGTCGGAAAGATACATCAACGATAGATTCCTGCCCGACAAGGCTATCGACCTTCTCGATGAAGCCTGTGCCGGCGCAAGCATCCGTAGCCCCGAAATCTCAAGGGTTGCTGAGCTTAACGACCAGCTTGCGGCTAAGAAAGATGAGCTTTCGAAGCTTGAAGAAGCTGAGAGTCCCGACTATGAGAAGATAGCCGAAGCGAAGGCGGGGCTTTCACAGCTTGAGAACGACTGCGCCGAGGCTCAGGAAGCCGCAGATAAGGTCTATGTCAACGAGGACGACCTCTCAAGAGTTATCGAGCTTTGGACGGGCATCCCGGCGAACAAGATAGTTGAAACTGAATATGACAAGATTCGTGGGCTCCACGACTCACTCTCGGCGAAGATTGTCGGTCAGCCGGAAGCGGTCGACCTCGTCTGCAACGCCATCAAGCGTTCACGCGTTCAGCTCACATCACGCCAGAGACCCGCATCCTTCATCTTTGTCGGTCCCACCGGCGTCGGAAAGACGGAGCTCGCAAAGGTTCTGGCATCGGAGCTCTTCGACGCTACGGAGCCGCTTATCAGAATCGACATGTCCGAGTACATGGAGAAGCACACGGTCTCAAGGCTCATCGGCTCGCCTCCGGGCTACGTCGGCTATGACGAGGCGGGACAGCTCACCGAGAAGGTCCGCAGAAAGCCTTACTCGGTCGTCCTCTTCGACGAAATCGAGAAGGCGCACCCGGACGTCATGAACATACTCCTGCAGATTCTTGACGAAGGCAAGGTCAACGACGCACAGGGCAGAAGCGTCTCGTTCGAGCACACCGTCATCATCATGACGAGTAACGCGGGCTCGACCGACAAGAGCTTCGGCATCGGCTTCGACAGGACTCAGGCTCAGGCTTCGAAGGAAAGAGCAATCAAGGGACTTAGAGAGTTCCTTCGTCCCGAGTTCATCAGCCGTGTTGACGAGATTGTCGTCTTCAACCCGCTTACCGAGAAGGACTATGCCGACATCGCTCACCTGATGCTCGGCGAGATGGTTGCGCCGCTCTCCGAAAAGCTCATCATGTTCAACTACGACCGAGCCGCCGAGGAGGCCATTGCCCACATCGCCATCTCCGAGCAGTACGGTGCCCGTGACATCAGAAGAATCATCCGCCGCGAAGTCGAGGACAAGATAGCGAACCTGATTGTCGACTCCGGGGAGATTAAAATCCGTACTATCAATTTGACGGCTCAGGACGGAAAACTCATAGTAATGGGAGCCTGATTTGTAAATTTTCTGTGAACAATCCCTCTTTTCAGTTGCATTTGACCCCGTAATGTAGTATAATTTTTAAGCCGCTTATGGTCGGTTCTCAAGTAAAGAGCGATTTTATGAGCTTTTTCTCCGTCGCATAGCGAGTTTTATAGTAAAGGCAGGTGCCGAGAAATGTATGCAGTAATTGAAACAGGCGGAAAGCAGTATCAGGTTCACGAGGGCGATGTCGTCTTCATCGAGAAGCTTCCCGTAGAAGCCGATGAGGAAGTTACTTTTGATAAAGTTGTAGTCCTCTCTGACGGCGAAACAACTTCTGTTGGTACACCCTATGTTGAGGGCGCAACCGTTGATGCCAAGGTTCTTAAGAACGGCAAGGCTAAGAAGATTACCGTTTTCACCTACAAGCCCAAGAAGGGCTCTTCTCACAAGAAGCAGGGTCATAGACAGCCCTACACTCAGGTGAGAATCGAAGCCATCAAGGCATAATGATAACGGCGTTATTTAAAGTGACCGGGCAGGGGAGCTATAAGGGCTTTTCCGTCTCGGGACATTCGGGATATTCGGAAGCGGGGAGCGACATCGTTTGTGCCGCCGTTTCCTCGGCAGTGATGCTCACTGTCAACAGCTGCATTGACGGCTTCAATGTGGACGCAGTGCCGGAAGTTTACGACGACACGGTGAGATTCACGGTGAATGAGAAGTCAGAAAATGCGGACAGGCTTATAGGAGCTTTGAAAGAGCACCTTGAAGCCTTGAGTGAAGAGTACCCCGAAAATGTAGCGGTTACGATTGAAGAATCGTAACGGAGATTCCAACGAATTCAGAAAGCGGTGAAATAAAATGTTAAGATTAAGTATGCAGTTCTTCGCCCATAAAAAGGAAGCAAGCTCGACCAAGAACGGTCGTGAGTCCGAATCGAAAAGATTAGGCGCAAAGAGAGCTGACGGTCAGTTCGTACCTGCGGGCAACATCCTCTATCGCCAGAGAGGAACGCATATCCATCCCGGCGTCAACGTCGGCATCGGCTCAGATGATACCCTCTATGCAAAGGTAGACGGTGTAGTAAGGTTTGAAAGATTGGGTCGTGACAGGAAGCAGGTAAGCGTTTATCCTGTAGAAAAATAAGCGATTTGCTGAAACTTGTCCCCGAACCTCAACGTTTGGGGACGTTTTTTTCGGAAAGAGAGGAGTGTTCGGATGTTTGTCGATGAAGTGAATATTTCCGTTGAAGCCGGAGACGGCGGAGATGGTTGCGTGTCTTTCCACAGGGAAAAGTACATTGCGGCAGGCGGCCCCGACGGCGGCGACGGCGGTAAGGGCGGCGACATCGTCTTCAAGGTCGATGACAATATGAACACCCTTATCGACTTCCGCTATAAGAGAAAATTCTGTGCCGAAAAGGGCGGTAACGGCGGCTCGGGGAACTGCTTCGGCAAGAGTGCCCCCGACCTCGTCATAAAGGTTCCGAGAGGGACGGTAGTCCGTGAGCGTGAAAGCGGCAGAATCATCGCCGATTTGTCAGGCGACGAGCCGGTCGTAATCGCAAAGGGCGGCAAGGGCGGCAGGGGAAATGCCCATTTCGCCACCCCCACAAGACAGATTCCCCGTTTTGCAAAGCCAGGCTTCAAGGGGCAGAAGCTGGACCTCAAGCTTGAGCTCAAGCTTCTTGCCGATGTAGGACTCGTCGGCTTCCCGAATGTCGGAAAATCGACGCTTATATCGGTCGTATCGGCGGCAAAGCCAAAGATTGCGAACTATCACTTTACTACTCTGACCCCCGTTCTGGGAGTAGTTAAAGTCGCCGACGGCAATTCGTTCGTCATGGCGGATATCCCGGGACTCATCGAGGGTGCAAGCGAAGGTGTCGGACTCGGGCACGAGTTCCTAAGACATGTCGAGAGATGCAGGCTTATCGTCCATGTTGTGGACGTTTCCGGTTCCGAGGGCAGAGACCCGATCGAGGATTACGAGGCGATAAACAGAGAGCTTGCCAATTTCAGCGAGGATTTGGCGAACGCTCCGCAGGTCGTAGCCGCAAACAAGTGCGACATGGCGACAGAGGAGCAGATGCAGAGGTTCAGGGAATATATCGAGGATATGGGGCTTCCCGTCTTCGAAATTTCCGCCGCAACCACAATGGGAACGAAGGAGCTTGTCGACTATTGCGCCGAAGAGCTTTCAAAGCTTCCGCCGCTCAAGGTCTTCGAGCCCGAACAGGCTCCCGAGTGGAATCCGGAGAAACTCGCAAAGGACAGAAACTTCGAGGTAACAGTCGAGGATGGCGTTTACTTCGTCGAGGCGGAATGGCTCGAGGGAATCATCCGCATGATAGACCCGAACGATTATGAGTCGCTTCAGCACTTCGAGCTGGTTCTCCAGTCGAGCGGAATTATCGCGGAGCTCGAGAAACAGGGAGTAGCGGACGGCGACACCGTTTCCGTCTGCGGCTATGAGTTTGACTACGTCAAGTAGCTTTGGAGGATAGAATGTCGTTCAAGGCTTTGGATAAAAAGGAAGCAGGGCTCTATAGCCCGTTGGCTCTTGCATTCATGGGCGACAGCGTTTATGAACAGCTCGTCAGAGAAAAGCTCATTTTAAGCGCCAATATGCCCGCCGGAAAGCTCCACAGTCTCACGGTCAAGTATGTCTGCTGTGAGTTTCAGTCGGCTTCATGCGAGAGAATATTGCCTCTTCTTTCGGAAGAGGAATCGGACATCTTTCGCAGAGGAAGGAATGCCGGTGGAATCACTCCGCCGAGGCATTCAAGCGTCCGTGAATACAGAACAGCAACCGCACTCGAGTGCCTTTTCGGATACTTATATCTGACGGGACAGCAGGAGCGGGTTCGTGAATTATTTGAAATTATTTGGACAAATCAGGACTCAGCATTAAACTAAGGAGAGATTTACATGTCAGGACATTCAAAGTGGAACAACATCAAGCGCAAGAAGGAAATTGCGGACGGCGCGAAGGCGAAGGTCTTCACCCGTATGGGCAGAGAGATTACCGTCTGCGTCAAGGAGGGAGGTCCTGACCCGAGCTCCAACTCCAAGCTGAGAGACCTTATCGCCAAGGCGAAGGCTAACAACGTCCCGAACGACAACATCGAGCGTGTTATCAAGAAAGCCGCCGGCGACAACGACAAGAACAGCTACGAGACGATGGTCTATGAGGGCTACGGTCCCGGCGGAGTCGCTATCATCGTCGAGTGCCTGACGGATAACAAGAACCGTACAGCCGCCGATGTCCGCCACTACTTCGATAAGTTCGGCGGAAACATGGGCACGACCGGTTGCGTTTCCTTCATGTTCACCCGCAAGGGCGTAATCGTCCTTGAGAACGACGGAGTCGACGAGGACAAGCTGATGGAAGATTGCTTCGATGCCGGAGCGAACGACTTCAACGTCGAAGACGAGGTTATCGAAGTCTCCACCGACCCGAACGATGTCTATAAGATTTCGGAGAAGCTTTCCGGAATGGGCTATAAGCTCGTCTCGGCAGAGGACACGATGATTCCTTCGACTTACACAACCCTCACCGACGAAACCCAGCTCAAGCTTATGGGACTCCTCCTCGACGCCCTCGACGATAACGACGACGTCCAGCAGGTATACCATAACTGGGATATGCCGGAGGAGGATGGGGAAGAGTGAGCGGAGAATCAAAATTTTCGTTCATAGAAAATTTACAAAGATTCCGATTGCTTTTTCACTTCCTATTGGGTATAATGTAAGTAGGAAGGTGGGCGACATCCCACCGGTGCGACTGGCACCTAAAATCCGAAAGTGATGCCGGGCTTTGGACCGGAGAGTTGGCGGGCAACGGAAAAACCCGAAGTGATGCAGTAGAACGGCTTTGCCGGAAGGAACTGAGAGTCGGCGGACGACAGAAAAACCAGTTATCAAGGAGAAAGTCGAGCGATACCGCGGTATCGTGGGCTGTCTCCTTTTATTTTAGTTTTTTTGGAGAACACAATGCAGTATTCTAAGAAAGATGCTATTGACACTGTAGTAAACTGCGCTGAGAAGTATCGGGATGAACTGAATAATCGGAATCTCCTGTTTGTTTGCATGGACAAGCACAAGCGGATTTCCTATGTTGAAGTGACATTTCACGACTATAGTTATATGCACATGACCGGGCTAAGACCTGTCAAAAATGATAGAGATGATATGCCGGCGTTTTCTGCGGCGGAGTTTTATGAGCGTTGTCTGGCACATAGGTTAAGCCCTGATGACTTTGAATTTTCAGACAAGGGTACCACACAGATGAAGCTTGATATTCTCCCGTATATCATAAATAAAAGTCTGATGGCTAATATGGTAGGAGATTTCAGCTCAATGCGTCCGAAGCTGTACACCGAAAAGCTTGCAGGCGGCACCAAAGCATGTGTGGGATTTGTAAAAGATGAAGAAAGCGGAGAGTACATTCCCAATACGGTTCTTAAAGAAGACCTCAGAAATAACGTCTCAGATTATGTCAGAGTAATTGCTACATACAGGAAGAAAATAAGTGAAGAAAAGTATTCCAAGATAGTTTACTTTACAAGAAAGATTGATTGGTCAAAAGTAGCTTTTTCAGGGGAGTATTCGTATCTGCCGTCACCGGAGATATCGAAGTAAGCGAAAATCACCCCACCGCATCTCTACGGTGGGGTTTCTTATGCCTGAAAATCTTTACTTGCTTTCCGCAACCATCTTTTTGTGAAGCATCCACGTCGCCAAAAGGAATGTTCCCTGTCCTAATACATTCGTGAATTCCGCAATCCAGTTCATCGAAGCCTGTTCGAAATCCTTCGATGAAAGATATCCCATGCCCATTACGAACACGAACGAGATTCCGTAAATCACGGCGGCGAGGGTTTGCTTATGCCTTGCCGAGATGATTATGAGTCCGACATCGAGAACGAGGACGCCCAGGACCATCAGCATGACGAATATCATCGTGCCGGAGTATTCCGACGGTGCCGCGGCGGTCAGGAGGATTCCGAGAGTCGGAATAATCGCAACCGAGTTGAGCTTGTCCCCATTTTCAGTGCCCTGCTTGTGGCAAAGGAGCGCGAGCATTCCGAGTGCGGCGAGGACGAAGCCGGTCGTCTGCATCGGGAAGAAGGATTTGTTTAAGGATGTGAAGTCGCAGACTCCTGCGGCATAGAGGAGCTTCCACGTTGCCTTATAGAATCCTGCGACAAAAACGGTGATGGTTCCCGCCGAGAAGAGCGCAAACGCACCCTTGCTCATGCTTTTGTAAAGGTCTCTTTGAAGGATTACAGCGGCGATTAAAAACATCAGAACCGGAATGTAATCAACGAGCGCCATTGGAATGGTCATATTTTTCTTTCCCTTCTATTATTTATATTTTCCGACATGATAAAGAGGAATCAGCGGCAGAATAATCGGCGTGTGGTCGGCATAGTCTCTGTATTCCTTCATAGAGCCGTATCTCTTTTCCTGACGGCGGTCAAGACGCTGTGCGCCGTTGAACATTACCATCACGATGAGAATCCAGCCGAGGATTGCAACAATCCACTGTCCAACGCCATGAAGAGCGTTGACCGAGCCGATGAGGACACCCGTCCAGAAGATGATTTCACCGAGGTAGTTCGGGCAACGAACCATCCTGAAGAGCCCTTTGGTCGCAACCATGTTCGGTTTTTCAGCCTTCTGAGCGCTCTTCTGCTTGTCGGAAATCGACTCGAGGATGAGCCCACAGGCACTGATGATTACGCCGATGAGCGGGAGGACGACGTCCTCGCCCTTGCCGTTATAGATTCTGTAGAAGACCGGCGAGGTCTGGGCGAAGTAGAGGAGCCCGACGCAGAGCCAGATTGCAATCTTGACGAAGACCGGCATCGGCTTTTCGTCCTCTTTCGTAGCTTCTTTCAGAACCTTGCGATAGTTGCCGTTCTTAAGCTCTCTTGCGAGCAAGAAGCCGGAAAGTCTTGCGCCGTAGACTACGAAAAGAACACACTGCAAAATCGTTACGATATTCCATGCGAAGCCGCCCGCAAACGCTGAAACGAGATAGGCGATTCCCAAGCCGATTACGGAGAAGCCGTAGCCGACCGAGAGGAAGTAGACATACTTCTTGAATCCGATTGCACAGCACAGAAGGCTGACAACAAAGAATATCCCAAAATATCCCCATATACTCATAGCTTAATCCCCCTTACTTCTTGAAACTCTCGTTGATGTACTGCTTGAAGCTCGAATCGCCGACATGTGTGTCGCCGACCATCTCTTCCGTCAGAGTCCACTTCGAGAACTTGAGGATTGCCTTCTTGCCGTTCTTCTTGTTCTTTGGGAGATTTCCCAATACGTCGAAGAGCCAAGCCGGAGCACGCTTGATGACCGGCTCCTTGCCAGCCGCCGCGAAGCACATGCGGGCAATCTCTTCATAAGACCAGGTCTCTTTTCCTCCGACATCGTAGGTGACGTTATTGTCGCCGATGTGGTCGACGATGAACTCGGCGAAGTCGGGAGTGTGGACGACGTTGGCGTGAACAGCTTCTTTTCCGAGAAGGGTGACCTTGCCTTCTTTGATCATCGGCTTGAATACTTTTACGATGTCGTAGAAATAGCCGGTCGGGCGGTGGATGACATAGGAGATTCCGCTTTCCTTGAGCTTCTCTTCAAAGAGATACTTTGCGTGGAGCATCGGGACGTCGGGCGCCTTGTCAGCCTTGATAACCGAGATATAGACGAACTTCGTAACACCGGCACGCTTTGCCTCTTCCAAGAGATTCAGGTTGCCGTTGTAGTCGATATCATAGTTTGTGAGGGTCGCGCTTGTGGCGGTGAGACCAACGGTCGTGATAACCGTGTCTGCGCCGTCGCACAAGCCTTTGAGAGCCTCTTTATTGGTGACGTCAAGCTTCTTGAAGGTGTACTTCGACTTGTCAAGCCCCTCGATGTCTCTTTCAACCATATCAGCCGCAACGGTTTCGATATTTCTCGAAACGAGCGACTTGAGGATTTCGCTTCCGAGCTTGCCATAAGCTCCTGCCAGAACTACTTTCATGTTGTTTCCCCTTTCTGATTACTTGTTCTTCTCTTTCGAGCGCTTGTCGTTGATGATGTTCATGTGCTCCTCGGTGATGAGGGTGACGCCGTTCTGCTTTGCCCAATCAACACAGCCCTTGAGAGCGGTCGGGAGGAAGATTCTCGGGACGTTGATGAGCTTCATGCAGGCTTCGTCGGTGAACTGGACATCCGGGTCGATTCTCTTGGCGGCGTACTTGACCGAGTCGAGGTTACCCTCTCTTACCGGCAGAAGCTCGGGGATCGGGCGGGAGAAGTGGGTATACCAGAAGTTCTTCGAATCGCGATAGCCGTAGTCAACCGGAACCTTCGGGAACCCGGAAGCCTTGACGCCGTTGATGATGGCGTTGTAGTGCTTCTCCTTCATGAGAATCTTCTCGATTTTGAGGATGAAGTGCGCGCCGAACTCAGATGTAATTCCGTTGAAATCGTGGTAGGGCCCGGAATAGCCGTGGAGCTCGCCGGGCTGGTCGTCCTGCGCATTGTCGAGGGTGTCAACCCATACGCACTCAAATACCTGGAAGCACTCCTTGATGACCTGCGGATAAATGCCGTTCGGGTCGGCTTCCTTGAGAAGTCCGTCCTCGAGGGTGAACTTGCAGTCCTTCATCTTCTCCTCGGGAGTGTCCCCGGGCCAACCCATTCTGACAGCCTCCTTGAAGAGCTTCTTGTCGTCATAGATGAAGTTGAGAGTGCATCTCTTTCTCTTGAGAATGTTCTGCGCCGTATTCGAAGAATTGCGGCAGTTGAGAATCATTGCATAATATCCCTTGCCCGCAACATAGTAGGGCGAACAGAGGGAGTAGGGACCGAAGGTTGTGCTTCCGTCGTCAGCTATGGTGCCAATCATCATCGTCGGCATCGGGAAGAACGCCGAGGTCTGATAAAAGTTGTCTACGATTCTTAAATCTTTGTAGCTACTCATGATTAAAATTACCTCCATACACAAAAATATTTATTTTAGACATATCCAAAATTATATGATATCATTTTTTGTGCATGTTGTCAAGGCAAAATGTAGGTAAAATAAAGGCTATCGCAATGCCCAAAGCTATAAAGCACACCGCCGTTCCTGCTCCCGACAGAGCCGACGAGATAAGAAGCATCGCTATTTCGGGGAGGCTTCCGCCCATGCTGAATACCGACAGAACCGTCGCCCAATTTTCTTCGGCACCAATGCTGTCGATGAGGTCGTTTTCGTACTTTGAGAGTATCACCGAAGGGATATCGACCAGAAGTGGCAGGATAAGCATTAAGATAACAACCGGCATAGCGCCACTCAATACGCCGAACAGAATCAAGCCGAAGCTCAGAATAAGACCCGAAACAGCGAAGAAAATCTTCTGATTCTTCGAGTTGATACGCTTGGCAATTCTTGCGTTCAGCAGTTCGACCACGGAATAGCCCAAAATTATCGGTGTCATCAGCTTTTCGTCAAGCCCGACAGCCATCAGTTTGTCGACGTAGAAGAAGTTTATAAACAGCATCGCCATCGTGAGGCACGCCGACACGAGCATCATAACCCAGAGCTCACGGCTCTTAAGCAGGCTTCTGAAGACCTCAGGCAAGCTCTTTTCCTGCTTTTCGGGTTTGGACTTCTCTTTTTCAAGCCCGAACGAGCAGAGTAGCGCCAGAAAGCCCGAAACCACAGTCGAAACCAGCAGCCCCACCATTCCGAAAACGGCGTAGAAAACGTAGTAGAGCAGGGTGCTCAGAATAAATCCCGTCGTCCCGAAATTATTGGCAAGGGTGCTTCTCCGCAAGTATTCCTCCTCGCCGTAAACGCCGTAGAGATAAGCGTCGTAGGTCCCCGAGTAGAAGACGTTTGAAAGCCCTTCAAGTGCGGCTTCAAGGACGAACAGGGGAAGGCTCTTCATGAGAAATGCCGCCATCAGGCAGGCTCTTGCCGAGAGAAGAAGCAGTTGCGACAGGACTATCGAGTTTTTTATAGCCGATTCTGTCGGTCACCATTCTGGCGGGAACCTCTCCCGCAAAGATTACGATTGATAATACAGCTTGCAACAGCAAAAACTGCGAGACGGTCATTCCCGCCTGAGTTCTGACGAGCAACGCCACCGGCGCATAAAAGACAAGCCCGTTGAAAAGCTGCAGGCAGTTGAATCTATTAAAATAAAAAGACACAATTAATACGCTCCTTAAAAATAAGAATTTAAACACGACGAACAAGCATGAAACTCATGCCTTTCGAAATTATGGTGTTTAAATTCAGATCAACGCATTATTGTGCCTCACTTTTAAATATTGTCTCCATTATATCCCGTAATGCCGCTTTTGTCAACTCCGAAAATTTCTTGCAAATTGCCCACTTCAAAGCCTCAAAACAGGCTCGGATGTTGTGCAATTTTTCTTAACCGAGAAAATCAACCAGAAAAACTCCGAAATTCGTTGTGAAAAATCGACTATTACGGAGATTAAATCTCCCCAAAACTATGCAATCTGCACAATTTAGAAGCTTAAATAAAATTTCCGACCGATTTGCAATTTGGATTCAATTAGCATAGAATTGTTGACATAAACGAAAGGGAGGCAACTCTTATGAATACCACTTCTAAATCCAGAAATCACAACCTGTACTTCATGGTATCGGTCGGCATGATGGCGGCGCTTTGCTTTGTCGGAAATTACTTGCAGATAAAGATTCCGAACGGCGTGCTCATCACCCGAATCCACTTCGGCAACTCGATGTGTCTCTTGTCGGGACTTCTCCTCGGCGGCTTCGGCGGGGGATTGGCTTCGGGAATCGGTGCCGGGCTCTATGATTTGCTCGATCCCGTTTATATCTTCTCGGCGCCGTTCACGTTCCTGTCGAAATTCGCAATGGGCTATATCTGCGGAGAGCTTGCGTCATATTTCAGAACTCGCCACAAGGGCACAACCCTCGGCAAGACCACCGGCGTTCTCATCAGCGGCATTCTGGGACAAATCACCTATATAATCCTCTATCTCGCGAAGACATACCTCTCGCAGATTATTCTCGGCTATGAGGTTCAGACGGCAATAACCGCAACTGTGACGAATCTTATCACTTCCTCCGTAAACGCAGTGATAGCGGTTGCGGTTTCGGTGCCGCTCTATCTCGCCCTGAGAGTTCCGCTCCGCCACACCGGACTTTCAAGCGTCCTGAACCCCGAGCTTCCGCCGAAGGGAGAGGGAAAGAAGATAAACCCGAAGACGATTATCGGCATAGCGGCGTTCGCAGTCCTGACAATAGCGGCGTTTGCGCTGTATATTGAGTATAAACTCGGAAATTTGTAAGTTTCACCTCCCCGCTTCAGGGGAGGCTTTTTTGTAGGGGCGGATATTATCCGCCCGCATGGTAACCGCAACGTTGTTCGGGCGGATGATATCCGCCCCTACATTTTGTGAAGGTAGGCGTAACGCTTGCATTCTCCCCAAAAACATGCTATACTTTTCTCATCAAAAATTGGGAGGCAAACGTTTTGGAATGGACTGAAGTTAAAATATACACCGAGCACACGGGCGTGGAGGCTTTGTCGGATGCGCTGATTGCGGCGGGGATTGATGGGCTGATGATTAACGACCCGGAGGATATTCGCGAATTTGAGCGGAACAAGAACGCCAGTTGGGATTATATCGGCGAGGAGGTCTGGGAGCTCTGCGGGAAGGACACCTTTGTCACCGTCTATCTCGACAAGGACGACCCAACGGCTCTTGAAGCTGTCAGAGGCACAGTTGATTCCCTTAAATGGAGAGATGACGTCGGGAGCCTCGAGATGAAGTTTGGAACCGTTGCGGACGAGGACTGGGCGAACAGCTGGAAGCGGTTCTGGAAGCCGATGGAGGTAGGCGAGAAGCTCGTCATCACGCCGTCGTGGGAGGAAGTCCCCGAGAACACCGGCAGGGTGAACCTGACCCTCGACCCCGAGAACAGCTTCGGCACCGGTCGGCATCACACGACCCGCCTTTGCCTCGAGCTTTTGGAGAAGTACGTTAAATCCGGCGATACCGTCTGCGATTTGGGAGCCGGAAGCGGAATCATCTCGATAGCGGCGATGCTCTTGGGAGCAGACACAGCTGTCGCTGTTGACATTTCCGCCGACGCCGCGAAGACCTCTCACGAAAATGCCCGCAAGAACGGCATCCCCGACGAAAAATACACCGCCCTCTGTGGCGATGTCACGACCGACAGGGAACTGGTCGGGAAGATTTCCTGTGACGGCGGCTACACTCTCATCACCGCCAACATCGTCGCCGACGTGCTGATTGCGATGGCGGACGTTTTCAAGGAGCTAATCGCCCCGGGCGGCACTCTTATTCTTTCGGGAATCATCGACAACCGCAAGGACGAAGTCTTCGAAGTGATGAAATCCCGCGGCTTCGAGCTGACAGAAGAAAGAGGCTGTGAGATGTGGAATGCGGCTACGTTCAGAATTTGAAAGGAGATTTACTATGGAATTCATAAAAGTTGTTAAAGAGAGATATTCGTGCAGGAGCTATGACGGCAGAGCGGTCGAGCCGGATGCGCTCGCAGAGATTCTGGAAGCCGGGCGGCTTGCTCCGACGGCGAAGAATTTGCAGGAGCAGAGGATTTACGTCGTTGAGTCGGCGGAAGGTCTTGCAAAAATCGACGAGCTCACCCGTTGCCGTTATAATGCCGGAACCGTGCTGATTGTGGCGTTCGATAAGAGCAACGTCTTCACCTATCCCGGCGGCAAGCGCGACTCTGGCATCGAGGACGCTTCAATCGTCACGACTCACATGATGCTTGCGGCGAAGAACGTCGGAGTCGACTCGACGTGGCTGAACCTCATCGACCCGGACAAGGTCAAAGCCGCCTTCAACCTCCCCGAGAACGAGGAAGTGCTGTGCCTGCTGAACCTCGGCTATGCGGACGAAAACGCTGAGCCCTCGCAGAACCACTCCTCGAGGAAGCCGATTGCGGAGACGGTTGAGAGAATCTGAGAAAAACACAAATACAAATGCCGATGCTCATTGGATGGTGGGCGCCGGCGTTTGTGACAAAAAGGGTGCTTCAAAGCGAATTTTACGGGAAGCAGAGGATTGAGAAGTTGAGTGGGTAAGATTGAGTTTGGATACAGAAAAAGAGTCACCGGGTGGTGGCTCTTTTGATTTACATTTAGCTTTCTAGCTTTTCTCAATCACACAAGTATGCTTCTTAGTTTCCTTGTCGTAATTGATACCAACCATGATGAGGTTTCCGAAGTACTCTTTCAGCTTGCCGTCGTAACGCTTCTCTTTTATCTGCTTGATTGCTGTGTCGACGTCCTGATTGTACTTAAGCTCAACTACCATTGCTGGATAGTCTGAATACTTGCGAGGGAGGAATGCCAAGTCGGCAAAGCCTTTTCCTGTTGGCAATTCATGAACTATCTCATACTGTCGCCGAGCGGTATAGTAAGCCAACACAATCGCTGCACTAAGGGATGCCTCGTTGTTATATTCCAAAACAGAGCAAGCTCCCTCATGTGCTTTTTCAAGAGCATCAGCGACCTTGTCTGCTTTTCCTGCAATCGTTGCATCGAGCAAGTCATCAGAATCTTTGATTGCACTCGCCACATATACCCAGTTGGTTTCACCGACTGCATCACCGAATGCTCCAGCAACCTCTAAGTTCGGAATAGTTGCTTTTTGAGTTTTGCTATCATACGCAAGGTATCCGAGATGAATTAACAAAGTGAGGACATCGTCTTTATTTCTGAACGAGGTCATATCGTTTTGGAATGTGCTGACTTTTACTCTTACGGCTTCGCCGCTTAGCATCCTGATAATTTCACCTTTGAGACCATCAAAGTCCATCTCGATGTATTTTTTCAAGGACTCATACGTTTCTGATGCTGTCCAATAGTTGCTAAATTCTTGATTCCATATAGCAAGCATGACAGAATTCGGACTATAGACGTGCTGTATCTGATTAAATGAATAGCCGTCATACCAAGTCTGCATACTCTCAAAGTCCATATTGTACTTATTGCAAAGTGCCTTTACCTCGTCTTCAGTAAAGCCGACATATTCAGCCAGCCTCGAGGGATTTGTCATGGTATACTCTCTGAAGTCGGTTAGTGCCGATTCCGTGCCGTACTTCTTGATTGGAAGAATGCCCGTCATGTAGGCTAAGGCGATTGTTTCATCGGTCGCTGTGCCGCCTTTGAACAATCCTCTCAGAAGCTGAACATACTCTTTTTGGAGATTATCGTCGTCCTTTGCTTCACGGAAAAGTGCATCCCACTCGTCGATGATTATGACAAACTTATTTCCAGTAGCTTGGCTAATGCTACCTAACGCATCTGGCAAATAGGTTTCATCTTCTTTTACGAACTCAGGGAATGCTTTTTTCAGTTCCTCGATAGTTGCCAGTTGCATATCTGCTACAACATCAGTTCCCTTGCTTCTCGATCTTGAGATGAATCGGGTTATATCCAAATATATTACGTCATACTTATTGAGATATTTCTCGAAGGAATCCATCTTTGAAATCTTCAAGCCAGCGAAAAGCTCCCTTGAATCACAGCTCTTGTCATAGTAAGCACACAACATCTTTGCGGCAAACGACTTGCCAAATCTTCTTGGGCGGCTGAAACAGGTCAGCTTCGCCGGTGTGTCAACAGTGCTGTTCACATAATCAATCATGTCAGTTTTATCAACGTAAATTCCATTACGAATCTGTCGGAAGGATCCGTTGCCCGGATTTAAATATAGTCCCATTTCAGTCTGCCTCCTTGTGCTTTCGAATTTTAGGTTCATATATAGCTTACCATAAATTCGAGGTTTAGTCAAGAGCGAGACAGGTAAACAAAGGCTTCGACCACAACTAAGTATCCACTACTTATCCCCGCCATTGCAAATGCAAACCCAATGGCGGGGCTTTTTTTATCTCAAAATCAAAAACAGGAGGAAACAAAATGAAAGAGGATAGAGAAGTTGAGTGGACAAGATTGAGCTTGGATACAGAAAAAGAGTCGCCGTGTGATGGTTCTTTTGACTTGTACTTTCCTTGTTCCTGCGTTTTCCTGCGCTTTTCCTGCACTTTGCCTGCATTGTCCATGTCCTCATCGCTTTTTATTGGCAAGCCACTCTCACAACGCTGCGAGTAAAAATAGCTCAGCGAAGTACTCACATATTCTGTGATAATTTCACAGTCAAAAGTACCCGCTGAGCTATTATTTCTTTATCTGGGCATAACTATCTCATGCTGAAGCCAAACCAAGCCACTTTCTAACAAGTTCGACGCTGACGTTTGCAGCCTTAGCAATTAAATCTTCTGCTACACCAGATGCGTGTAAACTAATCGCCATGGCTTTTGCTTTCTCAGTTTGACCTTGTTCGATACCTTGTTCGATACCTTGTTCGATACCTCGTTCGATACCTTGCTCAATACCTTGCTCGATGCCTTTGTTGTAAAGATCTTCTGCTACTTTGCACATTTCGTCATAACCTCCTTGTTCGCGTTTCAAATAATGAATGCGCTCAGACAATGCTCCCTGGCTCATACCGTCCGGGTCTGCTTTCTTAAAATACTGCATGAGTTTTGCAACCTCACTGCCGTCATCAACAGTGGCATTTGCGAAAACTACATAATTGCCGTCGTCATATGGGATTCCGGACTTTCCGAGTGTCTTTGTAACCGGATAAACTGACTCGCCGACATTCAGCAAATCCGTCTCGCTTATATAGATTATATACACGTCCGGCAACTCATCGTAATATGCACCCTTATCAAGAATGCTCTTATCGATCATAGAACCATAGTATCTGATTCGTCTTGCATGATCAACAGTATCCCTGCGCTGGATTTCAATATTTATATGCCGCCCTGTACTATCTTGTGCATATGCGTCCAATATCGTGTCTTTCGATGTAATATTCAAAAGGCGATACTGCCCTTTTACGCTTATGATTTCGATGTCATCCTTGCCAAGAATCGTACGGACAACGTGCTGACAAGCACCTATGTCTTCCAGTGCAACTGAAGCCAATGTGTCGCTGAACAAATTCTGCTTCTGCATTTTTTCAGCACCACGCTGAATTATTTCCAAACGATTCTCTGGAAGGTTGCCCATCGCTATCGCCCCAATCTTATCTTACTGTGAGTATATTATATCACACAGTCACACATAAATCAAGACTTTATTCTCAAAAGAACAGTTTAACGCTACCCCGCCATTGCAAATGCAAACCCACTGGCGGGGCTTTTTTTATCTCAAAATCAAAAAACAGGAGGAAATAAAATGAAAAACGAAAGCTTCATCGCATTCGAGGCGATGATGAAAGAATCGCCGTACTCGAAATTTGACAGTGGTTATGACGGCATTATCCCCGAATGCCGAACCTGCCGGTTTAATCGTCCGTTTTGGAAAGACCAGTCGTGCGTGTTTGAAAAATGCCCCTACTCCGTCTGCGAACTGTCTACTTTACGCAAGAATGAGGAGGCTTGAAGCATGGCTGTCTATCGTGTAAATAGAAGACGTGGATACACCGTCATGTCAAATTATCATCTTCGGGACAAGCGACTTTCTTTGAAGTCTGTAGGATTGTTATCGAAAATGCTCTCATTCAATGACGGATGGAGATTCTCAACCAGAGGACTTTCCGCAATCTGCAAAGAGGGACCTGATGCAATCCTTTCGGCACTTCGTGAGCTTGAAGAAACTGGCTATCTCATCCGTCATCGTGAACGAGACGAAAAAGGAAGACTCGGCAACATGGTTTTTGAAATATATGAGGAGCCACAAGCGGGCTTGCCAGACATGGGCAATCCACACATGGAAAATCCCGATGTGGATAATCCAGACATGGACAACCCACACAAGGATAATCCTGCACAAATAAATACTAATCAAGTAATTACTGATGGAATCAATGACCAAGTAAGTAACAATCAATCTATCAATCTTGATGGGATGGATGGGATGAAAGAGAGGGAGCGATACAGAGAGATTATCCGGGATAATCTTGAACTTGAAACGCTTGCTCAGGACAAGCGTTTTGACATCGACCGAGCAAACGAGATGGTTGAGATTATGCTGGATGCAATTTGCTCTACTCGTCCGACTATCCGTATAAACGGTGAGGATATGCCACAGGAAGTAGTTAAATCTCGCCTCTTGAAGTTAGACAGCAGGCATATTGAATACGTCTTTCAGGCGATGGATGACTGCCCGTCGGACATCCGGAATATCCGGGCTTACATACTCACAACGCTGTATAACGCCTCGTTGACTATGGACAACTACTATTCGGCACTTGTGAATCATGACCTCTATGGTGATTCAAGAAAGGAGGTGTTGCCGTGATAATTATCTACTATCGGGGATTTCCGCCGTAGATCCGGATTCTCCCCAATAATTCCACGAAAGGAGTGATTCAATGCAGGACGAAGTAAACACCAAGGTTGTTGCAATAGCAATCAAAGGCGGAAAAGTTACCGGAGAGGTGCTGAACAAGGCTCTCAAGAAGTTCATTGAGGAAATCGAGAAGGCTCAGAAGTCTGCTTCTCAGCCGAAGACTTATCGGGGCAAGCAGTCAATCAAGCATCTAATCGAGCAGAACTCCGCTCTCAGCAAAATCGAGGTGACAGACGGAAATATAAAGTCATTCGAGCGCACTGCAAAGAAGTATGGAATCGACTATTCCCTCATGAAGGATACTGCCGGTCAGCCTCCTCGTTACCTCGTCTTCTTCAAAGGACGGGATGTGGATGTCATGACTCAGGCGTTCAAGGAGTTTTCCGCAAAGTCACTCATAAAGAACGAAAAGCCCTCGCTGCTTCAGAAGCTCTCCCGTCATCAGGAGCAGTCTAAGAATCAACAGCGGGAAAAGGTCAAGGTCAAGAGCAAGGAGCGAGGAATGGATTTATGAGTAAAAAGATAGATTTCAAACGGCTCATACTCCTCAATCTTCCGTATGTGTTTGCGTTCTACTTCGTAAACAAGATTTTTGCGGTCTTCCGCTCAGCACCCGGTACCGAAATGGTGGATAAGCTGACAAGCGGCTTCGCAAATTTCGGAACAGCGTTTTCAAGCCCTCTCCCAAGCTTCAATCCGATTGACTTGTTTGTTGGAGTAGCGGCAGCAGCCTTGCTCAAGCTTGCAGTCTACATGAAAGGTAAAAACCGTAAGAAGTTCCGCCAAGGTGAGGAATACGGTTCAGCCCGTTGGGGCAAGCCGGAGGATATCCAGCCATATATCGACCCGGAGTTCTCCAAAAACGTAATACTTACTCAGACGGAAGCACTCACGATGAACAGCCGTCCGGCACAACCGAAGTACGCCAGAAACAAGAATATCCTTGTTATCGGCGGTTCTGGCTCAGGAAAAACGCGATTTTTCGTGAAGCCAAATCTCATGCAAATGCACAGTTCCTATGTTGTTACTGACCCAAAGGGTACAGTATTAGTAGAGTGTGGCAGGATGCTTGAAAAGAACGGCTATGTCATCAAATCACTGAACACCATCAACTTCAAAAAGTCGATGCACTACAACCCGTTTGCTTACATAAGAAGCGAGAAGGATATCCTGAAACTGGTCAATACGATTATTGCCAATACCAAGGGGGACGGCGAGAAATCCGGCGAGGATTTCTGGGTAAAGGCTGAAAAGCTCTATTACACGGCTCTTATAGGCTACATCTGGTACGAAGCACCTGAACACGAGAAAAACTTTACGACACTGCTCGAAATGATAAATGCTTCAGAAGCCAGAGAGGACGATGAAAACTTCAAAAATCCCGTTGACCTCATGTTTGATGAGCTTGAAAGCAGAGAGCCGGATCACTTCGCTGTCAAGCAATACAAGAAATACAAACTTGCAGCAGGAAAGACAGCCAAGTCTATTCTAATATCTTGCGGTGCGCGACTCGCTCCGTTCGATATTAAGGAACTTCGAGACCTCATGTCTTATGACGAGATGGAACTGGATATGCTCGGTGAGAGAAGAACGGCGATGTTCGTCATCATCTCGGACACCGATGACACGTTTAATTTCGTCGTGGCTATAATGTACAGTCAGCTATTCAACCTTCTCTGCGATAAAGCAGACGACGAGCATGGAGGACGATTACCTGTTCATGTAAGACTTCTGCTCGACGAGTTCGCAAACATCGGCACCATCCCCAAATTCGATAAACTCATCGCAACAATAAGGAGCCGTGAAATATCGGCTTCTATTATTTTGCAGTCACAATCACAGCTCAAAACTATCTACAAGGACGCGGCAGAGACTATAACGGGTAACTGCGACACAATGCTTTTCTTGGGAGGGAAAGAAAGCAGTACCTTAAAAGAAATCTCGGAAACACTGGGCAAAGAGACTATTGACCTGTTCAATACCTCAGATACCCGTGGACAGAGCCGATCTTATGGGTTGAACTACCAGAAGACGGGTAAAGAGCTGATGAGCAGGGACGAGCTATCGGTTATGGATGGAAACAAGTGCATATTGCAAGTCAGAGGCGTCAGACCGTTCTTGTCGGACAAGTTCGATATTACCAAGCACAAGCGGTATAAAGAGCTTGCGGACTATGATGACAGGAATGCGTTTGACGTTGAGAGATACATCAATCGTTACTTGCAAATGGGTGTCAACGAGGAGTTTGATACTTATGAAGTAGAAGTGACGGACGAAGAAGTAGCGGAGGTAGCTACTGTGTAAAAGAAAGGAAGGTGATATAAGGTGGTGCTACCACCCATCCGGGCTGATCCCTGATGGGATAGGCAGGATAAAGAGAATGAGAGACTATGGATGAAAAAGAATATTAGGTTTGATAAAGCCGTCAGGATTGTATCTTGACGGCTTTTTTTTCGCACTTTTATCCCCTTTTTCTTCGGCGTCTCCAAGGCAAGCAGCAGTCAGGTGAACAAAAATCAAAATTGAGAGGAGACGAAGCTGACTTGGGGATGCGGAAAATCTGCGTTTCCTGACTGAATGCTTTGAAAATCAAAAGAAAACCCAAGAGAATGAAAGTCAGCTTCAAGAAAAAGAATGAGTTTTTTCACAAGTGCAATATCTATCCTTCAGACCCTCGTAGTCGCCATTGGCGCAGGTCTCGGTGTATGGGGAGTAATCAATCTTTTGGAGGGTTACGGAAACGATAACCCTGGCGCAAAGTCTCAGGGTATGAAGCAGCTCATGGCGGGCGGCGGTGTCATCCTTATAGGCACACAGCTTGTTCCGTTGCTCAGTAACCTGTTCGGATAATTCTTAGGGAGGGAGAGATTCCATGTTCGACAAAATCTTTGACGCGATAAATGAGTGGATGCGGAATCTCCTGACAGGCATGGTCGATTCCAACTTGGAGACAATGTTCACCGATGTCAACGAAAAGACAAGCGAAATTGCAACCCAGGTTGGGATGACCCCACAAGGATGGAACAGCAGTATATACAGCATGGTACAGAACCTGTCTAATTCGGTGATTGTACCTATAGCCGGGATCATCATTACGATGGTCCTGTGCTATGAGCTTATTTCCATGCTGACGGAGAAAAACAATATGCACGAAATAGATACTTGGATGTTCTTCAAGTATTTTTTTAAAATGTGGGTAGCGGTTTATCTCGTCAGTAACACATGGACAATCACGATGGCTGTTTTTGACCTCGGTCAGAATGTTGTCAACAGTGCCGCCGGAGTTATAAGCGGCTCAACTGCTATTGACATCACTTCCATGATTTCCGCTATGGATGTAGCTATGGAATCCATGGGAATAGGAGAGCTGTTCGTTCTTGTATTGAAGACCTTTATCGTCAGCTTTTGTATGAAAATCATGTCGATCCTCATAACAGTTATTCTGTACGGACGCATGATTGAAATTTATCTGTATACATCGGTGGCACCAATCCCGTTTGCAACCATGTCCAATAGAGAATGGGGACAGATGGGTACAAACTATTTCAGAGGACTTTTCGCTCTGGCATTCCAGGCGTTTCTGATGATGGTGTGTGTCGGAATCTATGCGGCTTTGGTCGCCTCTATTCCTATGACAAGTAACATCCACTCGTCTCTCTTTGGTGTAGCGGCGTATACAGTTATACTGTGTTTCAGCCTGATGAAGACAGGAACACTCAGTAAGTCAATATTCAATGCTCATTAAGAGTAGTGAATTTATGGGGAAATCGAATGAAAGGAATGGGTACAGGGATGGCAATTCCCCTGCTGAAAGATTTCTCTTACCCAAGGTAAATAAATGGCATATGTAGCGGTTCCAAAAGACCTGACGAAGGTTAAGAACAAGGTCGCTTTTAACCTGACCTTAAGACAGATTGTCTGCATTGCTATAGGCGCGGCGATTGGAATACCGTTCTATTTCCTTACAAAGAATTATCTCGGTACAAGTACAGCGGCGACAGGAATGGTACTTCTCATGCTACCTGAGTTTCTTTTTGCTATGTACGAGAAGGATGGCTTGCACTTAGAACAGGTTTTAAAGAATGTTATCAATGTGCGATTCCGTAAGCCCGCCGTTCGGCGTTACGAAACAGAGAATCTGTACGAAGCCGCAACCGTGGAGCCTATAGTAGAGACATCCACTGTAAAAGAGAAGCGAAGCCCCTCAAAAAAGAAGAACTCTGCTAAAAGCAACGGCGGTGGGAAAAAGCCTGTCGGCGGTAACGGACGTAAGGAGGATAAGGCGGCTAAGAAGAAACGCCTGAGCGTTCAGGATACCATTGCATACAAGGAAATGGGTAAGGACGGCATCTGTAGGGTGTCTGAACATACCTATTCAAAGACTATCCGCTTCTACGACATCAACTATCAGTTGGCGCAGAACGAGGACAAGAACACCATCTTTGAGGGCTGGTGCGACTTCCTCAACTACTTCGACAGCTCGATTCACTTTCAGTTATCCTTTGTCAATCACAGGAGCAATATGAAGGAGTACGAGGATGTAATCAGTATTGCTCCACAGAACGACGACTATGACGATGTGCGGATGGAGTACGCTCAGATGCTCCGCAATCAGCTCGCAAAGGGTAACAACGGACTTGTAAAATCCAAGTATGTTACGTTCTCTGTTGAATCGGAAAGCTTGCAGAAAGCAAGACCGAAGCTTGAAAGAATAGAAGCGGACATCTTAAATAACTTCAAGGTTCTTGGAGTAATGGCATATCCGCTGAACGGAGCGGAGAGACTTGCAATTTTGCGAGAGACCTTCAATCCCGATTGTCAGATACCGTTCACGTTTACCTACGACCAGATTTTAAGAACAGGGTTAGGCACAAAGGATTTTGTTGCACCGACAAGTTTTCTCTTTAAATCCGGCAAGGACTTTATGATGGGCGATACCTATGGTGCGGCATCATACCTGCAGATTATGGCACCAGAACTGACTGACAAAATGCTTGCCGAGTTTTTGGATGTAGACAAGGACCTGATTGTCAATCTTCACGTCCAGTCACTTGATCAGGCAAAGGCTATAAAGCTTGTAAAGAGCAAGGTGACGGACATCAACCGTATGAAGATTGAGGAGCAGAAAAAGGCAGTCCGCGCAGGATATGATATGGACATCATCCCGTCAGACCTTGCGACTTATGGAGGAGAAGCAAAGAAGCTTTTAGATGACTTGCAGTCCCGTAACGAGAGGATGTTCCTTGTAACGGTAATGTTCTTAAACACAGGTAAGACAAAGCAGGAGCTTGAAAACTCCATATTCCAGATAGCGGGAATAGCTCAGAAGTATAACTGTGTTTTAAGACGTCTCGACTATATGCAGGAAGAAGGCTTAATGAGCAGTCTTCCCCTCGGAGTAAATCACATCCCGATTAAACGGGGTTTGACAACGACATCAACGGCAATCTTTGTGCCGTTCACAACGCAGGAGCTGTTCATGTCTGGCGAGTCGCTGTACTACGGCTTAAATGCTCTTTCCAATAACGTCATCATGGTAGACCGAAAGAGGCTTAAGAACCCGAACGGGCTTATCCTCGGTACACCTGGCAGTGGCAAATCATTTGCGGCGAAGAGAGAAATAACCAATGCGTTCTTTGTAACTCAAGATGACATCATAATAAGCGACCCGGAGGGAGAGTACTATCCGTTGGTTCATGAGCTTGGTGGACAGGTAATCCATATATCTGCTTCAAGCCACGATTACATAAACCCTATGGACATCAACATGAACTACTCGGAAGACGACAACCCTCTCGGAGTAAAGTCTGACTTCATCCTGTCGCTTTGCGAGCTTATTATGGGTTCAAGAGACGGCATAGAAGCGGAAGAAAAGTCGGTTATAGACAGGTGTCTGCCACTTGTCTACCAGAAATATTTTGAGAATCCGATTCCTGAGAATATGCCGGTTCTCGGTGACCTGTATAACTGTCTGAGAAACCAGAAAGAAGCACAGGCACAGAGGATTGCAACGGCACTTGAAATCTATGTCAACGGTTCTTTAAAAGTCTTCAATCACCGGACAAACGTGAGACTGGATAACCGAATTGTCTGCTATGACATAAAAGACCTCGGCAAGCAGTTAAAGAAGCTCGGAATGCTCATTATTCAGGATCAGGTTTGGAACAGAGTGACTATTAACCGTTCTGAGCATAAGTCCACCAGATACTATATAGACGAGTTCCATCTTCTTCTAAAGGAAGAACAGACTGCCGCATACTCGGTTGAAATCTGGAAGCGATTCAGAAAGTGGGGAGGCATCCCGACGGGAATCACGCAGAACATCAAGGATTTGCTCGCAAGCCGTGAAATTGAGAACATCTTTGAAAACAGCGACTTTATCCTGATGCTCAACCAAGCGGCAGGAGACAGACAAATCCTGGCGAAGCAACTGAACATAAGCCCATATCAGCTATCTTACGTCACAAACAGCGGTGCAGGCGAGGGACTCTTGTTTTATGGTAACACCATTATCCCGTTCAAGGATCACTTCGATAAGTCCCTGAAGCTCTACTCAATCATGTCTACAAGACCCGAAGATGTAGCGGCACGGCAAGAGGCTGAGAAGCAAAACTGAGACGGAGGTGAGATAAGTGGCGGAACTTAAAGCTGATGAGACTTTAAAGATGCCTGAGCAGACAGAATCTCCTGTTACTGAAAGCGAGATTACAGAGACCGAGCCTGATACAAAGTTATCTTCTCATTCCGCAAGAATGACAGAAGTAAGCGAGCATTCCACCGTGGGTGCAACGCTTAAGACAGCTTCTGAAATGCGGCATAACCGGCAGAAGAAACAGGTTCAGGAGTACCATAAGATGACTTCCAACAAAGAAGAATCTGAAATCCCTGAAACTGAGGTTGAGACGGAAGTAGAAAGCGAAATTCTCGGCGACAGCGAGATAGTTCAAGAGAAAATTGCTGAGATTCCAACTAAGCGAGATTTTTCTAAGGCTGATGAAGCCTTAGAATCTCAAACAGAGGTATTGTCAGATGTTCAATCAGAAGTGGAGACCGACGCTTTAGAAGCTCCGTCGAGGCTTTCAGAAAGCTTGATTCCGGAGGAAATTGACCTAACGGATTATACGGGTGAGATAACCCGAAAATCCAAGCGGGAGCGATTAAATTCGGAACAGCGAAAGCAGAAAGATAAGCAGGGTAAAAAGAAAGCTTCAGTAAGTTCTACAGAACAAAAAGAAGAAGCAAGGAAAAAGCCCGGACGCTTATCTTTTGACGATGAACAAGATGGCATGGTTCATGGCGCAGGAATGGGTATAGGCAAGAAAGTGGTTTCGGGAGCGACTTCAGTTGCAGTGGGATACGCTCACACAAAGCTTCATGAAGCCGAACAGGACAACAGTGCTGTGGAGGGTCTACACCAAGCGGAACTCTTGACGGAAAGCGGAGTTCACAAAGTATCCGGCAAATCCAATAATCGCAAGACGGAGAGCGAATCTCGCCGTGAGGTGAAACAGGAGACGGAAACCGAGAGTACATCTGGGAGGCTCAAGTTCTCCGCAGAAGAAGGCGGACAAGAGACAACTGGTTCTGTCAGCGTTAAATCTTCTAAGGAGACTGCTGAAAAGAAAAGTTCTGTTAAGCACGTCTGGCAGAAGAATCAGTACAAGGAAGCCTATACTGCGACTAAACAGGGTAAAACTGCTTCTGGAGATGCGGCGAAAGCGACATCAAAGGTAACGGATAAGGTCAAAGAGTGGGTACATTCTGTCTTAGAAAATAGCAAGGGCATTCTTATAGGGTTGGGTGCAATCATGATACTAATCGTGATTGTCGCCGCAATGTTTACAAGCTGTACTGCAATCTTTCAGGGCATCCAAAACTCGTTTATCTCCACGACCTACTCAAGCGATGACGATGACATCTATGCCGTCGAAAGTGCTTATCTCTCGCTGGAAACGGCACTGTATACGCAGATTTGCAATACGGTAGCCACTTATCCCGGTTATGACGAGTACAGCTACGAGATAGACGACATCTATCACGACCCGTATATGCTAATATCTTACCTGACGGTAAAGTACGGTGAGTTCACTTATGCGGACGTTGCTTCTGAACTGCAAACGCTGTTCCTACAGCAATATACGCTAATAATAGCGGAAGAAGTTGAAGTCAGGACACGGACTGAGACGCAGATAGGTACAATGCTTGTAACTGACCCATATACGGGACGACTGACAGTAATGTATTACGAGTACGAGGCGGAGGTTGAGTATCTGTATAGGACACTGAAAGTCACGCTTGTAAATAACGGTTTCGATGAGACAGTTAGTAACAGGATGACAACCGACGAAGCAAGCCTATACGACCTATACAATGCTACTTACGGAAACCGTAGTGACCTGTTTGGAGAAACATAAAGGAGGACAAGACTCATGAACAAAAAGATAACCCGGCAGTTAGGGGACATAGACAAAACGGAGGCAAAGCTCAAGGCTCTTCAAAAGCATCTTGAAGATTTGCAAGCGTCCTTAAAAGCGGATGAGGATCAGGAAATCATCAGAAGTATCCGTGGTCTTAACTTAAGTGGTTGGGGCTTGGCTGAAATGCTTGAAGGTATCAAGGACGGAACCGTAAAGTTCGTCAAAGATGAGACCGCCGTTCAAGCTAAAGAGCAGAAAAAGAAGACAGAAAAGGGGACGGACAGTGATGATTCTGTTCCCGAAGAACAGGTGCCGGAGTTGGCACCGGAAAGTGAGGAGTACCAAAATGAGAATTAAAAGAATGATGGCGACACTGGCAGTAGCTTGCGCCTTGCTTGTCGGCACGGTTACAGTATTTGCTGATGAAGAAGAAGTCGTGGTTCTTGATGAGCCGGCGACAACAGAATCAGTGGTAACTACAGTGAAAGAAGCGGAAACAGTGCCGATGACTACACACGTTACAACGGTAACAGCACCCGAAACTGAATCGGTAACGACAGAGCCTGTTATTACAATAATCTCAGGCAATGTAGACATAGTGACTGATTCAGTTGAAACGGAAGAAGTCGAAGAAGAAACGAACTTAGGAAACTCTTTCTCGGTAGAAGGTAACGGTGAAGTGTTAGATGACATAACCGACGACTCCGAAATGGAGTTCTTGACGATAACTACAGCAAACGGCAATATCTTCTACCTCATAATCGACCGTTCGAGTGACAATGTGTATATGCTTTCGACGATTGACGAGTATGACTTGCAGGACTTTATAGAGATAGAGGAAGAAGCGGACACAACTACGACCACTTCACAAGGAAGTGTTGTCCTTGAGGATGAAGCCGTCAGCACTGGGAATACAGAAGATACTTCGGATACAGAAACCCCTGCTGTGACGGTGGATGAGGAATCATCCGGCAGTATGTCTGTAGTTATTATTGTCCTTATTATAGCCGTAGCAGTCGGTGGAGGTGCGTACTTCTATCTTAAGGTGTACAAGCCGAAGCACGAAGCGGACAACTACAAGAGCGAAAACATGGAAATCGGCGATGGGCTTGAAATCATCAATGAGGACGAAGTTAAAGAATCTGACGGCAGTCAGAGCGAAGAATAAAAGGAGAGATTTATAGTGGTTTTAGTAATAGCAGAAAAGCCGAGCGTGGCAAAGAGCATAGCAAATGTAATCGGTGCAAACACCCGTAAAGATGGATATATGGAAGGCAACGGCTACATAGTCAGTTGGTGTTTGGGACATCTGGCTGAGTACATAGAACCGAACGCCTATGACGAAAATTATGAGAAGTGGAACTTTAGCGACCTTCCCATAATTCCAAGTCAGTGGAAGATGGCGGTTTCTCCGCAGAAGAAAGAACAGTTTGAGTTTATATCAGGACTGTTAAACCGAGCAGACGTAGAGTATGTGGTCAACGCTTGCGATGCAGGAAGGGAAGGTGAATCAATCTTCCGTAGAGTATATCTATTGTCAGGAAGTCACGCTCCTATCAAGAGACTCTGGATTTCCAGTATGGAAGACAGTGCAATCAAGGACGGCTTTGCAAACTTAAGAGAAGGCAGGGAATATGAGAACCTGTATCAGAGTGCTGAGTGCAGGGCAAAGGCTGACTGGCTTGTCGGTATGAACGCCACAAGAGCCTATACAACGGTATACTTCAAACGACTCATTGTAGGTCGGGTTCAGACACCGACACTTGCACTTTTGGTAGACCGTCAGGAGAAGATAGACGGTTTTAAGAAGACACCGTTCTATAAAGTCTCCATTTCAATTAGAGGCTTGACGGTTACATCGGAAGATTTTGAATCGGAAGAAGAAGCGACAAACTTAGCAAATCTTTGTCAGGGACAGTATGCCGAAGTGACAAGCGTAAGAAAGGCAAGAAAGCAGACGGCACCGCCGAAGCTCTATGACCTGACTACACTTCAAAGAGAAGCAAACCGTTACTATGGTTACACGGCGCAGGAGACATTAGATGCCTTGCAGGAACTCTACGAAAAGAAGCTCGTAACTTATCCGAGAACCGACAGCCAGCATATAACTGAGGACATGGAAGAAACGGTAAAAGACATTCTTTCAGATCTCGCAAAGATTACTCCTGCTTTGAATGGAATACCCGTCGGGGATAATGTCAGAAGGCTTGTCAATAACTCAAAAGTAACAGACCATCATGCATTGCTCCCGACAAAAGAAGCCGCAAAAGCTAATCTCAGCGAGCTGAATGAGCGCCAGAGAAATATCCTCTCGTTAGTGACAATTCGCTTGGCACAGGCGGTGTCATCTGAGTATGTTTACGAAGAAACGCAGATTGAAGTTACCTGTGAGGGACATATCTTCAAGGCAAAAGGCAAGAAGACGGTAGAGGAAGGCTTTAAAGCTGTAGAGAATGTGCTTCGAGATAACACAGAGAAGCAGGACGATGCTGAGATTAAGGCTTTTGTTACCGAGGGAGATATGCTTCCGAATGTAACTGCCGAAAAGACGCAGCACTTCACTTCGCCTCCGAAGCCGTACAGTGAAGACACTCTGCTTTCTGCAATGGAGACGGCGGGAAACAAGGAGTTTGAAGCGGATACAGAAAAGAAAGGTCTCGGCACACCGGCGACAAGAGCAAGTATTATTGAAAAGCTTGTGCATTCCGGTTATGCTGTAAGAAAGGGCAGACAAATCCTGCCCACAAAGGACGGCATGGAGCTTATCGGGTTACTGCCTGACTACCTCAAATCCGCAAGCATGACTGCCGAGTGGGAGAACAAGCTACTCATGATTGAGCGAGGAGAACTGTCGCCGGAAGCGTTTATTCAAGGCATCACAGACCTATTATCAGCCATGCTCAGCGACTGTGAGCTGATTCCCGACAAGGAGAGAAACAGGTTTGATGAGCGAGTTTCCGTCGGCGATTGTCCCGTTTGTGGTAAACCGGTTTATGAGAGCAAGACGAACTTCTACTGTTCGGATAAGTCCTGTCGATTCGCACTCTGGAAGGACAACCGTTACCTTGCCGGTATGAGAAAGAAAGTAGACCGCAAAATGGCGTCGGAGCTTTTGAATAACGGTAGGACACATATCAAGGATTTGTACTCCGAAAAGAAGGGTACTACGTTTGAAGCAGACCTTTGTATGACGGCAAGCGACGGGCGTATCGTTTTCAATCTTGTCTTTCCGAAGCGGGAAGGCAAATAGAACAGTGTTTATGAATGGCGGAGCAATCCGCCATTCTGTATAAAGAAAGATAGGAGGCTTTATGGCTAAAATACATGACATCCGGGCGTTGGCTGAGGTGCACGCACAGGAAATAAGCCGTTCGCCTAAAGACTGGATGGGATACCTTGACACTGCGTCAAGGGTTTATCGCTACTCGTTTCAGGACAGTCTCCTGATTCATGCACAAAGACCGAATGCGGTAGCGTGTGCTGAGTTAGAGCTGTGGAACGATAAAATGCTTCGGTGGGTCAATAGGGAAGCGAAAGGTATTGCACTCCTTGATAACACCGGTCCAAAAGAAAGACTTCGTTATGTCTTCGATATTACCGACACTCATCCCGTACCCGGTGGCAGAGACCTATTCATATGGCAACTGACACCCGAATCACAAAATGACTTGCTTACACACCTGACTGATGCGTATGGGCTTGAGGAAAAAGACCAAGGCGCAATCAAGGATGCGCTTCTTGCAATAGCAAAATCTCAGGCAGAAGAAAACTTGGAAGAATCCATATATGGACTTTCTAACGAGCTTGAGGGCACTTTTTTAGATGGTTTGGATGAAGAAACAATCAGAACGGACTACAAGAAGCTTCTTACAAACAGCATCTTTTACACTCTTGCCCGTCGTTGTGGGCTTGACCCGATGGAATATCTTAATGAAGAAGACTTTATCGGGATTACGGAATACAATAAACTTTCCGTACTGAGTTTTCTCGGAAATGCAACAAGTTCTCTCTGTGAGCCGGTGCTCCGAGACATTGGAGCGACAATGCGAGCGATTCAGAGAGAAAAATTATCTGAACAGCTTGCAAATTCCGCTGAAAGATTGTATAATAAAGATGCAAGCTTTAAGGATTTAAAGCAAGAAAGCGCAAACCAAGGACAGACCGTTCAAATTGAAGGAGGACACGAACATGGAAATGAGCTATCATCGGAAAGGGGACTACCTGTTCCCGAACCTCAAGGTGACAGAAGAAGAACCGGTAGTAATCGGAAAGTACGGGATGCTTCGGAAGACATATCTACGGGAGAATCACCCGAACTGGTACCAGAGCATGACACTGACGGGAAAACTGAACCGGCACCTCATGGAGATAGAGACATCGGCTCAGGAGATGATGGAGAACTTAATGCAGAAGTTACTTCAGAAGTACCCGGCACCCGACAAATCGGAAGATCAGTTAGCATGGGTAGCACACATGAACAATCTGACGGCGATGGCAGAGGAGACCGTATTGACGGAATTGGTGTACAACTAACCGCTGAAACAACAGAACAGGATTTGAGTGAAGCAGAGGAAGAAATAGCCTCTGCTTTGTCTTTACCCGAATTTCCGACGGCGAATCAGCAGAAACGAGCTATTGAGGAACGACAAGCGGCTCGGTATGCGGGAGAAATAGCGATTTCATCTGACGCGGTTGATGAGGTACTTAGGCAAGGCAGTAACCGAGACCGTGGACATCTCAGGCTTATATATAACTTCATGGCTGAGAAAACGCCGGAAGAATATATGGAGTTTGTGAAGCGGGAATACGGAACCGGTGGCAGAGGTATTGAGATTGGCGGACAGGAATACTCAGTCTGGTGGGATGAACTCGGAATGCAGATAGCATTCGGATATACTGTTCAAGACAATATTTTGGATAAGGCTTTTCTCTCGTGGGAAGATTTAAGCGGTAGGATTCAGCAGTTACTCGAACAGGGAGAATACGCTCCGCAGGTTGTTTTGGATGCCGCCAGACAGAATGCTTTAGCAGAGCACGCAGAGGCACTTGTATTTATGAAAAGTGACCTTGCGGACGGTGTCGCTGAGTTAGTATTTGATGACCCGTCAATATTCGATGGTAGCTTTCCAGATGCTAAAGAACGGATTTCAAAGCTCTTAGAACAAACGGAATTTCTCACTGACCTAAATGACAGGCTTGAGGGACTGGCAATCGCATATTCAGAAGACCCTGAGATAATGCGCTTTCACTACTATAAGCCGGACAAGGTTTCGGAACAGTTCAAGCAGTTTGCAAAAGAAGTAATGCCTTTTCAGGCAAGAGAAGATTTCTCGTGGCAGGAACACCGCTATTTCATAACTCAGGACGAAATTGATTCCTATTTGGCAAGCGGTAGCGTGTTCAGTGACGGGAGACTTTCGACCTATGCCTATTTCATCGCAGACCATAAGGATGCTGAGAAAGCGACGTACATAAAAGAACAGTACGGAACAGGTGGAAGCAGTCACGCACTGGCAGGAGCGGATGATTCTTACGCTGATTACAGTGCGAAGGGACTAACACTTGAACGTGGTTCCATTACAGATCCGTACACAAGTACGTTTTTGACATGGTCAAAGATGGCTCAGAGGATAGATCATCTCATAGAGACAGACCGGTTCTTGAAGCCTTCGGATTATTCCCGTATGCCTGAGTTTGAACGTGATCAAATGGCGACTAAGGTATTATCTTTCTACTTAAGACTCCCTGATGAAATATCCCGTCCGTTCACACGGGATTTCTTAAATGAGAGCGCAAGGAAAGAGCTACCTGAGATTTTAGCCGACACAGAACGTGCGGAAAACCTACTCGCAGAAATGGACAGTGCATTGGCGGCACTTCCATTGGATCTCGAAAGTTATGAAGACCACGCACGGCTTTTATCTGAGCTTCATCAGTATGTAGACGGGACGTTCACAATTTTCCCTGAACGTAAATATGAAGTTGAGTTTACACCGATTGCCGGTATTCAGACGAATCTCTTTGATGTTCTCAGCACAAATGAACAACTGTCACTTGATATTCCTGAAAACAAGACTACTGAAGTTGGAGAGCCTGAGATTGTTGCGAGATATACCTCCAGCGTGTATACGCAGGACGGCTATGTTGAAGACATTGCTATCCTTAAAAATCCCGACGGTAAGTTCTATAACCACTACGGATTCAATGAAGAACTCGGAACAGGAACAGCAGGCGCAGGACCGTTTGATACTTTTGAGGATGCCCGCCAAACTATGCTTGCCGTTCATCCTGATGCTGAGGAAGTTAAGGTACAGCAGATTGAAACTGAACCGGTTCTTCCCATCGACGCTATAATCCACATTGACGGCAGGGAGTTTCGCATTGACAGTGTAGACGATACTCGTGGAGTTGTCAGTCTACAGGATATGACAATGGCAAAAGAGGCACGTTACCCCGTTTTCCGAAATGAGCCGGTGGACTTTGTACGGTCGCTATTCAAGGAAGAAGAACCGCAACACACGGTTCAAGAATCAGCCACACTGGACCCCATCAACTTCCACATAACCGATGACGACTTAGGTGCAGGAGGTCCGAAGACAAAGTTCAGGGCAAATATTGATGCTATTAAACTTCTCAAGGAATTGGAATCGGATAACCGATTGGCAACACCTGAAGAACAGGAAGTCCTTTCTCGGTTCGTAGGCTGGGGCGGTATCTCGCAGGCGTTTGATGAACATAACGAGGCTTGGTCGTCAGAGTATGCCGAGGTTAAGGAGTTATTAACGCCGGAAGAATACCGTGAGGCACGGGCATCTACTCTGAACGCTTTTTATACATCGCCGACTGTGATTAAAGCGATGTATTCAGCTCTTGAAAACATGGGACTTCGTTCAGGAAACGTACTGGAGCCGTCGTGTGGTGTCGGAAACTTTATGGAACTTGTTCCTGAAAGTATGGATGGGTTGAAAATGTACGGCGTGGAACTGGACAGCATATCCGGCAGGATTGCAGGACAGTTGTATCAGAAGAATAAGATTGCCGTACAGGGTTTTGAGACGATGGACTTCCCGGAAAGCTTTTTCGATTGCACAATCGGAAATGTACCCTTTGGGGATTACAAACTCAATGATCCGAAATATGACCGTCACAACTTCCTTATTCACGATTACTTCATCGCAAAGAGCTTGGATTTGGTACGACCTGGCGGTGTAGTTGCGGTTATAACCTCCTCCGGCACAATGGATAAGCAGAATGAATCTGTACGTCGGTATTTAGCAAATCGAGCAGATCTGTTAGGCGCAATCCGTCTGCCGAACAACGCTTTTCAGAGAAATGCCAACACAGGTGTAGTAGCGGATATTCTATTCTTCCAGAAACGAGACCGAGCGGCTTTGGAAGAACCTGATTGGGTACACCTTGGACAAACCCAAGAAGGATATACGGTGAACTCATACTTCGCACAGCACCCCGAAATGGTACTTGGCGAGTTCTCAACCGAGAGTACACAGTACGGTAAGCAGGAAACAACGGTGAAGCCGATTGAGGGTGCTGTGCTTTCGGAACAGTTGCAGGAAGCAATTTCACATATCCACGGTACAATCGCTGAGCATGAACTGAACGATTCAGAATTTGAAGATGTGGATACCTCTATTCCGGCAGACCCGTCGGTTAAGAATTTCAGCTTTGCCAATGTGGATGGTCAGGTCTACTACCGTGAAAATTCGAGAATGAACCTGTTGGAACTGCCAAAGGCAACGTCTGAGCGAGTCTTAGGCATGATTGAAATCAGGAATACCACCCAGGAGCTTTTATCCATGCAGATGGAAGATTGCAGTGACTTGGAGCTATCCACAATGCAGGACAAACTGAATCGTCAGTATGACAATTTTACCGCACAGTACGGTTTACTTAGCAGTAGTGCAAACCGCAAGGCTTTCTCACAGGACAGCAGTTATTGCCTTTTGGCATCGTTAGAGATTGTAGATGAGGAAGGCAACTTACAGCGGAAAGCGGATATATTTTCTAAGAGGACAATCCGAAGACCTACACCTGTGACTTCTGTGGACACAGCAAGTGAAGCGTTGGCGGTTTCCATTGGAGAAAAAGCAAAAGTGGATTTGCCGTTTATGGCGCAGTTATGCGGAAAGACAGAGGATGAAGTAAAAGAAGAACTGGCGGGAGTTATCTTTGAGAATCCTCTGACGAGTCAGTGGGAAACCTCTGATGAGTACCTGTCGGGAAATGTCCGTGAAAAGCTCTCTGTAGCGAGACAGTTTGCCGAAACATACCCTGAGTATTCAGTTAATGTAGCGTATCTTGAACGTGTACAACCGAAAGATTTGGAAGCTTCAGATATAGAGGTGCGGCTGGGTGCTACATGGATAAAACCTGAGTACATACAGCAGTTTATGGTGGAGACCTTCCATACACCGTGGAGGCTTGCAAGAAATACTATAGGTGTCCATTACGCCGCTGTCAATGGCACATGGGAAATAACCGGCAAGACCCAGGACTACTGGAATCCGCTTGTGAACTCTACATACGGAACGACAAGGGCAAACGCCTACCGACTGCTTGAAGATGCTCTGAATCTTAAGGACACGAAGATTTACGATACTGTCGAAGATCCTGACGGTAAAGAACGAAGGGTAATCAACAAGAGCGAAACGATGCTTGCACAGCAAAAGCAGGAGCAGATTAAGGCGGAGTTCAAGGAATGGATTTTCCAGGATATTGACCGGCGTGAAGATTTGGTTAAGACGTACAATACCCTTTTTAACTCTATCCGTCCCTGTGAGTATGACGGCTCACATATCCAGTTTGGTGGTATGACGCCGGAAATCTCGCTCATGCAACACCAGAAGGATGCCGTTGCTCATGTTCTTTACGGAGGAAATACTCTGCTTGCTCACTGCGTTGGTGCAGGCAAGACTTTTCAGATGATAGCGGCAGGAATGGAAAGTAAGCGACTTGGATTATCTCAGAAAAGTCTGTATGTTGTGCCGAACCATCTAACGGAGCAGTGGGGAAGCGATTTTCTCAGACTTTATCCCGGAGCTAATGTACTCGTTGCAACGAAAAAGGACTTTGAGCCTGCAAATCGCAAGAAGTTCTGCTCAAGAATTGCGACCGGCAACTACGATGCCGTCATAATCGGTCACAGCCAGTTTGAAAGGATACCCTTATCCAGAGAACGGCAGGTTGCGACCATAGAGAAGCAGATTGACGACATAACGGTTGCAATAGAAATGGCTAAAAGAGAGGACGGTACACGCACTACCGTCAAGCAGATGGAGAAAACGAGGAGGTCTTTAGAGACAAAGCTTGAAAAGCTCAACAACCAGACAAGAAAGGACGACGTAGTAACATTTGAACAGCTCGGAGTGGACAGATTGTTTGTAGACGAGTCGCACAACTACAAGAACCTTTTTCTCTATACCAAGATGAGGAATGTGGCGGGCATTTCGCAGACGGACGCTCAGAAAAGCTCGGATATGTTCATGAAATGCCAGTACCTTGATGAGATAACCGGTGGCAGAGGCGTAACCTTTGCAACTGGTACTCCCGTATCCAACAGTATGGTTGAACTGTACACAATCATGAGATACTTACAGTACGATACCTTGCAAAAGATGGGCATGGGACATTTCGATTCATGGGCGGCATCATTCGGTGAGACGGTGACGGCAATAGAGCTTGCTCCCGAAGGAACCGGCTACCGTGCCAAAACACGCTTCGCCAAGTTCTATAACCTCCCTGAACTCATATCTCTTTTCAAAGAATGTGCAGACGTTCAGACGGCGGATATGCTGAAGCTCCCAGTGCCGGAAGCTGAGTATGTCAATGTGGCACTGAAACCGAGCGAGATTCAGAAGGAAATGGTTAGCAGTTTTGCGGAACGTGCAGAGGAAGTCCGTTCAGGAAGTGTCGATTCAAGAGTTGACAATATGCTCAAAATTACAAACGACGGCAGAAAGTGCGCTCTTGACCAGCGTCTCATAAGCGATATGCTCCCCGATGACCCGAACAGTAAGGTAAACTGCTGTGTAGAGAACGCCTTTACTATCTGGAAAGATACCGTCGAAGACCACTCAACTCAGCTAATCTTCTGCGACCTGTCTACGCCAAAAGCAGATGGAAGCTTTAACGTCTATGATGACGTGCGGGAAAAACTCGTTGCTAAGGGTATTCCGAAAGATGAAATAGCGTTCATACATGAAGCGGCGACAGAGACAAAGAAAGCTGAACTCTTTGCAAAAGTGCGCTCAGGTCAGGTTCGTATTCTTTTAGGCTCTACTGCGAAGCTCGGTGCAGGTACAAACATTCAGGACAGGCTTATTGCTCTACATCACTTAGACTGCCCTTGGAAGCCGTCTGACCTTGAACAGCAGGAGGGAAGAATCCTTTGTCAGGAAAACCGAAACAGCAAGGTCAAGATATTCAGATACGTAACCGAGGGGACATTCGATGCGTATATGTGGCAGTTGCTTGAAAACAAGCAGAAGTTCATTTCGCAGATAATGACTTCAAAATCTCCTGTGAGGTCTGCTGAGGATGTGGACGATACAGCACTCTCTTATGCGGAAATAAAGGCTCTTGCAACCGGCAACCCGCATATTAAAGAGAAGATGGACTTAGATATTCAGGTTAGCAAGCTGAAGCTTCTGAAATCCAGTCACACAAGCCAGATTTACAGACTTGAATCGGATATTGCAAAGAGGTATCCGAAAGAGATTGCGGCGACAAAGGAGCGTATTGCGGGGTTGAAATCCGATCTGGAAGTGGCAAAGCCTATCTTGGAACAGGATAAAGACCATTTTCAGATGGTTATCGGCGGGAAGACCTTTACCGACAAGAAGGAAGCGGGAGTAGCTATTACAGCCGCTTGTGCCGGCTTAAAAGCGGTCAATACAACCGGTCAGATTGGAGAGTATCAGGGATTCACGATGACGGCAAACTTCGATATGCTTAACCAGAAGCATATGCTGACCTTAAAACGCCAGTGCAGTTACACAATCGAGGTTGGCAAAGATGCACTCGGCAACATTCAGCGTATAAACAACGCTATTGCAGGCATTGAGAAGAAACTGCCTGAGGCAGAAGCGAAGCTTGAGAACTTGCAGAACCAGTTGGCGACTGCAAAAGAGGAGGTTTTAAAGCCGTTCCCACAGGCTCAAGAACTGGAAGAAAAGTCGGCACGTCTGGCAGAACTGAACAGTATGCTAAACATGGACAGTAAAGTAAGCAACGACGTGATTGGACTTGATGAAGAAGACCAATCTGAGAAAGAAGCAGCGGACAAGCCAAGAACTGCTCCAACATTCGGAGAAAAGCCCTCAGTTCTTGACCGCTTGCATGAGAAGCAGTCAAGTCAGGCAGAAAAAGCAAAACCACAACAAGCAAAAAAGAAATCTCACGAACAAGAAATTTAAGAAATGGAGGTAGAGCCTTATGGCATCTAATCGTGATGAAAGAATGAATGAGATTACGGAGCGACTTGAAAAAGGGGTACAGGAAATGTTTACATCGGAGAAATACACACAGTATCTTAAAACGATGTCTCAGTTCCATAGCTACAGCTTTAACAATACGCTCCTCATAGCGGCACAGAAGCCTGATGCTACTCATGTGGCGGGGTATCAGGCGTGGCAGAAGAAGTTTAACCGTCAGGTTAAGCGTGGTGAAAAGGGAATACAGATAATATCCCCTGCACCCGTTAAAGAGAAAGAAATGCGGGAGAAGATAGACAAAAAGACAGGAGAGCCTATACTCGGACCTGACGGACAACCTGAGATGGAAGAAGTCGTCAAGGTCATTCCAAAGTTTAAGATGGCGACAGTCTTCGATGTAAGTCAGACGTTCGGCGAACCGCTTCCGAATCTGAGCGTTGAAGAAATGACCGCAAACGTAGATAATTACGAGAGCTTTATGCGGGCTATTGAACAGGTTTCACCCGTTCCGATTCGTTTTGACAGCATTTCAGACGGAGCAAAGGGCTACTATGACAACATCTCAAAGGAAATAGTAATTCAGCAGGATATGAGCGAAAGCCAGACGTTAAAAACAGCAATTCACGAGACCGCACACGCAATTCTTCATGACAAGGATTTCATGAAAGATCAAGGCATCCAGAAAGACCAGTTGACAAGAGAATGCGAAGCTGAAAGTGTAGCGTTTACCGTATGCCAGAACTTTGGCATTGACACGTCCGATTACTCTTTCCCGTACATAGCAAGTTGGAGTAGCAGTAAAGAAATGAAAGAGCTTCGTTCCTCAATGGACACAATCCGTCACACTTCATCCGAGATGATTGACGGAATCACCGAGGCAGTCAAAACCTTAGAAAAAGAACAGGAACAATACACTTACGTTGACCTTTTTGGAACACCGGCACTGTTCGACGTCGGAAGAATTGCCGATGAGGACGTTCCGAACGGTTTATTCAAGTACGAGCTGAGAGGTTCGGATAACGACCCAGGAATGCCTGTGGCAGTAGAGAATCATGTAGGCGTAAACCATGCGGCAACAATCTTGACAGTATATCCCTTACCTATTCCCGAACAGGGATATTTGAGACTTGGCGACGGATTAGACTTTAGCGATAGCGAAGAAATCACCGTTCAATCGTACAGGAATATAACGGCGGGGTTATCTCCCAAAGATATGGATGAGAGGCTTCAGAATGCCGTTATTCGTGAGAATGAGACGCTACTCTTTACGGATAGTCAGCCGCGGTATGCAATCTATCAGATTGAGGGCGATAATGACTACAAATTCATGAACACAGAATTTGTACAGAGCCACGACATGACTGTAAAGGGCAGTGAATACGATTTGGTCTACAGCGGTAAGTTAGAGCCTACAGAGACGTTGGATAGCATATATGCGAAGTTCAACACGGAGCATCCGAACGACTTTGCAGGGCATTCTCTTTCCGTCAGTGATGTAATAGTTACAGTTCGTGACGGTGAAGTAAAAGCGAACTATGTTGACAGCATAGGCTTTACGGAACTACCGAATTTTGTTCAGGAGCGTACAAGCGTATTCGAACAAAAGGTAATGGAAGCTTACGAAGAAATGGAAGACGAGTTCCTGCCAATTTACACACAAACCGGTGCTTATGCTAATGAGCATGGTGAGCTTGAAGAATATCGTGCGTCAAAGAACGAGAATATAGCCTGTAAGGAAGCAATCGAGAAAGCTATTTCGGATAACTTCGACGGGATGCACCTGAACCCTGATGCTGTAAAGCCAGTTATTGAGAAGTTCGGCGAAGAACGTGTAGCGTTCGTGCTTGCCTCGACGATTCAGGTAAAAGATTGGGACGGACGATTCTCACAGTCAAACAAAGAGTGGACGGCATCTGTTCCGACGATAGCAGAAGTAAACCTAGATAACGACGTAAGAACAGAATGGGCGGTGCAGAGCCACCCTGCGGTTCTTGATGGATTTGTGGATATGTTCAGAGAAAGCCTTGAGAACACTCGTGAAGTGGAACAGGTAATATCTGAGGAACCAAAGATTGAAGCTATACCACCCGTGTCTGACCGCACAGAGCCTGAAGTATCCCTGCAAGGCAAGAGCATGGCAGACATTGAGGAGACTGTTCTGAGCTATGCCCAAGCGCAGATTGATGAAATGGGACTGCATGACGATGTTCAGTTGCATGGAGCAAGAGTTTACGGAAGCCGAACCCGTGAGGGGTTATACTCAGAACAGTCAGACGTAGACGTAGTTATCTCATATTCCGGGAATATCCGAGAGGACGACTTTTTCAATATTCTTCATGAAGAAGGGCTTTCAGTTGCCGGTATCCCTGTGGACATCAATCCAATCTCATCAGAGAAAACAGGAACACTCGAAGATTATCTTGAAAACGCTGAAAAGTATCTTGACGAGAAGGCAACTTTGGAGAAGAAGCCGATTGAGGCGGAGAAACAGCCTGAGATTCAGTTCTTCGTTGCTGAGAATATGGAGCATCCTGTTGTTGGTGAATACCACGAGAATGTTGGAAGCTTGCAGGAAGCAATAGCTCTTTACGAGCAAATGCCTGACAGCAATAAGGGAATCGGGTTTGCTCTGACAGGAGACAGTAAGTCGTATAAACTTATGTCGGAAGGTACGGTGAACCACGATGTTATTGAAGACAACCCGCATTTGAAAGAGAATCCCTTAGTGCAGAAAGCATTTTCTGAGATTGAAGAATACAAAGCTTCACAAGTAGTAGAGCCGTCTAAAGAGGAAGAAACTGTTGAGACTAAATCACAGAAAAAGGCAGTACAGAAAGAACCGGGAAATGACCGCAAAGAATCCGTTGTACAAGCTCTCCGTGACCGTCAGGCGAGGCTAAAAGAACAAGAGACAGAGAAGCCGAAACAGAAAACACAGACCCACCAGAAAGGAGACCATGAGCTATGATAAGAAAGATTACTTTTGAAAAAGATGAGCTTATAATACTGGCAATGTTCGAGGAGGAGGGAAGACAAGAGACCGTCAAAGAAATCGAGAGTGTTATCCCGTTTGTAAGTGATGATACCGAGATTGAATCCCTCGTAATCGGCACGATTGAAAAGCTGAAGATGATGTCGGATGAGGAGTTTGCCAAGCTTGACCTTGAAGAATACAAGCAGGAGCCGGTGGACGAATGAACATCAATCAGTTTGTGGTTTACCAGGTAAAGATGAGCGCAGAGTTTCGGACTCTGCGCTTTCGTCCTTATTCTGAGCTACAAGAGAAGAATCTGCGAGTTGATATAAGCAACTATGAGCAAGTGTACTTGTCGCAGATGGCACCGGATGATTCGGTACAGACGGTAAGGAAGCGGCTTGAGGAGAAGATTCCAAAGACTTTTAAGGGTCATAGCATTAGCGTGAGCGACGTGATTGTAATGAACAAGGCAGGAGTTGTTTCTGCATATTACGTTGACAAGGATAAGCTCATAGCTATTGCGGGCTTTCTAAGGCTGAACACGTCAGGCTCGCTTGTATCTATGGATACCACGGAATTCAAAATTGATGGAAAGCCGGGAACTTGGCTTGCCTGCGATGATACTATCGTGGATGGCAAGCAATTCTTTCTGATGCAGAATGAGCAGATGAAAAACTCTGCCGCCTGTGTCATCGTAAATGATGCTGGTAAAGTAATCGTGAATGAGGCATCGCAGTTTAACGAGACTGCAATACAGCAGATCAGAGCGTTTCTACATCCACCAGTGACTGCACAGCAACAGCCTATGTCTCCACTAAAGGAAAATTGGCAAAGGTACTATGAAAACGGCGAGTACGTCCGAAACGTGGAAGGCTCAGAGGAACAGAACTATTCGTTTGTGGACGGGAACAAAAACAACCCAAAGCAATCGAAATCGAAAAGCGAAAAACGTCCGTCTGTCTTGAAGAAGCTTCATGAGAAGCAGGCAGAGATTGCACGGAGAAATGGGAAAGCAGTACCACAGGCGATGATGGAGCAGGAAGCGGAAAGGAAACGGAAGTGAAAGTTATAAGAGAGGTGAGGGAAAACTTCACCTCTTCTTTTTTATGTGAGTGATTATTCCGCCGTTAATCAGTATCACTTGACTTCATGGAGAGGAAAGCGTAAAATATGATATGTAGGAATTCATATGATAAAAACGAAGAAGAGGATGAAAAATGACACTGTACGAAGCATTAGAAAGATATACCACCCCAAACTTTGGAGGCTGTACACAATTTGAAAAAATCGGAAATGATATTTTAGACACTGAAGAAGAATCTAAGCTATACAATCTGATTAGAAATGTTGCATCTATTAAGTTGGTTGTTTTGATGGAAGATGTCAAATTTCGGCTGGGATTGGTGTTAGGAAGTGGTGGTGAAAAGTATGGGTTAAGCGATATTTCAGAGAACGACTTCAAATTACTAGAATCGATAGATTTAGAAAAATTGCCTATCTATATTAGATATAAGATTGCTGACTTGTTATGGACAGAAAGAAGATGTTATCCAGCGGCAATAACTGCATTCAACTCGTATTTAGAACTGTTTGAGTCACCTCAAGAGTATGAGAATTACATGGACGTTTTGAATACGATTTATCGCGCAGTGGCTATTTCTAAAAGGCTTAATAAAAAAGAATTTTGTGATAGAGCGTGCAAATTAATTCGTGATAAAATTACAAAGCATGATGCAAAACATAAGGGGTTCTTTACTTTAGAACTACTTGAGATACTTGTTCGGCAAAGAATTGGATCGGACGAGTTTAAAGTCTCGGAGATAAACAAGTTAATCTCGAATACATCAAGTTCATCTAGGCTCGTTGAAAGAGCGTATTTGTTGCTCATTGAATTCTATGAACTCAAATGCAAATGCGAGAGTGATGTAAAAGAAACTAAGCTTAGATTGGCGAATGAGTATGAGATTGAGTTCGCCAAATTAGAACAGAGTAAAAATATTAATGTAATAAGGGATATTTACACTTTAAGAAAGGCTTTCGGCATATATGCAGAATACAAAGAATCAGAAAGTGCGAATAGGGTTCTAAGTAAGATAGGTGAGTTACAAGCTGAATTTCCTAAATCTTTTCAGCCGATTGTTCAGGAATACGATGTTAGCAATACATATGGGTTCTTGGAAAATAGTTTTAATGAGTTATCGCTCGAAGAAAGCATCATATTTCTATCTGAATTGACACATTTCATGAAAAGGGAAAATGTTAAAAAAGCCATCATAAGTGATAGTGAGAGTGAAGAAGATATTTCTCCAATTTACTTTGTTACAAGATCTATAGTAAATGAAAAAGGGCAAATTACATATAAGCTTAAGCCTCTAGATATGGATGATCCAGAAAGCGATGATGAGCTCTTAGACGACCATATTCACACGTTTATGAATGAGTTTGAGAGCATATGGGGCAGTATAACGTTAAACAAAGCATTGCAGATTATTCGGAGAAATTATAGCTTATCCCTTGATGACCTTGATTTCCTGATTTGTGAAAATTATTTAATCCCTGAAGGGAGAGAACAAATCTTCAAGTCTGCAATCTTTATGGCTCTGTGTGGACAATACTATGAGGCGGTTCATATTCTTGCTCCGCAAATGGAAAATTTATTTAGAGAACTTGCTGGAGAGGTTGGTGAAATGACATTCACGTTGGACGAGCATGGAATTTCAGAGGCTAAGACGCTAACTGCGGTACTAAAGTCGTCAAGATTAAAGGATGCCTTTGACAATGATATACTGTTTGTTTTTGAGGGACTATTGAATAAAAAAGTTGGTGGAAATATTCGAAATGAAGTTGCACATGGGATTTTATCTGAGAAAGGGGCTTCGAGTGGGGTTTGTATCTACTTTATCTGTGCAGTCATTAGGCTTTTGACTACAGGAGCTACAAAGTGTCGTGATATTATTTACTCTAGTGAAAAGTTAGATATGATAGATGATATAAGCAAGGACATTCTGCCTATAAGAATTGGAAAGTATGAAGTGTGAAAGCTGTTAATCGGAGCGGGAAGTTGATGTTTTAAGTAGAAACTTACCTATGGCGAAATAGGTAAATTTGAATGCCGAAGAATATCACTATATTTCCAGAATAATCACACATCTTTTTTGCTGAAAGAGTTGACTTTACAGCTTTTTTTGAGTATAATATAGATGATGCTAAAGAAGGAGGTGCTGTTATGGCTACGTCAAGCATTTTTTATAACTTTACCATTACAGACGAGAAAGCTGCTGAACGGTTTGCTGATGTGTTAGACAAAGCGGCACAGCAACCATCCTGGGAGCCGCAGTCTGAGGTTGATCCTCTTGTTAGAGACCCGGAGACAATTAAAGCTATTGCTATTCGGGCAGTTGCAGCGCATAGGAAGAAAGCAGAATGAAGAATAATATAATCCCTGCAATGGATATGGTTAAGATGGTCGGAGAGGATTCCATAAAGGAGATTCTCTCCGATTTTTCTTGTGAATACTCAGAAGGCTTGCAAAACAATGAAGTAGAGCAGTTTCTTCAAAACAATGCGATAGACTTTTCAAGACGAAAGATGTCGATTACATATCTTGTTTTGGACAACAAGAGCAGGGTTGCTGGATATTTCACGCTAACTCATAAACCTATTATTATCCCCGCTGTAGCATTAAAGTCAAAGACAGGCATTAGAAAAATGCAACGATATGCAAAGTACGACGAAGTCCTTGATGCTTATAGTGTCTCAGCTTTTCTTATTGCACAGTTCAGTAAGAATTATAATATTCCATCTGACGAGCGTATAAGTGGCACTGATTTGATGAAAGATGCGTTGTCCGTAATTGAGGAGATACAGACACTGGTAGGCGGTGGCGTTGTTTTTCTTGAAAGTGAAGACCATAGTGAGTTATTAGATTTCTATACCAGAGAACCTAACGCTTTTTCTCCGTTTTGGGAGAGAGTATCGGACGATGATGGAATCAAATATATTCAGCTCATGAGATTCCTTTGATACAGAGGTAGCTCTGTAGATAACAATAAAAAAGCCCAGACGGTTATATCTCACTGCGAAAGCAGTCGGGAGTAATCGTCCGGGCTTATTTTTTATGTCAAGAAATCTCTTGCTGTTTCGTCTTCTTAACTTTCTTCTCCTGCGGCGGATTCAAAATCGCATCCACATTCGAGCATACTGTCTTCAACTCATTTGCATAGTCTCGAAGGTAATTGTAAGTGTTCTGCTTTGCGTCTCTGCGAATAGTCAAGCTTTGCTTCTCCTGTTGCAGGGCCTTCATAGACGGAATTCTGCCATCAGTGTATCGCCCTTTTAGAAACTTCACTGCCGTTTCATAAACCGCAATCTCCGACGAGTGCGCTTCGCGGAACTTCTTCTTATTCTTTGCCGCAAGCATCTCACCATAAACTTTTTTGTTGGAGAGATACTGTCCCATGTAATGAATCACTTCGTTGACATCTTTCAATTTAACTTCCGTTTCACGAAGCTCTTGTCGGGCTTCGCTTCTTTTTGCGGAAATTTCATCGTAAGAATTTTGAAGACTGTCCCTCGTATCGTAACCATGCTCCTGAACATATACGATAGTTTGCGCCATCTGCTTCAAATTGGTGAGCTTAACTTTCTGCGCATATGCTCTGCTCTGCTGAGCTTTGACGTTATTCTGCAAGTCAACGACTAATCGCAAATCGGATTTCAGGAAGAATACTTCAACGTAGTCCGGAGGTGAATCTCCGAAGATAGATGGCGAGAATGAATAATCTATCTGAATGTCTTGGATGTCGTTTTCATCTTCAAATGAATCAAGGGGATTTTCTTCAAGAAGGCTTTTTTCAACTTTACCCTTTAGTGAGTTCTCCTCGAACAACTTCATCAGATACTCTTTACCGTAATTCGTACCCAAGGCACGTTCCGTTATGTTTTTACTCCGCTCAGGGTGGAGATAGGAGTAACGACCTTTCTTATCCGTGACATGAATCGAATATTTCTCACATAGCTCCTTTTGAAATTCTTCAAAAGATGTTGATGTATTAGCTATGTCAGTTATGGCATCATGGAGAAACTGTACCTGTGTTTGAAATTTAGTCCTCGCAGGCGTGAGACAAAATTCGATTACTTCTTTATTCTTTTTATCCAGTTCAGCTTGCCCACGTTGCCTTACCCAATATTCAAGATCTCCATTTTTCTCCTCTGCTCGTGAAAGCAAATCAACTTGGTGAAGTCCCTCTCGTTCGCAAATATCCATAAGAGATTTCTGCATATGAGTCAGCAGACTTCGAGTCTGGTGATGTTTGAACCCTGCCTTGCAATCGCAAAGTCTCTCTGTTGCTTCTTGTGGTTCCACGTCAAGCTTTCGCAGGCTGTTAATCACGATATGAACATGAATATTTCCACTGTGATTATGTCCATCCATGTGAGTACAGACCAAAGCTTGATGCCCGGGAAAATTCTTTTTAGCAAATTCTATGCCGAGAGCTTGTGCCTTCTCACCGGTTAAGCCGCACTCAGATTGATCAAGCGGGTCGAAGCTGATGATGTAATGGTGAGACTTCACTTCATTTCTTTTCAGGTTTTTATTATACCGACGGTTGAGTTCTTTGCACTCATAGGCAAAACTATATGGTTCACAGTTCAGACCATCCAGATAAAACTCTTGTCGTCGTATATATGAACCGTCAGGATTCAAGACTGGCTTGTTTGCCAGCTCATCATGTTCGCAGGTGAGATATGTAAGAGCATTTCCGTAGTCAGCGTTTTTGCTTGATAGATGCTTTAATATTGCCATTGACGTCGTTCGCAATCCTTTCTGTGTCTTTTTGAATTTTCATAATCGTGTTGAAGCAATTACAGATTTCATCTTGCATTGCTTTCGACCTTAGTCCACCCATGTTAAAATACTTGGCAATCTGATTCAGATTACTTCCGACAGAATGAAGTTCGGAACAGATTGCTTTCATCTGCTCGGTGACGTCGGGGAACTCAGCTTGAATGACATGAGTAATCTGGATGTTCTCGTGACTGATAGCCTTGCGTACAAATTCAGATACGGATAATCCACTCCGTTCTGCTTGTTTGCATACCAACTCATACTCAATATCGCTCAGCCGAATTGTGATGCGATTTTCTCGCACCAATTCTTTTTCTTTTTTTGGTCTTGCCATAATCGTTTTCTCCTTTACGTTTTTAATTTGCCACCGGCAACCGGCTTCGCCGCTGTGACCATTTTTAATGGGAGCCAAAATTAAAACTTTTCAGTTTTGCGTTAGTCGAGGGTATGGGAAATCGAAATTCCCATCCAGAATTGCCTGTCGAAAATAACCCTTTTGGAGTTATTGTCTGACGTGGGCGTATCTGGCTCTTGCTACTTTATCCCCTCATTAACACAGATTTCAGACCACTTTTGAAAAGCTACTTGAAAAGAAAATTCGAAATTTTCAAAAAAAGCTTGTCAAGAGGTAAGTGCCGTCTGTGTTAGTGAAGGGGATAAAAACCTCAAGGTTTTTCCTACTTCAGAAAAATTATTTGCAAGGAAATAAGATTTTATTGCTTTAAAGCATTGACTTGCAAAGCAAAATGTGTTATACTACAGGAGAAACAAGAGTAATGGCAAAGACGAAAACTGAGCAGAAAAAAGAGTACACGCCCGTAACCCAAGAGGAAGCAAGAGAGCTTCTTAGGCAACTTGAAGAAATGAAGAACGTTGATGTGCGAACTGTGGATAAATCCACCCTTGTTGACATCAACACCGTCAAGATTGATACAACTCTCCCGCCGGCGGAAAGAATCGTAGACTACATCCGCCAAATCAAGAACCCGTATTGTTATCTTGACCACGGCATGGTGATAAAAATTAGTTTCGCCGGAAAGAAATCCATGGAGGAAGCACTCAGGCATTATATCAGAACTATTTGTAGCTAATGAAGCAACAACATCAAAAGAGAGGAGGCAGACAGAGATGACTACAGATTACAATCCAAGAAGAAAAACAAATCAGACAATATACAGAACCGCCATCTATCTGCGCCTTTCCCGTGATGACGGCGACAAGTACGAAAGTGACTCTATCTCAAATCAGCGGAAACTCATAACTGATTACATAGAGAACAAACCTGAGTTTTGCTTGGTGGATGAGTATGTCGATGACGGTTACTCCGGCTCGAACTTTGAAAGACCTGCGTGGAAACAACTTTACGAGGACTTAGAGTGTGGAGCTGTCAACTGTATCGTCGTAAAAGACCTTTCCCGTTTCGGCAGAAACTACATTGAAGTCGGCAGGTACCTTCAGATGATTTTTCCTGTTCTCGGAGTCAGACTTGTCGCCATCAACGATAACTTCGATACGTTGAACGAATGGCAGAATGGTGACGCTCTTACCGTTCCGATGAAGAACCTCATCAATGACATCTACTGCAAGGACATCTCAAAGAAAATTACCACTCAGCTTGAGGCTATGAGAAGACGTGGAGAGTGTGTATCGCCTTGCATTCCATATGGGTATAAGAAAAATCCTAAGGATCACTCCAAAATCATTGTTGATGAAACAGTAGCGGGAAACGTAAAGCAAATATTCATTTGGAAATTAGAAGGATATAGCGACAAGGTTATCGCAGATAAATTGAACGAGCAAGGAATTCTTTCGCCTTTCGAATATCAAACCTCTATTGGCAATTATGTTTCAGGGAATTTCAAGAAATCAGATAAAGCACAATGGGCAAGGGGAACTGTGTATAATATTCTTCATAATGAATGGTACAGGGGTACAATGGTACAGGGAAAGCAAAAAGTACTCGACTATCGCTCCAAAGAAAGATTGCTTTTACCAAAAGAGAAGTGGACGAGAGTAGAAGGAACTCATGAAGCTATTATTGAACCAGAACTTTTTGACATGGTTCAAGAAATTATGGAGAAGGAAACGAGAATAGCCGGCGGCAAAACACAAGTGGAATTGCTTTCTGGATTTTTATTCTGCGGAGAGTGTGGTAGGCAGCTCATACTGCAACCTTCGTATTACAAAGGCAAGAAGTACAATTACTACACTTGTAAAGATTGCAGAGATGATGGCAGAAAGACAAAACGTGTGAGTGAGAAAAAAGCATATGCGGCGATTCTTAACGCTATTCAGAAGATGGCAGAACTTGCAGTAAGGATGGAAAAGCTTATAGATGAAGCAGATAGTTTGCCCGAACAAAGTAGGGAGGTAACTCGCCTCGACGGACAGCTTGTTCAGCTTCAAGAGGAGATGGACAGATATGCGCGAATAAAAAGCGGACTCTATGAAGATTACAAATGCGGAATACTGAGCCGAGAAGAATACATGGACTATTCGCAAACGTATTCAAGCAAAATTAATTCTGCGAGGGATGCTATGAGAAATGTAGCTGAAGAACGCAGACGAGCGATTGCTAATTTCGAAGAAGCCAAGTGGATTAAGACTTTTAAGAAGTACAGGAACATAACAAGCCTTGAGCGACCGATTCTTGCCGAGCTTTTGGAACAGGTACTTGTTTATCCGGGCGGGAGAATGGAGATTGAATTCAAAGATTCAAACTCCATTGAGGCAACTCTTGAAGCTTACGGATATAACGAAATTATTGAGGAGGTAGTTATATATGATTCGAGAATCAGAAAAGCAGTATAAGAGGGCGGCGATTTACATAGCACCGTCTGCTTATGGATTACCTGTGAATATGGAAGAAGCACTCGATGATTGCAAAGCATTTGTAAGAAAAAATGATGACCTGAAGCTCATGCGGATTTATCGGGATGAACAAGTCAAGATTATCCGAACCAGTGAGGAAGAAAAAAAGGATGGTAAAAGAAAACCGCTAAGTGCAGAAGGTAATGATGCTTGGAGAAAGCTTCTCAGGGACACTGAGACTTCGGCTATAGAGGCAGTTGTAATTTATGCCGCAAGGACTGTCGCACCAAGCTTTGCGGGAATTGCATACTTGGTGAGGGAATATTTCGTTCCCTGCGGTATTCGAGAAGCAAGGTTTGATACTATTGACGGTGACTTAGAGAGCTACTTGAAGAAAAAGAACAGCGATTTCAGGTATACTGTGAAGCACAAGCCACACAAGAAATATAGAGATAGAAGGAGGATTTACTGCACATGGGAAGACGAGACCGAGTAGCACAGTCTACGCAGAGATACTTAAAAAGAACTCAGACGACAGAATGGAAAACTGCTCTTTATGCAAGACTGTCTGAAGAAAACAACGGCTATGAGGACGACCATTCGCTTCAGAATCAAATAAAGTATCTCGAAGATTACATAGATAAACATCCCGACTTGTTGCTTGTGGACCGCTATGTGGATAATGGGATGACCGGCACGAACTTTGAGAGAGCAGAGTTTCAGCAAATGATGGAAGATGTGAAAGACGGGAAGATTAACTGTATTGTAGTCAAAGACTTGTCCCGCTTCGGAAGAAATCACATAGAAGCCGGTTACTATCTCGAAACTATCTTTCCTCAGTTAGATGTTCGATTCATCTCTGTCAATGACAACTTTGATAGTATGGACGAATCAAAGAAAGACGGCATGATGGTGCCTCTAAAAAATATGATTAATGAGATGTATGCACGGGACACTCAAAGAAAAATTCTTGCAACATTCAGAGCGAAGGAAAAGAAAAACGAGAGAGCATTTTTCATGATTCCATATGGTTATATGGTTGACCCTGATTGCAACTATCATCTACTGCCTGATGAAGAAGTCGCTGATTACGTTCGTCTCATATTTAGGCTAAAAGCGGGTGGACTCGGAGCTGTAGCAATCGCCGACCGGCTGAATCAGATGGGTGCACCCACTCCAATGAACTACATGAAGTCGAAAGGAAAGTATAAAAATGTGGAATGCCGCGATAATTGGAAACATTCGGGCGTTCTGAACATACTTAAAAATCGAACTTACACAGGTGCTACTATTTACAATACGCATGGTAAAGGCGAGTACAAAGTAATCCCCAACACTCATGAAGCGTTGGTGGATGAAGAAACTTTCGAAGCCATTAGCGCAGAAATAGCAAGGCGTGGTGCAAAGAAAAAAGAAGCTATGAAGAAAGGAAAATCGAGAAGCGAGAAATATCCGAATGTACTGCAAGGAATTTTCTATTGCGGAGATTGCGGACACGCAATGTCTCTCGATAAAACGGGACTAACTCAGGTACTCAGAAACTTCAGGTATCATTGTAGCAATAATAAATACAGAAAAACTGACGAGGGAGCACCGCTATGTGCAGTGACACGCATAAGCGTTTCTGACCATTTAGTTTACAAGTTTGTTCTCGACCAGATAAGAGTACAACTCAGGGCAGGACTTGAGCTTGAAAAGTTGGAGAGCCTTCTTGGTGCAGATGCCAAAAAGAAGAAGCAACAGAACACAGCTATTAAAGATAAGGAAACCGCTTTGAAGCAGAAGATTCGGAAACTCTATGAAGATTATGCAGATAAGGTAATAACCGAGGATGAGTACATAGAAATCCGGTCGGCTTACTCAGAACAGTTAAAGGCGGTTCAAGAACAGCTAAACTTGGAGGAGTGCGTGAATAGTGATATCGACCCTTGGGCAGAACTTAAGAAAAAGCTATTCGGAGATGAGTTAGGTAGCGAAACCGTGGGAATGGTACAGCTAACTGAACATTCGAGTGTAGAGATAGTAGCAGATGATGAACCAGATATGATTGAGAGATTACTTCGCAGAGGACTCACCAGAGGACTCGTGGAAACTTTTATAGAGCGGTTGGAATACAGCGTAGATGGTAGTTTCACAATTACTTTGAAATGCGAGGACTATGTAGAGAAGCTATTAACAGCGAAAGGAGATTGACATTATGGTTGGTTTGTACATAAGACTTTCACGTTTGGATGATGATTTAGATGAGTACAAACAGGTGAGTAACAGTGTCGAGAATCAGCGGAGACTTCTGAACGAGTATCTCGAAGAATTGCCAGATTTACGAGGAGAAGATGTTGAGGAATTTATTGACGACGGTTATAGCGGCACTAACTTTCAAAGACCCGCGTTTCAAAGAATGCTCGCTCTTATTAAGAAAAGAGTAGTGACGACAGTTATTGTAAAAGACTTCTCCCGCTTCGGTAGAAACTATGTTGAGTGCGCTGACTATTTAGAAAAGCTCTTCCCGTTTTTAGGCACAAGATTCATTTCTGTTTCAGACAACTATGACAGTGGAAAACAAAATGAAGACCGGCAGATTGAAGTCGCAATGAAGAACATTGTCAACTCCTACTACTCTCAGGACTTGTCCCGAAAAGTAACCACGACGTTCGATATGAAGCGTGAACGTGGCGAGATATTCTTCAATGTGCCATTTGGATATGTAAAAGATATGAAGCACAAAGGCAAGGTACTCATCGATGAAGAAGCAGCTGAGATAGTGCGGCTTGTTTTCTCACTTGCTTGCGACGGAAAACAAGTAAGTGAAATAGCTAAAATTCTTAATAAAGAGAATATTCCCACCATTGCTTCGTACAATGAGAGAAATAAAATGAGAGGCAAAATGGTTTCGCCTGAGAAAAGTGAGTATGCCGCATGGACAGGTACAAAGGTCAGAAATATTCTGCTTAATGAGTTTTACACTGGGACATATATAAGTCAGAGAAGAAAGCAAGTAATAGCGGGAATGAAGAAAACCGTTGAAGTTAGAAACCCTGTGAAAATTCCCAACAATCACCCGGCAATCATAAGTGTGGAGACGTTCGAAAAAGCTCAAGAGATTTTTAAAAGCAGGCAGTCCAAATACGCTGTAGGCAGACGTTATCCGTTGAAATCCAAAGTATTCTGTGGTAACTGCGGTTATGCAATGGCGTACCGGGATAACGTTTATGATGAGTGTTATTTCTACTGTAATCACACTATGGAGACCGGGAATAATGATGGATGTTCTGATGAACGCATTATGGAAGAATTCCTTGGTGCCAGAGTGCTCACACAACTTAAGTCATGGATGATGCTTTTGGAGGTTGCTTGCGGAAATGTTGACGAAGCCGAGCAGAAGCGATGGGAAGGGATACGGATTCTGAGTGATGAAGCAGAAAACCTCCAAGCTGAGTTTAAAACCTTGCAATCTAAGAAGCTTGAACTATACGAAAGCTATAGTGATGGGCAGATAAGTAAAGAAGAATTCAGCACTCAGAAAGAGAAGCTTTCAGCCGAAATTGATTCCATTAGAGTCGAACTTAACAAACTTCATGAAAAAGAGGCGAAGCTCCGAAAGACGAGAAACCGCAGAAAGCCGGAACTTGACGACTTGATGGAGAGTGTCAGGCTATTTGAAAATGAGAATCGTTTGACTTGTAAGATGGCAGATACTTTTATCGAGAAGGTTACCGTTTACGATAAATGGTGTATTGAGATAACATGGAAGTGTGAGGATTTGGTGGAGAAGGCGCTTAGTGATGTAGCTGAAGCAGAAAAAGTGGTGAGCGAGGTTGGAGTGGAGAAGATGGTGGGATGAAAAAATAGCGGTCAACGTTGATGTGACCGCTATTTCTCTATTTCAGTGTTTTCTTACGGCATTTCCAAACCGCCATCGGATGTTGCCCAATTCTCGCCAATATCTCAGTATCATCAAACAATAATTCCGGCTTGTATTCACCACTTGCAAACTCAGTCCAAAACGACAGATCACCCTCCGGTAGAAGGATTCCTTTCAGATATCCCTCCACTTGTTCCTGTGCCTCAGAAAGATTGAAGTGTTCGGCTTTTCTCAGCACTGGAACTAAATCTGTTCTTATTTTCTGTGCTGAGATTTTCTCAATCTTGTCGAAATCGAAGTGTTCTGGTACTGTTTCTGAAGCTATGGCGAAGTAAAAGATGATGCACTTCTTGAATAACTCCTCTTGCGACTCGTCAAGTAGCTTGTATTTTTGCAAATTGAAAATGTCGTACAAATCTCTTGCGGCTGAACGATTGAACAATGCGACAACTTTTGCTGAGAAGATTTCCATAGGATCAACACTAAGAACAGTAATCTCGCTTTCGCTCCAAGGCAGTCTCACAGTTCTGCGAGAAGCAGGAAACACATGACACCGTAGCATATAGTTTATTTCGATTTTCAGGTTGTCTCTCATTCCACCGGCATTGATATACTCATATACAAAGGAATCCAGAGCATGGTACTGCTTTGATTTTGGGCTTAGAACATATCCCGAAGCAACCATGTATTTTTGAATACGGCTGTTAATTTGTTCCCGCTCCTGAAGCATAGTTTCTCTCGGTACGTTATGGGAATAATCCAGGTCAATATCTACAGATAGACGTGGCAGATTAAATACAGTCAGATTTATAGCCGTTCCGCCTTTCAATGCAAGACTCTCAGACAGCAACTTGTCGCTTTCCATGAAAGAGAGAACATCCGTAAGTCTGCATACCTTCTCAAAAGTGTCCCTGACAAATCCCAATTCCTTTGCCTGTCTGCCAAGCGATATGCGGTCAAACTGCATCATAATCGTCTACTCCCTTATCGATAATTTTCTTCAAGTCTGCCGGCGCATACAGTCGCCACTTTTTATGAAACACGAAATCATCCTGTTTGTCAAACAGATAGGTTTTACTGGAGGATGATTTAGCCACACATTTAGAAAAGAACTCATCCGACAGTGCCAAATCTTCCGCACAAGCTTCGAGAATATACCCCGCTTTCTGATAAAGCTGACTCCGATTGTGCATTTCCAATGCTTCAAGAAGCTTATTTTCATCAAGGGAAGGTATAAGAGCGAGGCAACGCAGTAATTCTTCCAATCCACCGATTTTTGTAAAGTCAGCTATGCTATCTATTACGGTTCGTTCAAGAGAAGTAACCCTCACTCCGGTATTCGTTTCTACTATACCTGTGTTATCTCGCCATAATACAGGCTGATAATGCACGCCGTCGTAGTCGAACGGTAGCACGGTCTTCTCTGTTGTGAAATACACGTCATAAAATACCTGATTTGCATATCCGTAGAATTCAAAAGCACTGTGGTGAGACACGCAGGCATCATCGGTTATGCGAGAAGCGATTTGGAATCTGCTTGGTATCGGTTGCTCCGTCTCCATGCTTATGACGGCATACAAATTCCGCCGCACTCTTTCGATGTATCCTTTTTCGAGGTAGTCTCTTATCTGCCACTGTGCTGAACTTGCCGAATCAGTAAGCTGGATCATGTCACTGTAGGTAAAGCAACGCAAGGCTGATAATTCTTTATACAGATCCATTGCAATCCCTCCTCCGTTTCTATTTTACCACAAAGTCAGAGAAAATACAATGATTTTGTGCAAATTTAGAAACGACAATTTTTAAAATCCCACGAAATCAGAGTGTATACTATGATTTTGATGATTTTTAAAAACGAAATTACCATAACAGTGAACTTGATAATGGCTTGATTGGAGTACATGATTGGGCAAGCATATTATGATAATAATAGGACAAGGTAATCTGAGCGAAAACCTATTTGTTCATTGCAATCTATCTCCAACTTAGTACGATTGCGCCCTAAGTTTAAGCTCTATGACTTAGAGACAAGAATACTGATTGATTTAAAGTCCTTTTAAAAGGGCTTATTTTTTTGCTTTTTCTTCTCGATACAAAAGGTGAATTTTAATAATGGAAACTTTGTTCTGTCTCACAGACGTCACTTGACGTCGCGGCGATAAGACAAAGTTATTTAGCACTGTTTACTGTTATATACAAGATACAAATGTGGAAGGTCAGTGTAAGTATGTACAACTACCTAATAGTCGGCTCCGGCTTATACGGAGCAATCTTCGCACACGAGGCGAAGGCAAAGGGCAAGTCCGTCCTTGTTGTGGACAAGCGTCCGAACATCGGCGGCAATGTCTACACGGAGAAAATCGAGGGCATCAACGTCCACAAGTATGGCGCGCACATCTTCCACACCAATAACAAGAAGGTCTGGGACTATGTGAACCAATTTGCAGAGTTCAACCGCTTCACCAACTCTCCCGTTGCGAACTACAAGGGCGAGCTTTACTCGATGCCGTTCAATATGTACACGTTCAACAAGATGTGGGGCGTTGTCACTCCCGAAGAAGCCGAGGCTAAGATAAACGAGCAGAGGGCGGAGATAACTCACGAGCCGCAGAACCTCGAAGAACAGGCAATTTCGCTCGTTGGCAGAGATGTCTATGAAAAGCTTGTCAAGGGCTACACCGAGAAGCAGTGGGGCAGAGATTGCAAAGACCTCCCGTCGTTCATCATCAAGCGTCTTCCGGTGCGCCTGACCTTCGACAACAACTACTTCAACGCTCTCTATCAGGGCATCCCGATTGGCGGCTACACGAAGCTGATTGAGAATCTTCTTGACGGCATTGAAGTTCGTCTTAATACCGACTATTTGGAGAATAAGGCTGAGTTGGATGCTCTGGCAGGGAAGGTTGTGTACACCGGTCCGATTGATGCCTACTTCGGCTATAAGCTCGGTTATCTTGAGTACCGCTCGGTTCGTTTCGAGACGGAACTGCTCGACATTCCGAACTTCCAGGGCAATGCGGCTGTCAATTACACCGACCGTGAGACGCCTTGGACGAGAATTATAGAGCACAAGTGGTTCGAGTTTGGCAAGGATGAGAACGGCAACGACCTGCCAAAAACCGTCATCAGCCGTGAATACAGCTCCGAGTGGAAGCCCGGCGATGAGCCTTATTACCCCGTTAATGACGAGAAGAACGGCAAGCTGTATCAGCAGTACAAAGAGCTCGCAGAGCAGGAGACCAATGTCATCTTCGGCGGACGCCTCGGCGAGTATAAGTATTACGATATGGATCAGGCGATTGCGGCGGCACTGGAGAGGTGCGAAAGCATTTAACATTAAATAGATAAATGGAAAATCGAAGTGATTCCTATAGCATTTCTTAGTTGCAAAAGGTAAAGGAAGGAAACCATTCATGAACTACATAATCTTCGGCGGTTCCAGCTTCATCGGAACGCACCTTATACACCTGTTAAAATCCGACTGCGTGAAGCAGGGCGACAAAATCTACGACCTGGACATCGTCATGCCCGGCGAGGAGGGAGTTGTTCCCGGAATCGTCGAGAAAAACGAGGGTGTCGAGTATGTCCGTCTGGACGTCCGCAAGCCAATCGACTTCGATTTCACGCCGACTCCCGATGACATCATCTTCAATCTGGCGGCTGTTCACAGAACTCCCGGACACAAGGACTACGAGTATTTCGAGACGAATATCCGTGGTGCAGAGAACGTGACTGCTTTCGCCGAGAAGTATGGAATCAAAAAGCTTCTGTTCACAAGTTCAATCGCTCCATATGGTCCCGGTGAGGACGAGAAGTTTGAGGATACGTTGCCAACGCCCGAATCGGCTTACGGCATCAGTAAGCTCGTCGCCGAGAAGATTCACGAAAAGTGGCAGGTTCAGGACAAGTCGAGAGAGCTGACAATCGTCCGCCCCGGCATCGTCTATGGTAAAGGCGAACACGGCAACATGACCCGTCTTTACAAAGGTCAGAAAGGTCACTACTTCGTCTACACCGGCAGAAAAGACACCATCAAGGCTTGCGCTTACGTCAAAGAGCTCTGTCTGTTCTTCAAGTATCGCATGATTGACAACAGCTTCCCCGGCATCGACCTATACAACTGCACCTTCGAGCCTGCATACAACATTCAGCAAATCTGTGAGACGATGCAAAAAGCAACCGGCATGAAGCGGCATATCCCACTCATCCCCGGCGGTTTGCTTATGACCGCGGCGAGAATTCTCGGTCCCATCGGCGGCAAGAAAGTCGGCATCCATCCGGCACGAGTCAAGAAGCTTATGGTCTCGACCAATATCAGCGGCGTGAAGCTGAGTGAGAGTGGGTATAAGTTCCATTATACGCTTGAGGAGAGCTTTAAGGATTGGTTTGAGGATTGCAACGGAGAGTGCTTGGAATAAGAATCTACAAGGAGATATAGTATGAAAATCTCAATAATTATGCCTGTGTATAAGGTCGAAGAATATGTTTCAAAGACGATTGAAAGTGTATTGGGGCAGACGTTGACGGATTTTGAATTCTTCGCTGTTGATGATGGTTCACCAGATAACAGTGGAAAAATATGTGATGAGTATGCCGTTAAAGATTCAAGGATGACTGTCATACACCAAAAGAATCAAGGCGCACCGGCAGCCAGAAATGCTGCGTTAGATTTGGCAAGCGGGAAATACGTCTATTTTATTGATTCAGATGACTGGATTGAGTCTGATATGCTTGAAAAGATGTATAACCTGGCAGAAAGTAATAATGCCGATTTGATTGTTGAAGGCTTCTGCATGGAATATTATCAGGACGGTCGCGATGTTACTTATAAGACAAAATGTCCAGATAAGACCTATTCAAATATTGAAGAATTTCGTTTGGACGCATATCATTATTTGAATAACTCAGTTTTGTCATTGCCTTGGAATAAATTATTTTTGATGGAGAATATTAAACGTAAGAATCTTCGCTTCCGAAATACCAAATGGGATGATCATCACTTCTGCATGGATTATCTGATGGGTTGCAAAAATGTGGTTCTCAGTTCTGCTACGGACTATCACTGGTATCGTTCAAGAAAAGGCTCAGAGACCATGATTAATTATTCGGATATACATATGTTTGAAAAAAGAAAAGAACATTACGAACACATCATTCAGTTGTATGACCATTGGGGACTGCATGATTCTGCAAGTATAGATGCAGTGAGTTCTTATTACGCAGGACGTCTCGCACAGTGTGTGCAGGAACTGGTTGATAATAATAAAATATCTAAGGCAGAGCGTAGAGAAAAGGTTAAAGAAATAGTAAATGACCCAGTAACAGTTGATGCTTTAAAGAAGGCAAAGACAATGTCAAAAAAGATGAAAATCATGGTTGCTCCTATGCGTTGGAAAAACGTTACTTTAAGCATGGCAATCGGTTCTGGAATCAGCATAGTGAGAAAAATAATGCCGGGGTTGTTTATTAAGCTGAAGGAGCAGGAAGTTCACGGAGCGTGAGAAATAACTAAGACGTTTTTGGCGAAGGTGAAAGAATTGAGTATTCGAAGGAAAATATATTTGTTTAGACGTAAGCTGATAAGATTTCGATTGCTATTTATAAATCCTTCTAAGAGAGCTGACTTGCTACGTCGTACTAAATACTTTTCACACATTGGAGATAACATTTGGTATACGCCTGTTACAATTCCAACTGAGGGAGATATGATTTCTATCGGGAATAATACAGTTATTGCCTCAGGAGTCGTTCTTGTAACGCACGATGAAATTGCAAGAGTATTGAGTGCATCTGATAATTTCGAACACAACTATTCTCACAATATCGGTAGGATTTCTATTGGTAACAACGTTTTTGTTGGACAAAATGCGCTAATCCTTCCTGGTGTATCTATTGGGGATAATGTGGTTGTTGCGGCTGGCGCAGTTGTGCAAAGGGATGTACCATCTGGCGAGATTGTGGGGGGGTACCGGCACGTTGCATAGGGTATACAGAAGAATTGAAGAAAAAGCGAAGAATCAATATGTGATTAGAAATTGGATTTGCTGTGATGCACGATGAGAATTATAAAAGTGTTTGGTGGGATTTAATGTGGGTTTATTAGGCAGATTGAAACAGACTAGATTGATATCTGATTTTCTATTCTCAAGGGATATTCAGAACAGTAAGTTGTTTCGAACGTTGGTTTTCCCTATTGGAGCCTTACGCAAGTTGACATTGAGTAGGAGTTACAAGAAATCAGGGTACCCAGAAATGATTAGGGAATATAAAGACTGTCATAGGGGAGAAAGATGTTTTATTATTGGAAATGGTCCTAGTTTAACTGGTGAGGATTTGGATAGAATTGCATCAGAATACACATTTGCGGCAAATAAAATATATACGATATATGATAGAACGATATGGAGACCGACATACTATTTATGCATGGATTTAGGTTCTATCGTAAGTGAGATTGGTTTAGACTTGAATAAAATTAATGCGCAAAAATCCTTTATAAATTGGTCAGCGTACAAAGAATTAGGCAGTCAAGAAGATGTCGTTTATGCTCTTTTCAATCGTGAATACATCATAAATATGTTTGATTATAAAGGATGTAAAGTGAGTGAAAATTGCGACGTAAAATTCGGAAATGCACTGACGGTTACTTTTTCAGCAATCCAGTTGGCTATTTATATGGGGTTTAAAGAAATATATTTGCTCGGTGTTGATTTTAGCTACCCTTACTATAAAGACCGAAAAGGGAAAAAGCACTATACCGGAGAAGAAAAAACACATTTCTCTGGAGGAGATTATACTGATCCTAAGAATGTATGCTATCTGCTTAAGTATACTAACGAAAATGGTTATAAATTTGCAAAGAACTATTGTGACGAGCATGGGATTATCATTAAAAATCTGACGAGAGGCGGAAAACTTGAGGTTTTTGATAGAGATATATTAGAAAATATCCTATCGAAAAAACCTAAGTCAAATCAGTAAGATATATGCTGATGCCGAATTGGCATCGTATTGATGTGATTTGTGAGGTGAAGATTATGGAAAATGCGGCTGTTTTGGTATCAACACCGTTTCAATTATTATCCGCAATAGCGATAACCGAACAACTTCATGAGTACACATACGACCTATATATTTTGGGAAATTTCACTGGATATAAGAATCTCGCTGAAAAGGTAAAAGAAACGGGTATATTTGAAAATGTTAAAGCATACGAGATAGGTCAAATACGAAAGAAGACAGCTTCTTCTCCGAAGATTGTAACTCATCTTGAAGAAATACAAAAGTATATTATGTATGATAAAACTGCAGAGACTGTTCTTGTACCGAACAAAAAGTATGATGCTATTTTTTTTGCTACCGCACATTCTTTCGTCGAAATCATCTTCTATGCAAAGAAAAATTGAAATTCAAAATTTTATCTTTTTGATGACGGAGTGATGACATACCGGAATGTAAACCATTGTTTGGCAAAAAATGGATTCGCTAAGTATTTCAGAAAAATTGTTGAGTTGAGCATTGGGAAAATAAATGTGACGTGTTTGCTTTATATGCCAGACTTGTTCGAGAGACTTAACGGCTCAGATTTCGACATTGAAAAATTGCATCCCATTTCGAAAAAAGAATAGAGAAGTTCTTTTGAAATTCTATAATATCACGAATGCAAACATGATAAAGCAGAATACAGTTGTTATCGAATGCAAGGCAGATGATTATTTGTCTGATACGGCAAATAAAAGGCTTGAAGGACTGTATGAAAAAGTTAAAACTGCAGAGAATGGAGATGTAGTATTCAAGCGACATCCAAGAGATGGAAGGGATAAATATAAAAATAGAAAATATATTGAAGGGAATGCACCTTTTGAACTTATAGCCTCAATGCAGGATATAACAAGCAAGATTTTAATTGCTTGGGATTCAACAAGCGTTATTACCCCTAAACTGTTTTGGTCTCAGGAGCCAAGGGTTATTCTTTTATATAAAATTGTAAAAGGGAAAATAGATAATCTGGAAGAAACGGATCGATTTTATCAACAATTTAAAGAATGTTATAACGATAAGAGCCGTTTCTTTATTCCTGAAAGTGAAGATGAGCTGGATTGTTATTTGGGAAAGATAGGGACGTTGAAGTGAGACGATTGAATATACTTACTAATAAATTTTTTATCTTCATGATACTAATTGGCTATCTCAGACCTATTGGAATAGGCGGCATGGCAACGGCAAACGGTGGAATTTGGACTACAATCAATTTGATCTTTTTGTTTTTTAAAGGATTGTCTATTGCTTTTGCCTTTGTTTATTTGTCCTCTAAAATGTTGTCAAGAACTGCATTTAAATATTTGTTGCCAGGGTTTATATACGGGGCGTTGCTTGTTTTGAGCGATCTTCTAAATAATAATTCAGATGTTACGTCTACATTGACGCTTGCAATATCGATTTGTGGAATTACCACCTGGGTCTATATTTATATTAAAAACGATGAGATTGCCCAGCTATTGTCATCAATGGCGACAATTTTATCTGTAATTATTATATTCAATCTTATTACAATAATTGCGTATCCAAACGGTATGTATATTAATAGCAACGGTTTGTCTTCGAACTGGCTGATGGGATATAAGAATAATTTTATATATTCTTATATGGCTTACTTAATTTCAGCTGGATTGAGCAATTTGCTGAAAAGAGAAGAAATTAGCATTGGCACATATGTGATGATAGCGTTAATCTCGGTATCGTTGATTTTGACCGGTTCTACAACATCTATTGTTGCTATTGTTGCAGTTGCCTTCTGCTTGATACTATTTATAAATAGAGAGTTTTTCTCCAAAGTAAGACTAGTTTGGGTTTATGCGACGTCTATATTTATCAGCATATTGGTTATTTTCTTCTCTTTCTTGAGCAATTTCTCCGAAGTTTTAATGCAATTGTTTGAGAAGGATGCGTCTGCATCGAGGAGAACCTTGATTTGGGCAGAAGGAATAGAGAAGTTTTTAAGTAATCCCATCGTGGGTGTTGGAAATAGCACAAGAGTAGAGATAGGCAATCTATCTCAATATCACAATAAGTATCTTGATTTACTCGTTGTGGGCGGAGTTGTACTCTTTATCTGTTGGGTCTTTATGATACTTCTTGCAAGTAATGCCCTTGAAAAGTATTACATACATTATAAGATAAAAAATTGGTTCTTGATTTGTTCAATCGGATATGGGATTCTTTACTTAATGGAAGGCGCAAGGGATGATGTCTTTTCATTGATGTTTATGTCAATTATGTATATGATGCCAGCTATGGAGAACTCATTTGAAAAAAATCCGTCATCGAGTAAAAAAAGAATTAGAATTAAATTGCGGCTGAATTAATTATTACAAGGATATTGTGAGCAATGAAAAAAATATTAGAAAATAAGGCTTTTATAACAATAATTATTCTTGGTCTTCTTAAGCCTAGTGGTATAGCTGATTTAGCAACATATGCTGCGGGGGGTGGAAGGTAGTTTCGGGACTATTGACAGTATTTCAATATATTGGATTATTTGTAATAGCCTTAGCGGCGATTAAATGTAAAATCCATGTTTCTAAAATAACCATTGCGATTGTTTTATTCCAATTGTTTTATTTGGTGGCTGATCTGATTAATGGGGTAAGTATAACAAAAGATTTGGCTCATGTTGTTATCACTTGTGGAATTTGCCTTCTTGTAGAGGTCTATGCTGGTTATGATTTGGTCAGAGATTTGATAAATATAGTAGTATTGATTTTCGGAATATATATAGTACTGAACTTCATGTCAATAATAGTATTTCCTTCGGGAATGTATAGAGATACAGTTACTGCAGTTGGTAGAACAGAAAATTATCTACTTGGTTACAAAAATCGACATATTTATTATTTCTTGCCTTATATTGGTCTTGCACCGCTTCGAGATTTAGAAAATAAGAATTGCATTAGCGTAAGAACTATAGTGGTGACACTTTTAGCTGTGATTTCTGGTTTTCTGGTGGGCTCATCTACGACAACTGTTGCTGTGCTTGTGGTTTCTATCCTATTGTTGTTTTTGAGAGAGAAGAATTTCCCTAAGTTATTTAATCCCGTCACAATGCTGTTTTGCTCGGTTATGGTTAGTTTCATACTTATAACTGGAGTGCAATTAGAAATGGTTAATCAAATCGTACAAAGGCTGTTTGAAAAGTCTGCAGACTTCTCAGGGAGAACTGCAATATGGACAGCAGCCATAAGCTTATTTCTTAGAAGTCCAATATGGGGAATGGAACCACATCATTAATTTCACAGCTGTCTTGGGCAGACATATCACAAGCCCATAATAAGTACCTCGATTTGTTGTATGTTGGGGGCGTTATATTATTTTTATTATTTGTGTATATTTTTAAAGTACTCTCGGCTCGTTTAGAAACAATTCGTGGCTCAATACAAGCAAAAGCTTTGCTTTTTGCTATCCTAGGGTATGCAATCCTTTTTACAATGGAATCTGCAAAAACGGATGTTGTAATGTATTTCTTCATAATGATTACATACTATGCCGATACGTTAAGACTTACGTCGAGTGAACATCATAAAGTAAAGATTATTCTTAGGAAAAGGTAATGTTAGATAAGTATAAAAAAATGAGTACTCCTGCAAAAGCAGCTATATGGTTCGCAATTTGCGGTATTCTTCAAAAGGGAATACAGTTTATAACGACACCGATATTCACCAGATTGTTGACCACAGAGCAATATGGCGATGTAAGCACATATTTGTCTTGGTACAACATCTTGACAATATTCCTCACTCTGAATCTGTTTTATGGCGGGTTCAATAATGGCATGGTTCGCTATGAAGACCGCAGGGATGAGTATTTGTCTTCTATGCAAGGTCTGGTAACAGCTACTACTGGCATCCTGTATATTATCTATTTACTGACCCGTAACTTCTGGAATAACATTTTTGAAATGGATTCCTGGATGGTTTCGGTCATGTTTGTTGAGATACTGTTTCATTCTGCTCTGTCATTTTGGTCTGCAAGAGAACGTTTCGAGTATCGGTATAAAAAACTGATTATATATACGTTATTAGTCGCGTCTGTTCCGTCCATAGCCGCTATCATAGGCATTTTGATTGCTCCATCTGATGTTGCATATGAGACAAAAGTCTTTTTGAACGCATTGTTTGTGGTGATTTTATGTTCTCCTCTGTATCTCCACAATGTTTTTAAAGGTCATTCGTTTTATAACAGGGATTTCTGGAGATTTGGCTTAAAGTTTAACGTTCCTCTTATTCCTCATTATTTGTCTGGCATCATACTGAATCAAGCAGATCGAATTATGATAAAAAGGATGATTGGAAGTTCTGAGGCTGGAATATATAGTTTAGCCTACTCGGCATCGATGGTCTTGAATGTTGTCACAAATGCAATCAATCAAAGCTTCGCGCCTTGGATATATGGGAAATTGAAGAAAGAGGAATATGACGACATTCCGAAGGTTACTACACCAATATTTGCGTTTACTGCAGTTATGATAATGGCACTTGTTGCATTTGCTCATGAGTGTGTAATTATTTTCGGTGGAAGTGCATATAAGGATGCTATTTGGATTATTCCATCTGTAGCGGCAAGCCTATATTTTAATTTTGCGTTTCAGATTTTCGCAAACGTTGAATTTTACTATATGAAGAATACATACATAACGTACGCTTCAATTTCAGGAGCTATTCTGAATATCATTTTGAACTATTTTGGAATTCGCCTATTTGGTTATATCGCTGCTGGATATACAACGCTGATTTGTTATATTCTTTTTGCAGTTTCTCATGCTTTCTTTGTCAAAAAGGTTGCTAAAGAAAACATTGATGGAAAAAAGGTATTTAACACTAAAGCAGTTTTTTTTGATTGGCGCGGCATTAGTTGTTTTCAGTCAGTTGATGCTATTGGTTTATGAACACATTGTAATAAGATACTTAATATTAGCCTGCTTGCTCATGGCTGTAGTTTTGAATTACAAGAAAATAATAAGTTTGATTGGAGAAATTAGAAAATGAACATAGTCTCAATAATGCCAATAAAATTAAATAACGAGCGCCTCCCAGGCAAGAACACAAAAATGCTTGGGGACAAGCCATTGCTTCAATACGAGCTTGATAGTTTGAAGGCAACAGGATTGCTCGATAGCATCAATGTGTATTGTAGCGACGAAGCGGTGATTCCGTACTTGCCTGACGGTGTAAATTTCATCAAGAGACCGGAATATCTTGATTTACCTACATCTAATTTCTCACAGATATTCGATAACTTCATGAAAACAGTGGATGCAGATATTTATGTATACGCTCATGCTACAGCTCCGTATATCACTGTAGATACGATGCGTCAATGTATAGAGGCTGTCGTGTCCGGTGAATATGATTCTGCATTCTGTGCTTCAAAGATTCAGGATTATCTCTGGCAGAATGGCGAGCCTTTGAATTTCGATGCAACCAATGTTCCCAGAAGTCAGAATATTAAGCCTATATATCGTGAGACATCCGGTGTATATGCGTTTACAAAGGAAGCTTATCAAAAGTGCCATAGACGTATTGGCTTAAAGCCGTTTGTAAAAGAAGTATCGTTCAAAGAAGCTGTGGATATTAATAACCCGGAAGATTTTGCCTTGGCAAAAGCTTTACTGAATATTGAGTTGTAGAGGACGATTATAAAGGCAAAGGAGAAAAGTTATGAATTCCTTAAAGGTTCTGGACGTCACTTTGCGTGATGGCGGTTGTGTAAATGATTTTAATTTTGGACAAGTATATATGGAAAAGATACTGGCGGCGCAGGAAGCTTCCGGAGTTGATGTTATCGAAATGGGATACATTGATGGGAAGAAGGGTAGTGCATCCGGACGAACACAGTACATAGATGAAAAGGTTATTCCGAACTGCATGCTACTATTTCGGATTATTCCCGTTGGATGTTTCGGTGAATACGAAACAGGTAAGATTACAACAAAAGCTGGAGCCATCCAATTCTATCTTGCAGGCATAGAGATGAATCTGATTCTTGCCTACATAGCAAGCATTATAGGCTTGACGAACCATTCACTCTGCGAGACTGCAAACGTTGTCGCATTCTTTAATTTCGGAATGGCACCCTTGAGCATTCTCCCCATCAAGAATAGCATAGGAGAGAATGTTATCAGTATATTGTGCGGAGTTGAAAGCATCAATGATGAGGTCAAGAGATGGCTCTCAAGTAAGGAGTATCGCATGGAACTTCTCCATTCCGGTTCCAAGGGAATCCGTCGTCTGATTGCGATTGTCATCGCTCTGATTCTGCAGATAGCATACTGGGTTCTTACAGCATTAGCGATATGCCTGCTGGTCGTTACCATTGTCTATGCTATTTATGTCATTGTCACTCTGTAATAAACTCAGGAGGACTCAATATGGACAATAGCTTTTTGCTGAAAGAAATAGAAAAGAGAGCAATCGAAATAGCGAGTCCTCCTCTGGGAATGTTCACAGAAGAAAGGTTTATCGTTGCCCTCATCGACAAAATCCGAGACACACCTGATTCCGACAAGAGTGCTGAGCTTTCCCACTTGGAATGGCTTCTTGGGACTTACATAGATGATTTCGAGGCAGCCAGAAAGACACTGATGGCGTATATCCGAACTAGCAAGAATTCTTTCGATGATTCGCTTTATATGCAAGATATGATTGGTCAGGCAGAAAGGCGTGCTGAGGAAAAGGGCTTAAAGGCTATAACAACAGAGGATGTCCTGATATGCGTTATGAGGAATCCGAGTGATGTGGTGAAGAGAATTAGATTGAATTTTAGAGTGGATGCTAACGATACGGATAGTATTCGATAAAGTTTAAACTTCCAACGCATAGATAGGACTTGGATGAGTTAAATACGCGAAAAGCGACTTCGTTTTTATGAGGTCGCTTTTTGAATCATTATCAACTATGTTTTTACCGTAAATGAATTCATACAAGTCTATTCCCTATTGTTATACAACAATGCTCATAACAAATCAAGCCTTTGATATTTTGAAAAAGCACTGACCCAAAGATGTGATCAGTGCTTTTCATCGCAATATTATTCCAACTCGCTACTCCTCTTGCTCTCCCTCACCTGAGAAGCATTTGGACTCAGATAGCTATCAACATTTGCCTTGATAGTATCAATCTCCTTGACCTGCTTTTTAAGCTTGGCTCTTTCATCGTAGAGCCTCTGCTGTTCTTCAAGAAGCTGCTTCTTCTCGGCGTGGAGAGCTTTCAGGCTTGGAAGCTTTTCGCTCCCTTGAGTGGCGAGGAGCGAACTTTTTGCTGTTTCAAAAATGACAAGCTCGGCTTCATGCTTTGCCCGGAAGTCGGGCTTATTTTTTGACTTCTGGTAGTCATCATAGATTGGCTTGAGCTGCCTGTAATTTCCGATATTCTTGATGAGTGGTTGAACTTCACGGAGCCTCGCTTCAACTCTTTTCAGCTCCTCGCCGGTGCGGTCATAAGAACCATGGATGTCATTCGCTTTAGCTTCAAGATCTGAATACTGAAGAAGATTATTCTCAGTGAGATAGTTGAGAGTTTTGGCAGCTTCCTTGAGATTATTTATCTTCGCCCAGTGTTCATAACCCTTGCTTTCCTGAGCCTTGATGCTGTTCTCAATGTCGATAATAAGAGAGATGCCTTTTCGTTCCGTGAGCTGTCTTTGCTTTTTGGGATTACGTCCTTGAATGCGTTCCTTGATGCGCTCCTCGGTGTAATTCTCGCCGATGGTTTTTGCACGGGTAAAACGCTCTTGCCCCTCGGCTCGGAATGAAATGTATTTGCCGGGCTTAGCTTCATACCCGGCTTCCTGCATGAGCTTCAAAAACTCATCGTAATCTTTCGCAGTGATGACCAGTCGGTCAATCGTTTGCTTGAGCTTTTGCTTCCAGCTCGTGCCTTTCTTTGCTTCAGAATATTCCTTGTATTCCATGCCTTTACTTTGTGACGAAGGAATAACAGACAGCCCATGCTCCTTGCAAATATCATCACTAAGTTGCCTCAACTCTTGGTATGTTCGCTTGTTGCTTCTGTAGTAATGGTAATCTACAAAGTTGACGGCATTGAAGATAATATGATTGTGGTAATGACCCTTGTCTATGTGAGTGGCGATTACATATTCATGCTTTCCTTTCAGCAACTCGTCTGCAAATTGCTTGCCGATTTCATGTGCAACCTCCGGCGAAACCTCTCCCACATCGAATGACTGAATTAGATGCCTCGCAATTACTTTTGGAGGTATTGCTCCACGTTGCTCGGCAAGATTTCTTGTCCATTCAAATTCATTGGCAGCACTATCCGCAGCTGCACAGCCGAACGATGATACAAGAACCGTATCATCAGTTTTCTCAGGGTTATGTATGCAATCGCCTTGTCTACAGTTCCTTGGATTGGCTTGATTTTAGTAACTGCCATATTTCCTTTTGTCTCTCTTTCAATTCTGTAACGTCGTCTTCGTAAAAATGCCCAGTCGAGTTGATGCGCTTGCAAACCTGATTGATGTTTGAAGCAACATTGCTGACCGCCGCTGCAAGCTTTTTCTGCTCGGTATAATCTACTTTTATGATATAGCCGTCAATCAACATTTTCCGTGCATAAGCTCCAAAGTTTTTCGTTCCGAGTTGCTGCATCTTGCTCTCGATGAGTTTCTTTTCATCTTCTGTAACTGCAAGACGAAGCACAATCGGTCTCGTCCTGTTCACCATAAGCATCCTATCCTCTCACAAAAATAAAAAGGGTTTGGGACTATCCCAACAAGCAAAATTAAAGATTAAGGGCAGGGTTTCCTTAATCGAAAATCGCCGAGTGTGGCAACACCGGCTGTGCTTACTATTCTCAAAAATCGTATCCCTCGTAGAAATCCCCCGTAAACAATTCGCTTTCAATATCCATAATCTCCTCCATTAGAATTTTCTTCCCATCCGTCATAATAATTACTCTCTCATACTCATCAATCCGCTTCAGATTCCCTTTCACAGTAACGTATTCTCCGCCGTCCTTCTTCTCATCCGGCACAAAATATGTGACCGAAATTTCCGGCTGGTCGGAGATCGAGTCCCGAAGATATTGTAGCTTCCTGTCGAGGATTTCTTTCGCTTCCTCGCTGAGTTCAATCCTCCTGCCGGTCAGACGGGCGGTCTCGTCGATAGCATCATCGTAGCCGGTGAGAGCGGCGAACGGAGAAAACTGAGCGGCTCTGTCCTGCATGGACATCTGAGGATGGGTCTTGGAGATGTGATGAGGAAGGTTGATGATGTCGCTGTAATCATATCTCATTGCTTAACCTCCAATTTGCCGGGACACAAATCACATTCCAAACCGTGCGCATTCAAAATTCCGATGGCTTGCAGGTAAGAATAAATGGTGGTGGAGCCGACGAAGGTCATACCACGCTTTTTTAAATCTTTCGAGATAATGTCGGAGAGCGGAGAAACGGTGCGGAGGTGGTAATCCTCCACAATGGTTTCGCCATCGGTGAAGCTCCAGATATACGCATCGAAGGAGCCGAATTCCCGCTGAATTTCTTTAAAGATTTTGCTGTTGTTGATTGCCGCCATAATCTTCCGTCGGTTGCGTATGATGCCGGGGTTGCTCATCAGCTCTGTACACTTTGTCTCATCATAAGTACAGATTTTGTCGATGTCAAAGCCATCAAAGGCAATGCGGAAATTCTCCCGCTTGTTAAGGATACACTCCCACGACAGACCGGCTTGGAAGAACTCAAGAACAAGAAATTCATAGAGCTTCCGGTCGGAATGCTCCGGCACGCCCCACTCTGTATCGTGATAGCTGATGTAAAGCGGATTCTTCATGTTCACATAGGAACAGCGGTGTTCAATATTCCTCACGCCTTATGTCCTCCAATCTGCGAGTTGCGGTTCTTTGCGTGATAGCTCCTCACTACTTCAAGAAATCTCTTTGGTATTCTACACGGCTGAAGTCATAGCCTGACTCTGCCAAATGAGAAACCTTCAAGGCAACCAAGCTAATATCTGTATTCATTGCCTGTGCAATTTGAACTGAGGTATATTTGTATTCACGGATGTATTCCAGAATAGTATCCGTATCCAGAAGAATCTCGGCGGCAATGATGTTTGCCTCGTATTCCGGCTTTGTTGCCAAATAGTACAGCATAAACTCACGGATGGCACCGTCTTTTGCCAGATTCCTATGCAACTGGTCATGTCCGATTTCATGAGCGCAAACAATCTTTTGCATCTCAGGACTCAAATCGCTGTTGATGAAAATAAAGCGATTGCGTTTGATTACTCTGTACATTCCCTTGAGAGGACTTAAGTTTTCGCAAAAAAGAACCTCTATGCCCAACTCCTCGGCAATGCGAAAAAGGTCTCGTGTGCCACAACGCTTTACAATGTTGTCGGCAACCTTTGAAAGATATTCAGCGTCCATCGTTCCACCTCCGTCTCTGAGAAAATAATACCATGTAGTAGAAGAATCTCATTCTGTCTTTTCTCCACTCTCCCTGTACTTCTTGGGCGTGTACTTTTTATTCTTTTCCTTTGCAATCCAGTAAGCATCATTCAGTGCTTTCATCGCACCTTCAAGAGCGTCTTCGCTCAATTCGCCACCAGCAAAGAGACCAGTTACTTCACTCACAAGGGCATCAATATCTTTGGCTGCTTTCGTACCGCCTTGCTCCTGAGCTTCGAGTACATACATCTCGGAACTGCTGAGCAAGTAATCTGTTGTTGTATTCAGAGCAGCAGCTATTTTTTCTACAATCTCAAGCTTAGTGGGCTTCCTCGCTCCTAGCTCATAATTCTGAATTGTTCTCGCAGTTACAGAAACCATTTCCGCAAGTTGCACCTGTGTCAAACCGGCTTCAAGTCGCTTTTCTTTTAATCGTTCCTTAAATCCCATAAGGCACCTCTTTCAAATTATTTTTGTGAACACGAACAGAAATTTCGCAAAAACACTTGACACGAATATTATGTTCGTGCTATACTTCATTTACACGAACAGGCTGTTCGTGAATATAATACCACACGAACAAGACGTGTGTCAATAGCAAAATGAAAATTTTTGTTCGTGCCGGTAAATCTTAAAGATTGGAGAACGCTCATGAATAACGTTCAGCGTAAAAAAGCTTATGTTTCAGTAAACGTCAATATCGATGAGCAGGGCAACATCATGCCGTGCTTCGTCATTTGGAAAAACGGGCTTGTCTATCACATCGAGAAAGTACTCTACAAGTGCCGTGCCACTTCGATGGCAGTCAGTGGTGGAGGATTACGGTATACTGTTCTGATTAAAGGACAGGAGTCGTTTCTGTTTCAAGAAGGTAACAGATGGTTTGTAGAAGCAAAGGAGGGATGCTAATGATTTTATCCTACGGTAATCTCGAAGAAATTGCGGTCGCCGTCATGAAGGACTTCAACAGAGTCTTCGACTACAAACCCGGCAAGGGTGTCCGTCGTCCATGGTGTACCCCGATTGAGAGGCTTGCAACTGACTACCTCGGACTTGATGTGTCATTCGCAAAACTTTCTCCTGATGGCAGCATCTGTGGTCTAACTGCATATGTCAACACGTGGTATGAGATCGACACCAAGGAAGGAAGATGGTCAATTCCGCTCAAGCAGAATCAGGTTCTTTTAGACGAGAGCTTCATGCGTCCCGGACAGGTTGAAAAGCTTTGCGGAAAGCGGAGATTTACCCTTGCACATGAATGCGCCCATCAGATTCTCTATCAGCTTGAGTCTGAGGAAAATAAGGTTGCCTGTCGGAAGCAATATGCTACTCGCAAATCTTACTCTCCACGGGATCTCAAAACCCGTGAAGACTGGAATGAATGGCAAGCAAACGTATTAGGCGCAGCGATTCTTATGCCACAAAGAGAAATTGAGCTTGCAATGCTTTTTTATTCAAACGGCAAGAACCTAACGAGCTTTGAAGAAAAGTTCTGCTGTCGTGACCAGATAACTCTTGACCAGCTTTGTGATACATTCGGTGTTTCAAGAACTGCTGTCATCATCCGACTGAGACATCTCGGCTATCTTGATGACCGCCCACGCTCAGAGTTTTACGACCCTATAGAGGCGATTGCATGAGGAGAGATATTCGTATAACTGAACCATCTGCTGAGATGCAGATGAAAATCCAACGGGCTTGCAATGCTATTGCATCGCAGAAAAAGCGGATGGTGAAATGCCCGTATTGCCATCACAATTCAATCGCAGTATTTGAGGACACACGGGGTCATGTCCAAGCCAAGTGCAAGGCATGTGGACGTGAGACGGTGTTTGACGTTCTCAACATGAGACGGTTACAACTCCCTACCAGCTATAAGAGCTGAATGTGGAGATAACAAAATATAAATATTTATAGCTGTGCTATGGAGCCGCTGAACGGTGAGTCTTCCTGAGCCGCATGAACAGAGTTTCTGTTACAGAAGCATCTGTTTTATCGGTTTGGGATTAAAGCTCTCCGTCGTGCGGCTCTTTTTATGTTCACCTTTCCGCTGTTCCATTCCAGCGGAAAGGAAACAAAATGAAAACTCCAATCGAATTTGACTACGACCTTTGGACTACGGAGGACGGAAAGTGCATGGTGAGAGTTAAGCTCACCGGCGAGGTGACGGAGGTAGCTCGTGATGTCATGAAGCTAATTCAAGCGACTTGTCTTCTGCCGCCATGACCTCCAACATGAACGAGCGATCAACAGAGAGACAGAACAGCCGTGTGGTGCGTCTGTTTGCGATGATGGAAAAGCTGGTACAATGATACTTCCGTCCTGGATTTCCGGGGCGGCTCGGAGAGATCCTCTGAGGGGTGAGAGTCCCATGATACCGATAAACCGTCGGTAGTCCGTAGTATTCCCTGAGCTATTGATGCTCATTTCAGCAGGGGTGCGAGCTGCAAATATGTTGAAAACAAAACACTGTAATATTCTCAAAAGGGTTATCAGTATAAACTATGGGCAGTGGCTTGATGTCGCTGCCTATCATTATGCTGATAAGCGAAAATTTTTAAGGAGGTGAGACGAATGAATACCGCTTCAAAAATATCTCAGAGAGAAGCATACAGGCTCATGCTTAAGGATTATCCCGACGTTATGAGTATTGAGCAGATGTATGAAATACTCGGCATCAGCACTAAAACAGGCTATCGCATTTTGCGTGAAGGCAAAATCTGTTGCCTCAAGGTTGGCAGAGCCTATCGTATTCCGAAGGCTCATCTTTTTACTTATCTCTGCATCGGTTGTGCGAAATCAGCATGACCCAATTTTTTGGACACAAAAAATTTACAAAAAAGTGTGTCAGAACGTCCTCCATTTTGAACCCGGTTCTGGTATAATGGAACCCGGCATAAGTAGGTGTATCTGCTACACAAAGAAGGAGGTTACATTTATGGTAGCAGGACATTTAAGTGAAAAAAGCGGCTATTACTATGCCGTATTAAGTTATACCGATTCTCTTGGAAAAAGGAAAACCAAGTGGCTCAAAACCGGTCTTCCCGTAAAGGGAAACAAGAAGAAAGCCGAAGCATTCCTTGCGGATGCCAGACGCAGCTTTGTTCCAGACGAGCCAAAAACTATGAATGGCGACATATTGTTCGCAGATTTCATAGAACAGTGGCTTGAGATTGTAAAAAGCACCGTGGCGGTTCCGACATATTCTTCCTACTCGATGATGGTAAAGGGCGTTATTGCACCGTACTTTCGTAAAAAACAAATAGCTCTCAAGGATCTGAGAGCTACCGACATTCAGGAGTTTTATCTTCACGAGTTGGAACGTGTCAGTGCTTCGACGGTAATTCACTATCACGCAAACATTCACAGGTCATTGAAGTATGCTGTGAAGACGGACCTGATAGATGTGAATCCGGCGGACAAGGTTGAACGTCCAAGGAAAGAACGCTTTGTCGGAAGCTTCTACGATGCTGATGAAATCAATGCTCTCTTTGAAGCTTCCAAAGGAACTAATCTTGAATTGCCCATTATGTTTGGTGCATTCTATGGACTCAGGCGGAGTGAAGCAATAGGAATGAAATGGGATGCCATTGACTTTGAGCGTAACACCATCACCGTCCAGCACACGGTTACAGCGTGCAATCTGGATGGAAAGCTCACTCTTGTTGCATCGGACACAACGAAAACGAAGTCGAGTATGAGGACGCTTCCTCTCGTGCCTTTCGTTAAAGAACGGCTCTTAATCAAAAGAGAAGAACAGGAGGAAAACCGTCGCCTTTGCGGACGTTGTTACAACAAGGAATATCTTGATTACGTCTGTGTAAACGAGCTTGGCGATATTATAACGCCACAGGCTGTTACAAGCGGCTTTTCAAGATTTCTTAAGAGCAACGGCTTCAGGCACATTCGATTCCATGACTTGAGACATAGTTGTGCCTCGCTTCTCCTGGCAAACGGTGTTCCGATGAAGCAAATCCAAGAATGGCTCGGTCACAGCGACTTCTCCACAACGGCAAACATCTACGCTCATCTCGACTACAGCTCAAAACTCAACTCAGCAGATGCAATGCTCAGTGGTTTGGGCATGGAGTCTGACTGTTAAGACTAACAAAAAAATCGTGTTCTCCAAGCAAAGCAATTAAGCACTTAATTAAAAGCAAAAAGCCCGTAAACGCAAGGTTTTACAGGCTTTTAGCACATGGCGGAGCGGGTGGGATTCGAACCCACGGGCGGATTCAGTCCACCAAACGATTTCGAGTCGTTCCCGTTATGACCTCTTCGATACCGCTCCGTATCAACCATGATATTCTACCACATTTTCTCGAAGAATGCAAGTATTATTTTCGGGAAAATGAAATTTTGCGGGATGGGGCGAAAATCCGGACTAACTTTTGCAATTAAGCATGAGTTAGTCCTCTTTTTTGTACTTACTTTTATTGACATCGGAGCTTTCGGTGGTACAATTAAGTTGAAAATTATCGAGAGGAGGTGGGCGCGTGAATCTCTCCAGAACATTGTCGAAAATCAATATCTTGCTGTCGGCGGTCACAATTATTTTGCTGTCGGTTTCAATTCTGAAAAGCACGGAGAAATGAGCGACAGGACAACCTTAACGAAGGAGTGTGATATTATGGAATGCTTTGTTCTGACAAGCCTGACCCGTGACAGGTACATATACTTCGACGACTGCCGCAGGATATCGGTGACGACGGACGTCAACCAAGCCGAGTTTTTCTTTGACATAACGAAAGCCTACAACTTTCTTGGCAACCAGATGCCAAAGAAGAAGCGGGACGAGTGGATTGTAGTCACCGCAGAGGTGAACCCGCCAAAGGATTCGAAACAAAGGTTCCGAACAGATTTGGATTTTTCGGAATCGGACGCAGAGTTCCATTGGGACAATTATATCAACAATATCATGGGCTCTTATCGAGGCATTCGTGATTACAGAGAATATCTCCAGAAAGAATTAGCCAAGGTCGAGGCAGAGCTCTGCGACATTGAGCACGCTATCGAGTTCTTCAACTACAACGCCAGTGACGGTTATAAGATGTACAAGATGCTCCACGATTGTCGCGTCAGGCGCAGGGGAATCAAGGATGACCTACGCAAGGCAAACGCAGTTCTGAGCATGAGATGACGTTGGTACGCCAGAAGTCATTAAGAGCATAATAAAAACCTGAGTATGTGCCAGATGAGGAACCACGGCTGAAGTCATCTTCCAATTTTTGCAGACCATCGTCCTTGTTTACTTTTTCAAGCGAGCATAAAACGGCGTCAACGCTGATTATGCCTTCATCTTCTGTCGATAGGGGAAGACCATATCCGTTGCTGTAGTCGATAGAGATAGTAACGCTCGAACCAACACCGATATAATCCAACAGCCCGGTGTCTACTAAGGAGGAAGTAGTGATAAGCTCTTTTCCATGGCTGTTATAATAAGTGGCGTACCCCTCTTCCTCGTGATACTGGATTATAACGCTTTCGCCGTTGTCGTAAGCATCAACATCAACCCTTGAAAGGTCAGTATAGTTTTCAAGCTCATCTGAATCCATCACGCAAATCTGAAGATAAATTGGGTCAAAGTCATCAATAGTGACCATTGCTATAATAGTTTCAACACCTATAGCATCGCTGATGCCTTCAACACTGGAAATAGTTGAGAGAAGTTCATCGTTGACTGGAGTCTCAATGCTGTAGTTCATGTAACTGGATGTCCAGAAATAGTACGACCACTGCGACGACCAGCCGTTATAGTTATTCAAGGGTTCTGCTAGGCTGAACGCCGTGAATACAATCGACACGCATAAAACTATGGACATTAACATGACGAGTGCATGCCTGAATTTCATATAGAATTTCGACTTGCGCCTCTGCATGACCATTCTTCCTGTCAGGGGAGTGGCAAGAGCTATCTGGAAGGTTATCATTCTTATTATGAGAACGCCTGCAATCCACAGACCTGCTGAAATAAGAAGATAATTCCACGGGATATTGATTATAATCGAAGTTGAGCCGGTATAGGTGCTGATTCTCAGGAGTCCCCACAGTCCAAGGCTCCCGAGTGCGGCTCCCAGAATCATTGCAGGTATGCACAAAATCATCGTTTCAACGAATATAAGTAGCCTCAGTTGTCCTTTTGAGCCTCCAAGGCTTCGCATCCTGACAATCCGTTTGACCTCAGTCTGCATCTGCAGAACATAGATGATGACAACCGCCAAAAGAGTTACAGCTAGAATAAGCCAGACATAGAACGTATTGACCTCGGCGTTTTCTTCATCAAGCTCGACGGCTGTATTGACCGAAAGCTTGCGGGTTGCTGCTGTTGAGTGGTTGGACACGAGATAGGAGCTGACCTTGCTCTGGACGTTTTTCTCCATTCCTTCCTTGGCAGAGAAAAAGGTTGTAACCTCGGCTGGAATCTCAAGAGTGTCTCTGAACGCTTCATACACGTTCGAAGTTGCTTCGTCCCAGAGCTCATTGATGCAATCCTCGGTGACGATAGCGCTGTTCAGCGTACTGCTAACATTCCAGATGCTCGTGTACGAGCTGATGATTCCGACAAGTGTGAATTCTCTCACCACATCATACTCGTGTTCGTCCACAGTGAAGGTGACAACGAGCTCGACCTTTTGTCCAAGGCTCGAACCTAAGCCGAGATTTGAAAGGACAGCTGATTCAACTGCGATTTCATCGCTTTTCTTCGGCATTCTACCGCTTGACATCTGGATTCCCATGTCGATAAGAGCTTCATCGACAGTGCCGATGCCTAAGGAATCAGTACCCTTGATTCCAAAATACAAGTAGTTCTCGTCACACTCCGAAACGATGCCATAGTTCACACTTACGCCGATATCGTCAAGCCAGTCGTTCGACTCAAGATACTCCCTGTCTGCGGTTTCATCCTCGGAAATGAACGAAGCATACCATGTTCCAAAGGTGTCGGAATATAGCTGTGAGTTGGTCGAAGAAATACTGCTCGAATAGCTCAGAAGCATAATAGCAAACGCGAAGGAGATCAGCAGAACGAAGAAAATCAACAGAGACTGTCTTTTTCTTCGTCGCATTCCTTGAATTGCAAGTGAAAAGATGTTTTTAATCATAATTTTTACCTCGCCGTCATTTTTCTTTTCAATTATTATAATACCACATTTTGCAAGTAATTGCAAGGACTATTTCAATATATCGAGAAATTTTTACTGTCAATAGACAAAAGACTCCCCGAAGCTTTATGCCTCGGGGAGTCTTTATCTGTTTTAATCCACATTCAGAAACGTGAGATAATTCTTGCTTGTCGGGATGTTGATGGTCGAGGTTTTCCATTCGGCGTTTTCTCCGAATCGGTAGCGTAGCTTATAGGAAACGGCTGTCGTTTCGCCAGATTCGTCATAGTCTTCGTTCACAACCCATTCGATATCGGGGGTGACTCCTCGGGTGGAGTATTTCGCAATTCTTATGGAATAGCCTTCTTCGACAAGAGTGAAGAAGCGGTAATTGATGTCCATGTCATTCGGCTCGACAACGATAATAACCTTGCCTCGGTCGTTGTCCTGAACGTCGATGATGTAGTATCGGTATTTGCCGTCAGGGGAGACGCTATTGGCGTTGAGCTCGGCGATTTTATCCATGTCGTATTCTTCGGTGATGGCTGTGTCGGTGACGCTCGAGTCGAGAATCGTCTCAACTGCGGAGCCGCCGAACAGGGTGCTCATGATATAGAATACGATAATGCCGACTATAAACAGAATCAGATAGAACGAGCCCCAGATGATTTTTGGCGTGTCTCCCGCACCGCAGATGAAGAACATCAGCACTCCCACAACAAACGGTGGGATAAACAGTGCCGGCGCAGAGCTGAACAGAACCAATACAAAGACCGGAATCAACAGTAGCAGGGAAACAATCCTCGTAAAGAACTGATTTCTTGTCATCATCATCAGTATAAAGAAGATGACGTTCAGGGCGATATAGACGACGTAGAAGGTTGTTTCGTTCTTTAGCTCTATTGTATAGAGAAATGTCCACATTGCCAATACACTTATGAGAAAAAGATACAGAAGGTTAAAGCAGAAAATGCCGAACCGAACGTATTTATTTGAGATGGTGAGTTTGTCCAAGCTGTCATCGCTCCTTTCAGAACTTAAATAGATTATACCTGACGGCGTGCAAAAAAGCAAGTCTGCGGTGATATTTGTATTTGAATTGTAATCTGTGGGGATTAATCTGAGTCAAGCTTAAGAACGCTCATGAACGCCTCCTGCGGAATTTCAACGGAGCCAACCTGTCTCATCCGCTTCTTGCCTTCCTTCTGTTTTTCAAGGAGCTTCTTCTTTCTCGTTATATCGCCGCCGTAGCATTTCGCCAGAACGTCCTTGCGATAAGCCTTTACGGTTTCACGGGCGATAATCTTTCCGCCGATAGCCGCCTGAATCGGAATCTCGAAGAGCTGACGTGGGATGTTGTCCCGAAGCTTTTCGCAAAGTCTTCTTGCTCTCGGATAAGCTCTGTCCTGATGGACAATAAACGAAAGAGCATCGACAATCTCGCCGTTGAGGAGCAAATCGAGCTTAACAAGCTTGCTCTCCTGATATCCAATCGGCTCATAGTCATAAGAAGCATAGCCTCTGGTTCTCGATTTAAGCGTGTCGAAGAAGTCATATATTACTTCGTTCAGCGGCAACACATAGTGAATATCGACTCTTGTGTCGTCGATATACTTCATATCCTTGAAGGTGCCCCTGCGCTCCTGACAAAGCTCCATGATGTTTCCTACATAATCGCTCGGCGAGAATATATGAGCGCTGATAATCGGCTCCTCGGCAAGCTTGATTAAAGACGGGTCAGGATAGTCTGTAGGGTTGGCAATATATCTGACTTCATCGTTCATCATGGTGACTCTATAAATAACCGACGGAGCGGTTGTGATGAGGTCGAGATTATATTCTCTTTCAAGCCTCTCCTGAATTATGTCCATGTGAAGAAGTCCCAGGAAACCGCATCTGAAGCCGAAGCCCAAGGCTACCGATGTCTCCGGCTCAAACGTAAGCGAAGCATCATTAAGTTGGAGCTTTTCAAGAGCATCTCTCAGATCTCCGTATTTTGAACCGTCTGCGGGATATATTCCGGAGAATACCATCGACTGAACGTTTCTGTATCCGGGAAGGGGCTTGTCACATGGATTGGCGGCGTTGGTGACGGTGTCGCCGACCTTTGTATCTCTGATACTCTTTATAGATGCCGCAATATAGCCGACTTCTCCGGCTTTAAGGCATCCGGAAGGTATGAGCTCGGTTGCACCCATATATCCGATTTCAACCGTCTGGAATTCGGAACCTGTTGCCATCAGACGAATTGTGTCGCCGACCTTAACTGTGCCTTGCTTGACGCGAACATAAATAATAACGCCTTTATATGAATCGTAATAGCTGTCGAATATAAGGCATTGAAGCGGGGCATCAGGGTCGCCCTTAGGGGCAGGGAAGTCGGTGATGGCTCTTTCGAGAACCTCACGGATATTGATGCCCAATTTTGCGGAAATCCTCGGTGCATCCTCTGCGGGAAGCCCTATCACGTTTTCTATCTCAGCAATAGCTCCCTCGGGGTTTGCACTTGGCAGATCAATCTTGTTTATGACTGGCAGGATTTCGAGGTCGTGCTCAAGCGCCAGGTAGGTATTCGCAAGCGTTTGTGCCTCAATTCCCTGAGAAGCGTCGACAACCAGAATTGCGCCTTCGCAAGCCGCAAGCGAGCGTGAAACCTCATAGTTAAAGTCAACGTGACCGGGTGTATCTATTAGATTGAACACATAAGTCTTGCCGTTGTCAGCTTTATAATTAAGCCGGACCGCCCGAGCCTTTATTGTAATGCCTCTTTCGCGTTCTATATCCATGTTGTCAAGAAGCTGGTCTGACATATCTCTTAATGCGACAGTTTCCGTTAATTCAAGAATTCTGTCGGCGAGTGTAGACTTACCGTGGTCTATGTGCGCGATAATGCAAAAATTTCTTATGTTTTCCTGTTCAATGCTGTCCATTGCCGCCCACACCTTTCTTTCTGTAATCATTATTCATAGACATCTATTATAGCATATTTTGCCCTTCATGTAAACCTTGGAATCACTAAATTTTTCACAGTAGCGGGAATTGATGAAAGCCTGAACACAAATGCCGGTTTCATTTTGCATATTCGGTGAAATCGAAATGAAAGTTTATCAATTCGTTTGCATTCTCAAAAAAACGTGTTATACTTAAATTAGTACGAATGTAGAAAGGAGAGAGCCAATGCCAATTTATGTAGGTCAGCCCTGCTCGTCATGCGGCAGGATATTAACCAAAACCGACAATATCGTCGTATGTCCGGAATGCGGTTCTCCGTATCATAGAGATTGCTATATAAGTGAAGGAAAGTGCACCAATCAAAAGCTCCACGAAACAGGTGAGAGCTGGCAACCGACAATAAAGCAGGAAGAAAAGAAGCCCGAAAAGCTCATCTGCCCCAACTGCGGTGCCGAGAACTCGCCGGATGCGGCTTTTTGCTGTAACTGTGGCTCTCCTGTAAACATGGAGAAGGCTTCGGGCGGCTATCAGAGAACTAATACCGGATACAATCAGAATCCGTATGGTAACAGCGGCTACCGGAACGGAAATTACCAGAATCAGAACGGCAACTATCAGAATCAGAACCAGAACCAAAACGGCTATGGTCGTCCATACGGAAACCCGTATATGGGTGGCATGGGCAGGGGATTTTCATTCTTCGGAAACGGTGCATACAGCGCTGATTATCTCATAGGAGACCACACTGTTGCTGAGTATTCCGACTATGTCGGCTCCAACAGTCCTTACTTCATTCCGAAGTTTGTAAGATTCGAAAGCGGCAGAAAGTGGTCATTCAACTTCTCAGCGTTCTTCTTCCCACATATCTATCTGTTCTATCGGAAGATGATTCGTGAGGGAATAGTTGTCCTTCTTCTGACAGCTTTGCTTTCAATCCCGACTCTTATCTATTACCTTTATGCTTATGGAATTATCGGAGAAGAGATTGTAAGCACATCATCATTTGCAGTGATTTATAACGCTTGTTCGATACTGTCTTATGTTTTGAATCTCGGCGTCGGACTTTTCGCTAACTATATTTACTACAGAAAAGCAAAGAACGACCTTGACACAATCAAGAATGACATCGTTGAGTATAACTCTCAGCGTCAGGCTCTCCTGACAAAAGGCGGAACTTCTATGGCTTATGCGATAGGTTCGGTAGTTGCACTTACGGTTATATTCTTGGCTGTTATGATGATAGTTATGGGAATGGGCACAGGAACATCTTCATAGCGTAAAAAAATACTTCGGATTTGCTCAAAGTTTTGCTTGACAAATCCGATTTATTTTGATATACTATCTTAGTTATCCTTGTCCGTCGTGAGTGGCGGGCGGAATCCAGAAGGAGGTGCAATTATGGCAAAATTATCTGAGAACTACGAAGCTATGGTGGTTTTCTCAACCAAAGCGGGCGATGAGGCAGTAGCTGAGCTTGTCGCTAAATTCAAGGACATGATTGAAGCAAACGGAACTCTTGCCGAAGTTGACGAATGGGGAAAGCGCAAGCTTGCCTATGCCATCAACTACGAGACTGAGGGCTACTACGTTGTCTACACTTTCGAGTCCAAGCCTGATTTCCCGGCTGAGTTTGACCGTGTCCTCAACATTACCGACGGCGTACTTCGTTCCTTAGTCATCGCTAAGAACAGCTGATTGGAGGAATAGTAATGCTTAACAGAGTAATATTGATGGGCAGAATAACCCGTGACCTTGAAATCAAGCAGTCTGCAAGCGGAACTTCGATTCTTAACTTCACCGTTGCTGTCGACAGGAACTATGTCAGACAGGGTGAAGAGCGTCAGTCTGATTTCATCAGTTGTGTTGCGTTCAATCAGCGTGCCGAATTTATCAACAAATATTTTGGCAAGGGCAGAATGATTGCCATCGAGGGAAGTCTTCAATCAAGAACCTATGATGACAAGAACGGAACCAAGCACTATGTCACTGAGGTTATAGTTGACAACGCGTCGTTCACCGGCGAGAAAGCGTCTGATAACAGCGGTTCATCCTCGTATCAGTCCAACTATCGCCAGCCTACACAGCAACAACCTGCTTATAATGAGCCGTCTTCGAATCCTATCGCTATCGGAAATATGGACGATTTCGAAGAGATTCTGAGCGACGACGGCGTCCCGTTCTGATTCAGTCAGAACGCGATAATCTTTGAAAGGAGAATTTCACCATGGAAAGAAATACTGTCGGTGCAAGACCGACAAAGAGACCCAGAAAAAAGGTTTGCATGTTCTGTGCTGACAGAGCAGAGACCATTGATTACAAAGACACTGCAAAGCTTCGTAAGTGCCTTACCGAGCGTTCCAAGATATTGCCCAGACGTGTAACCGGAACCTGTGCATATCATCAGCGCGAACTCACCAAGGCTGTCAAGAGAGCAAGATACGTTGCACTCCTGCCTTATTCTTCCGACTGATAGAACAGTTCAAGTAATATCAAAAGCCGAAGGTCTGATCCTTCGGCTTTTTTCGTGTTTATTAGTTTTCAGATATTCAGATAGCCCTTCAATACCTTCAGGGTGTTCATAATTCCGTCAACATGGCTTCTTTCATAGCCATGGCTTGCATAAACGCCCGCTCCGATAAGCCCGTGACGGATGTCATATCCCGCTCTCAGGGTAGCCTCAACATCGGAACCGTAGTGCGGATAGACATCGACAGCATAGTCCGCACCTTCTTTTTTGGCGGCGGCAATGAGCTTTGAAACCACCTGATAGTTATATGGTCCGCCGGAGTCCTTTGCGCAGATAGAAACCTGTCTTTCGGTGCAGGTAAGCCCGTTCCCGACGCATCCCATATCTACGCTGATTGCTTCGGTAACGCCTTCGGGAACAGAGCCGGAACCACCGTGACCGACTTCCTCATAAACAGTAACGTGTACATAGGTCTTTCTCAGGAGCTTGATGTTGTTGTCGGCGATATAGTTCGCAAAGCCTAAGAGTATTCCGACGGAAAGCTTGTCGTCAAGGAATCTTGATTTGATATATCCCGACTGGGTAAGTCTGGTCCTCGGTTCGAAGCAGACTATGTCCCCGACTGCAATTCCAAGCTTCCTGACATCATCGGCAGACTTTACATTCTCGTCAATCACGACTTCCATCGTGTCGAAACTTCTCTTTGTGGAATGATATTCTCCGTTGACGTGGACGCTTGCATTGCAGAGCTGTAGGGTTCCTTCATAAACAAATTGCTCACGGGTATAAATTCTTACGTTTTCTGCTTCGGCATTGTTTGCTTCCATTCCGCCCAAGTTAGTGATTTTAAGCCTTCCTGAGCCGGTAATTTCGCAGACCATACCGCCCAAGGTATCAGTGTGAGCTTCAAGAAGCAGGGCATCGTCCTTGGCAACTCCGCCCAAATCGACGATAACTCCGCCTTTTTCAGTGATGGTAGCCTTAAAGCCCAAACCTTCAAATTCATCCTTCACCCAAGCCGCGGCTCTTTCGGTGTAACCCGATGGGCTGTCTATAGCTAAAAGTTCACAGGCTTTCTTTCTTGCAAAATCGCGGTATTTTATGTCCATCTCAGGCATATCATACATCTCCTTATTAATTTTCGACTTCGGCAGTTACTTCTGCAATCAGCCTTTCGGCAAGGTTGCATATATCCGTCGCCGCATCTGGATTTATTAATTCGTGCTGTTTCTTTATCATGTCAAGGCAATTTTGCCTGTCGGAAAGATAGTCTATAGCACGATTGATACTCTTTTTTGAAGTGTTCACTCTGACACTCATCTTGTTTGATACATAGTAGTTCACGTTTCTCGTTTCACAGCCGGGAATAGGGGGCATATGGACGAGAGGCGTGTCGCTCACTGCGGCTTCCGTTGTGGTCAGCCCTCCCGGCTTTGTGAAGCACATTTCGCAAAGCTTGAAAAGCTCGGGCATCTTATCGGTGAAGCGATACAGTATTATCTCGTCTCCATAGATAGCAAAGAGCTTTTCGAAAAGCTTGTTGTTGCTTCCGCATACGACGATAACCTTTGTGCGCTCAAGCTTTGATGTCCTCTCAACAACATGTCTTACTGTCTTTACAATGCTACCCGCACCCATGCTTCCGCCGCATATGAGAATATACTTGCAGGCGGGGTCGAGCCCAAGTTCTTTCTTCAAGTCCTCTTTTGAAGCTTTTGTCCCGAATGCGCTCTTTGTCGGAATTCCGTATCCGTAGCATCTGCTCAAGGCAACTCCGCATCGTGCAAACTCTTCTATATAGTCGTTTGAGGGCACAATGCAGGCGTCGGTTTCGACTTCACCTTCAAAAGGAATGCAGGCATAGTCCGTGGCAATAAATATTGTTTTCGGCAGGCCGAATTTTTCGTCCCTGAGGTATGTCAGCATTTCTCCCGAGAACAGGTGAGTTGTGATGATGGCATCATAGCGGTTTTCTTTCAGGTATTTTCCGAGTGCCTTTGCCGGCTTGCGGTTTATCATATATATGATGGAGCGTTGAACCGGAAGCTTTGAAACCGCACTGCCTATCTTATAAACGAGTCCGAATAACTCCGGGACATATCTGACAGTTGCGATATAAGCTGAGTCAACAAACTTTGCCATCTTACCGCTTTTGAGATTGTATGGGTTCATCAGTACGGCGGTGTGTCCTCGCCTTTCAAGCTCTTCCTGGACAGCCTGAGCCGCGGCGTTGTGACCGCCACCGGTGCCCATCGAAAGTATCAATGCTTCCACGCCAGATTCACCTCAATTTCTTCCCTTTCTTCAGGACTCCTGTGGAGTCTGTACATCACCGCTACAGTGATGAAAATAAACCCAATCGGCAGAGCGACCATTTTGGTTTTAAGACCGAAAATACATAATGCAACCAGAGTGGTTAAATATGATATTGCCGTTCTGTATAAATGGGGTGATATTTTCAGAATAAGAGAGAAAAAGATGAACAAAATTGCCATGAAGAGCAGAGGCTGATAAATTGGAACCAACCCGATAAGACAGCCAAATGTCGTGGCAATTCCTTTTCCACCGTTGAAGCTGTTGAAGATTGAAAATGCGTGTCCGATAACAGGAGCAGCAAGAACGAATGCGAATGCAACATCGGTGCAAGGCGTTGCATCCGAATATGTACCGAAGGTAAGGAAAAGTCTTATCGGGATTATACCCTTGAGAACATCACATATAAGCGTGAGTATTCCGCACCAGAGTCCTCCGTATGTAAAAGCATTCGATGCTCCGGGATTGCGGCCTTTTGCCTTTTCGATTATGTCTCCCTTATGAAAAGCCTTTGCCCATATCGGTGCAAACAGAACACTGCCCGAAAGATATCCCAAAATAACGAATGGCAGTATTGTCAACGGAAACATCAAATCACGACCTTGCTCAGTATATATTTTACCCTTACACTAAGTATAACCGATATTTCATTCGTTTTCAAGCATTTTGTCCCAAAAAGGGGAATGTGGGCGAACAATTATTAAGAAATCGGGCGAAATCTTAATATCTTTTTGTATGGCATCTTAATCTCTTTTGTGGTACAATATCTATATCATCATAAGATGGAGAAGAAAAGAGGAAGAAATTCATGGGAAATTATAGCGTACTTATCTGCGACGACGAGCCGGATATTGTGAATGCTCTGAAGATTTATCTTAAAAACGAGGGATATGATTTCTTTGCCGCTTATAACGGTCGGGATGCTTTGAGAATCCTTCATGACGAGAAAATAGATGTATGTGTTATGGACATCATGATGCCGGAGATGGACGGAATCGCAACATTGAGTGAGCTGAGAAGCTTTTCAAATGTCCCGGTTATATTCCTGACGGCGAAGTCTGAGGACACCGACAAAGTTCTGGAACTGAACCTCGGTGCCGACGACTATGTCACGAAGCCTTTCAATGCCGTTGAACTCACTGCGAGAATACGTTCGCAAATCAGAAGATACACTATGCTTGGAAGTGCTCCCGCAAGTCCCGACACTCTCAAAATCGGCGGAATCCAGATAAGATACGAGGACAAGCAAGTGACCGTCGACGGTGAGATCGTCTCGCTCACTCCGAAGGAATACAGCATTCTGAAATTTCTCATGGAGCACCCGGGCGAATGCTTTTCACCTCCGGAAATATATCGTGCCGTATGGGGAGATGTTCCGATAGGTGTCAACAACGCCGTGGCTGTACATATGCGGCACTTAAGAGAGAAGATAGAGATTGACTCTGCGGCTCCGAGATACTTGAAAGTTGTATGGGGAAAGGGTTATAAATTTGAAAGACCGAAGAACTGATTGTAAGGGCGGATATTATCCGCCCGCACTGGAGAACAGGAGGCTTGAGTTATGATAAGTGGCACAAGAAAGCGGGGAAAACTCTGGGTAAAAGTAACGGCATTCGTCTGCCTTGTCTTAGCTGTGATGATATTTGCGGGCAGTGCACTCGCCGCAATTATCCTTTACTATAACGACGCCTATTATCTCGATAATTACACCATTATGGATGATTATATTTCCAATGAAACCGAGCTCAAGAAGAATCTTGCTGGGGTATATCTTTCGTGGTATGAGCCATACGGCTATTCTGCCGAGGCGTTGGATGAGGCAGTTTTCTATGACTCATATGAGCGTTATGATGCTACCACTGAGTATAGCTATCTCTTTGATGATGAATTTATCGAATACTATGCCATCAACTACGACGATTACGAAGATATTTCACCTCTGTTCGGCTTCTACTATTACGAGGACGAGACGCCAATGGAGTGGCTCAGAGAGATTTTCAACGTTTCATATGCGGAATCTGAAACCCTGATTACCGAAGAAGACCTCGAAAGCTTCGGTGATTATATTGAGATTTACTATCCCGAAGGCAGAAGCAATTTCAGGATTGATGTGAGTAACTCAGCCAATGAGACACTTTATTCTAATTATGCTTTTGCAGATGGTGAGGATACTGACCTGACATCTTCATCGGAGGATTATACCGTCACAGTTATGGGTGAACCAATGGTCGTCGAGGTTATCACCTACAGTTATGAAGAAGCCGTAAGTTGCCTCAGCATGTTTTCAGAGCTCGACGACTTGGTTGAAGTTTTGGGCTTTGAGATTTCGATTGATTATGAAGACGGCGAGATAATTTATTGCACCCATATTGTGCTCTCTCAGGTCCTGTCTGAAACTCTGACTGTAACTGCGAGTCTTCCTGCCAATCTCACCGATTTTACAGTTCATGACGATGTCTATATCAAGCTTACGAGAATTAACACACTTCTAAGCAATAAAAATCACTTCATAGCTATGATGATAGTGACTGTAGTAGTTGCACTGGCTTGCTTTATAGTCTTGATGACGACTGCCGGTCATTTCCCGGAATATGAAGGCATTCACCTCATTTTTGCCGATAAGATTCCGCTCGAACTATACCTGATTCCTGTTGGCGTGGTGCTTTTCGGCTCTTTGTACATCGTCTCTGAAATTATCTATATTGACCTTGAAGCAAGGTTGCTTCAATATCTGATTTTTGCACTTTGTGCGGGAGTATCGGTGGGCGTGGTGATGCTTGTCCTGATTACCTGCTCTGCAAGAGTCAAGGCAAGGCGGTTCTTTAAGAACACAATCATTTTCGGCTCACTGATATGGCTGTTTAACTTCTTCAGGAAGCTCATCAGAAACCGCAAATATGCAACAAAGCTTAAATTTATCTTTATAGGCGGTCTGGTATATGATTTTTTGTGCTTTTTGTTACTTCTCGTGGATGTCTTCATGGGGCTTCTCATGTTCACTGTAGGAAACCTCGCAGTCCTGATTGCGGCTCTTGTTTATGCTATGGGTGTCAGGAAACTTGAAGAAGCCGCTCAGGCTATATCCGAAGGCAAGACCGAGACGGTTGTCGATAATGAAGGGCTTTATTTCGGGCTCGGAAAATTTGCCGGACACCTGAACAACATCAACGACGGCATACAGGCGGCTGTCGACGAGAGCCTTCGCTCCGAAAGGCTGAAGACCGAGCTTATTACGAACGTCTCTCACGATTTGAAAACGCCTTTGACTTCCATAGTCAATTATGTCGATATCCTCTCAAAAGAGAACATCCAGCCCGATTCCGCAAAAGAATATGTTGACGTGCTTGTCCGCCAATCCCAAAGAATGAAGAAGCTTATTGATGACCTTGTCGAAGCTTCAAAGGCTCAGGCTGGTGCGATTCCCGTAGCCCTTGAGAAGACAGATATGTCGATACTCCTGACTCAGGCAACAGCTGAATATGCGGACAGGCTCGAGGCAACAGGGCTTAAGCTCGTCGTAACGACTCCCGAAAAGCCAATGATGGCTTTGGTCGACGGAAGGCTTATGTGGAGAGTGTTTGACAACCTGATGGGGAATATCCTTAAATATGCTCAGCCGAACACTCGGGTCTATGTCTCTGCGGAAGAGCTTGACGGCAAAATACAGATTATCTTTAAAAACATCTCGAAATACGAGCTCAATATCTCAAGCGATGAGCTTATGGAGCGCTTCGTCAGGGGAGATTCCTCCCGCTCAACCGAAGGTAGCGGCTTGGAGCTTTCGATTGCAAAGAGTCTCTGTGCTCTCAATAACGTCGATTTCAATATCGTAATTGACGGAGACTTGTACAAGGCTGAGCTCACAATGGATGAGCTTCCACCCGAGCCGGAGCCGTCGAACGAAGAAACTCTTCCGGCGGTTGTAGTCGAAAAATAACAAAATCCCGTTTCTCAGGAAAAGAGAAACGGGATTATTTTGTACTAAGTTATAAGCTTCGATTAAGCGAGCTCTGCGAAGTACTTGATGGTTCTGACCATCTGGCTGGTGTAGGAGTTCTCGTTGTCATACCAGGAAACTACCTGTACCTGATAGAGGTCATCGGTGAGCTTAGCAACCATGGTCTGAGTTGCATCGAAGAGAGAACCGTATCTCATGCCGACAACGTCAGAAGAAACGATAGGATCTTCGTTGTAACCGAAGGACTCGGAAGAAGCAGCCTTCATAGCGGCGTTGATGCCTTCCTTGGTGATGTTCTCGCCCTTGACAACAGCAGTGAGGATGGTGGTGGAACCGGTGGTAACAGGAACTCTCTGAGCGGAGCCGATGAGCTTGCCGTTGAGTTCGGGGATTACCAATCCGATAGCCTTAGCGGCACCGGTGGAGTTAGGAACAATGTTTGCAGCACCTGCTCTTGCACGACGAAGGTCGCCCTTGCGGTGAGGACCGTCGAGGATCATCTGGTCGCCGGTGTAAGCATGGATGGTGGACATGATACCGCTCTGGATAGGAGCATAATCATTGAGAGCCTTAGCCATAGGAGCCAAGCAGTTGGTGGTGCAGGAAGCTGCAGAGATGATGGTGTCCTCAGCAGTGAGGGTCTTCTCGTTGACGCTGTAAACGATAGTGGGAAGATCATTGCCTGCGGGAGCAGAGATAACAACCTTCTTTGCGCCGGCGTCGATGTGAGCCTGGCTCTTTGCCTTTGAGCAGTAGAAGCCGGTGCACTCGAGAACTACGTCAACTCCAAGCTCGCTCCAAGGAAGCTCGGAAGCGTTGGGCTTTGCATAAATGGTGATTTCCTTACCGTCGACGATGATAGCACCGGGAACTGTAACGGTCTTGCCGTCCTCAGCATAAACAGCAGGCTTTACATCAACGGTGTGAGCGTTCTCGCCGATTCTCCCGCAGTAGCCGCCCTGAGCGGTATCATATTTGAGAAGGTGAGCGAGCATCTCAGGCTTTGTGAGATCGTTGATTGCTACGATTTCGTATCCTTCAGCACCGAACATCTGGCGGAAAGCAAGACGTCCGATTCTGCCGAATCCGTTAATCGCTACTTTTACAGACTTAGACATAATATAAAAACCTCCAATAGTGTTTTTTATGCTCTTATATTCTACACCATTTTGTCGCAGTTTGCAAGACCTTTGTCCGAAAAATGCGCATGTTTGCAGGAAAATTTTTCGTTAAGGGCTTCATAAGACAAGATAAATGTCCGTTTAGGTCGAACTGCTTCCTAAAGATTCGCCGTTTGGCAGACTCGATACTTCTATTTTTGTCTTGCTCGTAATATAAATTAGTAAAAAGCATTAGGAGTGAGAGCGAGCTTATGACGGAAATACCGATGGACAGAGAACGCCCGATAATTTTAGGCGAATACATAGTTGAAAACAGGGCGACCGTCCGACAGGCGGCAAAAGAGTTCGGAATCAGCAAATCCACGGTTCATCAGGACGTCAGCAAAAGACTGCAAAAAGTAGAACCGTCGCTCTACGAAGAGGTCAAGATTATCCTTGATATCAACAAGAAGGAAAGGCATATCCGTGGCGGAGAAGCCACCAAGAGGAAATATGAGATGGCGGCTATGCACAACCGCTGAAGTAAATATCAAGCCGCACCATTTAAACTTGGTGCGGCTTTTCTTTTGTACGGATAAGTCAAGATAGACAAGAAAAATTGATACTTATACAAAAATTATTGTAAAAAGTGCTTGACAAGCGCGTCGAAACGTGGTATCATGAACGTACTTCACAAAAATCAGATACCATCTGAGCAAACAAAATCAAAAATCATATATAGGAGGGCAATTATATGGACAAAGAATACGAAAAGCACGAGATGGAAATCATCAACTATGAAGAAAACGAGTGGATTGTGACTTCGGGCAATGTTAATGGTTATAGCTTAGGAATGATTGATTCCAATGATGAGTATTAGTGAAAACTGAGCATCAAAAGCCTCTCCGTAAAATGCGAAGAGGCTTTATTATTTTATGCTGTTGTCTTCTGAATATCAGAGCGTTACGTTGTTTCTGACCATTTCCGAGATTCTCGCGATAAATTCGGAATTGGTAACTTTTCCGGTCTTCGCCGAAATACTATTGCCGAAAATATCGTTCAGCTGTTCTGAATCTCCTCTGTCCCAAAGGACAGAGATTGCGTGACGAATAGCTCGCTCGACACATGCCGCGTTTGTGTCAGACAGAGTTGCAATCTCGGGGTAAAGGCACGATGTAACATGTCGATAAAGAAATGTAGGGGAGTCCAAAGTAAGTTTTATTGCGGCTTTGAGATACTCATAACCGCGGAGACTTGCGGGCATGCCCAACTTTGCCAGTAAGTCAGACAGATACGGTTCGAATTCAGGTGAGGCATTGTGGATTCCTGCCGGCGTGTTTTCTTTTGCAACGAATTTCATGATTTCCGATATGTCGCCGGTACAGCAAACTCTTGCCCCGGCATCCTCAGTAATCTTAGTGAGACTATACATTGCGTTTTCCATGTTAAACCCTCTCTATAGTTATTTGTTATCGGCTTTATTCGCCTTCTTCCTATATTATACCACATATTTCGAAAACATCAACTCGAATTTTGTCGAATTTCAAAATTATTTTGAAAAAAGCCCCTTTTTGATGTGTGGGTGACTGTCAACAGACAAGACCCTATAACCGGTAGCACCTATGGCATCGGAAAGTTCATCAATCGGTAAAGTGGATTCTGAGATTATTATAGTTTCGCCTTTCTTGTGAGAAGAAGTAACCTTTTTTATTTTGAATTTGCTTCTCACTACGTCATTGATATGCGATTCACACATCGAGCACATCATACCGTCTATCTTAAGAACAGTTTCAGTCATTCTGCATTTTCCTCCTTTATTAATTCAGGCGGGAAAACCTGTCGATTCTTCCGCCTGATAAGTGTGTACTGTTACAGTAGCAGGGAAGAGTTCACATCTTCTTTTTTCCTGCCGCACAGGATGCCGCATGAGCACATGCTCCACAACTGCCGCAGTTTCCGCCACAGCTGAGCTTTCCGCTTTTCTTGTCCTTGCGCATAGCCAAAACTATTCCGGCGACAATCGCAACAAGAACTATCAGCACTATTATTGTCCCGATATTTTTGGCGAGCCATATGACCATTACAAACACCTCATTAGTTTATTATTTTGCACTGACAGTGAGCTTTTCAGCCGGCTTATAGGGCTTAGCAAGCATGTAAACCATAAGAACGATAAGAGCAACCGCTACGATAAGTGACACTACATTTACAACGCCCATTACAGTTCCGCTTGCGAACAGCGCACCGGTGAAGAGATTTCCGAGCTGATTTACGATAAGGGCGATTGCATAAGCGAATCCGCACTCATATCCGATTGCAAACCAGAACCACTTTGTGTTGTTCATCTCGCGCTTGATTGCACCCATAGCCGCGAAGCAGGGAGCGCAGAGAAGGTTGAAGATGAGGAACGAAAGTCCGGAAACGGTCGTGAATGCTTCCGCAATCGAGGCGTATGCAGAGGTTCCTCCGGCATAGAGAATGCCCATTGTGGCAACGATATTCTCTTTTGCAACGAGACCGGTAACAGCCGCAACAGCCGCCTGCCAGTTGCCCCAGCCAAGAGGAGCAAATATCCACGCAACGAGCGAACCTATCTTAGCCAGGATGCTGTATTCCATTTCTTCCTCAGCGAGCATTCTGAATCCGTCGGGTGCCCATCCGAAGAAGGATGTGAACCAGATAACGATGGTCGAGAGAAGGATGATTGTGCCTGCCTTCTTAATGAAGGACCAGCCACGCTCCCACATGGATCTCAGGACATTTCCAAGTGTCGGCATATGGTAAGCGGGGAGCTCCATAACGAACGGCGCCGGGTCTCCTGCGAACATCTTCGTCTTCTTGAGCATAATACCTGAAACGATTATTGCCGCCATACCGAGGAAATATGCACCGACTGCGATTACAGGAGAGCCTCCGAAGATAGCACCCGCCATCATCGAGATGAACGGCATTTTGGCACCGCAGGGGATAAAGGTTGTGGTCATGATGGTCATACGTCTGTCGCGCTCGTTTTCAATCGTTCGAGAAGCCATGATTCCCGGGATTCCGCAACCTGTACCGATAAGAATCGGAATGAAGGATTTGCCGGAAAGACCGAATCTGCGGAAGATTCTGTCGAGGACGAATGCGATTCTTGCCATATATCCGCAAGCCTCAAGGAAAGCAAGCAAGAGGAACAGAACAAGCATCTGAGGGACGAATCCGAGAACCGCACCGACACCGGCAACAATACCGTCAAGGATAAGTCCCTTTAGCCAGTCAGCGCAATTAATGGCGTCGAGTCCGCTTTCAATGAGAACCGGAATACCGGGGACCCAGACACCGTAGTCGGCAGGGTCAGGCTCTGCATATTCATATTTTTCAAGAATTTCAGCCGCCGCAACCAGATCTTCATATGTAGCGGTTTCGGTTTCAACGGCGAGCGTTTCTTCATCTTCCACTTCGTACTCTGCGGTAGCGGAAGAGTCAACAGATGCAACGAGTGCGTTTACTTCAGCCTTTGCTACAGCGGCGTTGAAGTCTTCGCTTTCAGTGTCGATAATATCTGCAAGATCGCTGTCTTCATCTGCAAATGCAAGAACGATGTCAGGCGAATTTCCGTATTCTTCGGCATCTTCATTGTATGCTGAGCTTCCGATTCCGAAGAGATGCCAGCCATCGCCGAATAAACCATCATTAGCCCAGTCGGTAGCCGCCGCACCGACGGTAACCATCGAGATGTAGTAAACCAAGAACATGATAACCGCAAATATCGGAAGACCGAGCCAACGGTTGGTAACAACCTTGTCAATCTTATCCGAAACTGTAAGGCTTCCTGCATTCTTCTTGACATGACAGGACTTGATTATGGAGCCGATATAGACGTATCTTTCATTTGTGATTATGGATTCAGCGTCATCGTCAAGCTCTTTCTCGGCGGCAACTATATCCGCTTCAATATGTGAGAGAACTCCTGAATCAAGCTTCAACTGCTCAAGAACCTTTTCGTCTCTTTCGAAAATCTTGATTGCATACCAGCGCTGTTGCTCCTCGGGAAGATTATGTACAGCCGCTTCCTCGATGTGGGCGATAGCGTGCTCAACAGGACCCGAGAAGGTGTGCATCGGGACGGTCTTCGCATTCTTTGCGGCGTCCAGAGCCGCTTCAGCCGCTTCCATAACACCGTCGCCCTTGAGAGCTGACATTTCAAGAACTTTGCATCCCAACTGCTTGGAAAGCTCGTTAAGATTAACCTTGTCGCCGTTCTTTTTGACAATGTCCATCATGTTGACGGCAACGACAACAGGAATTCCAAGCTCGGTGAGCTGGGTTGTCAGATAAAGGTTTCTTTCAAGGTTTGTTCCGTCAACCAGATTCAGAATGGCATCGGGACGCTCATTGATGAGATAGTTTCTCGCTACAACCTCTTCGAGGGTATAGGGGGAAAGTGAATAGATACCCGGAAGGTCGGTGACGATAACGCCATCGTGCTTTTTGAGCTTTCCTTCCTTCTTTTCAACAGTTACGCCGGGCCAGTTTCCGACAAATTGGTTGGAACCGGTCAGGGCGTTGAACAGCGTAGTTTTACCGCAGTTCGGATTACCCGCAAGGGCAATTCTTATTTCCTTGTCCATAATAGTTATTCCTCTCTTCTGATTAGCCTCGTCTGAGAGTTAGCTCAGGCTTATTAGCATAGGCTAATCGAATGATTTAAATAATGGGGAATAGCTCCCCAAATGTTTACTGAACCTCAATGGTTTCAGCGTCGGCTTTTCTTATAGAAAGCTCATATCCTCTGACGGTTATCTCGACCGGATCACCGAGAGGGGCAACCTTGCGAACGTAAACTTCAACACCTTTTGTAATACCCATGTCCATGATGCGACGTTTTACGGCACCCTCGCCATGAAGCTTTACAACCGTGCAGGTTTCGCCGATTTTTACATCTCTGAGCGTTTTCACCTGACATACCTCCTTGTAATATTTGAATTATAATTTCAAACCATGATTTTTCTTGCCAGCTCTTCGCTTATTGCGATTCTGGAATCTTTGACGTTGACTATTACGTTGCCGCCCATTACGGTTACAATCGTTATCACAGCACCCGGTACAAATCCCAGGTCTTCAAGATGAGACTTGACATCCGGCACGCCGTTTACCTTTTTTATTACACATTCTTCCCCGACATCTGCCATCGGCAAAGGAATCATATATGTCACCTCTTGTTGAAATATCCACATAAAACGACATCTTGAGGTTAGCTCAAGCTAACCGTTTTCATATAGAATAGCTCATTTTCGAGTTTTTGTCAATATCTTTTTCCCGATTTTTTCACATTCGGCAGGATTCACAAGAGGTTAGCCTAAGCTAACAACAAAATTGTGCATAATTTTTAAGGCTCAAAAATTCATCTTCCCCTTGCATTTTTTGCTTTGTGATGTTATTATAGATGTGTGAAAAGCAAAATATTACGATTCACAAGAAGGAGGAGTCAGAATGCATCTTGCGGAGTCAGGTGAAATGTATCTTGAGACTATATATATACTCTCACATCAAAAGGGATATGTCCGTTCACTGGACGTTGCCGAGTATATGGGATTTTCAAAGCCGAGTGTAAGTCGTGCTGTCGGGCTTCTCAAAAACGGAATGTATATCACTGTGGATAAGGACGGCTATCTTTCTCTTACCGATGCCGGACTCGAGGTTGCCGAGAAAATCTACGAGCGTCATACTGTACTCACAAAGATTCTTGTCAGGCTCGGAGTTGATGAGGAAACAGCTCAGAATGATGCCTGCAAAATGGAGCACGATATCAGCGACACTTCTTTTGCGGCAATCAAGAAATTCGCCGCCGGATACGGCATCACCGGAATAGAATGGTGAGTCATCAATTCAAAATTTATAAAAAATTGTCCCGCTTAAAAAACGGGACATATCTTTGCAAAAAACAGGGAGATTTTTATGAAACTCAGCTATAAAAGCACAATTCGTTGTTCGTACGTCGGATACATAACCCAAGCGGTGGTAAACCTGTTTGCTCCGCTTCTTTTTGTGACCTTCAGCAGTGAATTCGGAATATCGGTAAGCCAGATAACACTTATCACAACGCTTAACTTTCTCACACAGTTGATAGTCGATTTACTCAGCACCAAGATTATTGACAAGCTTGGCTATAGGACTTGCATCGTTGCCGCACATGTCTTCTCGGCGGTGGGGATTCTGATGCTTGCTTTTCTCCCGACAGTTCTTCCGAATGCCTACATAGGACTTCTGATTTCAGTCATAATCTACGCCGTCGGTGGGGGACTCATAGAAGTTCTGATAAGCCCGATTGTTGAAGCCTGCCCGACCGATGACAAAGCATCCGCAATGAGCCTTCTTCACTCGTTCTACTGTTGGGGAGCTGTTCTGGTCATTCTTGTCTCAACAATATTTTTCAGCGTTTTCGGAATCGAAAACTGGAGGATAATGTGCTGTATCTGGGCGGTTCTTCCCACTGTTAACGCTTTCCTGTTCACTCAGGTGCCGATTGAAACCCTTACCGAAGACGGAAGCTCGATGAAAATCCGTGACCTGTTCTCATCAAAGATATTCATACTGTTCATAGTAATGATTTTATGTGCCGGAGCAAGCGAGCTTGCTATGAGCCAGTGGTCGTCTGCGTTTGCCGAAAGCGGTCTCGGGGTTTCAAAGGCAGTGGGAGACTTAACCGGACCGTGCCTCTTCGCGGTTCTTATGGGAATCGCAAGAGTTGCAAACTCTAAGATTTCTCACAAAGTCGATATACTTCCGGTTATGATAGGAAGCGCAACCCTTTGCGTGATTTCGTATCTCCTCACGGTGCTTTCACCATTGCCGCTTCTGTCTCTCTTGGGCTGTGCGCTCTGCGGGCTTTCCGTTGGAGTAATGTGGCCCGGAGTTTACAGTTTGGCTTCTGCTGAATTTCCGAAGGGCGGGACTGCGCTTTTTGCACTTCTTGCATTCGCCGGAGATGTCGGATGCACAAGCGGTCCGACTCTTGTTGGATTTGTATCCGGACTCAATGGCGACAGTCTGAAAACCGGGCTTTCCGCCGCAATGGTCTTTCCGATAGTGCTTATAGTTTGCTGTCTTGCGCTTATGAAGCTTCGGAAGAAGCCGGATAAGTCTGACAGTTGACGGCAATTTCCTCCGACAGGAAATTCATGCCCTCTTCCATCAGATACTGCATTGCTTCTCCGCTCGGCATATGTCCCGAGTTCGGAATAACTTTGAATCTGATATGCTCATTCGGACATTCGTTTAGATAGTCTCTTATAGTATTAGTCGAAGTAACAAGGTCTGAGCTTCCCTGCACGATGAGGTAGGGGAGCTTTATTTTTGCAAGAGTGTCTCTCATGTCAACATCCATCAACTGGCGGATTATAATCGGCTTGCGGTGGGTGCCGTTGTCGAAAACAGCCTTGAAGTCTTTAAAATGATAGTCCGGGCTTGTGAGCATTCCGACTACAAACTTCCCGACGGTAGTTTTCCCACCGTTCGGGTTGTGATAACCGTCGGTGCACTTCTTGATCAGATTTCCAATGTCGGCTATGTCGGAATCGGTTCTCGGGACGACACTTTTCTTGACTCTCTCATAGGCTTCGAGTTCGCTTTTACTCATTTCTGATACATTTTTCTCAAGCACCGAGAAAACCTCATCGTTGAAGAAAAGCTCTTTCGTGATCTGACCGTAGACCATCACTTTATCCAGAAGCTCAGGAACTTCGATAGCGCATCTCGCCGCCAGAACCGAACCCCACGAAACACCGAAAAGACAAATCTTGTTATCTGGATAGTCTTTATGCAATGCTTTTATCAAGTCTGATGCCATATTGACATAGCTTTCTATGCAAATGGAATCGTCAAGCTCTGCGTCGTTGATGCCGCAACCGAGCTGATCCCAATAGACCATCGTACACTTTTCTTCGAGGTCAGGAAAGAGACCGCTACAGCCCTCGCCGAACGGAATCGGGTTGCCGGGACCGCCGTGGAGATATATAACGAGCGGATTGTCCGCTTTCTTTCCTTCTATCAGAACCTTTTGCTCATGTCCGCCGAGCATATAGATTTTGTGCTCAAGCATCTCACAGCTTTCGATAAACTTCTTCCTGTTACTCATTTTTAAAAGTACTCCATTCATTTTGTTCCGGTAAATGTGCCTTATCATCAAATTTAACATACATCGACCTCAAAGTCAAGTCTCACAGTGTGCTATCTGACAATTCAAAAGAAAATGATAATCACCCCCTTGAAATGTCAGAGAGCCTGTGATATAATAATTTTGCAGAAGCCCGAAGGGGATATAAATTCTGAAATCAGACCGAAAGGACAGAGCAAAAAATGGACAAGGTAAAGATTATAAACGGCGAAAATCTCCCCAATATTCCTTGGCAGGATAAGCCGGAAAATTACAATCTCCCCGTATGGAGATACACAGAAAACCCAATCATCGGCAGAAACCCGATTGAGGGAATTGCAAGAATATTCAACAGCTCCGTAGTTACCTACGGCGGACGTTTTGTCGGCGTATTCAGAGCTGAATCAATCAACGGTGTACCGTTCCTCTATCTCGGCTATAGCGATGATGCTATTCACTGGGAATTTGAGAAGGACAGAATCAATTTCGTAGACGAGGAAGGCAAGCCCTTCATGCCCGCCTATATGTATGACCCGAGACTTCTCAAGATTGAAGACACCTTCTACATGATTTGGTGCCAGGACGGCTACGGCGCAACCCTCGGTATCGCCAAGACCACCGACTTCAAGAAGTTCGTAAGAATCGAAAATCCCTTCCTTCCGTTCAACAGAAACGGCGTTCTCTTCCCGAGAAAGATCAACGGCAAGTATATGCTTCTTTCCCGCCCGAGCGACTCCGGTCATACTCCCTTCGGCGATATCTTCCTCTCCGAGAGCTATGATATGGAATACTGGGGACATCACCGCCATGTAATGGGCATCTCCTACAACAACTGGTGGGAGGGAACCAAGATTGGTGCAGGCGCAGTTCCGATTGAGACCTCCGAGGGCTGGCTCCTCATTTATCACGGTGTTGCCAACACCTGCAACGGCTTCGTTTATTCCATCGGCGGAGCGATCCTCGATATTGATGAGCCTTCCAAGGTTATTCACCGTTGCTCCACTTATCTTCTCACTCCCGAGGAGTGGTACGAGGAGAGAGGCTTCGTTCCGAACGTTGCCTTCCCGTGTGCTACACTTCAGGATGCCGAAACCGGCAGGATGGCAATCTACTATGGTTGTGCCGACAGCTATGTTGGTCTTGCTTTCACTCAGGTTGATGACCTCGTCAAGTACATCATCGACCATGACAATGCGGGTCCTGCTGAGCTCGAAATCGGAAGAAGATAATATCTATTTGAATAAGTTAAAAATGCCGTTCTCACATTGGGGACGGCACTTTCTATAAGTACGAATATATTCTTGAAAACATAGAATAATAAAAGTGGTGACAGATAAGGAAGACTGAGATGTCGTATACCGTCGAAATAAGTCGAAATATAACTTTACTTTTCTCCAAGAATGTGATATGATATCTTCAAATAGGGCTGATATCAAAAAATTATGATTTTCGGGAGGTGTCACAGTGGACGAATTGTTGGAGCTCAACAAGCATGAATGTACTGTCATAAGAAACAATCTTATGGAGATAGTCTCCTGTGCTGAGCGTCTGGAGCTCTCTCTCGAAGATGCCGATGTTTATGAAGAAATAGACACTGTCTCAAGGATTGTGTCATCTTGCTACAAGGTTCTTTCCGCTGTCATCAACACCGAAGAAATGGCTAAGCTTGACGAGTACAAGCCGGTTTCTTTCTGTCTGTCCGATCTGGTTGATGATATGATTAACGTTTGCCGTTCAAAGTTAAGGCGTTCTTCTGTTGAGTTTACCGCCGAAATCGAGGATGGCATCTATGTCGAAGCTGACCCTGACAGGCTTACTTCCTGCCTGATGAACCTTATTGTAAACGCCATCAGGAATGTAGATAACGACAACGGTAAAATCAGGATTAAAATATCGAAGCTAAAAGGGAGTGCTTCCGTTATTGTTTCGGATAACGGCTATGGCGCGAACCTTGAGGAAATTGAAAAACGTCTCTGCGACAAGGATAGTAACACCGGCTTGGCGGTCGTCGGCAAGTTTTGTCGTGAAGCCCACACCAACATCATCGTTGACGATAATGCTGACGGAGGTCTTGTTTTCTCCTTCCGTCTTCCGCTTGCATCGAGTGGTGAAATAACTCTGAAATCCCGAAAGTCCTATATTCCGGATAATTATTTTTCGCCCATTTTGGTATACATGGCTAAGGTTGAAGATAATCCAAGCAGTTTCGAAACAACCCGATAATTTGAATTCTGATTGAAGAAGAATGGATAGGCTCCCAAAACATAGGGAGCCTTTCTTTTGCAAAATATCAATTCAACTTCTGACGTTTATTTTATAGCACAGTCAACACGAGCAGAAATAGTGCAAAGTTTAATCGAAATTTGTTGAAAATCATCAAAATTGTTCTTGACATTGAAGTTAAGGTGTGGTAGAATTAAGTCACGACTCTCTTCAATGAGTTGCGCTTTAAAACTATATAAGCCGATTCAAAATCGGCATGAAAGGCATGTGAGGGCTTATGCTTAGAAGATTTGGATGTATTTTAACGGCTATTGCGATGATTTTCTGCCTGTCGCTCAGCAATTTTGCAGGGCTGACCGTTTTTGCAGATGATGAAGAGACATATCTTACTATTCCAACAAGTGGTGGTAGCCTTAGTAGCGGGATTTATCAGTTGACTACTGACGTGACTATAAGTAATCCTCTAAAGATTAACTCTGGTACCGAAGTGACTATAGATTTGAACGGGTGGTCAATTACTTATTCAGGCGAGTATGTGATTAACATTATCGGAGGAACGCTCAATTTAGTAGATAGTAGTGAAGAAGCAAGTGGTATCATTACTCAGAATTATGGTAGCGCTAATCCTGTAGTAAGAGTCACTAGCAATGGAATTTTCAATATGTACGGCGGTACACTATATGGACCTCGAGGCATATATGTCAAAACGGGCACTGTTACCATTACTTCAGGAACTATAACAGCAACTAATAATTATTCGGTTTATGCCTATGGTGGCTCGGTGACTATTAGTGGAACTGGTAGAGTTGAGATAACATAATTGAATTCTAACAGTTCTGATGCTTATGGTATATACTGTATGTCGTCATCATATTTATCAATTTCCAATCCAAATACATATGTCAGAACATATAATAGTTCCATAAAAGCGGTTGCTAATAACACCGTATCCAAGACTTCTATAACGGGCGGTCACTATAGTACTACTGTTGCGAACTATGTCCCTGACGGTTACACTTGTAGTGAAACGGATGATGCTGATTATCCTTATGTTGTTACTGCGGATGTTGAGTTGCCTGCGCTTTATGGGGAGACTTTGACGCTTGACGGCTCTGTCGGAGTTACATACTATTTCAACATGACCGACCAGACTGATCCTGACGCTTATACTCTTGTCGCCAACATAGATGGAACAGATGAAATGCAGACAGTTTCGGCTTCCGGATCAATGACTGTCGACAATGCGGTTTACTATCGTTATACTGTGTATGTGAATCCCACACAATTCAGCTCGACGATTTCAGCCTATTTGACGGACGGCACTAACAGCACCGCAACTTATGATTATTCTGTGGTAACCTATTGCAAAAAGGCGATTGAACGTGACTGGGATGAGAGTGATATCTGTAAAGCTCTTCTCAACTACGGAAATTATGCGACCGCATACTATTCCGGAATCAGCACTTGCAGTCTTGTTGGCGTTGACGGGTGGACAGATCCCGTAGCCGGGGAATGGACTGCCGATTTGAGCAAATATTCCGGAACAGAAACCGAGGGCACTGCAAAAGCACTTCTTCTTGGAGATTCTGTTGTCATCAGGGTTTATATGACATCCGATGTTGCAAGCGAAAGCGATGTGTTTACCGTCGACGGAACGGTTCTTGAGAAACAAGCCTTGGAAAACGAAAGCTATGCCTATTACGTCGAATTCAAGGTTTCCGCAAAGAATATGAGCAAAACCTTTACTGTTATGAAAAACGGAGAGGAGTTCACGTCATACAGTGTATTGTCGTATGTAAACAATGTTATCACTGCCGATTCGTCTGATACAGCGCTATCAAATCTTTGTAAAGCTATTTACTATTACAGCACTGCGGCTGACAACTACACCGGTTGGCAATAATGAAAGAAGGGGAGACAGTATGAAGCATAAAAAGTGTATGTTTGTCGGTACAGTGGTACTTGCGGCTTTTGTTATGCTCACAGGCTGTGTAAGTATATCTGTCTCTGAAACCGCTTCTGAATCTAAGTCTGTCACGATTATTACCTATGTACAGCAGACAACTCCTGCTACAACCACAGCACCTACGGAAGAAACAGTGCCGGCAACAGTCACAACATCGCCTGAGACGTCATCGTCTTCGCCGTCTCCGTCGGTTTCCGAAACTGAGCCTGCTGTAACAACAGCTCCGGAAACTTCGGCGTCAGTACCAACAACCACTGTAAATGCTACGGAAAAGTCCGCTTTAACAGTAATGCCTGATTCGACTTCCGGTGACAGTTATGATGAGATTATTCTTGACGAGTCGGATGATTCTGTCGTTCTTGATGAATGGGACGAAGTTGTGGATATAGGTGATGATGCTGACCAAGAGACATTCCATTACTTCTACTATCCGAATTATTCGCCTATAGTCACTGCTACCATAGATTTTGACACTGACGCTTTTGTAACATCCGTGACCGAAAGCTCTACATCTGAGACTACAACAACGACCACCACTGCAACCGAAGCGTCCGTTACCGAGGCTCCGGCATCAACGACAACGATTACTACAACTGTTACGGAGGCTCCCTCAACCGAATCGACAACGACGGTAACAACAACAGCGACGGAGGTTACCACCACAAAAGCTACAACAACAGAGCCGATTGTCACAACCAAGCCTTATATAAGTGTTTCGGATGATGAGGGACGCATTCCGCTTCCGATTGACCCGTTTGGATAGAATCCAAAGCCCGAGATTGTTTCTCGGGCTTTAATTTCGCACAAATTTCCTGTGACTCGCAAATTTCAAATAATCGCTTCTGAACTCTTGCTTTTTTAAAAAAAATTTGCTACAATAGAAATACTTATTTTTGGGAGACATGATGATGGAAGATACAAAGAAAAAAAGTAGTGGTATAGACAGCGCGCTTGACTGGCTCAAGTCGCTTTGCATAACATTTGCCGTTGTAGTTCTGCTCTTCACGTTTGTTGTGAGAACAGCCGTTGTCAACGGCAGTTCTATGACTAATACTCTTCAGGACGGCGATTTTCTGATTCTCTGGAGCCTGTTTTACACTCCTCAGCAGGGAGATATAATTTCTGCAAACTGTCCTGGGCTCGATGAAGTTATCGTCAAGAGAATTATTGCTGTTGAGGGGCAAACGGTTGATATCGACTTTGAGACCGGAAGTGTTTATGTTGACGGCGAGCTTCTGGACGAGCCTTATATCAGGAATCTTACGCTCAACGACGAGGGCGGATTTACATATCCGGTTACAGTCGGAGAAGGACAATACTTTGTAATGGGTGATAACCGTCAGGGTTCCCGTGACTCAAGAGATGCTTCTGTGGGCTTGGTTGACCGCGAAGATATTTTGGGAAAAGTAGTTTTGAGACTCTATCCGTTTTCCGAAATAACGGTTTTCTCATAACGGAGGTTTAAGTGGCAGAAAAAGATATAACGATACAGTGGTTTCCGGGACATATGGCGAAAACCCGTTGGTTGATGACCGATAGCCTGAAGTTGGTTGATGCCGTTGTCGAGGTTACCGACGCAAGAATTCCTATGTCAAGCAGAAACCCCGAGATGGATGAGCTTGTCGGAAGAAAGCCAAGAATAGTATTACTCAATAAGTGCGACACCGCCGATGAAACTATAACAAGCCAATGGATTCAGAAGTATAGGGAATCGGGAATACCTGCTCTTGCGACCGATTGCAAGAGTGGCAAGAATGTCTCGAAGGTTCTTCCTCTTGTCCGTGAAACGCTAAAGGACACGATAGAACGTTGGAATGCTAAAGGCATGACCGGCAGGGCGGTAAGACTCATGATAGTCGGAATTCCGAATGTCGGAAAGTCTTCGCTCATAAATCGCCTTTCGGGGACAAAGAGCACCAAGGTTGAAGACAGACCGGGTGTTACGAAGGGAAAGCAGTGGGTGACGCTTTCGAAGGATTTCGAGCTTCTTGATATGCCCGGAGTTCTCTGGCCTAAGTTTGAAGACCAGAATGTCGGGCTTGCGCTTGCGTTTACAGGCGCTGTAAAAGACGATATAATGGATATGGAATCGCTTGCCGTGCATTTTATAGGGACTCTAAGAGCCGTCGGTATGGCACCCATCGAGACGAGATATAAAATTTCGGTTTCGGAGGAATTGACAGATTACGAGATTTTAGAGCTCATCGGCAAAAAACGTGGCTTTTTGGTCTCAGGTGGCGAAATCGACACCGAGAGAGCGGCAATTATGCTTCTTGATGAATTCCGCTCAGGAAAGCTCGGAAGAATTTCTCTTGAGGAGCCATAAATGACACTATTCGAATTTGACCGACAGTATGATACCGAAGCGCCTGTTATCGTCGGAATTGACGAAGCCGGCAGGGGACCGCTTGCAGGAGATGTTTACGCCGCCGCAGTGGTTTTCGATAAAAACACTGTTATAGGAGGCATCAACGACTCAAAGAAGCTTTCAGCTAAAAAGCGGGAAGCGTTGTTTGATGTAATTACCGAGAAAGCACTGAAATATTCGATCGCTGTTGCAACCGTGGAAGAGATAGAAGAGATTAATATTCTGGAAGCGGCAATGCTTGCAATGAGAAGGGCATATGAAGGTCTTGGGATAGATTCCGGTAATGTGCTTGCCCTGATTGACGGCAACCGTTCTCCGGATTTGCCTTGCAGATGCACAACAGTGATTCACGGAGATGCTCTTTCACAGTCAATAGCTGCGGCATCGATTTTGGCAAAAGTGCAAAGAGACAGATACATGGTTGAGCTTGCCGAAAAGTATCCCGAGTATCAGTTTGAAAAGCACAAGGGCTATGGCACCAAGCTTCATTACGAAATGATAAAAAAGTACGGCATAAGTCCGGTTCACAGAAAGAGCTTTTTGAAGAATCTGAGTGAGAAGTAATGACCACAAGAGAAATCGGAAACATTGGCGAGGATTACACCGCAAAATTCCTTGAGAAAAACGGTTGTGTAATTCTCTCAAGAAACTTCACAATCAGAGGCGGCGAGATTGACATTGTCGCAAAGAAAGGCGATGTTGTCCATTTTGTTGAGGTAAAGACCCGCAAGCCCAACCCTGTTCAGCGGGGCGAGGAGGCAATCGGTTCCGACAAAATCGCTCATATATTGAAAACCGCAAAGTTTTACATCCGTCGTTACAGAATTGACTGCTCGTGCGTGTTTGATGTTGCCGTCGTTGAATTAACGGGAACCAAGGTCACGGGCTTCAAATACATTCAACGTGCCTTCACAGCTTAAGAAGACGCGAAAGGAGAAAATATGTTCTACCAAAGTACAAGAAACAAGAATCTTCATCTCAGCTCTGCCGAGGCTATATCGCAGGGCATTTCGTCCGACGGGGGACTTTTCATTCCGTCAGAGGTTCCGACACTGACGGAATCCGATCTGATTGCTCTTCAGGGTATGAGTTATCCCGAGAAGGCTTCCTTCGTTCTGTCGAAATACCTCACTGATTTTACCGAAGCCGAACTGAGATATTGCACCGAGGGTGCCTATAACACCAGGAATTTTGACAGCGAGAGCATCATGGAGCTTGCTCATCTCTTCGACGGCAGATATATGCTCGAGCTCTGGCACGGTCCCACATGTGCATTCAAGGATATGGCGCTTCAGATTCTGCCGTATCTTTTGACTGTCTCTGTCAAGAAGCTCGGCATCGACAAGAAGGTTGTAATACTCGTTGCAACCTCCGGCGATACCGGAAAGGCGGCACTTGAAGGCTTCAAGGATGTAGAAGGTACAAGCATAATGGTCTTCTATCCGGCTCATGGTGTCAGCGCAATGCAGAAGCTCCAGATGACCACTCAGGAGGGAAGCAATGTTTCAGTTTGCGCTATCGACGGCAACTTCGACGATGCCCAGACAGGGGTCAAGAAGATATTCACCGACAGCGAGGTTCTCAAGAAGCTCGATGACGGCGGAATGATGTTCTCAAGCGCAAACTCTATAAACTGGGGCAGACTAGTACCTCAGATTGTTTACTATGTATCTTCGTATGTAGAGCTTGTCAAAGACGGAGAAATCAAGATGAGCGACAAGCTCAACTTCTGTGTTCCTACCGGCAACTTTGGCAATATCCTGGCGGCATACTATGCCAAGATGATGGGAATCCCGGTTGGCAAACTTATCTGTGCTTCCAACTCGAATAACGTTCTCACCGATTTTATCCGTACCGGTGTTTATGACAGAAACAGAAAGTTCTATACGACTATTTCTCCTTCTATGGATATTCTTATCTCTTCGAACATCGAAAGACTTCTCTTCCTGCTTTCAGGTGGAGATGATGAATATATCAGAAGCCTCTATAAAGATTTGTCCGAAACCGGAAGATTCGAAGTTTCTAATGAAATCAAGCAGAAGCTCAGTGAGATATTCTATGCCGATTATTGCACCGATGAGGAAACCAAAGCGCAGATAAACAGTGTTTTTGAGAAGTATTCCTATACTATGGATACTCACACAGCTGTAGCTTCGAAGGTTTACGAGAGCTATGTCAAGGCAACAGGTGACACCACAAAGACTGTCATTGCTTCTACCGCAAGCCCTTATAAGTTTTCTGCATCCGTGCTTGGTGCACTCGGTTGTGATGCCGATGGTGCTGATGAGTTTGAGATGGTAAAGCTTCTTGAGGAGAAGTGTGGAGTTCCTGCACCTGAGTCATTAGCATCCATCAAGAATAAGACCGTAAGATTCACAAATACAGTCTCTCCCGACAAGATGAGCGATGCTGTTCTTGAATTCTTGTTCTGAAATAAAAAATCAGCATCAGACTGATTTAGCCTGATGCTGAATAACCTTAAAAGCTTCTCGGCTTGAAGGTTTTGCACTCTGTCTGAGCGGGGCAGTTGGGATGCGAGCATCCGCAGGAGCAAACGTCGATCTTTCCTGCAACGCACTCCTTGGCTTCTCTGTTGTAGACGCATTCGGACACGTCGCACTTAATACCGTAAATTTTATCGTTTTCCATCTGTATTATTTCCTTTCGGACAGTATTAATCCATACAAAGACGGACTAAATGTATTATTCCTCTTTGTCTGGATTATATTCTGCCTGAATGTTTGCTATTTTTTAAGGATTGGTCGCCAAGATGTCTTTGTTTGTTATCGCGGATTTGCATCTTTCTTTGTCATCGGATAAGCCGATGGATATATTCAGCGGTTGGAACAACTATGTCGACAGGCTCCAAAGGAACTGGCAGAATGTCGTGAAGCCGGAGGATACGGTTGTCATACCTGGAGATATTTCTTGGGCAATGGATCTGGAAAGTGCACTCGAAGACTTCAAGTTTATAGGTAATCTGAACGGTCAGAAAATAATTCTCAAGGGCAACCACGATTATTGGTGGTCGACCAAAACCAAGGCTGATAAATTCTTGGCAGAGAATGGGATCAACAATATAAGCTTTCTGCATAACAATCACTATCGCTACGAGGATTTCGGAATATGCGGTTCGAGGGGCTGGATTAATGACGGTAGCGAGCCTTCCGATGCCAAGGTAATAGCAAGAGAAGCGCAGAGGCTTTCTTTGTCCATCCAAGGAGCTGTTGATGAGGGTCTGATACCGGTAGTGTTCCTGCACTATCCGCCTGTGTATGGCGAAGCGGAAAATCCGGATATACTTGATGTTTTAAAGAAGTATGATATCAAGCTTTGCTTCTATGGACACCTTCACGGAAGGTCACACGGATTGGCAATAAACGGTGAGAAATATGGTATAAATTTCAGATTGATATCAAGTGATTATTTACAATTTATGCCTCTTAATATCACGGAAATTGTGCATAATTGCAAAAAATAATTTTGCCGTTTTATTATGTGGTGCAAAGGGAATCAATATGTGCTATAATAAAAAGACGTATGAAAAACGCAGGAATCAAAGTATATTGCGCCTGCAGTTTTACATAAACAATAAAAAATCGGAGGTTCAGTATGTTAAAAACAAAGAATCAAGTTGAGACTAACAAGTATGAATTGGAGATAGAGATTTCGCCTGAGGCGTTCGAAGACGCACTCCAGAGGGCTTATCTGAAGAATAAATCGAAAATCGCCGTTGCCGGCTTCCGCCCGGGCAAAGCTCCCAGAAAGGTTATCGAGAAGGAGTACGGCGAGGCTTGCTTCTTCGAGGATGCCGCAAACGAGCTATACGGTCCTGCAGTTGAAGAAGCTGTAAAGGAAGCAGAGCTTGATCTGGTTGCAACACCTGACGTCGAGATTACCGAAATTTCCAAGGAAGTCGGTATCAAGATGAAGGCTACCTGCACCGTCAGACCTACCATTGAGATTAAGGACTATCTCGGCATAAAGGCTACAAAGACTCTTCATCCCGTTACCGAGCACGAGGTTGAGCATGAGATAGGTCATCTGCTCGAGAAGAACGAGAGAACCATCAGTATCGACTCAAGACCCTGCGAAATGGGCGACGATGTAGTTATTGACTACGAAGGCTTCAAGGACGGCGTTCCGTTCGAGGGCGGCAAGGATGAAAACTTTACACTTTCTCTTGGAAGCGGTCAGTTTATTCCCGGCTTCGAGGAGCAGGTTGTCGGTCACAGTGTTGACGAAGAATTCGATATCAACGTCAAGTTCCCCGAGGAATATCATTCCGCCGAGCTTGCAGGAGCAGATGCTGTCTTCAAGATTAAGCTTCATGAGATTCAGAAGAAGGAGCTTCCCGAGTTTGACGACGATTTTGCAAAGGACACTTCTGATTTCGATACCGCTGAAGAGCTTCGTGCGGATGTCAAGAAGCAGATTGAGGAGCACATGGAAGAGCATGCTCAGGCAGAAGCCGAGGATGCCGTTATGGACGCTCTTATTGAGAAGGTTGAGGGTGAGATCCCCAAAGTTATGTATGAGAACAAGATTAACGACATGGTCGATCAGCTCTCCGCGAGACTTCAGCAGCAGGGTATTCCGCTCGATGTCTATCTCCAGTACACCGGTATGACCAACGAGTCTTTGAGAGAAACCTACAAGGAGCCGGCTGAGAAGCAGGTAAAGCTCAGACTTGCTCTTGAGAAGATTGTCGAGCTCGAAAATATCGAAGTTACCGACGAGGACATTGAGAAGGAGTATGCAGACATTGCTTCTTACTACGAGATGCCTGTTGACACTGTCAAGCAGTATATTCCTGTTGCCGATATCAAGGCTGACGCAAGCGTAGGCAAGGCTGCAGAGCTTGTCAAGGACAATGCGGTTATTGAAACCGTAACTGCTGAGCCTGACGAGGACGACGAGCATATCCATAATCACCTCTCTCATTGAGAGATTCTCACTGGGAGATTCTCGTTGAGAACAGCAAATTGTATTGAACCATTGAATAAGTAAGGAGGTTATATAATGGCTCTTGTACCAAACGTAATTGAACAGACAAGTCACGGCGAAAGATTTTACGATATCTTTTCACGTCTTTTGAATGACAGAATTATAGTCCTTTCCGACCAGGTCGATGACGCTACCGCAAGCATAGTAGTAGCACAGCTTTTGTTCCTTGAAGGACAGGATGCTGAGAAGGATATCTATCTCTACATCAACAGTCCCGGAGGCTCCATCACCGCAGGAATGGCTATTTACGACACAATGCAGTATGTCAAGTGTGACGTTTCCACCATCTGTGTCGGTATGGCGGCTTCTATGGGAGCGGTGCTTCTTGCAGGCGGCGCGAAGGGAAAGAGAATTGCACTTCCAAACAGCGAGATTCTTATCCACCAGCCTCTTATCGGTGGCGGCGGACTTTCCGGTCAGTGTACAGATATAAAAATTCAATCTGACCATATGGTCAAGACTCGCGAGAAGCTCAACCGTATTCTCGCTGAGTGCACCGGCAAGCCAATTGAAGACATAACCAGAGACACTGAAAGGGACAACTATATGACTCCCGAGGAAGCTTTGGAGTATGGTCTTATCGACAAGATAATGGTAAGACAGTAAAAGATATCAGACTGCCGAACCGTTCGGTGTTACAAAGATAACTGTTGAGCGGCTCGGCAGGATACTTTTAAGAAGGAGGAATCCTGGATGCCGGGATCCGATGGCGGCGGCATGAAGAGATGCAATTTCTGCGGAAAGCCGGAAAGTCAGGTCAAGAGTCTGTTTTCTGCCGGTGATGTTCATATCTGCGATGATTGCGTCATGTTCTGCTACGACATACTTGAAGAAAGAAATTTAGTCGACACGAATGCGCGTAATTCTTCGGAAATTACGTTGACAAAGCCGGTTGATATAAAGAAAGAGCTTGATAAATATGTTATCGGTCAGGATGAGGCGAAGCTTGCTCTCTCTGTTGCCGTGTACAACCACTATAAGAGAGTAATTTCGAGCGATAACGCCGATGATGTCGAAATTCAGAAGTCGAACGTCCTGCTTTTGGGACCGACCGGTGTCGGAAAGACCCTTCTGGCACAGACACTCGCAAAAGCTCTCAATGTTCCGTTTGCAATAGCGGATGCCACAACGCTTACCGAGGCAGGATATGTCGGAGACGACGTTGAAAATGTTCTTCTGAGGCTTCTTCAGGCGGCTGACTATGATGTAAGTGCCGCTGAGCACGGAATTATCTATATTGATGAAATAGACAAGATAGCGAGAAAGTCCGAGAACACTTCAATAACAAGAGACGTAAGCGGTGAAGGCGTTCAGCAGGCGCTATTAAAGATAGTCGAGGGTACTGTTTCCAATGTTCCTCCACAGGGAGGAAGGAAGCATCCGACTCAGGAATTTATTCAGGTCGATACCAAGAATATCCTATTCATCTGCGGCGGCGCATTCGATGGGCTTGAAAATATCATTCGCAGAAGAACAGATACATCCAAGCTTGGCTTCGGCGGAACGATTAACGAAAGTCAGAAGCTTGAGTCAAAGGAGGTTCTGAAGAAGGTAATCCCTCAGGACCTTGTAAGATTCGGTATGATTCCCGAGCTGGTCGGAAGACTTCCGGTTGTGACAGTTCTTTCACCCTTGGATGAGGAAGCACTTGTGACAATTCTTTCCGAGCCGAAGAATTCTCTTGAGAAGCAGTATAAAAAGCTCTTTGACTATGATAACATAGACCTTGAGATTACCGATGAAGCGAAGGTTGAAATCGCAAAGAAGGCTCTCGAGCAAAAAACCGGTGCAAGAGGACTTCGCTCCATAGTTGAGGGAATTCTCATGAAGTCAATGTTTGAGGCTCCGTCAGACCCAAGCATTGTGAGCATCGTTATTAACCCTGAGTGCGTAACCGAAGGGGCAGAGCCTGAAATAGTGAGAAAGTCTACGTCGGACAAAAAGAAGTAAATTATAAAGGGCGCACTTTCACAGCTTTCGGAGAAAATGTGCCCTTGTTTTATAAATTCCAACGAAAGGGGATATGAGATGGCATCACCTTTAGCAGACAAAATAAGACCCAAGACTCTTGATGATGTGGTCGGACAGTCACATTTGCTCGGCAAGAACAAGCCTCTGAGACGCATTATCGAAAGCGGGCATATCCCCAATATGATTTTCTACGGTCCTTCCGGAATCGGAAAGACAACTGTTGCAAGAATCATTGCCGACAATACAAATATGCGGATGTACAAGCTTAACGGCACATCCGCTTCGGTACAGGACATCAAGGATATAATCACTGACGCTGATTCGCTTTTCGGCTATAATGGGATACTTTTGTATCTTGATGAGATTCAGTATCTGAATAAGAAACAGCAACAATCTCTTCTTGAGTACATAGAAAACGGAAAGATAATTCTCATATCCTCGACAACCGAGAATCCGTATTTCTCGGTCTATAATGCCATTATAAGCCGCTCGACCGTGTTTGAATTTCTGCCTGTTCCGCCGGACGAGATAGCTCCCGCAATCAAGCGAGCATTTCAGATATCAGCGGATGAAATGGGAAAGAAGCTTCGGCTTGAAGGCGGAGTTATCGAGCATATTGCCCATGGTTGCGGCGGAGATGTCAGGAAGTCAATCAATACGGTTGAACTGTGTGTTTTGTCGGCTGATTCAAGCGATGATTGCATCACCATAACGCTCGAAAACGCCAGACTTCTCACACAGAGGAGCAATATGCGCTATGACCGTGACGGCGACGAGCACTATAACATTCTGTCAGCATTGCAGAAATCTATCAGGGGCTCCGATGAAAATGCCGCTCTTCACTATGCCGCACGGCTTATGGAAGCGGGGGATATAATCTCGCTTTCAAGAAGACTTCTTGTCATCGCTTGTGAGGATGTCGGTCTTGCTTATCCTCAGGCTATTTCCATTGTAAAGGCTTGTGTTGACAGTGCAATGCAGTTGGGGCTTCCAGAAGCGAGACTTCCGCTTGCCGAGGCTGTCATACTTCTTGCAACCGCTCCAAAATCAAACAGCGGAATCTGTGCCATAGATGAGGCTATCGCCGACATAAGAGCCGGTGATGTCGGAGATATCCCCGCTTATCTACAGGATGGTCACTATGCGGGCTCAAAGGAACTCGGAAAGGCTCAAGGTTATAAGTATCCTCATTCCTATCCGAATTCGTGGGTTGAACAGCAGTATTTGCCGGATAATCTTAAAGACAAGAAATACTATAACTACGGCGATAACAAAACCGAGCAAGCCGCAAAAGAATATTGGGATAAGATAAAGGGCAAAAAATAAAAGCCTTACTGAAATACCGTTTCTATGAGTCTTTGCGAACTGTTGGGCGAATACTGCCAGCGTTCAATTATACCGTCGGTAATAAAGTAGCGGTTTTCAAACCGAATCTGAGCATCCGAAACATCAACGATTATGAGCTTTATTTTCATCTTTTCCGGATTTATGGACTTAATGTAGACGCTTGCAGTCTGACCGACTTCGACTCCGTCTTTGGGCTCCGCGAGCCCTGCAAGGTTCGGCGCAAGCTCAACGAAAATCCCATAGCTTTCAACACTTCTCACGATTCCACGGACTGTCTCGCCGGCGGAGAACATCCCGGCATTCTCTTCCCAACTGCCTAAGAGCTCTTTGTGGGATATGTAGAACTTGTCGCCGTCTGTGCCCTTATATACTACTTTTATTCTTTCTCCGATTGTAAATCTGTCAGCAGGGGAGGATATCCTTGAGACTGAAATCTCATCTATGGGTATCATCGACGGAATGCCACAGCCTATATCGACAAAACAGCCGAACTGTTCAATATGCGTGACTTTTGCGTCTATAATTTCACCGCTCGAAAGCTGTGAAAGATACTCGGATATGCACTTTTCCTGAGCTTTTCTTCTTGATAGAACAGCGAATATCGTTCCTTGATTTTCCGTTAATCCGATTACGTTGAACATAACCGGTCTTCCGACTCTTGATATTATTGCGATGTCCTTTGTTTTTCCTTCGCTGATGCCTATTGCGCATTCTTCTCTTGGCATATAAGCGTTCATACATGGGAGATTGATGAGCAAATCATGCGAAGCGGTGCACATGTCTGCTTTTGCTTCGAGGATTATCTCGTTTTCCATCGCTTTTTTTAAACTCTCGGGTGAACCGATGTATCCTGAATTTTCTGATTTTTTTATCAGATAGCCCTCCGGCGGAAATTTTATCATTAGTGAGCCTTCCTTTCCCTATCGGTGTTTCGACTGTTAAAATAATATGTTGCCTGAGATTTTTATAGACCTAAGAGAGAAAGTCAATGTTGCGAAGTCGGGAATACTGTGCTATAATAGCATGTTGATTGAAATTAAGCGAGTGGGAGTGGGATGAAACATGGACATCAGAAAAGGCGACGTTCTTATAATGAGGAAACCGCATCCATGCGGCTCCAACAGAATGAGGGTATTGCGTTCCGGAATGGACTTTAAGCTCAAGTGTGAGGGCTGTGGGCACGAGTTCATGATATTAAGATCCAAAGCTGAAAAGAACGTCAAGAGCATTAACACAGATGAAAGGGAAGCACCCGAAAAACAATAAAGGATGGATATGAATGCTTGAAAAATTAGCCGCTTTGCTTGACAGATACAATGAAATAAACGAGCGATTGATGCAACCCGAAACAGCGGGAAGCGGCGAGCTTTACAGAAGCCTGATGAAGGAATACAATCAGCTTACTCCGATAATAGACGTGTACAAAGCATATCTTCGGGCGGAAGATGCAAAATCCGAGGCTGAGGAGCTTATAAAAAATGAAACAGACCCGGATTTTAAGCTCATGGCAGAAGACCAATTAAGAGAAGCGAAAGAAGAAATTGCGAGCACCACAGAACAGCTTAAGCTTCTTCTTTTGCCGAAAGATCCCAACGACTCAAGAAATGTTATAATAGAAATCCGTGCCGGTGCGGGAGGGGAGGAAGCCGCACTCTTTGCGGGCTCACTTTTCAGAATGTATACAATGTATTCCGACACCAAGAGATGGAAGACAGAGGTCTTGGGCGCAAACAGAACGGAGCTTGGAGGCTTCAAGGAAGTTTCTTTCTCTGTCGAAGGTGCGGGAGCATATTCGAGATTCAAGTACGAAAGCGGAGTTCACAGAGTCCAGAGAGTTCCGGAAACTGAGTCTCAGGGCAGAATCCAGACTTCTACGGCTACGGTTGCCGTTCTTCCGGAAGCTGAGAATGTCGAGCTTAATATTGACGATAAAGATTTGAAAATAGACGTGTTCAGAGCTTCAGGCGCAGGCGGTCAGCATATAAACAAGACCGAATCAGCGGTCAGAATCACACATCTTCCGACCGGTATGGTCGTTGAATGTCAGGATGAGAGAAGCCAGCAGAAGAACAAAGACAGAGCTATGAAGGTTCTCTGCTCGAGACTCCTTGAGATGAAGCAGGAGGAGCAGGACAAAGCTATCGCCGGCGAGCGCCGTTCACAGATAGGAACAGGCGACCGCTCCGAGAGAATCAGAACCTATAACTTCCCCGAGGGCAGAGTCAGTGACCATAGAATCGGCTTGACACTGTATAAGCTTGATTCTATATTGAATGGCGACTTGGACGAGGTGATTGACTCCCTTGCAACCGCAGATCAGGCGGCAAAGCTTGCCAAGCAAGCGGGTGAAATATGATGGAAACGCTTTTACTAAGAACATCAGACAGTGATATATCAAAAGCGGCGGAGCTTATAAAGAACGGTGAGGTCGTTGCTATTCCGACCGAGACTGTTTACGGTCTTGCGGCGAATGCTTTTGACGAAAATGCAGTCAAGAAAATCTTTGCGGCTAAAAATCGTCCTTGCGACAACCCACTTATCGTCCATATAAGTAAATTCGATATGGTTTATGACATAGCAGAAAGTGTGCCGGAGCTTGCCTATAAATGCGCAGAGCTTTTCTGGGCGGGACCGCTCACAATGATTATGCCGAAGAAGGATGCAATCCCTCTTGTAACGAGCGGAGGACTTGACACTGTCGGCATCAGGTTCCCGTCAAATCCGATAGCTCAGAAGATAATAGAGAAGTGCGGTCTTCCGCTTGCGGCGCCTTCCGCAAATCTTTCGGGAAGCCCGAGCCCAACGAATGCGGCAAGAGTTATGGAAGACATGACCGGCAGGATTTCGGCTGTTGTTGACGGCGGGGAATCGGATGTCGGTGTTGAATCCACCGTAATTACTTTTGAGGGCGATGGCATCAGAATACTTCGCCCGGGTGGAATATCCCGCGAGGATTTGCTTAGAGTTTGCGATAATGTAATAATCGACGAGGGAGTGTCTGCAAAGCTACCGAGTGGAACTGTTGCACGCTCGCCGGGAATGAAGTATAAGCACTATTCGCCGAAAGCCGACGTTATACTTATCGACAGCGATATCGACAGCTTCAGGATGTATGTTGTTGAAAACAAGACCGAAAATACTTATTGTCTTTTGTTTGATGAAAATGAGGCTGTTGAGGGAGTGCCATATCTCACATATGGTGACGATTCTGTTGAACAGGCACACAACCTCTTTGAGAGACTCCGGCAGTTTGATGAAATGGGTGCCGAGCGTGTTTATGCAAGGTGTCCCGAACGAACCGGTGTCGGGCTTGCCGTATACAACAGGATTCTTCGCTCGGCAGGGTTCAATCTGATTAAGCTTTAAGGATGTGAAAAGACCGATGGGACTTTTTGAATCTGACAATATAAGAGTTATAGGACTCACCGGGCAGAGCGGTGCGGGGAAGTCTACCGTCAGCGGTATTTTTGCAAGCTGTGGATTCCCGACGATAAACGCCGACGGGATTTCGCATGATGTTGCTTCTGATTCAACTTTTTTGGATGAAGTGTGTGAGCTGTTTCCGGATTGCGTGACAGACACGAAACTTGACCGAAGAAAGCTTGCAGGAATAGTGTTCTGCGACAACGAGAAGCTTAAGACTTATACCGATATCATTTTCCCATACATAACAAGGGAGATTTTCAGGCGTATTGAAGCCTGCAAAGCAAGAGATGAAAGGCTTGTACTTCTTGATGCTCCCACGCTTTTTGAAAGCGGACTTGACGATATCTGTTCTTCGGTTGTCAGCGTGATTGCTCCGATGGAGCTCAAAATACAGAGAGTTCTTGAGAGAGACGGAATACCTGTTGAAATGGTGAAATCCCGACTCGGCTCCCAGAAGTCGGACGACATGTTCATAAGCAAATCACAGTTCACAATAGTGAATAATTCGGATATTGACAGTCTCAGAGAAAAAACTCTCTCGGTTATAGAAGAATTAAGGCGGTTATATACAGATGAATGTAATTAAGAGAATAGGCGCTTTTATTCTGTTGATACTGTTCGTCTGTGGTCTGGGTGCTTTTCTGTTCGGTTATATGCCGTATTGGTTCGGAAGCGAGAGCTACCGGACTGATTATCGGGAAATAGTTGAGAAATACAGCGAAGAATTTGGAATCGACGAAGCTTTTGTCTTCGCCGTTATAAAAACCGAATCGAACTTTGACCCAAGCGCTGTTTCGGACGCCGGAGCCATCGGGCTTATGCAGATTATCGAGGATTCATTCGATTGGGTAAGTGCAAAGCTCGGCGAAAGTGATTTGACGTATGAGGACATGTTCACACCTGAATACAGTATCATGTACGGTTCATATATGCTCGCTTTTCTGTACGACAGATACGGAAGCTATGAGCTTGCCGCGGCGGCATACCACTCGGGAATAGGCGAGGTAGACGGTTGGATTGAAGACGGAATAGTGTCTCGGGAAAATCCCGATGTAGCTGACTTTGAAGGAAGCAACACCAGACACTACGTCAGAAAGATAATGAAAGCATACACAAGATATTCTGAGATTTTATAGAAAGGATGATTTTATCATGTCAGACGTAAAAAACGAAAAAGAAAAATCTGCCGGTAAGGCGCTTCAGGAGAAGCTCTTTACCCAGAAGAAGAACGGATTGCTTAAAATAAGCGATCAGGAAAAGGAAGCTGTTGACAGCTTCTGTGAAGGCTACAAGAGCTTTCTTGACAGCTCCAAGACCGAGCGTGAGGCTGTTGATACCGCTGTCCAGCTTGCAACAGAAAAGGGCTTCAAGGAGTATGACCCCAAGAAAGCATATTCCGCCGGCGAAAAGGTCTACTGGAACAACCGCGGCAAGAGCATTGTTCTCTGTGTATTCGGAACCGAGCCTCTTGAGAATGGCGTAAAGATTGCCGCCGCTCACATTGACTCCCCGAGACTCGACCTCAAACAGCATCCCGTTTATGAGTCGAATGAGCTTTGCCTGCTTAAGACCCATTACTACGGCGGAATAAGAAAGTATCAGTGGCCCACTATCCCGCTTGCACTTCACGGCGTTATATGCAAGGCAAACGGCGAAAAGGTAACCGTAACAATCGGCGAGGACGAGGCTGATCCTATCTTCATAATCACCGACCTTCTTCCGCACCTTGCTCAGGAGCAGTCCAAGAGAACCCTTGGCGATGGAATCAGAGGCGAAGAGCTCAATGTCTTAATCGGCTCTCGTCCGTTCAATGATGACGAAGTTTCCGAAAAGGTCAAGCTCAATGTTCTTTCGATTCTCTTTGAAAAGTACGGAATAGTTGAGGATGACTTCATTTCCGCTGAGCTCGAAATCGTTCCCACATTTAAGGCAAGGGATGTCGGTCTCGACAGAGGACTTATCGCCGCATATGGACAGGACGACAGATCCTGCGCATATACAGCTCTCGAGGCAATCCTTGATTGCGAGAATCCGAAGACCACTTGCGTCACCGTTCTTACCGATAAAGAAGAAATCGGAAGCATGGGCAACACAGGACTTCAGAGTCATTATCTTGAAGACTTCATCTTCCACATTGCAAAGAATGCCGGCACCGATGCTCCTACAGTTTTATCTCATTCCTCCTGCCTCTCTGCGGATGTTTCCGCGGCGTTTGACCCGACATTCCCCGAGGTAAACGAGCCGAGAAACGCTTCCTATTGTAACTATGGCGTTGCTATGTGCAAGTTCACCGGATCCCGTGGAAAGAGCGGATGCAATGATGCGCATGCTGAATTTGTTTCTTACGTCAGAAATATCTTCGATTCAAACGACGTTATCTGGCAGACCTGTGAGCTCGGAAGAGTTGACCTCGGCGGTGGCGGAACCGTTGCGGCATACGTTGCAAACCTCGGCATAGATGTTGTCGATGTCGGAGTTCCTGTTCTTTCGATGCACTCTCCTTATGAAGTCACCGCAAAGCTTGACGTTTACATGGCTTACAAGGGATTCGCAGTATTCTTCAAGAACTGATTACTTAAACCTCATAAAGGCTTCGCCTGACCGGCGAAGTCTTTATTTTTGTGTCTGCTTGTACCGTATTTGACAAATTACGCTATCAGGCTGAGATAGAATAAAAACGGTGACAGACATGAGCATTTATCTTGACACTCTCGTAATAGTAAACGCATACATAACATGGCTTACTTTAAGTCTCACATCAAAGCTTTCGCATCAATATTCCAAGACTGTGAGAATGGTGGCAGGAGCCTTTATCGGCGGATTTTCGGCTCTTATAATCATAATCCCTGAGAGTATAAGCGTCATATTTCTGAAAATACTTTCTTTTGCAGTAATAATAGCTGTGACTTTTCTGCGAAGGGGCATGGGCAAGCAGAGATTTCTGATTCTTTGTGCCGAGTTTTTCGGAGTGAATATAGTCTTCGGCGGAGCTGTTTATCTTCTTCAATCTTTGATTGGAACGGATATTATCTACATAAACAACGCTTCTTTCTACTTCGACATATCGCTCGGAACGCTCATATTCTTCACGGCTGTGATTTACGTCCTGACAGTGATTATCTCCGGCTTTCTTTCAAGAAAAGCCGACAAGAATCATGCTTATCGGGTGATGTTTGACTATGGCGGAAGCAGTTACAGCTTTGACGGCGTTGCCGATACCGGAAACACCGTTACCGATTTATTCAGCGGAAAACCGGTCATAATCTGTACAGGTTCTGGTGATAAACCGAATTTGGAACGCTTCTCGGCTGTGCCGTACTCAACAATAGATGGCGAAGGACTTCTTTATGCCTTTTCTCCCGATGAATTATACATAGAAGATGAAACCGGCAAAAAGAAAAACGTAAATGCCCTTCTGGCGTTTACGGAAAGCGGAGAACGAAGAGCGGTATTTAATCCCGCAATTTTACATGAATGAAAGGACTTTAGCAATGGAAAAGCCGAAATTTTTGAGAGAAATCAGGATAAGAATTCTTAAGCTTTTAGGAATAGCTTCGCCAGTCGACTATATCAATGGCTCTGACACCCTTCCGCCACCATTAAAAGGCGAAGAAGAGAAGCGAGTGTTTGAAATGCTCACAACTAATCCCAAGAAGGCAAGAGAGATACTGATTACTCATAATCTTCGGCTTGTCGTCTACATATCGAAAAAGTTTGAGTCTACAGGAATAGGGATTGAAGACTTAATCTCAATCGGAACAATAGGACTTATAAAAGCAGTCAATACTTTCAATCCGGAAAAGAACATCAAGCTTGCAACCTATGCCTCAAGGTGCATCGAAAATGAGATACTGATGTACTTAAGAAAGACCAATCAACAAAAGAATGAAGTTTCTATAGATGAACCCCTCAATATCGACTGGAACGGAAACGAGCTTCTTCTTTCGGATGTAATCGGTACCGAGCCCGATGAGGTTTACCAGAAGCTTGAAGGCGAGACAGAGGTACAGCTTCTCATAAAAGCCGTTGATTCCCTTAGCGGCAGAGAAAAGCTCATAATGCAGATGCGCTTTGGATTGAACGGCGGCAGAGAGATGACCCAGAAGGAAGTTGCGGACGTTGTGGGAATATCTCAGTCATATATTTCGAGACTCGAAAAGAGAATTTTAAAAGAATTGAAAAAAGAGTTGGAGGCTATATGCTGAGCATGATTTCCAGATAATGCCGAAGACTTTTCTTGAATAGTAAATATACACTCCGGCAATAATGATATAAGATTTTCCGTTTGGAAAGAATCAATCATTATCCGGAGTGTATACTTATATGCAATACAGTAAGGTTGAGATAAGCGGCGTCAACACAAGAGACTTGAAAGTCCTGAGTGAAGACAAGAAAATGGAGCTATTGGTAAAAGTAAAACAGGGTGACAAAAAGGCGAGGGACGAGCTGATTCAGGGAAACCTTCGACTTGTTCTAAGCGTGATTCAGAAGTTTATGTCGAGAGGAACGCCTCCTGACGATTTGTTTCAGGTCGGCGTTGTAGGTCTTATCAAGGCGATAGACAACTTCAACATAAATCTCGATGTGAAGTTTTCAACATACGCCGTACCGATGATAACAGGCGAGCTGAGAAGATATCTTCGCGATGACAATGCGATAAGAGTGTCACGTTCAACGAGGGATTTGGCATATCGGGCAATGCAGGCTAAAGAAAGGCTGACCGCATCAAGCGATACTGAGCCTACTGCCAGAGATATAGCAAAAGAACTGGATGTGAAAGAATCGGAGGTCGTCTTTGCTCTCGAATCAATCAGCGACCCGGTTTCGATATACGAGCCGGTATATTCGAGTACTGGCGACACCCTCTATGTTCTGGACCAGCTCGGAGACAGCTCAAGCGATGAGGGTTGGATAGATGAGCTATTGCTCCGTGAAGCGATAAAAATGCTCTCGGACAGAGAGAAAAATATTCTCTATCTGAGATTCTATCAGGGCAAGACACAGGTCGAGGTAGCAAACGAAATCGGCATTTCTCAGGCGCAGGTTTCAAGAGTCGAAAAAAGTGCGTTGTCAAGGATAAAATCCAAAGTATAGCCCTTGACAAATTTAATTTCCCGTGTTAAGATGGTTTATCTACCACAAAGAGATGAAACGAGGAAATTTAAATGCAGATTTACGAAGAACTCAAGACAAGGGGGCTTATAGCTCAGGTCACCGATGAAGAAGAGATCAGAGAGCTTATCAACAACGGCAAGGCAACGTTCTATATCGGCTTCGACCCGACTGCCGACTCTTTGCATGTCGGACATTTCATGGCTCTTTGCCTTATGAAGAGACTCCAGATGGCAGGAAACCGTCCCGTCGTACTTATCGGAGGTGGAACCGGTTATATCGGCGACCCTTCGGGCAGAACCGATATGCGCTCGATGATGACTGCTGAAACTATTCAGCACAACTGCGATTGCTTCAAGAAGCAGATGGAGCGTTTCATCGAATTCGGCAACGACAAGGCCATAATGGTCAATAATGCCGACTGGCTTTTGAATCTCAATTATATCGAGCTTTTGAGAGAGGTCGGACCTTGCTTTTCTGTAAACAATATGCTTCGTGCTGAGTGCTACAAGCAGAGAATGGAAAAAGGGCTTTCCTTCCTTGAATTCAACTACATGATTATGCAGTCTTATGACTTCTACTATCTGTATCAGCATTACGGCTGCAACATGCAGTTCGGCGGAGACGATCAGTGGTCTAATATGCTCGGCGGTACAGAGCTTATAAGAAAGAAGCTTGGCAAGGATGCCTATGCTATGACCATAACTCTTCTTCTTAACTCTGAAGGCAAGAAGATGGGCAAGACCCAGAGCGGTGCAGTATGGCTTGACCCGAACAAGACCTCTCCTTATGACTTCTTCCAGTATTGGAGAAATGTTGGCGATGCCGATGTTATGAAGTGCATAAGGATGCTCACATTCCTACCTCTTGAGCAAATCGACGAAATGGATTCATGGGAGGGAAGCGAGCTTAACAAAGCAAAAGAGATTCTCGCATATGAGCTTACAAAGCTCGTTCATGGTGAGGAAGAAGCCGACAAGGCTCTTGTCGCGGCGAGAGCGGTGTTTGGCGGCTCCGGCTCCAACGAGAATATGCCCACTTTTGAGTTTGAAACTGATTTTATTGGTATTCTCGATGCCATGGTGGCGACAAAGCTTGCGCCGAGTAAAGGAGAGGCAAGAAGGCTCATCCAGCAAGGCGGAGTTACTCTCAATGACGAGAAGGTCACTGATGTTTCACTTGACGTTGACCTTTTTTCTGAAGTAATTCTCAAGAGAGGAAAAAAGCAGGTTGTAAGGCTTATTAAGAAATAATCAGGTACAATAATAGCCGTCTCCGTAAATCGGAGGCGGCTTTTTAGTGTAGTGTCATTCACAGCGTTCCCAGAACGACTTTATTTCTGCTTCATAGCCGCTCTTATCTATGAAGTAGTTCATGCAGTGTCCTGCATCGTCGACGGCATATAGCTTTTTCGGAGCGGAACAGGAGTTGTAGTTTTCATAAGCCATTTCGATTGGAACTATATCATCCTCAGTTCCATGTATCAGGAGAACCGGAATATTACAGCTCTCGAGAGCTTCCGAAACTGTGTAGGATGTATCGGTGTGGAGTTTCTTGTCGGCTGTGGTGTTGAAGACGGTTTCAACTCTGTTATACGGAATACGGGAATTCTTTTCAAAGACGTGTTGCCAGATTTCTCTTGCGGATGAATATGCACTGTCGGCGATGACACCTTTTACGTTTTTGGGAGGATTCAATCCGGTTGCCATAAGTACGGTCGATGCTCCCATTGAAAGACCATAGAGGTAGATGGGAAGTTTATTTCCGCATCTTTCGTTTACCCATGAAATCCAGTCAAGGCAATCATATCTTTCCAAGAGCCCGAAGCCGGTGTATTTTCCTTCGCTGTTTCCGTGTGCTCTTTGCTCTACGAAGAGGATATTGCAGTCATTGTCGTGCAAAAAGTCTGCCGAAAGACCGAAATCCAAATCCCATGTGACGTGCCAACCGTGGAAACAGATAACAGTTCTTTTTGCATTTTCACACTGCCACCAATGTCCGATGAGCTTCAAATCATCCTGGCTTGTTATGCTGACCTCTTCGAGGCTTTGCCCGTTCAGCTTTTCGACAACAAGCTTCTTCTCTTCTTCAAATCTTTCAAACACCGACGGCTCAACGTTTTTATCTGCTTTTCGCTTTGTGATTTTACTTGGCTTGGGCTTAGCACGTTTCAGAGCTGTGTCTGTAATTTTCTGAAGAATGAGATAGGCAGATGCCGCTGTCAAAGCACAAGCGGATACTATCGATGTGCCTATTATTTTCTTTTTCGTATTCTTGTTCATGATATCATCTCCGTTATGTGAATACGTTTGTCCTTGAATTTGTTGTTTATATTATAGCACCTTGATGTCAAAAAAGCATTAGACAAACCGGAAAGCTTGTCTAATGCTTGGTGAACACTTCAGGAAAAGTGTGGGAATATATCAGTTGAAAATGCCCTCACGCCTCTTGATCTGACGGATATCCTCGCCGATAAATCGGAGCGTGTGGTAATTTCCTATGAGACGAGATATGATTCTGTCATCATATCTTTCGGAAAGCTCGTTGATGGATAAGTTAGACGACACGATAGTCGGTTTGCCCATATTGCATCTTGAATTGATGAGATTATAGATAGTGGCAGAATTGAAGGAGGATTTGAATTCGCATCCCAAATCGTCAAGAATCAGAAGCTCGGCATTCAGAAGAAGCTCCAGAGTGTCGCCTTCGGCACGCCCGAAATGTTCGTTTTCAATATATCTGAGATAATTCTGAATAGAGTCGAAAGCAACGCTTATGCCCTTTCGTACAAGCTCGTTTGCGATGCAGGAGGACAAGAAAGTTTTTCCGAGTCCGGTTTTGCCGAGCATGAAAAGACTTTGCGATTGCTCGGAGAATCCGTTTGCATAGCCAATGCAGAAATTGAGTATTTCAGCCATTCTGTTTCTGCAATCGTAAGCAGTTCCGTTATACTGATATGTTTCGGGATAGAAGCTAAGATCGAACTCCGAGAAATTATGAAGCTTGATTTTGCACTGCACGTTGAGCTTTGAAATCGTGAAAGATGTCATGAGTTCTTCGGCACACTTGCACCTGTTTCCGAGATGAATGCCTGTATCTCCGCAGATAGGGCAGGTATAGTTTACAGTCAGATAATCCTCTGGATAGCCAAAAGCAGTGAGAGCATTTTTTAGCTTTTCCTGATCCTCTAAGTTTTCGTTTTTGATTTTTTCGACTGCTTTGGAAACGTTGACGGCAGGTTTGCCGTTTTGATCTTTCGAAAAAATGACCTTGGCAAGCTTTGACGAAGTCTTGGAAATATTAAGAAATATCTCGTATATCTCGGGATGATTCTTTTTTATGCTCTGAACATGAGCATCATATGTATTCAAGGCATCCTGGCGTCTTGCTTCGATGACCGAATAGGCGGCGTTTACCGCTTCCTGGGTGTATTTCATTATGGTAACCTCCGCTATTTGTTTAAATGTGATTGAGAAAGCGTGAAGCTGTCGAATTCGTTTAAGTCGAATGAGCTGTTGCCGGATTTTCTTTCAATCTGCGTTACTGCCGGCTTTGTCCTGTTGGCTTCATCCGCTTCCAACATTTCACGGGTAAAGATTCTTTTTTCAGCCCAAGACTGCAATATTTTATTTATGTACGGGAAGGAAAGCTTGTTAGTCTGATTTACGCATCTTTCGCGTGCTTCGCTTATCATCTCGATGCCGAATCCCATCTCACGCCACGATGAAATATACTGCGATTGCTTTGCCGTCGGCTTAGTTTCGAGAAACAGTGCGCGTCTGACTTCGTTTTCGAAGGAGTTGTATTCCGTTTTTCGTTTGATTTCGGCGTCAATCTCAAAAAAGCCTGTAATGCCGTTCTGGAACAGTTCTGTCGCAAAGCTCTCAATACTCTTGGCGGAAGTCTTTCCGCAGTCACGGCAATACTCGAGCATCAGTATAATCGACTGGGTGTCGAATCCATAGTAATCCCGAAGATTGATCAAGAGCTCCTGCTCTGTGTGCTTCAAGAGCCGTCCGACGGTTTTCTCGGCTTCTGAGAATAGCTCTCTTAGGGACTCGTCAGTATCAATCATATCGGAAATGCTCTTAGGAAAGTAATTCAGACGAACCTTTGCGTTTGAAACAGGAGCAGAGGAGACTACCGTGGGGGCTTTTGTTATGACCGGAGTAACAGTTACACTCCCGGATTCAATAACACCTATCTCTTTCCAGAAGATAACCGCATCATCAAACGCGTTCTCCTTAATACCTAATTTCTTGCAAACCTCCGACTTATCAATCTCGTCCGACTCGTCGCACATAAGATACAAAATAAGCTTTATTGCCGATTCGTCTGCAAGCCTTATGTAGTCGTCGACGAGCGCGCACGGCACGGAAAAGAACCTTTTCCACTTGGAATTATTGAGTTTCAGTGATACCTTTTCCGCCATAATTACGCCTCATTCGACTTAGGATTGATAGTGATATTATATCACTCTTTCGGCTCGAAATCAACCACGACAAGAGTATATTTTCTTGAGCGTTGGTTTTTATCATTCTATAGTCAAAAATATAGTACTGTTACCGCGACAATTTACTTTCACGAAAGTATATGTTAAAATAAACATAAGTCGCTTGAAAGGACAAACACATATTATGAAATTTTACAATCGCCTTGCGGCTTTGATCACCGCTTTCGTTATGACTGTTACAATGTTTGCCGGATGCGCAAGTACGGCGAGTGAGGATACAGTCCCGGAACCATCAATCGTTACTTCAGATGTCCCGACAACAGAAGAAATTACAGTTTCAACCACTACCGAAGAAGTTACAACCTCAGAGGTTACGACTTCCGAAGTAACGACAACTGTGACTACAACCACGGAGGCTACGACAACTACCGAAGCTACAACCACTGTAGTTACAACGACAACTGAAGCGACTACTACGCCTGCTACTACAACTGTTGCCACGACCACTACAGTAACTACTACAGCGGCAACCACGACATCAGCAACAACCGCTGCAACCACTGCCGCCACAACTGCGGCAACTACGGCTTCGACATCCGGCGATGACATCCGCGACGACGAGCTTTACACACCGAATTACAGTGGCGCGACATCATCCAAAACCGTTACAATATCTGCGGGCACCGAGTACCAGACTATTATCGGCTTTGGCGGAATGAACTATCCCGCATGGAATGCCGCCGGTGACCTTACAGCATCGGAAAGAGAAACCGTTTTCGGAAACGATGAAGACGATTTGGGCTTTACGATTCTGAGAATACACATAGATCCTGTCAAGAGCAACTGGTCAAAAGAGGTTGCAACAGCAAAGGCGGCTTATGATAGCGGGGCGCTTGTCATTGCTTCCGTATGGAGTGCGCCTTCGAGTATGCTTGAGAATTTCACAAAGTCAGGTGATTCCGATGCTTTGAGAGTCAAGCATTCATGCTATGCCGATTATGCCGAGTATATCAATGATTTTGTCAAGTATATGTCAGGCAAGGGTGTAGAGATATATGCCGTTTCGTTCCAAAATGAGCCTGATTATGCTTATGATTGGGTTTGGTGGACAACTGACGAGATTATCGACTTTATAGTCAATTATTCCGATGCTATAGACTGTAAGCTGATGACTCCGGAATCGTTCCAGTATAAGAAAGATTTCTATAATGCGATTCTGAATAATTCAAATGCACTGAAACGAATTGATATATTTGCAACACACCTGTACGGTACATCCACATCCGATTACAGCTATTCGCTCTTCGAGAGCAAGGGCACCGGCAAGGAGCTATGGATGACAGAAATTATTGACCCCTCAGGAACCAACGGTGATCAATATGATGCAAATGATTGGGATTATGCCATAGGCGTTGCCCAGAGCGTGCATAATTCTCTTGTGAAGGGGAATTTTCAGGCGTATCTGTGGTGGTACATAAAAAGATTCTATGGACCGCTCGGCGAAGATGGCGAGATTACCAAACGAGGCTACTGCATGGCACAGTACTCCAAATTTGTTCGCCCCGGATATGTAAGGGTATCGGCAACCGAAACGCCTGCTACCGGAGTGAGCGTGTCAGCCTACAAGAGTGACGGAAAGTTGGTTGTTGTAGCTATTAACGATTCGGGCAAGAAGTACGCTCAGACGTTTGATATAAACGGTCTGGACTTTGATATAGGCTATATCGAGGCGTATACTACCGATGAAAATGTAAGCCTTGAGAGGACAGGAAACATTGCATACGATGATGACAGCTTCGGATATGTTCTCGGTGCTTACAGCGTTACAACATTTGTGATTTCGGAATACTGATTTATCTTGGAGGATTACTATGAAGCAAATACTTAAAAAGGCTTTGTCTTTGATTCTTGCCGTTCTGATGCTTTTGCCGCTTGTTTCCTGCGCGAGCACAGAGGTTGAAGAAGAGACGAAGATTCGTGACGACGAGCTTTTCACACCAGATTACACCGATACGGTCGAATCAGAAGTTATTGAGGTTTCTGCGAGTACAGAATACCAGACAATAATCGGCTTCGGCGGAACGAGCTTTCCTGTCTGGATAGGGGATCTGACCGAGGAGGAGAGACAGCTTGCTTTTGGCAACGGAGAGGATGAGCTCGGATTCACAATTCTGAGACTTCACATTGACCCTGACAGCGACAGATGGGCGGAAGATCTCGACACCGCCAAGGCGGCGCAGGATAACGGCGCTATCATCATTGCATCTCCCTGGACAGCACCCGATGATATGATGGAAAGCTACGAGAAAGCCGGAGAGGACAATCCTATCCGCATCAAGCATGACAAGTATGCGGAGTACGCCGAGCATCTTAATAACTATGTCACCTATATGAAGGAAAACGGCATAGAGATTTATGCGATATCATTCCAGAATGAGCCTGATTTATCGAATTCAGGCTGGGTTTCGTGGACGACGGAAGAGATTATGGACTTCATTCTTAATTACTCAGACGTAATTGATTGCAAGCTAATGACTCCGGAATCGTATAACTATGACAAAGAGTATTATGATGCAATTCTGAATGACAAAGAAGCTCTTGAGAAGATAGATATCTTTGCAACACATCTTTATGGCACTAAGGTATCGGATTTTGAATATCCGTTGTTTGAAGAGCTGGGCGAAGGCAAGGAGCTTTGGGTAACCGAGATGATATACCCGAATTCAACGTCAATCGCCGATATGTGGCCCGAAGCATTGGAAACCGCGGAGCATATTTCTGATGCTTTGACTGAGGGCAATTTCCAAGCATATATCTGGTGGTATATCCGAAGATTCTACGGTCCTATCGACGAATACGGAGATATCACCAAGCGTGGCTATTGCATGGCACAGTATTCTAAATTTGTTCGTCCGGGATATGTAAGAATCGACGCAACGGAAGAACCCGCCGATGGCATAAGTGTCTCTGCTTTTAAATCCGATGATGAGATTGTCATAGTTGTAATCAATAATTCCGAGAACGACTATGAACAGCATTTCAATCTAAGCAATCTGGGCTTTGATATCGGCTATATTGAAGCTTATACGACAAGCAAAACCCAGAGTCTCGCGAGAACAGGCAACATTTCCTACAGCGAAAATACCTTCGGATATGTCCTCGATTCCTACAGTATCACGACATTTATAATCTCGGAAAGTTAAAAATTTCGTGATTTATGATTGACCTTCGGCTCGGAATGTGCTATTATAGCAGTAGTGCAAAAACACAATTACGAGTATGGAGGTCAATTTTCTATGTCGATTTTGGTTTCTGGAGGAGCCGGATATATAGGCTCGCACACCGTTCTGACCCTTTTGGAGAAGGGCTATGACGTTGTTGTATTTGATAATCTCGCAAATTCGAGCGAGGAATCCCTGAAAAGAGTAGAAAAGATAACCGGAAAGTCAGTAAAATTCTATAAGGCGGATATGCTTGACCGTTCAGCAATGGATAAAATCCTTGATGAGAATCCCGATATCACGGCTCTTATTCACTTTGCCGGACTCAAGGCGGTAGGAGAGTCTGTTGAGAAGCCGCTTGAATACTATAAGAACAATATAGGCGGAACTCTTACACTTCTTGAGTCGATGAAGGCTCACGGTGTCAAAAATATAATTTTCAGCTCTTCCGCAACGGTTTATGGCGTTCCCGAAAGAGTCCCGATAACCGAGGATTGCCCGAAGGGAGCTTGCACGAACCCATACGGTTGGACAAAGAGTATGATTGAGCAGATTCTTACCGATGTTCATACAGCCGACAGCGAGTGGAATGTGGTTCTTCTCAGATATTTCAATCCTATAGGAGCGCATCCTTCGGGACTAATAGGTGAGGACCCGCAGGGAATTCCGAATAATCTTGTTCCGTATATTGCACAGGTTGCTGTCGGAAGAAGAGAACACCTCAACGTTTGGGGTAACGACTATAAGACCCATGACGGCACCGGCGTTCGCGATTATATCCATGTTTGCGACTTGGCAGACGGTCACGTCAGAGCTCTTGAAAAGATAGATGAGTCCAAGAACGGCGGAGTTTATATATACAATCTCGGAACAGGAATCGGATATTCGGTTCTTGACGTCGTCAAGGCTTACGAGAAAGCATGCGGCAAGGAAATTCCTTATGTCATCGGTCCGAGACGTGCCGGAGACCTTGACGAAAATTACTCAGACCCGACACTTGCCGAGAAGGAGCTTCACTGGAAGGCAATTTACGGAATCGACGACATGTGCAGAGATTCCTGGAACTGGCAGAAGAATAACCCATACGGTTATAATGCCGGTTGATGTGGCATAATAGACATTCGTGAGATATTCGGTGATTTTATTGCGAATATATTCATGAAATCGTTACATTTGGTATGCAATATTTTTGCGATTTTTTGCATAACGCCGATTTTGAAGCTTTTTGAGAAAAAAAGATTGTATAAATTGGCAATAGTAAATCCCGCGAAAATAATGTATAATATAACTACTAAGCGGTTTGCTTAACAAAAAGGAGGTTTTTCATTATGAAAAAAATTGTTGCACTTCTTCTCTCCCTCGTCATGGTTCTTTCCATGTTGACTGTTGCTGCTTTCGCAGAGGACACCAACTCTGAGACCGAAGATGACGAGACCATCGATGTCAATGATACCGATGAGACCGAAGAGCCCACCGATTCCAACCCCACCACAGGTATTGCACTTGCTGTACTTCCTATGGCAGTTGCTGCTGCCGGTGTTGTTGCTTCCAAGAAGCACTAATCTTCATCAAAGAAGTATGTAACGAAAGCGCCCCGAATTTCGGGGCGTTTTCTTGTCTTCATGTAGTTTTACGAAAAATTTTTTGTAAGCATACATACCGTAAATTGAGTCTGATGACTTGTATTTTACAAGGGGTTGTGGTATAATACTAAGGTGCAATCTATGGGTTGCATAGTGTTGCATGCTTCTGAATTTTAATCTGTAAAAATGATATATAAGGAGAACTTAAAATGGATGTTATTCAACTGACAAGAGAACTCGGCAAGGCAATTCAGGCTGATGAGAGATATTCAACTTATATAAGAGCCCGTGTTGCCAACGACAACGACACCGAGCTTCAGAAAATGATAGAGGAGTTCAACCGCGGAAGAACCGTCCTCAATAACGAGGTTTCCAAGACTACCGGGCGGGATGAAAATAAGGTTGAGGAGCTTAAAACAAGCGTCGGCGAGCTCTACTCAAAGATTATGAAGAATGAAAATATGTCCGCCTATAACGACGCAAAGAATGCTATGGATGAGCTTCTTCGCCAGATAACGACCATTATCAGCATGTCCGCAAACGGCGAAGACCCCGAAACCTGTGACATGAACTATGGTTGCACCGGTAACTGTGCCTCCTGCGGCGGTTGCCACTGATTGAACTTTAAGTAAAACAAGTATGAGAAAGGATGAAGAAATATGCCGCTTTTACTCAAGGACGTTGATATAAATTCTCTGTCGAAGGGAATGAGGCAATATGTTGAGATAAAGCTCGAGCATATGGACAGCATCCTTTTCTTCAGGCTTGGAGATTTTTATGAAATGTTCTTTGATGATGCTATTGTCGCATCTAAGGAGCTTGAGCTTGCACTGACCTCAAAGGATTGTGGGCTTTCGGAGCGCGCTCCGATGTGCGGAGTTCCGCATCATGCCTGTGACAGCTATATCAAGAGGCTTATAGACAAGGGCTACAGTGTCGTAGTCTGCGAGCAGATGGAGGACCCTGCGACCGCAAAGGGCATAGTCAAGCGCGACGTCATAAGAATAGTCACTCCCGGAACGCTTACCGACAGCAGTATGCTCGACGAGGGCAACAATAACTGGCTTTCATCCATTTATCTCGAAGCCGGTACTGTCGCGGTTTGCTTCGCCGATATGTCGACAGGCGAAGCACATCTCTACAAATCCTCCGAAGGGGATCTGCAGGCGTTTCTTATCAACAAGCTTTCAAGATATTCGCCGGTTGAGATTCTTTGTCAGACGAAATTTCCGACAGACAGCGACGTTGCGAAATTTATCTCGGACAAGCTTAAGGCGGGAATTAAGACGCTTGATGAAAGCTCGTTTGATTTTTCCAGGAATCGTCAGGTGGTTTTGGACCAGTTTTCAAACGATTCGTTCCAAAAGCTCGAGCTCACAGAAAAAGATGCTGAGGCTAAAGCTGTTTCCGCACTGTTTTGCTATATAGCTGATACTCAGCGAGGAAGCGTTGCAAGATTCTCATCAATCGAAAGACATTCCGACGAGCAGATTATGGCGCTCGGCTACACCGCAAGGACGAATCTTGAGCTTACAAAGACTCTTCGGAGCGGTGAGAAAAAGGGCTCGCTTCTATGGGTTCTCGATATGACAAGGACCTCGATGGGCAAGAGAATGCTGAAATCGTGGATAGAGCAGCCTCTCTGCAATCCGACGCGTATCATTAAAAGGCTAGATGCAGTTGAAGCGCTTTATCACAATTCAGCGCTTCTTTCGAGTCTGGAGGACGAGCTTAGCGGCGTTTACGACCTCGAAAGGCTCATGACGAAGGTTATCTATAAAACCGCCACGCCAAGGGATTTAAAGGCTCTTGCAAGCACTTCGTCAAGGCTCCCGGAAATTAAGAGAATTTTGGGTGAGCTTAACTCGGATCTGATTAAAACTCTGAATAATGATATTTCCACACTCGAGGATATTGCAACTCTTATTGATAATGCAATCCCTGACGACCTTCCTGCGACGTTCAAAAACGGCGGAATGATAAAAGAGGGCTTCAACGATGAGCTCGATAATCTAAGAAAGATTGCGTCTGATGGCAAGGGTGTTATTGAGGAAATAGTCGCCAAAGAGCGTGAAAAGACAGGAATCAAGAATCTCAAATCCGGCTATAATCACGTTTACGGCTATTATATGGAAGTCACACGTTCGTTTATCGAACAGGTTCCCGATTACTTCATCAGAAAGCAAACTCTCGTCAATGCCGAGCGTTACATAACCGAAGAGCTCAAGAACACTGAGGATATGATTTCCGGTGCATCCGAGCACATTCTTGCACTTGAAAATGAGATATTCGGCGAAGTAAGGGATTACGTTGCAAATAAACTTTCTGATGTTCAGAAAACCGCAGTTGCGGTTGCTACAATAGATGTACTGGCTTCGTTTGCTTCGGTTGCTATCAAGAACAATTACACCAAGCCAGAAATCGCCATTGACGGAATTATAGACATAAGAAACGGCAGACACCCTGTTGTCGAGCTTATGCTTAAAGATGAGCTATTTGTCCCGAACGACACTTATCTTGATTTAACCGACAATCGGATGTCGATAATCACCGGTCCGAATATGTCCGGCAAGTCTACATATATGAGACAGGTTGCTTTGATAACCCTTATGGCTCAGATAGGCTCATTTGTGCCTGCCGATTATGCAAAGATTTCGATCTGTGACCAGATATTCACCCGTGTCGGAGCATCCGATGACCTGACAGCAGGTCAGTCAACCTTCATGGTTGAGATGAGCGAGATTGCAGATATCGTCAAGAACGCCACCCGTGACAGCCTTGTTATACTTGATGAGGTCGGCAGAGGTACTTCAACCTATGACGGCTTGAGCATCGCCAAGAGCGTCGCGGAGTATATATCCAACCCGAGAAAGGTCGGTTGCAAGACGCTCTTTGCAACACATTATCACGAGCTTATTTCTCTCGAAAATGAAAAGCCCGGAATCAAGAACTATAGCGTAGCCGTAAAGAAGGGCTCCGACGGCATCAGGTTCTTAAGAAAGATTGTCCGTGGCGGTGTTGATGAATCCTACGGAATAGAAGTTGCAAAGCTTGCGGGACTTCCCGAATCTATCTTAAGACGTTCGAGAGAAATCCTTAAAGAGCTTGAGGTCAAGCCGACTGTGCAGGCTGAACCGGAGAGCGACCAGATGTCCTTTGAGGGCATTAACGAAAAAGCAGTCATAAACATGCTCAGAAAGACCAATATCGACGAACTGTCTGATAAGGAGCTCAGAGAGCTTATCTCAGATATCGTGCGTTATATTTAAAACTATCTAAGGAGGCGGCAAAGTGAACAGAATTCATCTTTTGGATAAATCGGTATATGAGCTTATAGCCGCCGGAGAAGTGGTTGACAGACCTGCTTCAACAGTGAAGGAGCTTGTCGAAAACTCGATAGATGCGGGTGCCGACAATATAGTCGTCGAGATTAAAAACGGTGGAAAGACCTATTTGCGAGTTAGCGACAACGGTTGCGGAATGTCAGGGGAGGATGTGCCTCTGGCGTTTGTAAGACACGCAACAAGCAAGATTTCCGTCAAAGAAGACCTCGATTCAATAGGAACCCTCGGATTCAGGGGCGAAGCTCTTGCGTCCGTTTGCGCAGTCTCGAAAGTTCAGCTTCTGACTAAAAGACGTGAAGACGAGCTTGGGCTTAAGTACGAAATAGAAGGCGGCATCGAGATTTCATCCGAGCCTGCCGGGTGCCCTGACGGTACAACCATAATCGTAAGAGACCTGTTTTATAATGTCCCTGCAAGGCAGAAGTTCCTGAAAAAAGACACTCCCGAGGGCAATTCGGTTGCCACAATAGTCCAGAAGATAGCTCTTTCCCACCCGGAAATATCAACCAAGTTCATAAGAGACAATAAGGTTGAATTTGTCACTTCAGGCGATGGTAAGCCTTTGTCTGCTATTTACACAATACTCGGCAAAGAGTTTTACGACGGCTGTATACCGGTTGATTACAAATATATGTATGTAACTGTCAAAGGCTATGTTACAAAGCCTCTTGCGGCAAGGACTACGAGAGCATTTCAGAATTTCTTTGTCAATTCAAGATATATCAAGAGCACAACGATAGCGTTGGCGCTCGAAGAAGCCTATACCGACAAAATGATGGTCGGCAAGCACCCCGGATGTGTTCTCAATATTTCAATGCCAGCCGATACAGTAGACGTAAACGCTCATCCTACCAAGCTTGAAGTGAGATTTCAGGATAACAACACCGTTTACAGTGCAGTTTACTACGCTGTAAAGGATGCACTTCTGAAATCCGATTCTCCCGAGGAGATTAATGCGGACGGCTCGAGGACATCGGCTAACAGCTCCATGACTCACAGACAGCTGTATACGGGAGCTACTACAGTTGCCGATAGCGGTGAGCAAATGTCATTTGGTTCGACGCAAACTGCATGGCGAAAGACAACAGTGCCGGCAAGTGACTTCATAAATACATTCATGAAAGACTATAAGGCGCCATACAAGACCGATGAGAGTGTAGATAAAACTCCCACATTTGTCGCCGAGTCAAGAGCTGATGAGCCTTCAGGTACGGATAAAATCGAAAGTACATACACATACATAAACGAACAATCATTGTCAAAAGCGATTCCCACTGAACCTGTTACAGAAAGTGTACCGCTTGAAATCAGAGTAATAGGCGAGGCGTTCAAGACCTATATTGTGGCTCAATGCGGTGACGATATTCTTCTTGTCGACAAGCATGCCGCTCACGAAAGACTGATTTATGAAGGGCTCAAGCGCAACGTGACCGAGCTCGATTCGCAGATGCTTCTGAATCCTGTTCGTGTTACTCTTACCTATGAACAGTTCGACGCACTTCACGAAAATCAGGATGTTTGTCGCAGGCTTGGAATCGGTGTTGAGTTTAAAGATGCTCCCGAGATAGTCATTACAGGTTCTCCGATGATAGCACAGGATATGGACCCGATTGATGTTGTTATGCAGGTTGCCGACAGCATAGTTGAAGGCAAGAAGAGCAAGGGCACAGATATTTTCGATGATTTATATCATACGTTTGCTTGTAAGGCGGCAATCAAAGCTAACAGTGACACGAATGTTATTGAGCTTGAAAGGCTTATGGAGCTTATAACCGAGGAGGATATCAGGTATTGTCCTCACGGAAGACCTATTCTTGTGAAGCTCTCAAAGAAGGAAATCGAGAAGATGTTCCGAAGGATAGTATAACTGATGAAGCAGAAGTTGATTGTTATATGCGGTCCTACGGCTTCCGGAAAAACGGAGCTTTCGGTGTCACTCGCCGTGCGTTTTGATGGAGAGGTTGTCTCTGCCGATTCCATGCAGATTTACAAGGATATAAGCATTGCAACCGCAAAGCCAACACCGGAAGAAATGCGTGGAATCAGGCATCATATGATTGATTTCCTCAGCCTTTCGGAAGAGTTTTCAGTTGCCGATTATGTGAGGCTTGCCGGTGAGTGTATTAAAGATATAGCAGACAGGGGAAAGATGCCTATAGTATGCGGCGGTACCGGACTTTATATATCTTTTCTTATAAACGGCATAAGCTTTGACGAAACCTGCTCATCAACAGAGCTGAGAGAAAAGCTTTCCAGGCTTGCAGAAGAAAAGGGTGGGGAATATCTTTTGGATATTCTTAGAGAATTTGACCCTGAATCGGCGGACAGGCTTCATCCGAATAACCTCATGAGAATAATAAGAGCCATTGAAGTTTACAAAATCTCCGGCGTTACGATGACTGAGGCAAATAAACTTTCCCAAAAAGAAAGTCCGTATGACCCTATTATGATAGGACTCAATTATTCGGACAGAGAGTTATTGTACGAAAGAGTCAATCTCAGAGTCGACAGGATGCTTGAAATGGGGCTCTTGGATGAGGCAAAAATGGTTTTGTCTATGGAGAACGTAGCAACAGCCGGACAGGCTATCGGATATAAAGAGTTCAAACCGTATTTTGCAGGTGAGAAATCGCTTGAAGAATGCGTGGAAAGTGTCAAGCAGGATTCGAGAAGATACGCCAAAAGACAGCTCACATGGTTTCGGCGTGACGAGAGAATAAACTGGATTTACAGAGATTTGCTTTCGGATGATGAGAGCGAATTTGAAATTGCATCGGAAATAATCAGAAGAAACGGTATCATCGAGAAATACTGAAAGGCGGATAACAAGTGAGATTCAGAAGACTTAGAGACTTCTTGATATATGTTGTAATCTTCGGTTGTATATTTGCGATAGTTTTGTCGCAGATATATCTCACCATGTCCGCAGATTCCGACACTGAGGATGCAACGCTCTTCACAACCAGTAAAACACTCAGCTTCACGGGCGTTATAGTACGCGATGAATCCTTGGTATACACGAGCTACCTCGGAGATGGCGTGCTTACATACGATATCGGCGACGGAAGCCGTGTCTCAAACGGTTCTTCTATAGCCAAGATATATAATTCTTACACGCAGATATACAACAGGCATGAGATTGAAAAGCTTGAAGAAGAGATAGAAGCACTTGAAAAAGCGCAGGATAACGGCACAACCGATTATGTCCAGCCGGAGTTTATTTCAACACAGATTTCCGAGCAGTACAAGGAAATAATCGCCGATATAAAAACTCAGAATTTCGAAGACCTGAATTCCGAAAGGGTCGATCTCTTAAAATTGATGTGCATTCTTAATGTCTCATCCAATGTTGAAGAGGACTATACCGACAGAATAAGCGTTCTGACAGAAAGGCTGAATTCTTTGGAGGTTTCGCTTGTGAACGCAGTAGCGACCGTCACCGCCTCATCCTCCGGATATTTCACGTCGGTTGTGGACGGTTACGAGTCGGATCTGACAACCGACGGAATATCTGACCTGACTGTTGATGATATCAAAAGTATAATTGCTTCTCCTCAGAAAGATACGACGATAAGCTCGAACGTTATCGGAAAGCTTTTCTCTGATTATAAATGGAGCATGGTCGGAGTAATTTATACCGACGACAGATATTTTGTCAACGAAAGTTTTGAGCTTACATTTACTTCTGTCGGAAAAACTTACGATGTAACGGTTGAGTCGATAACCGCCACGGGAAACGGCAATGAAGCAATAATTGTTCTGTCCTGCGATCAGATGGACGAAACCGTTGCCGCTTCGAGGGTGGTAGATGTTGAAATACTCTTCGGCACATATTCGGGCATCAAGGTTTCGAGAAGTGCCATCAGATTCCAGAACGGTCAGAAGGGTGTGTATGTCGTAAGCGGCGGGCAGACGGAGTTCAGACTCATAGATGTAATCTATGAGGGCGACGATTACGTTTTGTCTGCGGTCACTACGGAGGACGGTTATCTGACATTGTATGACAGTGTTCTTCTTGACCCGGTTTCTACGACAGAAGGGCAGAGCGCATCTGAATCATCCGAGGAGGATTCGGAAGAAGAAGTATCTGAAAGCGAGGATTCGGAGTCGGAAGATACTGCATAGGAGACTGAAGGTAACTATTGACAGTCCGAACGTATCATTTTTTCATATTTTGTCTTGACATTTGCGCCGAAATATATGATAATAGAAGGGTATAGATATATTTGTTTTTTATCGCTATATAAATAAATGCGGAGGTACATTATGAGTGTGTTAGATTCTATCAAGAACTTCTTAATCGGGGAAGAGGAAGGCGAGGATTACGAGCCTCTTGTCGATGAAGAAAACGAAGTTGAAACAGTCGATGTCGCTCAGGAAAGAAGAAACAGAGAGGTTAAGATCAATACAACTGCAACCGTGCAGATTGTTCTCTCTCGTCCCACCGACTTTTCTGAGGTTAAGTCCATCGGCGACGACCTGAACCATCAGAAGACGGTTCTTCTTAACCTTGAGCAGGTCAAGGCAGAGGATGCAAAGCGCATTATGGACTTTCTTTCGGGAGTCGCATATGCAAATGGCGCTTCTATCAAAATGACCGCTTCAAAGACATTTGTCATCATGCCGAAGAATGTCGGCTTCAGCGGCGTTGACTTGATGAGCGAGCTTGAGAATAACGGTTACAGCTTCTGATAATGGAGAATGACTGCCACAGGCAAAGACTTTTGTCGTCGGTAAATGACGATGAGAGGGTTCTGATACGGCATATTATCGATCTCGGTCGTGCGAGCTTTGCGTCGGGACTTTCAAGGTCAGGTTGCTTTTTGGACGAAAGGCAGCTTGCTCTTTGTAACCTGTCGCTCGAACAATATGCCAACGATAGCGGTGATTTGCCCAACTATGAGTTCCTTGGTGGGTATGAAGCGGCAGAAAGACGAGTGATTATCTTTTCCGGATATGGGCGTACTGTGCCTTTTTCTCCTGTCGTTTTCAGCGGAAGAAATATCGGCTCGCTTACTCATCGCGATTTTCTCGGGACACTTATGTCTTTGAATATCAAGCGCGAGATGCTCGGCGATATTCTGGTGGGTGAAAAGCGCACCGTGGTGTTCGTCATGAACGCTGTTCTTCCGATTGTTGAGGAAGTCTCCAAGGTCGGCGGAGTCGGTGTGACGATAAGCCATGATTTTTCCGAAGCGGATATTCCGGAAAAGAAATTCGGAGCCATAAACGCGACAGTCAAGTCTCTGAGAATTGATGCCGTTCTGTCCGATGCGATCGGACTTTCGCGTGAGAAAACGCAGGCACTTATTCGATCCGAAGGAGTGCTGCTGAATCACCTTATGATTTTCGACCCGAGTGAAAAGGTCGACGAAGGTGATGTGTTCTCACTGCGCGGGAAGGGGAAGTTTGTCCTGAATCGTGTCGGCGGTATGTCTAAGAAAGACAGAATTTTCATTACAATATATAAGTTCAAATAAGGAGGACAATATGAACGCCAAAGACATTGCTACAAAGAAGTTCGAAAAAGCAACCTTCGGCTATAAGCCAGAAGAAGTCGACGAGTATCTTAAGGATGTTGCCATAGCTCTTTCAAACGCGACTAAGGAAAAGGAAGAGAGCGAGGCAAAGATTATCAAGCTTGTCGAGCGAATTAACGAATACAGAAATGATGAGGATGCCATCAGAGATGCTATCTTGGTTTCTCAGAAGCAGGGAAATAAGATTATAGCCGATGCTCGTGCAGAAGCCGATAAGATAATAGCCGATGCTCAGGCACAGAGGGATGCTCTTCTTGCCGATATTTCCAATGACTGCGAAGCCTTAAAGCGCTCAGAGGTTGAAAAGATTGCTGTTGCAATCAAGGAAGAAAATGACAAGATGAATGCAGTCGTAGCCGCTTCGAAGACCCAGACCGAGATGCAGACGGACAAGCTGAATAAGATGAAGGTCGAGATTTCCGACTTCAAGAAGAAGGTTCTTCTTGTTCTCAACGAGCAAATCAGGGTTGTTTCTAATCTTCCCGAGCTTTCCGACGAGGAAATATCAAAGATTGTGTCCGGTCAGGTAAAGCCTGCCGCTCAAGCTCCTGCACAGTCCGCTGAGAAGCCTACTGAAGCTACATCTGCCGCTCCCGAAGCCACGACTAAAGTCACGGCTAATGCCACAGTTAATGCTACAGCTAACACTGCCGAGAAGCCAACTCAACAGACCAAGTCGGTAACTGATAAGCGCAGGGCATTCGGATTTGATGAATCCATGTACAAAAAGCAGGAGTTTTCGTCCGAAGAGTTGAAATTCGGTCATAATTCACCTAATAAGAAATAATCATTACTAAGGGGTAAAAAGGATATGGACTATAACAAGACCTTGAATCTCCCGGAGACCGACTATCCCATGAGGGGTAATCTGGCGACAAAAGAGCCGCCGATGGTCGAAAATTGGGACAAAGAAGGCTTATACAAGAAGATACTAAAAAAGAATGAGGGGCGTCCCTCGTACATTCTTCACGATGGACCGCCCTATGCAAATGGTGATATCCATCTGGGAACCGCTCTTAACAAGGTTCTCAAGGATATAATCGTCAAGCAGAAGAATATGAGCGGTTATTGTGCCAATTATGTTCCCGGTTGGGACACCCACGGTCTCCCGATTGAGCTTAAGGCGATGAAGAAGATTGGCGTTGAAAACGGTGCAATCCCTCCGCTTGAGCTCAGAAAGCATTGCCGCGAGTTTGCGATGACCTATGTTGATACCCAGAGAACTCAGTTCAAGAGGCTCGGCGTTCTCGGTGATTTTGACGACCCGTATCTTACATTGAAGCCTGAGTTTGAGGCGAGACAGGTCGAGGTCTTCGGCGAGATGGCTAAGAAGGGCTATATCTACAAGGGCTTAAAGCCGGTTTATTGGTGTCCCGAGTGCCAGACCGCACTTGCAGAGGCTGAAATCGAGTATCAGGATGACCCGTGTCTTTCCATCTATGTCAAGTTCAAGGTTGTCGATGACAAGGGGCTCTTCACGTCTCTTGGTCTGAGCCTTGATAACACCTATTTCGTAATCTGGACCACCACTACCTGGACATTGCCGGGTAACCTGGCAATATGCTTGGGTCCCGAGTATGAGTACACTATTGTTCAGGCAAACGGCGAGAATTATGTAATGGCTCGTGAGCTTATCGAGCCTACTCTTGCCGCCGCAGGAATTACCGAATACACGACAATCGGCTCGTTCACAGGTAAGGAGCTCGAATATTGCACTGCTCAGCATCCGTTCATAGACAGACTTTCCCTCGTTATTGTCGGCGACCATGTAACACTTGACAGTGGTACAGGTTGCGTTCACACCGCTCCCGGTTATGGTGTTGACGACTTTGAGATTGCGAAGAAGTATGATGAGGTCGGAATAATCGTTGCTGTTGACGGCAAGGGCGTTCTCACCGAGGAAGCAGGACAGTTCGCAGGGCTCACCACTGATGAGGCTAACAAAGTCATTTCAAAACATCTCATCGAAACCGGTGCAATGTTTGCTTCGAGCAAGATTGTGCACCAGTATCCTCACTGCTGGAGATGCAAATCTCCTATCTTGTTCAGAGCTACCGAGCAGTGGTTCTGCTCAGTCGAGGATTACAAGAAAGAGACCGTTAAGGCTATCGAGGATGTTCAGTGGATTCCCGCATGGGGCGAGGACAGAATCAAAGGGATGGTAATGGACCGTTCCGACTGGTGCATTTCCCGTCAGCGTACATGGGGCGTTCCTATTCCGATTGTATACTGCAAGGATTGCGGTAAGCCGATTATAAACGACGAAACCATAAAGGCTATTTCCGATCTGTTCAGGCGTGAAGGTTCTGACGGTTGGTATAAGCACGAAGCAAGCGAATTTATTCCGGCAAGCGTCAAGTGCGAGTGTGGATGTGGCGAGTTCACCAAGGAAACAGACATTATGGATGTCTGGTTCGACTCGGGTGTAACTCATACAGCTGTTCTCGACCAGAGAGAAGGACTTTCTTCTCCCGCAGACCTCTATCTCGAGGGTGCAGACCAGTACAGAGGATGGTTCCAGTCTTCGCTTCTTACCTCTGTTGTAGTAAACGGCAAGGCTCCTTATAAGGCTGTCTGCACGCACGGCTGGGTTGTTGATGGAGAAGGCAAGGCGATGCACAAGTCTCTCGGCAACGGTATTGAGCCTCACGAGATTTATGACAAGAACGGTGCCGATATTCTGAGACTTTGGGCGGCTTCGAGCGATTATCATGCGGATATTAGAATCTCGAAGGAAATCTTAGGTCAGCTCTCCGATTCCTATAAGAAGATAAGAAATACCGCAAGATTTATCTTGGGCAATATATCCAATCAGGGCGGCTTTGACTTTGATACTCAGGCAGTAGCACTCGAAGACCTTGAGGAGATTGATAAGTGGGCTATTATGAAGCTCGACAATCTTATCACCAAGGTTGACGAAGCATACAATGCGTTTGATTTCCACATTGTAGTTCACTCAATCCACAACTTCTGCGTTGTTGACATGAGTAACTTCTACCTTGATATCATCAAGGACAGGCTTTATTGCGAAGCCGTGGATTCAAAGGCGAGACGTTCGGCTCAGACTGCAATGTACATGATTCTCTCCGCTCTGGCACGTCTCTTGGCACCGATTCTTTCGTTCACCGCCGATGAAATCTGGTCATACATGAAGCACTCTTCATCCGAGAATCCCGAGAGCGTATTCCTTAACGATATGCCCAAGGTGTCGGGGCTCACCTTCGACAGCGACTTTACCGACAAGTGGGATTATATTTATAATCTCAGAGTTGACGCAAAGAAGGCTCTTGAGCTTAAGAGAGCAGAGAAGGTAATCGGTTCTTCACTTGAGGCGAGCGTTACTATCACTGCAGGTGACAGCTACGATAAGCTCGAGGCTGTCAAGGATCTGCTTCCGGCTGTTCTTATCGTTTCTAAGGCTGATATTGAGCGTGATGGCACTCCCGAATTCACCGGCGAAACAACCGGACTTGGCTTTACCGTCAGAAAGGCGGAAGGCGAGAAGTGCGAACGTTGCTGGATTTACTCCGATGAAGTCGGATGCTCGCATGAACATCCCACGCTCTGCAAGCGTTGCGCTGAGACGGTATCCAATATGTCCGCAGAAGCGTAAGTGAAATAACTTGTTCGGCTGCTGCCGTTATAGCGGCAGCCGGTCATTGTAGTTAAGGATGTGTTTATTTGCTGATTCTCTCGTTAATCCTCGCAGGATTGCTCGTTGTGCTTGACCAGCTTCTGAAGCTTTATGTATCCACGAATTTTGAACTGTGCACATCGGTTATCCACAGATATTGGACTTTCTCAATAGGAAACTTCGATATATTCAGCATTACCCACATTCGTAATGACGGCGCGGGTTGGAGCATTCTCGGTGGTCAGACAATCTTCCTGATTGTATTTACTTCGATTGTTTTGATAGGCATACTTATATATATGGTTATCAAGCGCAAAAAAATCGGAACTCTTGAATATCTTGCACTTTCGCTGGTCATCGGTGGCGGTGTCGGGAACCTGATAGACAGATTCAGAATGCTTATAGATTCCGAATTTTCAGGCGTTGTCGACTATATCGCCTTGGATTTTATTGATTTTCCGGTGTTCAACTTCGCGGATATGTGTGTTGTTGTCGGGGGAATCGGTCTCTGCCTGATTTACATTTGGCAGGAATCAAAGGAATCCAAAGCGAAGAAGCTTGCAAAGGCTGACGAGGTTGCAGAGATCAACGAAAACGAAGAATTACCTCAGGGTGAAGATAAGTGACCCGATACGATTTAGTCGTTGACAACGGCTGTGAAGGCAAGCGGCTTGACACATGGCTTGCTTCACAGGATGATGTTGATATAACACGTTCATTTGCGGCGAAGTTGATTGAAGACGGTAGTGTTCTTGTGAATGGCAAGGTTGCTTCAAAGAGCACTAAGCTGAATGCAGGGGATGAGGTTGCACTGACTGTTCCTGAACCGGTCGGTCTATCGGTTGAGCCAGAGGATATTCCCCTTGACATAGTTTACGAGGATGCTGACTTGCTGGTTGTCAATAAGCCTAAGGGCATGGTTGTACACCCTGCCGCAGGGAACTATCAGGGAACACTGGTAAATGCGCTTCTTTGGCACTGCAAAGGCAAGCTTTCCGGCATAAATGGCGTTATCCGCCCGGGAATTGTTCATAGAATCGACAAGAACACGAGTGGTCTTCTGATCGTCGCCAAGACTGACAAAGCGCATCTTGGGCTTGCGGAACAGATTAAAGAACACAGTTTTACGAGAGAGTATGAAGCTATCTGCACCGGTGGAAGATTCAAAGAACCTACGGGCACGATTAATGCTCCTATCGGACGCGATAAGAACAACCGCAAGCGCATGTGCGTGACTGAATCGAATTCAAGACCTGCCATAACTCACTACACTGTTTTGGAGGAACTGCATGAGCGTACGCTCGGAACATGTTCTTATGTCAATTTCAGATTGGAAACGGGTAGAACTCATCAGATAAGGGCACATTCCGCTTATATCGGGCATCCGATTTTGGGTGATGATGTTTATGGAAAACCGTATAAAGGCTGTGAAGGACAATGCCTTCACGCAAGAAAGATAGGATTTATTCATCCTGTCACAGGGAAATATCTTGAATTTACAAGCGAGCTTCCGGAATACTTTTCGAAGCTCCTCGAGAAAATGAGAGACAGTATATGATAGAACTTGACAAGACTATTTTCGTAACGGATATGGACGGGACTCTTCTGGCGCCTGATAAAACAGTGTCGGAAGGGAACTTAAGAGCTATTTCCGATTACAGAAAAGCCGGCGGTCTCTTTGGAGTCGCGACCGGCAGACCCATCCACACAATGAGAAAGTATCTGAGCATTTTGGATATTGACCTGCCGCTGATACTTTACAATGGTTGTATTGTTTATGATTATCATCAAGATAAGATTCTTTCTTCTACATATCTGCCCGATTGTGCAAAAGATATTCTCAAGGATATATTTTCGACTTTTCCCGGCATTGCTCCCGAGATATTCACTTTCGAGGGACAGTACTACCTGAATCTAAATGACGCCGAAAAGTGGCATCACGAGATTCTTCAGGTCAGTTATATAAAGAAGGCATCGGGCGACGAAGTTACCGAGCCCTGGTGTAAGCTCCTTTTTGCCGACGGTGTTGAGGTCATTGACAAGCTCATGAAGTACGTCTGTAAGTTTGACGGCATGGGAGTAAGATTTGTAAGAAGCTGTCCGTACTTTCTGGAGCTATTGCCTGAGAATGTGTCAAAGGGAAGTGCTCTTAAGGAAATGTGTCAAGCAATATCGCTTGACAATAAATCAATTATCTCCGCCGGAGATTATGACAATGATATTGAGATGCTCAAAGCATCTGATATAAGCTTTTGCCCATCAGATTCACAGCCTGCTGTGAAGGAGGCGGCGGATTACGTCTTGAAATCCACCTGCTCCGAGGATACTATGGCAGAGGTGCTCGCTATATTGGCAACATTATAATTTGGAGGTTTTTCTATGGACGAATTACTAAAGAAACAGCTCAGTATAACTGCATGCAAAGTTAGAATGGGCATAATCGAGGGTGTTTACAACGCCAAGAGCGGTCACCCGGGGGGCTCTTTATCTATTGCTGACCTTCTTACTTATCTTTATTTCGCAAAGATAAATGTATATCCCGACAAGCCGGACCTTCCCGACAGAGATCGCTTCGTCCTTTCCAAGGGACACACTGCTCCCGCTCTTTATTCAACCTTGGCTAACAGAGGATATTTTGACGTTGAGGAGCTCAAGGGCTTAAGACACGTCGGTTCAATGCTTCAGGGTCATCCCGACATGAAGCATATTCCGGGTGTTGATATGTCTTCCGGTTCTCTTGGTCAGGGAATATCCGCCGCTTGCGGCATGGCTCTTTCCGCAAAGCTCACAAACGATACTTATCGTGTATACAGTGTTCTGGGCGACGGCGAAATCGAAGAGGGTCAGGTCTGGGAAGCTGCTATGTTCGCGGCTCAGCAGAAGCTTGACAATCTTGTTGCTATCGTTGACAACAACGGCTTGCAGATTGACGGCAAGATTTCTGATGTTTGCTCTCCTTATCCTATTACCGATAAGTTCTCCGCATTCGGCTGGCATGTAATCGCTATGGATGCTCACGACTTCGACAGCATGGATGCCGCATTCAAGGAAGCCGAGACGGTTGTCAATCAGCCTGTGGTGATAGTTATGTCCAGCGTCAAGGGTAAGGGCGTTTCGTTCATGGAGAATCAGGTTTCATGGCACGGAACCGCACCGAACAAGGAACAGTATGAACAGGCTATGAGTGAGCTTCAGGCTCAGCTTGCTGAATTGGAAACGGAGGAATAAGAAATGGCAGAACTTATAAAAAAGGCTACCCGAGAGAGCTATGGCGAAACCTTAGCTGAACTCGGCGATAAGTACGAAAATCTCTATGTTTTGGATGCCGACCTCGCCGCCGCAACCAAGACAGGTATATTCAAGAAGAAGTTCCCTGACAGGCACATTGATTGTGGAATTCAGGAAGCAAACATGATGGGCGTTGCCGCAGGTCTTGCCGCAACAGGAAAGATTCCTTTCGCCTCATCGTTCGCAATGTTCGCCGCCGGAAGAGCTTACGAGATTGTAAGAAACTCTATCGGTTATCCGCATCTTAATGTCAAGATTGGTGCCACTCATGCCGGTATTTCTGTAGGTGAAGACGGTGCTACACATCAGTGCAACGAGGATATCGCTCTTATGCGCACAATCCCCGGTATGACAGTTATCAATCCCGCTGATGATGTAGAGGCAAGAGCAGCTATCGAGGCGGCTATCCAGTATGTCGGACCGGTTTATATGCGTTTCGGAAGACTTGCGACTCCCATTTTCAATGATAAAGAAACCTATAAATTCGAGCTTGGCAAGGGCGTTCAGCTCACAGAAGGAAGCGATGTAACCATCGTTGCAACCGGACTTCTTGTGTATGAGGCACTTGTCGCTGCAGAACAGCTCAAGAACGACGGCATCAGCACAAGAGTAATCAACATCCACACCATCAAGCCCTTGGATGAGGAAATCATCGTCAAGGCGGCCCGTGAGACAGGACTCGTTGTCACCGCCGAGGAGCACAGCGTTATCGGCGGTCTCGGCTCTGCTGTATGCGATACACTTTCCGCTAACTGCCCGACCAAGGTTGTGAAGATTGGCGTAAACGATGTATTCGGCTACTCAGGTCCCGCAGTTCAGCTTCTCAAGGAATTCGGACTCTGCTCCGAGAATATTGTAGCTACCGTAAAGGAAGCTATGAGAGGCAAATAATTTTTAAGAAATATTCAGTTTCCCGTTCCGTAAGCATAATATGTCTTATCGGGACGGGAGGCGATATTTTGCAAAGACGCAGGCACAGAATTAAGAAAGATAACGGCAATACGGGAATGGCAGTAATGCTGATTCTGATTGCTGTGGTTGTTCTGTTGTTTATAAACGCCGCACTGAAGCCTGTTATCATGAACATGGCGGAGTCGTATGGAAAAATGTCGGTTGCAAAGGCAGTTGACGAAGCGGTCATTGAGCTTTTTGAAAACGAAGACATCGGTTATTCCGATATAGTCAAGCTTACTTTCAGCGATTCCGGATTTGTGACGGCTGTCGAATATAATTCAGCGGAGATAAACAGAATCAAGCTCTCATTGAGCAATAGCTTGGTTTCGGGTCTTGAGAAGCTCAGAGCCTCAAAGATTAAAGTTCCTATAGGTAGCTTAACTGGAAATGCTTATTTAAGCGGAAGGGGACTGAGCCTGAGGCTTCGGATAATGCAGTCATCGGTGCCGGTTATCGAAGTGATTTCATCCTTCGAGAGCGAAGGTATAAATACCGTTTTGCATCGCATTATAATAAGAATCACTGTTGAGACTGAGGCGTATCTTCCTCCGAGAAGGGCAAGCTTTACTCTCACACAGGATTTTGTAATAGCACAGACAATAATTGTCGGTGATATTCCGTCGGGATACGCCGATATTGGATAAATAGAAAGGGCAGTAAAGATGAATAAATCTGATGCTGAAAAGCGTATAGAGGAGCTAAGTCGCCTGCTCGATTATTACAGTAAGAAATATTACGTTGACGATGACCCAGAAATCGAGGATTATGAGTTCGATGCCTTGATGGAAGAGCTCATTGCTCTTGAAAAGGAGTTCCCAGAGTTTGTAAAGCCTACGTCACCGACGCAAAGAGTTGGCGGCGCACCCGTCTCGGGCTTTGAGAAGGTTCCACACGCCGTCCAGATGGGAAGCCTTCAGGATGTATTCTCTTACTCTCAGGTCAAGGATTTCATAGACAGGATAAAGACGGAGATTCCCGAACCGAGCTTCACCGTAGAGCCGAAGATAGACGGCTTGTCGGTTTCGCTTGAATATCGGGACGGCGAGCTCGTGAGAGGCTCCACAAGAGGCGACGGTTTTGTTGGCGAGGATGTCACTGCGAATCTTAAGACCATTCGTTCAATACCATTGAAGCTTACAAGAAACATCCCTTTTTTGGAGGTCAGAGGCGAGGTTTATATGCCTCACTCTTCTTTTGAAAAGCTTTCGATGGAGATGGAGCTTTCCGGTGAACAGCCATTCAAAAACCCTCGAAATGCTGCCGCAGGGTCGCTCAGGCAGAAAGACCCTCAGATTGCGGCAAAAAGAAAGCTCGACATATTCGTATTCAATGTCCAGCAGAGTGAAGGGATAGAATTCACTTCTCATAAGCAGTCACTCGATACTCTCGGTGAACTTGGATTCAAGACAATTCCCGAGTATAAGCTACTGAGTGATTATTCTGATATTGAAGAAGCTATAGCTTCATTAGGTGATAGACGATTCAGGCTCTCCTATGACATTGACGGTGTTGTTATAAAGCTTGATAATCTCAGAGACAGGGAAGCGGTTGGATATACTTCAAAGGTTCCCAAATGGGCAGTTGCATACAAGTTCCCACCGGAAGAAAAAAAGACCAAGCTTCTTGATATCGAAGTAAATGTCGGGCGAACAGGCGCTATCACACCGGTTGCGGTGTTTGAACCTGTCACATTAGCAGGGACAAGCGTTTCGAGAGCTACGCTTCATAATCAGGATTTTATTGATGAACGAGGCATTTCTATAGGCGATGAGATAGTCGTAAGAAAAGCAGGGGATATAATCCCTGAGGTTCTTAGCGTTTCCGAAAAGCACGGAACCGGAAGCTTCAGGCTTCCCGAGTACTGTCCCGTATGCGGAACCAAGGCTGTTCGTGAGGACGACAAGAGCGTCCTTAGGTGCCCGAATATCGAGTGCCCGGCACAGCTTCTTAGGTCTCTCATCTACTTTGCATCAAAGCCCGCAATGAATATTGACGGTCTGGGTCCTGCTGTGGCACAGCAGCTTCTGGAAAGCGGTCTTGTCAGGAGGATTCCCGATATTTATTCACTGACGGTTGATGATATTCTTAAGCTTGATGGCTTTAAGGAGCGTTCTGCCGAGAAGCTTATTTCTGCGATTGAAAAATCAAAATCGAATTCTCTCGATCGGCTTATCTGCGGTCTGGGAATAAGAAATGTCGGCTCGGCTTCGTGCAAGCTTCTGTGCGAAAGATTCGGAAGTATAGACAGACTTCTTGAAGCGACAGTCGAAGAAATAGAAGCAATAGATGGCTTTGGAACTCTGACCGCCGAAACGGTTTTTGAAACACTTTCAGAGCCTCACATGAGAGCCACAATCGAGCTTTTGAAGGGCTACGGTGTCAATACGGAATATGCCGGGGGCACACAGTCTCAAAAGCTTATGGGACTCAGCTTTGTAATAACCGGTACACTTCCGACTTATACTCGGGATGAGGCAAAGAAGCTTATTGAAGATAACGGTGGAACAGTCAAGTCTTCCGTCTCGAAGAAAACTGATTATCTGGTTGCCGGCGAGGAAGCCGGTTCGAAGCTGACAAAGGCGCAGGAGCTCGGAATCAAGATTATAGACGAGAGTGGTCTTATGGAACTTCTCGAATGACGTAGACATACTAAAGATGAAAGAAAGGCGGACGAAATGGCAAATAATCCGAATATAGATATCAAGCACGTTGCGAAGCTTGCAAGAATCAGGATTTCCGATGATGAGCTTCCGAGATATTCAGAGGAAATGAACAACATCATTAAGATGGTCGAGGCTATGCCTGAGATTGACGACGAGCTATTGGTCGATGAGAGTAACGTTATGGAATTAAGAGAGGACAAGCTTTCTGACAGTGAGCTTTCCCGTGATGAAATCCTTAAGAATGCTCCAAAGGTCGTTGCCGGCTGTGTAGTTGTGCCGAAGACTGTTGAGTAGGGAGGAAGCAATTTGAAACTTTATGAATATAAAGCGTGCGAACTGAGCGAAATGCTCGGTAAAGGTGAGATATCATCCAAGGAGCTCACTGAATCTGTGTTTGACAGAATCGAAAAGACCGAGCCTGCTATCGGCGCATATCTGACGTTAAATCGTGACTCGGCACTCGCAGTGGCTGAGAAAACAGACGAAAGAAGAGCATCCGGTGAGGAGTTATCTCCTCTTGCGGGAATTCCGATAGGAATCAAGGACAATATCTCGACTTCCGGCATCAGGACAACCTGTGCCTCAAGAATGCTCGAGAATTATACTCCCGTTTTTGATGCGACAGTTGTCACTAAGCTAAAAAATGCCGGCGCAATTATAACCGGTAAGCTCAATATGGATGAGTTCGCAATGGGCTCATCGACCGAAACGTCCTACTTCCAGCCCACCAAGAACCCGTTTGACACTTCCTGTGTTCCCGGTGGTTCTTCCGGCGGATCTGCGGCGGCTGTAGCTTCTATGGAGGCTTTCATGGCTCTCGGCTCGGATACCGGCGGTTCAATCCGTCAGCCGTCTTCTTTATGCGGCGTTGTCGGGCTCAAGCCTACATACGGCAGTGTTTCGAGATATGGCTTGGTTGCCTTTGCGTCGTCGTTAGACCAGATTGGTCCTATCACAAGAAGTGTCAAGGACTCGGCAATGCTTTTTGATGCTATTTGCGGGCATGATTCTATGGATGCCACCAGTGCAAGAAGAGATTATGCTCCCATAAGCGGAACCCTTGACGGCGATGTCCGTGGACTTAAGATAGGCATTCCGAAGGAATACTTCGGCGGCGGTATCAAGCCGGAAGTAAAAGAGGCTGTTATGAGCTCTGTCAAGGCTCTTGAGAGCAGGGGAGCAACTGTAAAGCAGATTTCTCTTCCTTCCACTGACTATGCCCTTTCCGCTTACTATATAATCGCCTGTGCCGAGGCTTCATCAAATCTTGCAAGATTTGACGGCGTAAAGTACGGCTATCGTTGTGAAAATCCCGAAAACCTCATGGATATGTATGAGAGAACGAGAAGCGAAGGCTTCGGAAGAGAAGTCAAGAGAAGAATAATACTCGGTACTTTTGTACTCAGTTCAGGATACTATGATGCTTACTACAAAAAAGCTAAGCTCTTGCAGAAGAGAATTCGTTCCGAGTTTGACAGCGCGTTTAACGATGTAGACGTGATTATTACTCCCACGTCTCCGTTTGAAGCCTTCAAATTTGGTGACAAGATGGATGATCCGCTCGCTATGTATTCGGCAGATATCTGCACTGTTACCGTTAATATTGCAGGGCTTCCCGCAGTCAGCGTGCCTTGCGGCTATTCCGAAACCGGTTTGCCCTATGGTATGCAAATAATCGGCAGAAGCTTTGACGAGAAAACAATTCTCAATGCGGCGTATGCTCACGAGTGCGGTTTTGGCGGTTTCAGAGCGCCTGTAATTGCGAGTAAGGGGGTAGAGCTATGATAAGAGGCTATGAAGTTGTTGTCGGTCTGGAGGTTCATGCCGAGCTCAACACAGCAACTAAGATTTATTGCAACTGCAAAAACTCCTTCGGGCTCGAGGTCAACACTCAGGTTTGCCCGATTTGCCTCGGAATGCCCGGAACTCTGCCTACTCTCAATGAAAAGGTCGTAGAATATGCTATAAAGATGGGTCATGCTCTTAACTGCGGAATCAACAGAATCTGCAAGCAGGACAGAAAGAACTATTTTTATCCCGACCTTCCGAAGTCCTATCAGATTTCTCAGGCTGATATTCCGCTGTGCCATGATGGTTACTTAGATATTATTGTTGACGGCGAGACAAAGAGAATCGGCGTTGAGCGTATTCACATCGAAGAGGATGCAGGAAAGCTTCTTCACTCGGATAAGTTTGACGGTTCTCTCGTAGACTTCAACCGTTGCGGAGTTCCGCTTATTGAGATTGTTTCAAGACCTGATATGAGGAGCTCGGACGAAGCAAAGGCTTACCTTGAAACTATCCGTTCAATCCTCAGATATATCGACATTTCCGACTGCAAGATGCAGGAGGGCTCAATAAGATGCGATGTCAACGTTTCTGTTCACAAGCCGGGTGAACCTCTCGGCACGAGGTGCGAAATGAAGAACGTCAACAGCTTTTCAGCGGTCGTTCATGGCATAGATTACGAAGCCAACCGCCAGATTGAAGTGCTTGAAGCCGGTGGCACCATAACTCAGGAAACAAGGAGATGGGACGACGCCAAGGGCGAAAGTGTCTCGATGCGTTCGAAAGAAGATGCACAGGACTACAGATATTTCCCCGAGCCTGACCTTGGAACAATAGTAGTTTCCGAGGAGAAGGTGCAGTATCTGAAAGATACTCTCCCCGAGCTTCCTAACGCCAGAATAATGAGATATATCGACACTTGTGGGCTTTCATATAACGATGCTGCAATGATTGTCGACGTTCCCGAAAAAGCCGAGCTGTTTGATAAGACACTCGAAGCCGGTTGTAAGTCTGGCAAGCTTCTTTCGAACTGGATTTTGGGCGAGATTTCTAAGCTTATGAACGACGGAACCGACATTCACGAGACGAATCTTACTCCCGAAAAGCTTGCAAAGATTGTCAACTATATCGACTCCGGCAAGATTTCCACTGCCGCAGGCAAGAAAGTCTTCGACGCCGTTATGAGTGATAATGCCGATATTGATGAGTTCATCGAGAAGAATTCTCTTTCGCAGATATCGGATGTTTCGTCTCTTGAGAAGATTGCCGCTGAGGTTGTTTCCCAGAACGAAAAGTCGGTATCAGATTACAAGAACGGCAAAACGAACGCTCTCGGCTACCTCGTAGGTCAGTGCATGAAGGCTTCCAAAGGCAAGGCAAATCCCGCTGTCATGAAGGAGCTTGTTCTGAAGCTTCTTGAAGAATAATCGAATTATAAAGACTAAAGCGACTGCTGTTTCAGCGGCCGCTTTTTTTATATGTCAGAGCGATTAAAACCATTCCGGAAACGCAAATAAACGGAATAATGCTTTCCGTACTCGAAAATTCAATGCTGTTGTTTGCACCGGTTTCGAGGCTTATATGATTCTGTACGATGATATAGCCGAGAGAGGAGAATAGAGCGGTTAATAATAACTGGATCGGCCTGGTGATATAAAACCACTTGAAGCTATAGCTTCCACCTGAAAGACATATAATTTGCATATGTACACATAATCCGCCGAATGACAACAGTACTGTAGTCAATACAAAAAATAGAATTCCGTTTCCTTGAAGTGAAATAATATTTGATACCTCAAGAATTGCGGATATAACGGGATTCAGTGACGGCAAGAGTGAGAGGAGTGCTGAAAAGAACATTATTGCTGAACATATCGAAATCATAGAATTGGCAGATGACCCTATTGATTCCATTACAGCGTCTGTAAGTAAAATGCCTTTACAGATGATATTAACATTCGATTTGAATTTAAATTTGACTGTACAAATCATATATAAAAGCATATTTGATAAAAATATCGAAATAAACACTGTGAAGCCTAAAAGCTTGCAATGAAATAAGGCTGAGCTGACTATCCCCAAAACATATGCCGGACCCGAAGCAAACGAAAAACAGATTGCAATTTCTGCCTGTTCTGATGTAATTGTATTATCCTTTACGAGGTCACTGAGTACCTTTGCACCTATCGGATATCCGCAAATATTTCCGAGGAGAAATGCAAGAAATATCCCGTAATTTGCATATGAAATTTTCTTTGGCTTAAATGCTCCCGAGCATTTTATCAGTATACCTGAAAGAACGCTGTTGAGGAAGAGCGAAGGCACTATGTTTATAACACAGTTCTCTATTGATGTGATGATGCCGTCTTTTACTTCATCAATATGTATTAATGATAATACGAGAACCGCAATTACCAACGCTACAAACAGCCCGTTCAAAACATTTTTCATAGCTTGACCTTCTTTTCGGTTTTTACAATTCTATGCTTGGATTTTCAGCAGTATAATTGAAGGGAGTGATTCTATTGAATATTAAATCCATACTGCCTGAGCTTAAAAATCGGGCTAGAAAATATGCTTATTACGAATCATATGTCACTGTATCGGGCGATGATGAGGTTTTGATTGAAAATGTTACCGATGTTTTGGAGTGCAACGAAATCATGGTAAGGGTTAAAGCCGGGGCAAACGAAGTGGTTGTCTGGGGAGAGGATCTGAAAATATCCGCATATAACGACCGTTCGGTTACGCTTACCGGTAAAATTACATCCGTAGATATCTCAAAAGGCGGTGCAAAGATAATATGAACCTGCTTTTTATGCACTTGATTGGAATTATTACTGTCAGAGTTGATGGCTTTGATATGGGAACTGTCGTAAATCGCTTGAGAAAAGAATGCAAAGTGATTTCGCTTGACACTAAAGGCGATACGGTTTATGCTACACTTCCTTTTTATTATGAAAGGAAGCTTGAAGATATTTCATATCAAAACAACTGTGTTCTGGAGATTACTTCTCGCAAGGGCGTCTATTTTCATCTCCGTAAATATCGGAAGAGATATGGCATTGCTGTCGGTGTTCTTGTTTCTATTCTTCTTTCTTTTTACCTGTCTAATATTGTTTTCAGCATCAGAATTGTCGGAACCGATGACGAAAGCATCATTTATGAAGTAAGAGAAATTCTCGAAGAAGAAGGGCTGAAGACGGGTGCATTCATCCCGAATCTAAACTTTCTTAAGCTTCAGACAAGGCTTTTTGAGATTGATGACGATATATCTTGGGTATCAATCGGCAACAGCGGTTCCGTTGTTACGGTAAATCTGAGGACAGTTGTCGAGAAGGCTGAGACCGACGAAGGCAGGATTCCATGCAATATAATCGCCACCGAGGATGCACAGATAGTGGATATCAATGTTCTTGTCGGGCATCTTGAAATTTTGATAGGTGATGCCGTTGCGAAAGGAGATTTGCTTGTAAGCGGATATGTTGAAAGGGGAAGCGGCAGGACTTATTACTATCATTCTATTGCAAACATCACCGCTGTTTTTGAAAGAACGGTCACGTTTGAGCAGAGCATATACGACAGAAAAGTGGTAGATGGTGAGACTTACTACGCTAAAAGTCTGAGCATATTTGATACTGATATACCGATTCCGAACTTAAATGCGCTCAGTGGTTCTTATATCACAGATACATATAGGGTTAATCTCAGTCTTCTCGGAATTGAATTGCCGATTGGAATCACTACAACCGAATATACCGAGCAGATATATAAGCTGAACATTTACACACTGGACGAAGCGGAAGAAATCGTCTATGAAAGGCTTGAGAATTACGAAGAGAATCTGATAGGAGATTATGAGATTATGAATAAGGACGTAGCGGTTGAGAAAACCGACAGTTCGGTTGTTCTTACTTGTACCTATACTTTGAAGGGCGATATCGGTATAGAGAGCCCGATATTCGCGAAATAATTGATTTATATTGACGGCGGGATATTGAAATATCCCGCTTTATCTGGTATAATAATAGTGGAAAGGGAAGTGCATTTCAAGGAAGGATGTGTATATATGGAGAAATCTCTGGCTGTAACAAATGTCGGTCTGATACAGGGACTATTCGGAAGTCAGGACGAAAATATCCGCCTGATTCAGGATGAACTTGGAGTTAATATTGTCACAAGAGGCGGCAATATCAAGGTTATCGGTCTTGATAACGAAGTCGAGAAAGCCTATAAGTGCATAGTTGCTTTGCTTAAAATATTGGAAAACGGTGATGAAATTTCTCCTCAGCAGGTCAGATATGTTCTGTCTATGGGTGATGAAGCCTCGGCGGATGAAATCGCGAAGCTTTCCGACGGCGGAATTTGCGTCACTGCCACCGGCAAAACAATCAAGCCCAAGACTCTTGGTCAGAAGAAATATATTGATGCCATAGATTCAAATACAATCACATTCGGAGTAGGTCCTGCCGGAACCGGAAAAACATATCTCGCTGTTTCAATGGCTGTAAGAGCATTCAAGTCTCACAGCGTAAATAAGATAATTCTAACTCGTCCTGCCGTTGAAGCAGGGGAGAAGCTTGGCTTTCTTCCGGGAGACCTGCAGACAAAGGTTGACCCATACTTAAGACCGCTTTATGATGCACTTTTCGAAATGCTCGGAGCCGAATCGTTCGCTAAGTATCAGGAAAGAGAAAATATTGAGGTCGCGCCTCTTGCTTATATGAGAGGCAGAACCCTTGACGAAGCGTTTGTAATTCTGGATGAAGCGCAGAACACGTCGCCGGAACAGATGAAGATGTTCTTAACCCGTCTCGGCTTTAACAGCAAGATGGTTATCACCGGAGATGTAACCCAGATTGATTTGCCAGACCCAAGGAAATCAGGACTCATAGAGGCTGTCAAGGTACTGAAGAATGTTCCTGACATAGGGATAATTCACTTTTCCGACAAGGATGTCGTAAGACACAAGCTTGTTCAGGATATTGTCAAGGCATATGAGCAGTATAACAACAGAGAAAGGATGAAAAAGACTCGTGAGAAGGCTTAGAGTTGCGTTTAATAACGAGCAGAAGTATATACCAATAACAAAGGAATTCAGGAAGCTGTTGCGCTCCTGTTGCAAGTGCTCTCTTTGCTGTGTGGGCTTTGATGAAAACTGCGAGATAAGCATTTCATTTGTCACAAATGACGTTATAAAGGAGCTGAACGCTCAGTATCGCAATATAGATGCTCCTACGGATGTTTTGTCTTTCCCGCTTGCCGACAACTGCGAGTTTGACTTGAATCCCGACAGCGATTGCTATATGCTCGGAGACATAATTATTTCCACGGAAAAGGCAGCTGAACAAGCAGTAGACAATAATCATTCTACGGAAAGAGAAATAGCATTCCTGGTTGTCCATTCCATGCTTCATCTGCTAGGATACGACCATCCCGACGAGGACGGACCGGAAACCAAGGAGATGCGCTTAAAAGAAAAAGAAATTATGCGTTCACTTGGATATGAAAGCGGAGAAATACTTTTGCATCCTGTTCATTCCAAGGATGATATAGAATCAGTGGAGGAAGAAGCTAAGTGACAGAAAATTCATTTGTAACAATCGTCGGAAGACCGAATGCAGGGAAATCATCCCTCATAAACGCACTCGTTGGCGAAAAGATAGCGGCAGTAAGCTCGAAGCCACAGACTACGAGAACCAAGATTACAGGCGTTCTCACAAGAGGCGACATTCAGTACGTCTTCATGGACACTCCGGGAATGCACCGCTCAAGGGACAAGCTTTCCGAATACATGCTTAAGGCTATTGATAACTCAGTAAGCTCGGTAGATTGCGCTTTGCTGGTTGTTGATTCAACGAAAAAGTCGGGAGAAGCCGAGAAAACGCTTTTAGCGTCGCTTCACGCATCCAGAACTCCCGTTATACTCGTCATCAATAAAGTCGACCTGTTTGAGAATAAAGAGGATCTGATTCCTGTCATTGCCGAATATGCGGCACTCTATGATTTCGATTCCGTTGTCCCGATAAGTGCTATTAACTCGGACGGGCTCGATATCATACTTGATGCTATTTCAAAGCACACGGTAAAGGGACCGCACTATTTCCCGGACGACAAATTTACCGACCAGCCGGAGCGTGTAATAATCTCCGAAATGATAAGAGAAAAGCTTCTTGAATTGCTTTCCGATGAGGTTCCGCACGGAATTGCGGTAAGCGTCGAGAGCTTGCAGGAAAGAGACACCCGCTCGGGTGAGAGCATCATGGATGTAGTTGCAACTATATACTGCGAAAAAGAGTCTCACAAGGGCATCATCATTGGCAAAAACGGAGCTATGCTCAAGAAAGTCGGTCAGCTTGCAAGGGAGGATATCGAGAGGTTCTTCATGATAAAAACGAACCTCAAGCTCTGGGTAAAGGTCAAGGAAAATTGGCGCAACAGAGACGCTTTGATTAAAAACTTCGGTCTCGGCGACTGATTTTACCATTCATAAATCCTGCCGGTCTGCTAAAGCTAAAGACAAGTGACAGGTGATGATATGGACAAGCTTTGGCAGATATTTTATTCGAGCGGCAAGATTGCCGACTATCTGATATATAAACATAAATTGATACAAGGCGGAAATAAGAATGCTAACGGTGAAGGGTCTTGTAATAAGAGAGCGACAGTACGGCGATAACGACAAGTTTTTGAGTATACTTACCGACTCAAATGGCTTGCTTGATGTGTACGCCAAGGGCGTCAAGAAGCAAAACGCAAAGAATGCTTCTGTTTCGCAAACCTTTTGCTATGCCAATTTCTGCTTTTCCGAAGGGAAAAACGGCGGATATATCCTGAATTCTGCGGAACCGATAAGGCTGTTTTACGATATTCGGCTTGACGTTTCGCGGTTTTCTCTTGCAAGCTATTTTTGCGAGATGATACTCTATACCTGCGTCAGCGAACAGCCGAGCGGGGAAGTACTGAGACTTATGCTGAATGCTCTGCATTTTCTGTCAACAGGTGAGAAAAGGGAAGCACTCGTCAAGTCGGTATTTGAACTGAGGCTCCTTTGCGAGCTCGGGCTGACGCCGAATTTAATCGGCTGTTGCAAGTGCTATAAATACTCCGATGTACAGATGCAGTTCGATTTGAGCGAGGGAAAGCTCTACTGCGAAAACTGCTGCGGGAAGCGTGATTTAAGCGTATGCGAGATTGTCGACATGACAACGCTTCATGCAATCAGGCATATAGCTCTTTCCGAGCAGGACAAGATTTTCAGCTTCAGGATTCCCGATGAATATCTGCCGGTGCTTTCAAACATAACCGAAAGATACGCCGAAATTCAGCTCGGTCACAGCTTTCAGACGCTTGATTTTTATAAATCCCTTCAAAATGACAATATGGGTGAAAATAATGAGAGAAGAATACAAAACACTTGAATTACATAAAATTCTCGAGATGCTGTCGGATGAATGCTCAAATGATGCTTCAAAGAATATGGCACTTGAGATTGAGCCGTCGAACGATTTGGAAACTGTCCAAACCGAGGTCAAAAAGACCTTTGACGCTTTTAACGCTTCCGTAAGATTCGGGAGTCCTAATTTTATCAGATTTCCTGACATTTCGGTTATCGCAAAAAGAGCGCAAAGCGGCGCAACGCTTTCACTAAGAGAGCTTCTTGATGTTTCGAGGATGCTTTCCCAGACAGAGATTCTTTTGTCGTGGCGACAGCAGTTTTCCGATGAGGAGTTCAGCCTCGATTATCTCTTTGAGTGCTTATTCTCTAACAGAGAGCTTAATTACAAGATAACCAATGCGGTTGTCAGCGAAGAGGAAATTGCGGATAGCGCAAGCCCCGAGCTTGCTTCGATAAGAAGAAAGATTCTGTCAGCCGGCTCTAAAATTCGCGACACACTTGACAAGATGATTAAGTCCGCCGATACTCAGACGTATTTGCAGGACAATCTTATAACAATGCGTGACGGCAGATATGTCCTGCCGGTAAAGTCCGAGGCTAAAAACAGTATTCCGGGACTTGTTCACGACACCTCTGCGAGCGGTCAGACATATTTCATCGAGCCGATGGCTGTTGTCGAAGCGAACAATGAGATAAGAATCCTTAAAGGCAAGGAGCAGGACGAGATTCACAGAATCATCGCGGAGCTTTCGAGCGACTGCGCCGCTTTTGCTGAACAGCTCATTTCAGATTATAACGCCGCGGTAATGCTTGACTTGCACTTTGCAAAATCAAATTTGGGTGCGAAGATGTCAGCCGCCATGCCGACTATTTCCGATGACGGTGAGGTCATTCTCAAGAAAGCTCGCCATCCGCTTATTGATAAGGATAGAGTGGTGCCGATTGATTTTGCTATCGGAAACGGTTACGACGCCTTGATTATCACGGGACCGAATACCGGCGGTAAGACTGTAATTCTTAAAACTGTCGGGCTTCTGACGCTTATGACAATGTGCGGACTTCTGATTCCCGTTGCTGACGGAAGCAAGATAACCGTTTTCAGCGATGTTCTTGTTGATATTGGCGACAAGCAGTCTATCGAGGAAAGCCTTTCGACATTCTCGTCCCACATGACAGATATTGTTGATATTTTGAACAGAGTCAGCTATAGTTCATTAGTGCTTATTGATGAGCTCGGTTCAGGAACTGACCCTGTCGAAGGTGCGGCACTGGCGGTTGCTATTATCGAGAGAATCAAGATGACTGGTGCAAAGCTTGTCACCACAACTCACTATCAAGAGCTCAAAATGTATGCCCTCGAAACCGAGGGTGTCGAGAACGCTTCTTGTGAGTTTGACATCAAGACCTTGCAACCCACTTATAGACTTATAATCGGTTCTCCCGGCAAATCTAACGCCTTCGCGATTTCCAAGCGATTGGGAATTGATGATGGGATTATTTCCCGTGCCGAAGGACTTATGTCCGCAGAGGCTCAGAAATTCGAGGATACTATCGAACGACTTGAAGCCGCTCGTCAGGATTATGAGGAGAAGGCGGCGCTTGCCGAAAAATACGAAAGGGAAGTGCAGACACTTCGTGATGAGCTTAAGAGCGAACATGAGAAGTATCAATCCGAAAAAGATAAAGAACTGCTCAAGGTCAAAAAAGAGGCGCGGGAGCTCGTTGAGCGGGTTAATATGCAGTCGCGCAGGCTTATGAATGAGCTCGAGGATATCAAGAAGTCGAAAGATAAAGAAGACTTCTCTCAGAGAGTTCAGCAGGAGAGACAGAAGTATAAGTCCGAAATCGACAGCATGTATAACGAGACATCTAAGCTCGGTGAGCTTTCGGATGAGGATTATGTTCCACCAAGACCGTTTAAGAAGGGTGACGACGTTATCATCAGAGATGGTAACAAAACGGGAATTCTCATGTCGCTTCCTGACGCTTCCGGCAACTGCGTTGTCCAGATGGGAATCATGAAAACAAAAGTTCATGTTTCACTTCTGAGACTTGCCGAAAAAGAAGTTACTTTCAATAATAAATCAATAAAGAGAAAGCAACAGGGAGGTGTATCTAATTCAACCGAGAGCCGTGCAACGAGAAAAGCCGAGACCGAGCTTGATATCAGAGGCTATACGGTAGACGAGGGGCTCTATGAGCTTGATTCGTTTATAGACAAGGCTATTATGAGTGGTAACAAATCCGTTATGATAATCCACGGTAAAGGTACCGGAGCTTTGAAGACCGCCGTCAGAAACCACTTAAGAAAGCATCCGTCTGTTGAGTCTATGAGAAAAGGCGTATACGGCGAAGGCGAAGACGGAGTTACTGTTGTGGAGCTCAAATAGTTATCAGTGATTAGTAGCCGACGTGTAAAAGTGATCATGGGGAAGTGCTTTTTTGGGTTGTATATTGGTGTCTTTTGAGAATATAGATTCGTAAAGTAGTGCAGAATAAAATATATGCCGATGTGCGTTAAATCAAAATTTAACGCACATCGGGGGGGACTGAAAAACGGCTTTTCAGCCGCTTTTATAAAGTGTGGTGATTATAATGCGTGAAGAATACAGAAAAGATTGCCCTGTGTATCTCAGCGGCTATCTTACATATGCCGGCTCCGTTGTCGGTCGTACTGATAGAACCGTTGAAGCCTATTATGTTGATATCCGTACTTTTCTAAGATATTTGGTTGCGGTCAAACACAGTGATGTCAATCTCGAAGAAACTCCTTTTGAGAAAATTCCAATTAAGAACGTTCCTTTTTCTTATGTCAAAGAATTTACGTTGATGGATGCTTACGAGTACATGAACTATCTTATAAATGAGCGCAATAACTCAAATAAAACTCGTGCCAGAAAAACGTCGTCTCTGCGTAGGTTTTATGATTTCTTAGCTTCGTATAGATCTCCGGAGATATATAGGCTCGAAACAAATCCTCTTGACAAGCTGGAGCTTCCGAGACCGGAAAAGACTCTTCCTAAGTATCTTGAGCTTGACCAAAGCAAAGAACTTTTGGATGATGTAAAGAGCGAGAATTATCTCCGTGATTACTGTATATTAACTATATTTCTTAATTGCGGTTTGCGACTCAGCGAGCTTGCTGGATTGGATATTGATGATTACAGCGAAAGCGCAAGAACGCTCAGGGTTTTCGGAAAAGGTCGGAAGGAACGGATCGTTTATCTGAATGATGCCTGTATTTCGGCATTGAACGCTTATTTGGAGGTCAGACCAAAGTCTTTGGTGGATCCCGATGCCATCTTTTTGTCGTCATATCATGACCATCGGCGGCTTTCAAATCGTAGGATTCAGCGTATTGTTGAGGACCAACTTGAAATAGCCGGTCTCGGAAACCTTGGAATTTCTCCACATAAGCTAAGACATACCGCTGCAACTCTTATGTATGAATACGGCGATGTTGACCCGATAGTTTTGAAGGACGTTTTGGGACATGTTAGTGTTGCTACAACCGAAATCTACACCCACTTATCTAATAAGGACAGAAAAACGGCTGTTGAAAGCTCCCCTCTTGCAGATATGAAGGCGAATGGTAACGCAGTGAAGCCGTCTGAGAAGTCGGAAGATGATTCGGAGAACTCCCCTACTGATAATTACTTTAGTTACAATATTGCAAGGCATGAAAAATCCTCAAGCATTTAGGCTTGAGGATTTTTTGATAGTTAAAGCGGAATTATTGCTTCTTCTTCCTTGCTGATCTGACGCCTACTGTACCTAACGTAAGAGCGGAAATCGCACCGACAACGCTCATGACATAAGGCATGCAACAGCTACTGCCACAGCCGCGTCTCATTGGTCTTCTTCTCGGCGGAGGCATCATGCCACCTCTCGGTCCCATTCCGCCGCCTCTTGGTCCGCCTCCGAAGCCGCCACCGGGTCCGCCGGGTCCACGACCGCCACCGGGTCCACCTGGTCCGGGCATTCCGATCACTCCTTTCTTACATAGTGCTTGATTCAATCAAGTCTGGCAAATCGCCTTGATTTTATTATACCTTGATGTCTTGTAAAAATCAAGTATTGTATTGTGAAAGAAGTGGGATATTTTGCTGTAAATTTGCACAGTTTTCTTCTTTTGAGGATTTCAATTCTCCCCGTTCGTCCTGATTCTTTCTATGAGTCTTTCGCAAGTCAGATTGACTTTCTCAAAGTCCATAGCCTTGATATAGTAGCTTTCGAGCTCGTCGTGAATTTCTTTGGCTGTTTTAAGAGCTGAAATCATCTCATCCGTGAGCTCTTTCACAATGCCTTCGTCAAACATAAGCCTTTTGTGCTTATCTCTTAAGATGTCTTTGTCATAGAATCTCATTGAATTAATCTTGGTACCGCTGAGAGAGTCGCAGGAATTTCCCGATACAAAAGCGGTTTCTATCTCGGGGATAATCATGTGCTGATATACACTTCCAGACAAGAATACGTTTTTGCTTATCAGAACGTCGTATCCGTTATTCTTTGCATATTGCGCAAGCTGTTTCAGAAGCTTATCAGTCACCGCAAAGCAGTCGTCCTCAATTTTATATACATTCAGGTGTTCAAACAGATTGGTAAAAGTCTTCACGCCTTCCGGGGTAAACGACGTCACCTGTCTGAATTTTATTTTACCTTCGCCTTCGAAAGCTTTCTTCTTCGGAAGAAGTCTTGCGCACAGGCGCTCAAGATATGCGTCCAATTTTGAGCTGTCCAATGCTGAGTCGCCGACAGACATAATATCATCGTTTACGGATATTATCGCACTGAGATATTTCTTGGCGAGCGCGTGATATTTCTGATTTCTGTTGGTCGAGTCGATAATTCCGTCTTTATTCGATGATAGTGATTCGAGATTCCAGCATTCGCCGAGATCGACCAGAACTTCTCGTGCACCGGGATATGTCGGTTCGATAACATGAGGAGCCGTTCCGTCTGCGATTATAACCTTCAGATTATCAAACAAAACCGCATCGAGAGAATTCGGGTCGGAAGAGCAATAGTAAATTTCAGGTTCATCCAACTCGGAAACCTCCGAAGCGATTTTTTTCATCAGCGAAGACTTTCCCGTTCCGGGTCCGCCTTTGATGATGTAAGTAGTGAATTCTCCCGATTCGATATCATCTTTCAGATGAGTTACAAAACCGGTGGGCGTTGAGTAACCCATGAAATACGTCTTTTTGAAGTCGATATTACATTCAGTATTAGCCATAAAGCTGTGCCTCCATTACTTTTACTTTTAGCATAGTATGGAAAACAGCTTATTCGGGTTACAAATTTGAAATTAACTCAGACGGATGCTGAAAGAATCTGAGCGGTGCCTTTGAGGGTGAATTCAATTCCGCACGGAACAAACACACTCTCTCCTTTTTTGAGGGTATAGCTTCCCTGCTCTGATTTGAGCTCGGCTTCACCATCAATTACGACAAGTGAGACAAAGCTTTCTGCGTTCTTTATTTCATAGCTGCCATCCAGATTTATAAGTTTAGCATCAAAGTACTTACACTTTGCGAGATTGCGAACGGTAGCGTTTTCATAAACAGTGACCTTTCCTACATTTCCATAGAGGTCCAGCGGAGGATTCGTGTCGGATACAGCAATAGCCTTCTCAACATGTAGCTCTCTCGGCTTGCCATCGGCTCCGAGTCTTCCATAATCGGATACACGGTAGGTAACGTTTGAATTTTGCTGAATCTCCGCAATGAGTATTCCCTTCCCTATTGCGTGAACAGTTCCGGAAGGAATGAAGAAAATATCGCCCTTGTGGACATCCACATAGTTCAGAACGTCATCAAGCGTATTTGATTCGATTCTCTCTTTGAACTCTTCTTTTCCGATGCTGTGCTTGAAGCCATAGATAAGCTGTGCGCCTTCGTCGCAGTCGATGACATACCACATCTCGGTTTTGCCGTTGTCGCCTTCGTTGGCTCTTGCGTATTCGTCACTCGGGTGAACCTGAATTGAAAGTCTGTCCTTGGCGTCAATGAGCTTGACGAGAATCGGAAATCTGTCAAAGTCTTTGCAGGCGTCACCAAGAGCATCTGTACCCAGTATCTCTATAGCTTCTTCAAGAGATTTTCCCTTTAAAGAGCCGTTTGAAACGATGCTCGGTCCGTCCTTATGGCAGGAAACGACCCACGCCTCTGCGACCTTTGAAAGGTCACTTTCAAAGCCAAAATCTGTTTTAAGTCTTGTTCCGCCCCAAAGGTAGTCCTTGAGAGGAGCTTTAAGTATCAGCGGATAGAAATTGGAATCAATCATGAAACATACACCCTTATATTAATTTTATATCTTTTCTGCACGGTCGTTTGTGATTTCTTTTCTTATTATGGAACCGGCGGGAACTTTATGTTCAAACGGGATTGAAAGCTTCATCGTTGCTTTGTTGGCGTTCTGAACCCGTTCGCCAAACTCGTCGTAAATCTCGTTTGCGGTGAACTTTATCGGCTCGCTGTCCGGAATGAGAAGCTCCAGATTGTCGCCCTCAAAGAATCTGTTTCTTTGCGAGCATCTGAGCATTCCGTTGTCGTAGCTTTCGACAACCGCTACAATATCGCAAATCCGCTCATACCCGCTTGTGGGATAATACTGGCAGTCATTAGGATGACCAAAGTAGAATCCCCTGCAGTATTTGCGGTGAGAGACCTTGAAGACTTCTTCCTTAATCCATTCGGGAAGCTGATAATCATCGGGATTCTTAAGAAGTATCTCTTTAGCTTTTTTATAAGCATTGGTTACAACCGAAACGTAGTACGCCGATTTTGCTCTGCCTTCGATTTTGAAGCTTGTTACGCCGGCTTTTGCAAGCTCGTCAAGGTGCTCAATCATGCAGAGGTCTTTGGCGTTAAGAATATAACTGCCCTTCTCATCTTCCGAAATCGCATAGTACTCATTAGGTCTGGTTTCTTCGACGAGACTGTAGCTCCAACGGCAAGGCTGAGCACATTCGCCCCTGTTTGCGTTTCTGCCTGTCAGATACTGTGACAGGAGGCATCTACCCGAGAATGAGACACACATCGCACCGTGAACGAAGCATTCTATCTCCAGATCGCTCGGAGTTTTAGCTCTGATTTCGGCAATTTCATCAAGCGAAAGCTCTCTTGCGAGGACAACCCGCTTTGCTCCCATATCGTAAAATGTTCTTGCTGTGAGGTAATTCACAACTCCTGCTTGAGTCGAAACGTGAAGCGCCAAATCGGGGACAGCTTTTCTCATCAGAGCAAAGGAGCCTATATCACTCACTATTGCGGCATCTATTCCGCAGGCATATGCCTCTTTAATATAGCCTTCGAGCATATCCGCTTCGGAGTTGTTGGGAAGAATATTTACGGTGAGGTAAACTTTCTTCCCAAGAGCATGAGCCTTGTCACAGGCAGATTTCAACTGTTCGAGCGTGAAGTTAGCCGGAGAACCTCGCATGCCATAGCTCTTTCCCGCAAGATACACAGCGTCTGCGCCGAAAAGTAACGCCGCGTCGAGTCGCTCTTCATCCCCGGCAGGAGAAAGAATTTCAATCTGAGACATGTCTGTTCACCTCACATAATGCCCAGAAGCTCGCAGTTTGCAACATGCTCATCATAGGTCGAAGCAAAGTATGCAACACCGGTTTCGGGGTCTGTGCAGAAGTAATAGTAATCGGTCTCATCCGCGTAAAGAACAGCATTTATTGCATCCTCTCCGGGGTTACAGATAGCTCCGACGGGAAGCCCCAAGCATGTATATGTGTCATAAGCGTCACATATGCTCTGCGACGAAACGGTCATCACCTGAGTTATGATATTGTCGATATACGCTGTAGTTGCGTCAGATTGAAGCCTCGGATACTGTTCAGGGTTGTTCAGTCTGTTTATAAATACGGATGCTACAGATGGCATATCCGAAACACTTCCGGCTTCCTTCTGGACTATTGAAGCGAGAATTACGACCTCTTCGAGTGAATACCCGATCTCCCCGGCTCTGGCGATAACATCGGATGTGAGAATATCGTCTGTTCTCTCTCTTATCTTTTTAGCTACATTGTAAGCTGTATCTCCGACATAGAATTCGTAGGTATCAGAGAACAGGAAGCCCTCGTACTTATAGAGCTTCAGGCTTTCCGATGATACATACTGCTCGTAATCATAGCCGAATGCCGTTGAGTTGAAGGTATAGATAAATTCATCTGCATCGCATACGCCGTTATCCTCAAGAAGCTGTGCGGCTTCGTAAAGAGTGATGCCTTCGATAAACGTGATGGTCACGGTTTCTTTCGATTCTCTGGCTTCCATCAGGTCGTCTATAATGTCAGCGTAACTCATGTTATATGCAACATCGAGGTCACCGGGATACATGTTTCCGTCAGCACCCATAATTCTGGCAAAGGCAACGAATACCTCTTTGTACTGGATAACGCCCTCGTCATAGAGCTGTTCGGCAATATCCCACGTCGAAGAGCCCTCTTCTACATAGATGGTAAACTGATTGTCGTTGTCTTCTATTCCCAGTACATCTCTTATTACGACTATTATGAAAAGAGATATCAGTATTGAAGCGCACAAAACAAACGTAGCCAAGACTATGCCACCATAAGCGGTATAATTTCTTTTTCTGCGTTTTTTCTTCTTTTTCTTATGAGGCTTTTCCGCTTTTTTTACGGGCGTCTCCTGCTGTTCTTCTTCGTCGTCGGATACCAGTGCGGTTCTGCCGTTCTGAGATTGAAACGTTCCGAAGTTGAAAACATTCGTCTGACCGGAAACACTGTCCGAATCGATTTCGTCGTCAATTCGCACTGCGCGACTCATTACCGAGGTTTTTGACAAGTTCTCCGAAGCGGTTTTCACTTCCTCGGAAGCAACAGCCTGCCCGGTGGTCGCATTTTGTGCCTGAGATGAACGTGTCTCATTCAGCATTGAGGAAAGAAGCTCATCAATATTTTCGTAGTTATTATTATCGCTCATATTTCACCTTTATGTCGGAATTCTTTATAGGTTAAATTTCAATATCAATCTTGCGCTGTCTTACGTTGAGAGAATCCATCAGCTCATCGGCTTTTTCTTTTGAAATAAGCTTTGAAACTATCGCATAGGAGAACTCAAGTGCCCCACCCATTCCGCAACCGGTGATGATATTTCCGTCGATGGCAACTGCAGTGTCAAGAACCTCGGCGCCGATAAGCTCTTTCTCAAAACCTGTATAGCAAACGGCTTTCTTGCCCTTAAGAAGTCCCCTGTGTCCGAGAATTGAAGGAGCGGCGCATATTGCGGCGATGGGAAGATTCTTCGTCATGCAGATATCTATCGCCTGCTTTACGAGTACGCTTTTTTCAAGATTATCGGTTCCTGTCTTTCCGCCGGGAAGAATAATCATTTCTATATCGTCGGACAGGTAGTAGTCGATGTCAGCAATATCAGCCTTTACAGTGACGGCATGAGAGCCATGAATCTGAGTTTTACCGCCTATGCCTATAGTTTTAACTTCCTTTTTGCATCTTCTGAGGCAATCTATAGGAGTCAGAGCCTCAACTTCTTCAAAGCCGTCTGCAAGAAAACAAAGTATCATAGTTATTCACCTTTCGTAGCATTTTTAAGTTGTTCTTCGGCATCCTTAAGCACTGTTTCAGTAATATTGTCGCCGCCCAATATTCGTGCTATTTCGTATTTACGTTCATCGAAATCGAGATGAGTTACATCAGTAACCGTCCTCTCTCCCGATTCATGCTTTTCAATTAACATATGGTCGTCCGCCATAATCGCAATTTGCGCCAGGTGTGTTACGCATATGACCTGATGCTTGCGTGATATTTCCTTAAGCTTGATTCCAATTTTCTGGGCCGCTCTGCCACTGACGCCTGAATCTATTTCATCAAATATAAGAGTCGGAATTGAGTCTCTGTCGGCAAGAACAGTCTTGAGAGCAAGCATAATCCTCGAAAGCTCACCGCCGGAAGCAATCTTTGCAAGGGGCTTCGGAGATTCGCCCTTGTTGGCGGAAATCAGAAACTCAATAGAGTCCATTCCGCTTAGGGTAAGCTTGCCCTTTGAGCTTCTGACTTCAAGCTTTACATTTGGCATATTTAAGAACGAGAGCTCTTCCGCAACTTGTTTCGAGAATCTTTCCGAGGCTTCCTCACGATGCTTCGAAAGCTCTTCAGCTTTCTTCGTGACTTCAATCAGAAGCTGAGACTTCTTTTCCTCAAGCTCCGAAATCTTATCATCGAACGAAGCAAGCCCCTGCGATTCCTGAACAGCGTCCTCATAGACTTTTATAACTTCGTCCAAAGATGTGCCGTATCTGCGTTTAATGCGCTTCAAATCGTTTCTTCTTTGGGTAAGTGAAGCATATTCGCTGTCGTCGATTTCGAGGCTGTCGCGGAGCTTTGTGAGTTCTGCGGCTATATCTTCAAGCTCGATTCCGATAGCGGACAGACGTTCATTTAAGGGCTTCAAAACAGGAAGAATGTCTTCGTTTGATTCAAGCTCACTATAGGCTTGAGATATCAGATCCCCTGCACTGTTATCCGATTCTGTTTCGGAGAGGCAGGCGGTCGCCGCCGTAAGAGCATTTTTCAGAGATACGGCGTTGTCAAGAAGTCTGAACCGCTCTTCTATTTTCTCGTCTTCTCCGACGGTGATTTCAAGTGAGCCTATATCTTCTATTATTTCCGCAAGGTACTCTTCGCGCCTTGCATTCTGACTCTTTTCGGTTTTCAGCTTGTTGAGCTCCCGCGCGGTTGATTGAAGCTCCCTGAAAGATTTCTGGTAGCTTAAAAGCAATTCATCTGAGCGGGCATAGCTGTCGAGAATATCAAGATGCTTTGATTGGTCGAGCAGGTTCTGATTGTCGTGCTGACCATGGATATTGACGAGCAGGTCGCCTATTTCATGGAGTGCCGAAATTGTAACCGGTCGTGAGTTAATTCTGGCGGTGCTTCTGCCGTCTGAATTGATTTCCCTTGAAATAATCAGCTCGTTGTCGCAATCAAGTCCAAGCTCGCTCAGTTTGTCCGAAACTGCTTGCGGGCAGTCCGTGAAGACTGCACTGACATAAGCTTTGTCTGTTCCCTCTCTTATTATGTCCTTATAAACGCGTTGTCCGAGTATTGCATTGATTCCGCCGATAAGGATTGATTTTCCTGCTCCGGTTTCGCCGGTAAAGACGTTGAAATGCTCTCCAAAGCGAATCGTTGCGTTTTCGATTACAGCGAGTTTTTCAATATGAAGTTCGTAGAGCACCGATTAATCGCCTCCAAAGAGAAATTTCCCAAATAATTAGAGCATGCCACCGAGTTCGTCCATCAAGGCTTTGGCATCATTTTCTTCACGCATTAGAACGAATATGGTATCGTCCCCTGCAAGAGTACCGACAACGCCGCTGTAAGCCGCCGCGTCAAGCTTCGAGCAGACAGCGTTTGCCATTCCCGCATAACATTTGATGACTACGATGTTTATTGCACGGTCTATCGAAATTACGGAATCGGCATACAGAGATTTGAATGACAATCTTGCACTCGTTTCCTGCGGTTTTGGCGGAACCGTATACTTGTAACTGCCGTTCGGACCCATAGTTTTCAGTAGTGCCAACTGTTTTATGTCTCTTGAAACGGTGGCTTGGGTTACGTTGAAGCCTCGTTCAAGAAGCAACGCCTGTAGTGTTTCCTGAGTGTCGACTTCATAGTTGGAAACTATATCAAGAATGGCTTTTTTTCGGTCATTTTTCATCTGTCGTAAGCCTCCTCGACTTCCTTTGCGTTGTTCATAAGCTTGGTTGAAACCGATTTAAAGTAGTTGTCGCCGTGAATGTCGATTACCGAAAGGCTTAACGGAGACTTTTTTATATAGACACTGTCGTCGGATGTAATCGAAATTGCCTCTCCACCGTCTGCACGCATAGCTATAGAGCCGGAGGCTCTTGTTCTGACTTCGATAACTTTATTCGGGTCGAATATCATTGCTCTTGCGGAAAGCGAATGTGGGCAGATATGGGTAAATTCTATGCAGTCCATGGAAGGTTCGATAAGCGGTCCTCCGGCGGAAAGAGCATATGCTGATGCACCCGTAGGAGTCGAGAAGATAAGACCATCGGCTCTTAAATGCGATACCGCAATGCCGTCGGCAAGAACCGTGAAGTCGTTGAGGCTTTCCTTGAAGTCGTGAGTTATGACAACGTCATTCAGGACTGTTTCGGTACGGCTTTCGCCGTTACCGAATCTGACGGTCACATCAAGCATCATTCTTTGCTCGGTTTTGTAATCTCCCGTGCAGAGATTCTTAAGGCAACCAAGCTCGCTTCTTTCGAGTGAAGCCATAAATCCAAGCCTTCCGCAGTTGATACCAAGGAGCTTTTTCTTATGTTGTGCCGCAAGAGAAGCAATCTTGAGAATTGTTCCGTCACCGCCGATTGTTATGACAATATCGCACCTTGAAACGGCATCGTTGATTGTAGGCTCCTCAATCGCCTTATTTCCGAAAACACGGTTTGTGTCAGGAGTCATCAGAACCGTAACTCCGAGAGACATAAGAATTTCTATAACCTGTTCGGTGCATTCCTCAGAATGGAGCTTTTCAAGATTTGGATATATAAATACTGTCATGACCATGACCGCCCTTTGATGAGATTTTATGCTTGTGAAAATGCACTATTTACGATTTCATTGAAATCCGGTGCTATGTTGCTTTCGGAGTCTCTTGTGCAGTACGCAAGATACTCGATATTTCCGTCTCCGCCTTTTATCGGCGATGGAATTATGCCGATTACGCTAAAACCGTTTGAAAGAAGGTAATCGTAAATATCCTGTAAAACTCTTATGTGAACCGATTTGCTTTTCACAATGCCACCTTTTCCAATTGCCCCTTTTCCCGCTTCAAACTGAGGCTTTATCAGGAATACGGTTCTGCCATCAGCTTTCAGTATTTTTACAGCGGCTGAGATGGCAAATTTAACGGATATAAACGACAGATCGGCAGTCACGAAATCTACTGTTTCGCCTGTCGTACTTATAGCAATGTCTTTGACATTAACGCCTTCGATGTTTACCACTCTGGTATCGTTGAGGAGCTTTTCTGCGAGCTGTCCGTGACCGACATCTATTGAGTAGACTTTTCTGGCGCCGTTCTGTAGCATACAGTCGGTAAACCCGCCGGTAGATGCTCCCAAATCGGCACATGTAAGTTCATCAAGCTCTATGTTAAAAGCGCTTATAGCCGCTTCGAGCTTCAATCCGCCACGACCGACATACTTAAGCTGAGCGCCCGTAAAATTAACGACATCTCTGTCTGAAACTTCGAGTGCAGGCTTACAGCACACTTTTCCGTTCACGGTTACTTCACAATTTTTGATTGCTTCTTTAGCCCGCTCGCGGCTTGAAAAATAGCCGTTTGATGTGAGATAGTAATCAAGCCTCGGCATCGGCTTGCTCTTTCCTGACAGTGAGCTCTATCTGATGTTCGGAAAGCCCATAAAGCTCAATAGCTTCACACACTTTCATATGAGGCACAAAGCCGTTAATTGCGTGAGCTTCAACATTTGGGCAGACAGACCTTAGCTTCTGCCCTATTGAGCCCTCATATTCACATTCTTCGAAGATATAAGCTTTGTCATATCCGGATATAATGTTTTCGAGTTCACCATTCAGCGGGAACACCTTGACAAGCTTCATGAAATCGCGACCGAGCTTTTCAGCAACTTTTTCCGCTTCTCCTGCCTCCCTGCCGTAGGAAATGATGAGAGTGTCACTGTTTCTCTCGGTAACCGCATAATCGCTTTCACAGACAGTTTCCGATGCTTCACCCGATTTTGGATATCTGACAACCGCGATGCCTGTGTCATCAAAAATCGCTTTCTCGAGGCAGGTTTCGAGTTCTTTATAGTTTGAGGGAGAGTAAATTGTGATATTCGGAATGGTAGTCAGGAACGGGATATCGAAGGTTCCCTGATGGGTTCTGCCGTCCGAGCCGACAATTCCCGCGTGGTCGATGCCGATTACCATATGAACATTGCCTATTGCGGCATCGTGAATAAGCTCGTCATAACTTCTCTGGAGGAATGATGAATAGACCGCAAATACAGGTATCATGCCCATTTCGGCAAGTCCTGCCGCAAAGGTCACGGCATGTCCCTCGGCAATTCCTACGTCAAAATATCTTTCGGGATGCTTTTTCTTGAAGTATTGCAAACCTGTTCCGTATTTCATGGATGCGGTAATAGCACAGATTCTGTCATCTTTGTCGGCGAGACTTGTAAGAGCTTGTCCGAAAGCGTCTGTGAAATCATATTTATGCTCCGGCAGAAGACCGGTCTTGACATCGAATCCTGCAACACCGTGATAGTTTCCGGGGTTTTTCTCTGCGGGCTTATAGCCTTTGCCCTTCTTTGTGTTTACCTGAATCAATACAGGTCCGCCGAGAGACTTTGCATATGAAAGCGCATCTTCGAGCTCACTAAGGTCGTGTCCGTCAACCGGTCCGACAAACTGGAAGCCGAGGTCCTCAAACATCGTACTGTGGAGCATCTTTTCCCTGACTACATCCTTTGAGTCGCTGAGAAAATCAGAAACCGGCTTACCTATCAAAGGCACTGCGGAGATAATTCCCCTTGTGGTGTTTTTGATCGTGCGATAGGACTTCTTGATTCGAAGCTTTGAGAGATATTCCGCCAAGCCGCCGATATTTTTGGAGATGGACATTTCGTTATAATTAAGGATAACGATAATATTTGCTCCGCTTCTTCCAGCATTGTTGAGACCTTCGTATGAAAGACCGCCGGTCATTGCACCATCGCCGATAACTGCGATAGCGTGATGGTTGTCTCCCTTCAGCTTCATAGCTTCGGCAATTCCGAGAGCCGATGATATCGAAGTCGAACTGTGACCGCTTATGACCGGGTCATGAACAGATTCTTCGGGATTTGAAAAGCCGGAAAGCCCGCCTTTCTGACGAATCGTATCAAATTCGTCGAGACGACCGGTAAGAAGCTTATGGGTATAGCACTGATGCCCGACATCGAAAACTATTTTGTCCTTCGGGGATTCAAAAACTTTATGTATTGCAACGGTGAGCTCGACAACTCCCAGATTTGACGACAAATGTCCGCCGTTTTCGGCAACGGTATTGATTATTTTATCGCGTATTTCTGCGCAAAGCTCCTGTTCTTCTTCCAAGCTGAGCTTTTTCAGATCCTCGGGTAGAGTAAGGCTCTCAAGCAGGTTGTTCTTCAAAACTATCTCTCTTTTCGTATGTTAATGTCTTCTGTCAAGCAGGTCATATGCAAGCTCGCATAACAGCTCCGAGCCGTCTATGTTCGAAATTGCGGCAACTGCCGTTTCTGTATAGCGTTTAGCCTCGTTGTATGCCGCATCTACACCCATAGTGGTGGCGTAGGTGTCCTTGCTTCGCTTTTCATCGCTTCCGATTGGCTTTCCGAGCTCGTTTTCGCTTCCCGTAATATCCAGAATATCGTCAATTATCTGGAATGCAAGTCCGAAGTTCTCGGCATATTCAGCGGCTTTCATAATGTCTTTATCATTGGCACCGGCGAGTATTGCTCCGAATTGCGCAGATGCACTTAAGATACAACCGGTTTTGAGGGACGACATTCTTTTTAAGAATTCCAAGTCGATTTTCTCGTTTTCCGAGATGAGGTCAAGCCTCTGCCCCATTATCATCCCTTGATTCCCTGCCGCTTTTGAAAGGCAGTTTACGAGCCTGACTGCGGTTTCGGGTGATATGTCCCCACTCAGAGCTCTATCAGAGATAATCTCAAACGGGAGTATTGCAAGACCATCGCCGGCTAAAAGCGCAGTATCGACACCGTATGCACAGTGTACAGAGGGCTTGCCTCTTCGCATATCGTCATTGTCCATTTCCGGCATGTCATCGTGTATGAGAGAAAACGTGTGCATCAGTTCAAGGCAGGATGCAATTTCTGTTACATCCCCTTTGCCTCCGAAAAGCTTGTAAAACTCGATGCAAAGAACCGGTCTTATCCGCTTTCCGCCCGCTGTCAGGGCGTAAAACTCGGCGTCTATTATTCTATTTTCATTGTCGTCAGACTTAGAAATATATCCATTGCTTAAAAGATACGAGTCAACCGCTTCTACGTCACGCTGAAATACAGCTTTAAGCTCAGGCTTCATTTTTGTCGCCTTCGCTTTCATTCAGCTCGCTTCTTATATCGTTTATACGCTTCAAGCACTCTTCGGAGAGAGCCATTCCCTCTTTGTAAAGAGCAACGGTCTCCTCAAGAGATGTCTTATCATCGTTAAGCTTCGCGCATATTTCTTTCAGCCTTTTTATTGACTCGTCAAAGTTCATATCTGTTCCTCATTTTCTTGTAAAACTTTTGCCTCGGCTTGTCCGTCTTTCATAACGATTTGTATTTTGCCGCTTAATCCTGAACTTTCTGTTACAAGGTGTGAATCCTTGTAAATCAAAGCATAGCCTTTGCCAAGTATATTCATCGGGTCAGCGGCGGACAAGGTGTTAATACAGCCCGATATCTGTGCTTCGTACAGTCTAAGCCTGTGAGAAATTGAAGTCTTCATAGACTCTTGCATCGTGCCGAGCTGATACTCTGTTCTCATAAGCTTATTCTCCGGCGATAAAGCCCCAATTATTGATTTGTAGCTTGAAACGGCATTTGAAAGAGCATAAAGCTTTCTGTCTGTCAATCTTGTAATCTCCTGCTTAAGTCTCGATATTTCCGAGGAAATAGCCGACATATCGGGAGTGCAAAGCTCTGCCGCGGCGGTAGGGGTTGCGGCTCTTACATCTGCCACGAGGTCTGATAAAGTCAGGTCAACCTCGTGTCCGATAGCGGAAACAACCGGAGTTTTGCAAGCGTAAACCGCCATAACAACGGCTTTTGTATTGAAGCAGGATAAATCGTCATCCGAGCCGCCACCTCTTGTGAGTATAATAACATCGGATTCACTTTTATCCGCAAGTGAAAGTGCATTTGAAATGCTCGCCGGAGCTTCAAGCCCCTGAACCGTTGTCGGAAAAAGCTTAACCTCTGCAAGAGGATATCTCCTTGCAACGGTGCTCATAACATCGTGTATTGCAGCTCCCGACGGTGATGTGACGACCGCAACCTTCGAAGGATACTGCGGAAGTGACTTTTTTGGCTTCGAGAATACGCCCTCTTTGGCGAGTTGTTCTTTTAGTTGTGCTAAAGCTATATATTCAGTGCCCTTTCCGTCAGGAACAAGCTGAGTGCAGTTGAGCTGATAAACTCCGTTTCGTTCGTATACGTCGACTCCGCCAAAGGCTATGACTACTTGCCCTGTTTCAGGATAAAAGCTGAGTCTCGAGGCGTTTTGCGAAAACATTACAGCTCTTATATTTGAGCTTCCGTCTGTCAGGGTAAAGAATATGTGCCCCGACGTGTGATTGATTGATATATCGGAAATCTCGCCCTTTACGGCGATGCCCTTTAGCTTTGGGTCGTTTTTAAGCTTGAATGAAATATAGGTATTGAGTGCCGAAACCGAAAGTATTGAATTCAAAGTTTACACCCATCCTTTATTGCCGAGAATATTGCAACTCCGACGGAATTGTCTTGTGAGAAAGCCGGTTCCGCGAAATAAGAATCAAAATCTTTTTCAAGTCTTACCCGTATCAGCTTGTCCGACATGACGCCTCCGGCGTACACTATCGGAAGCGAGCCGAATTTATTTATAGCGCATACGGTCATCTCATATACAGCCGCTTCGACAGATTTCAGTGCATATAAGGCTATATCGCACTTTTCTGCGCCTTTGTCAAACATGTCTCTGCATTGATTTTCTATGCCAGAAAGACAACAGCTTCCGTCTTTTATTGTTGCTCTCGGCTTGAATCTTGCGGTCGATTCGCTTGCGAGCTTTTCCAATTCTTTTCCGCAAGGAAATCCGAGACCGAGCATTACACCGACTCTGTCTATGAGCTGTCCCGCCTTTAAGTCGAGAGATGAAGATATCTCTGTTGCCTTGATTACTTCTTCTTTATCCGCTTTTACGAGCAGGCAATCGGTTGTACCTCCACTGACGTGAAATGCAATAAATGGCTTATCGCTTTCTATCAGATCAAGCCTTTGGCATGAGTAAAGTGCCGCCAAGATGTGTCCAACCTGATGAGAGGTTTCGTAAAGAGGGATATTCCCTATCGCCGAAATGCATTTTGCAATCGTCTCCCCTACCATAAAACACGGCATATACGAGCCTTCTATGTTTCTCGGACGCGAGGAAACGCCTATAGCCGTTATACTCTCACCCTTTCCTGTAAGACCGTCTATAACATCGGGAAGCTGTTTTACATGCTGGAATACCGCTTCTGACTGTCTAAGCCCTACCTCACCGGATTTTACACTTAAGAGCTTCTTATTCTGACGTACCGAACGACTTTCGGAATCATATACTGCGGCGGAGGTTGTATAATTGCTGGTATCAATACCCAAGTAGAGCTTGCTCATGAGAGATTTCTCGAGTATGCACCAAGAACTCCGTTTACAAAAGTAACGTCGGATTCCTGAGCGTACTTGTTGACGAGACCGACGGCTTCGTTAATTGAAACCTTGACAGGTATTCTGTCCGAAAGGTATTTGATTTCGTATACTGCGAGCCTGAGTGCCGCAAGATTGATTTTCGGGATTCTGTCGATGCTTCTTTTCGTGCTGAACTGGGATATTATCTCGTCTATTTCTTCAAGATGTTCATAAACGCCTTCAACCGTAGAGATAACTTCTTCGTTAACAGTGACCGCTTCGTTATCTTTGGAGATTTCTATCAGCTCTGCCGGCGATTCGTCACGGAACGCTTTTTCGAAGATAAAGATAAACTCCGACTCTCTTATATCATGCCTTGTAATGCCCATTTAAACTTCCTGCCTATTTTAGAAATGATTTTAACGCACGGAAACCAAGCCGTTTTATCAGCTTGGTTATATCCGTTTTTATTTGTACTAACTCTCGGAAAAATCAACATCGACTACCGAGACATTTACCTTTGACACGGTCACGCCCGTCATCGACTGAACTGCGGCTTTAACCTTATCTTGAATCTGCGTGCATACGTCGGTTACATTATAGCCGCTGTACACAATAATCGATATGGATATCTTTGCAACGCCGTCAAGCATGGTAACTCTGATTGCAGTGTTATCCATCTTGCTTGAAAACATTTTGAGTATATCAAACGGGCGGACCGAAATCTTTGAAACGCCGCTGACCTCCAAAGCCGCATTCTTTGCAATCTGGATTATGACGTTCTCGGATACTCTGAGAGTTCCCTTTCTTTTCTTTTCTGTGACTTCCATTTATTTGTCCTCCTATATTCGTCATAAGGTACGGAAGAGACGATAAGTCTGCTTCGCATAAATATACAAATACAGTATAGCACAAATCGGTCGCCGAAACAACTACTTTGCCTCAAAAATTCTGATATTTTCATTCTCAACATCCACTTCCGAGAGCAAAATGTCTTTGATTTGTGCCGCCTGTACGCTTGTCAAGCCTTCTGACTTTACAACTATATTTGCATTTTCGCCGTCCAGATAGCAGACACAGTCTTCAAAGCCAGCCGCTATAACCAGATTTTCTACAATCGTCTCACTTTCTATCAGTGAAGAAAGCGCTACAGCATTCTCTGTATAGGTCGCAAGCTCTTCGTCCGAAATGTCTCCTCTGTCGAGCATCATTTTAAGAGTCTCGACTGCCTCATCTCTTGATGTGAGCTTTTCAAGCCTTGCTTGCGCAAAGTAATCGTCAGATGAGTAGTCAACTATCTCAGTGCCATTTACGTATGTTATCTCGCCGTATACGTCACTCATGTCAAGGCTTGTGACAACATCAGTTGCTTTCAGGTCAGAGTTTGTAAGCTCATAATTCGCATATACGGCTATTCCCAGAAGCAATACGAGACATGTGATGATTATCTGCCTTTTTGAAATCTTCGGGTCGAATCTGATTTTTCTATTTCTTTTTGCCATTGCAGTTGCCATTGAAATCTCTCCTTAGTTGCTTTTTGCTACATAAACTTTATTCGATGGTATATCCAAAACGGTCGAAACCGCTTTTATGACCTGTTCCTGAATTACTGCCCTATCGCCTCCTGTACAGACTACGAGTACACCGCTTACCTGTGGATTGTCTATTCTCTCTATTAACGCCTCCTTGTTTCCGATGATAACTGTTTCTGTTTTTGTTTCAAGCTCGTCTTTGTCAATATCTGTTGTGTAGACATAAGAAGCCGAGCTCTCTATTGTCAGCATGACTGTCACGTCACCAACGCCGTCAATCTTTGAAATAATCTCTTCGAGCTGAATTTTGAGCTCTTCTGCGTATTCTGAACTCACATCCGGAATTGTCTCTGAATCCCCGGAAACTTCATCTTCACTCTCAAAGCTGTTAAGTGTAAGAATCAGAATAACCGAAAGAACAGCAACGCCAAGATAAATCAGCTGTTTGCTAGTAAGCCTGAACTTATCTTTTAGTCTGTCAAGATTCATCTACGTCCTCCGAAAAGCTCATTTCAAGTGTTACTTCCCCGATTTTATCCCTGGTTACTTTGCGGATTTTACTTTCGTAAGCCTCAGATTCGCCTCTGATTGTCAGGCTTATTTTACTAATAGATATGCTGTTTTCATCGTCGATATTAGTTTCAACCGAGATTTTTTCGACCGGTATGTCGTTCTCCTCATATATGAGAAGTATACTGTCGGCAAGGCGCTGTTCCAACTCACTGATAACCAAGCCGTTATAGATGTAATCGGATTCATAGAGCAAATCTGCGTCAATTTCTTCGTCAAAAGAAAAGTCGATATTAAGAATTGCTCCGGCAATTGTGAGGGCTGTGAGTATCGAGATGACAGTCTTCATCTTCTGCTTGAAGCTATCCGGCGTCAGCATCATCACAATCATGTATACAAGTGATAGTATGCAGGCTGTCAAGGTGATATTCTTTACAGCCGTCATATGTATGCCTCACTGCCTATAAGCATTATCATCCCGGTTGAAATCAGAAACATCAGAGCGTATATTATCAGAAGCGTTACTCCGAATGAGTAGACATCTCCGATTCCTCGCATAAGTGCGCTCAGTCTGTATGAGCCAGTAATACTGCAAGTCCAGTCAAGAATTATAAAAGTAGTTCTGTACACGCACATTGTTATAATCGGAACAGCAAGAATCAGGACTATTATTACTATTCCAAGAGCTCCGACAGCCGAGCGAAGAGTTCCGAGGCTCTGGCTGACAGTCTGATAAGATTCGGATAGCGACATTCCAATCAGTGGCACAAAACTTGACACAAGATATCTTCCGGCTCTTAGCAAAATACTGTTCCCTGTTCTTCCGACCGTTGTCTGAAGTCCGATAACTCCAACGAATACTGTCATGATAACGCCGACGATATAGGTCAGAGCCCTTTTCAAAGTGCCTGTGAGATTCGGCAAATCGGGATTTACTGCTTGTGTGCAGGACATAACCAGCATACATACTAGTATTGGCTTCAGAACCTGTCCTGCAATCAGCGAAACCGCTTCGGAGGCATAAAGAACAAGTGCGTTGTAAGCTCCAGCACCGGCAGTGTTTCCTGATGCGGCGGTTATAGCGGCAAATATCGGTATGTACAAAGCCATGAAAGCTTCCTGCGACTTCATCACACTGAGCATATCAGAAAATGAGGAGATTATCATCGGAGTTATACATAGGAAGCATATAAGAGTGAATATCTCACCGTAGATTCCCGAATGCTGAGATATTGACATCACCGCTTCGCTTACAAGCGAGATGACTAGCACGCATATAAAGACGCTTGCGGGCTTTTTGAGTGCGGATTTGAATGCTGAGGTGAAATAGTTGAGGATTGAACCTGCTGAAATATTCTGTACTGTTTCGGGATTAGATATGTCGACTTCGTTGTTTTCTAAGAATTCTTCTACATCGCCGACTTGCAAATCCTCAAAATCAATACCTAGTTCACTTTCATAGTCAATTGCGGAAACCTTCAGCGTCAGTAATATCAGCATTAATACGAATAGAATGATTTTTCTTCCCATATTTTTATCCTAACTCCAATATGCTTTCGATGGTCTGTATGAAGCTTTTGATGAGTGGCAAACAAATTACGGATACTGCGACTCTCCCGGCTATGTCAATAATGCTTGCAAGCGCACTTTCTCCGCAATCTCTGCAACAGGATGACGAAATCTCACATACATAGCATATTCCCAGTACCCGAAATACTATCGAGATATATGTGCCACTTATGTCGGAAATGCCTGCCAGGTTCTGAACCTCGTAGAGCACATCCGAGATTGTGCCGATAATCGAGAAAACTACAGCCGTTACACCGGCAATTGTGATGACAATCGCAATGTCCTGATTGGTGGGCTGAATTGTCTTTGCAATTATGGCTGTAACTATGCAGAGTGCCGCTATAGCAAGAATATCCACGTCCGCAGTCCATTTCTAATCTAAAATCCGAATGTGCTCTTGACGGTGTCGAAAAGCTCGGCAATTTCACTTACAAGCATCAGCATGACGACGACAAGACCAGCAATTGTAATCATTAAAGCCTGCTCGTCACGTTCGGAACGTTTCATAAGCTGACTCAGAACCGCCACGATTATTCCTACTCCCGCAATTTTGAATATCAAATCAACATCCATAAGCTACCCTCACATCAATACCAAACATATAACAATCCCTGAGAACGCTCCAAGGCAGAGATAAAGCTTTCTTTTGCCTGCAAGTTCATTTTCCATGGCGATTCTGTCGCTTTTTATTTCGCCAAGTATGGTCTCAAGTCCCGATATCTGCGTTTCCGATTCGTACATTCCGAGAAATTCGGAGATTTTCATAAATGCGGATCCTGTTCTTTCGCTCGCATCGTCAAGCGATTTCTTACAGGCTTTCAGGAAGCTTTCCGAAAAGCTGCCCGTAATCATTGTGAAACCACTCGCATCAAATGCAGTGATATCCGAAAAGCATTTTTCGCAGAGCTGATAGACATCATAGGAACCGTATTTAAGAAGTGCTTCCATTTGAAAAATTACGTTTTCAAGCTCTTTTGCAATCCGGATTTTACGCCTCTCGCGATTGAGCTGTTCGTTGGAAATCAGAAAGCATGAGATCACGACAGCTGAATATAACAGAAGTCTAACCAATCTTTATAATCTCGTACTCATAATTTCTTCCGAGAACTGCCGCATACTGAAAAGCATTTTCCGAAATAAGAGCCTTGACTATCCGTTTCTTCTTTGCTTCTTCAAGGCTTTCCGAATGTACGGCGGTAATCAGAGTAACTCCTGAGTGTAAAGCGAATTCGAGAGCCTGTAGCTCTTCTTCCGAGCCTATCTCATCTACGACTATCACATCAGGAGACATCACCCTCACCGCCGTCGAGATGCCGATATGCTTGGGATAGCCAACAAATACATCAGTCAACTCCCCTATATCATTTTGTGCAGTGTCTCTGTGTGTGGCAGAGATTTCGTTTTGCTCGTCTATGAGCGAGATTTTGAACCTTGAGCTCAAGAGACGCGTTGTGTCTCTTAGAAGAGTTGTCTTGCCGGTTGCAGGTGCTCCTATAATCAGAACCCCTGACGGCTTTGAGCTCACGCACATGTTTATAAGCTTCTCAGCAAAGCCTCTTTTTTCTCTTGCTATTCTTATATTGATCGAAGAGACATATTTGATTGTCTCGACGCTTCGTAAGTCGCTTGCGTTTGTTACTGCGGTTCCGCAGATTCCTACCCTGTTGCCGCTTCCGACGGTTATGTAGCCCATACACAGCTCTTTTGAGTAGCTGTGCAGAGAGTAAGAGAAAGCGTTTTTGAAGGTATATTCTATGTCCGACGGCTCCGTGATTATAGCAAAAGAGGAATCCTCCGTTAGCTCACCGGTTTCCGTTATATAGAGATTACCTTTGACTGTAGATACAGAAACATGCCTTCCCAAACGAAGTCTTATTTCGTTAATGCTGTCAATGTCGGCTGGAGGTAGTCGCTCGAAGATTTGACGAAGCTTTGGTTGCAAAAGTTCTATGGCGCTTTTGAATCCGTTCATTTTCACATCTCCTTTTTCATTGCCTGTCCAATTCTATGAGAAAAATACTCCCGATATGCTTATTACTTGCAATGCTTTGTGTTTATTCCCTTGATGCCGCCGATGACTGAGAATAGCGTACAGCAAATCATCTTTTCAAAGCACGCAACTGTAAGAGCTTTGTCTGCTATGAGGCAAATTATTAGAAGTATTGCAGACACAATTCCCGCAATGATAAACCCCTGCATAAGCCCTTTGTTTCTTACAATCTGTGTTGAGACGTAGCTTGCCAGAAGACAGCCGGTTGATAATATTAGAGTTCCCGCTATACCGACTATTTCATCCGGCACGTCCATAAGCGTCATAATTACGCCGAAGAGCATGGCAATCACGACAACAAACGCTGTCAGGGACAGAAATCCCGCTATTATTCCTTTCTTGTAAAATTGCATAAAGAAAACCCTCCGAATACTGCATAGTAAACAGTATTCGAAGGGATAATCGTTTAGAAGTCGAATTTTACTTCTTTGTCTCCGACTCGGAAGCTGTGCTTTCAGACTTTGAATCTTCCTGCTTGTCGGATTTCTTGTCCTTCTTCTTGTCCTTTGCGGGAGAAGCTGACTTTGAATTCTTGGCGGCTGCCGCTTCCTTTTCAGCATCAAGATTCTGAGAGATAGCCCAGCGTCTGACTCTGAGTCTGCTTCTGTCTCCACCGGTCTCGATAACAACGGTTTCTTCCTCAATCTTGCAGATGATACCGACTATACCGCCTGCAGTGACGACCTCGTCACCGAGCTGAAGGTTCTTTCTCATCTCGGCATCCTGCTTGTCCTTTTTGCGCTGAGGTCTGATAAGGATGAAGTAGAACGCAACCAAGATTACGACCATCCAGATGATGGATGACCAACCCATCGTTGCAGTTGTTGTCGATGTATCGGACGTAAGAAGTGTTATTAGTGCTGTTGACATTGTATCCTCCTCCAAGTGTCAATTCGCGGTCTTTGAGTAAAATCAAAGAGACTTGATGTATTCGTCCATTGCCTTAGCGGCAGTCTTACCTGCACCCATAGCGAGGATAACGGTAGCGGCACCTGTTACAGCATCGCCGCCGGCATAAACGCCTTCCTTGGTGGTGAGCATGTCCTCATTGACAACGAGGCAACCGTGCTTATTGGCTTCGAGACCTTCGGTGGTCGAACGAATAAGCGGGTTGGGAGAAGTACCGATTGCCATGACACAGGCATCAATCGGGATGACATACTCTGAATCGGGAATAGCCTTTACAGAACGTCTTCCGCCTGCATCCGGCTCGCCGAGCTCCATCTTAACGCACTTGATGCCGTTTACAGCACCGTTCTCGTCGCCGAGAATTTCAGTAGGATTGTTGAGGAACAGGAACTCGATTCCTTCTTCCTTGGCATGATGTACCTCTTCTTTTCTTGCGGGCATTTCAGCTTCGGAACGACGATAGATAACGTAAACATGCTCAGCACCGAGACGCATAGCGCAACGAGCGGCATCCATAGCAACGTTACCGCCGCCAACTACTGCAACAGAGTTATACTTGCGGACAGGTGTATCGTATTCTTCGAGATAGCCCTTCATGAGGTTGATTCTTGTAAGGTATTCGTTAGCGGAGAATACACCAACAAGTGATTCGCCGGGGATGTTCATAAAGTTGGGAAGACCTGCACCGGTTCCAACGAATACGGCCTTGTAGCCCATTTCCATGATTTCGTCGATAGAGAGAATCTTACCGATAACCATGTCAGTCTTTATTTCAACGCCGAGAGCCTTTAAGTTATCAACTTCGTGCTGAACGGTAGCCTTGGGAAGTCTGAATTCGGGAATACCATACATCAGAACGCCGCCGGCAGTATGGAATGCTTCGAAAATGGTTACGCTGTAGCCGAGCTTAGCAAGGTCTGCGGCACAGGTAAGACCGGAAGGACCGGAACCAACAACCGCAACCTTGATGCCGTTGGGCTCAGCCTTTTCCTGCTCGAGCTTCTTGTCAGCCATATAGTCGGCGCAGAATCTCTCGAGCTTACCGATTGCAACGGGCTCGCCCTTGATTCCTCTTACGCACTTACCCTCGCACTGGCTTTCCTGCGGGCAAACACGACCGCTGACTGCGGGAAGACCGTTGGTGGAGGTGATAATTTTGTAAGCTTCTTCAAAATTGCCTTCCTTGACCTGAGCCAGGAAGTCAGGAATTTTTACGCTGACAGGGCATCCGCTTACGCAAGGTCTGTTCTTGCAGTTAAGGCATCTTGCTGCCTCGTTCATAGCTTCTTCGGCTGTATAGCCCAAGCATACTTCTTTAAAGTTTCTTGCCCTTACCTTGGGATCCTGCTCGGTAATGGGCGTTTTCTGAGCTTGCATATTAGGCATGTCTGACTCCTCCTGTTAATCTGCAAATGTGTTCTTTATCGTGAGCTTCCTGCTCTCTGTAAGCGGAGTTTCTTCTCATAAGCTCGTTGAAGTCAACCTCGAAACCGTCAAAGTCGGGACCGTCAACACAAGCATACTTGGTCTTGCCGCCAACAGTGACTCTGCATCCGCCGCACATTCCGGTACCGTCAATCATGATAGGATTGAGGGAAACCATAGTCTTGATATTGTAAGGACGAGTAACGCCGCAAACGAACTTCATCATCGGAACGGGACCGATAGCGATAACGAGGTCATACTGTTCACCGCTGTCGATGAGTTCCTGAAGCTGATTGGTAACGAAGCCCTTCTTGCCATAAGTACCGTCATCGGTTGTGATGTAATAATTGTCGCATACAGCTCTCATTTCATCCTCAAGAATAACGATATCCTTGCTTCTGAAACCGGCAATGATGTCGACCTTGACGCCCATGTTGTGAAGAGCCTTTGCTGAAGGATATGCAATAGCGCAACCAACGCCGCCGCCGATAACACAAGCATGCTTGACGTTCTCGCCAAACTCGGAAGCAACACCAAGCGGTCCTACTACATCGAGGATGCTGTCACCTTGCTCCATTGTGCCGAGCTGATAAGTGGATTTTCCGACCTTCTGGAAGATGATGGTGATTGTGCCCTTCTCACGGTCGTAATCCGCAACGGTCAGCGGGATTCTTTCGCCCAACTCGTCAGTTCTGAAGATGATAAACTGTCCGGCTTTTACCTTCTTGGCAATAAGCGGAGCGTCAATCACCATTAGTGTAACTGAATCATTGAGCTCGCGTTTTTCTAAAATTTTATACACGGTTAGTCCTCCTTTGGAAACCTTATTACTTGCTATTATACAACATACATCGCATAATTTCAAGTATTTTTCACTGATTTGCGGCAAAGTATTCTTCGATAGCTTCGACGATGGCGTCAGCAAGCCCGCTTTGCACTGTAGAATCGTTAAGTGCCATAGCTTCAGTGTAGTCTGTGACGAAGCCGCACTCAACCAATATCGACGGAAATTCCTGTTCAAGAGTTACAGCAAAGTAGTTATATTTCGCTCCCCTGTTGCGGCTTTTGCCGTCTTTATAAACATAGTCCTCGTAGTATTCCGCCATCTTCTCTGCTACAAGCGTGGCAATGGGTTCGGAGAATGGCGTGAAGTAGTAGGTTTCAACGCCCCGCACCCCTTCTCCGTTTGTCACACTGTTGCAGTGTATGGAGATATACAGGTCGGGATTATATTTTCTTGCATATTCCGAGCGATCGTAAACGCTGATATATGTTGTGTCGCTCGGAATCATGTAAACTGTTGCGCCTGCCGCCTGAAGCTTTGAAACGAGAAGCTTTGCGATTGCAAGATTTATTACTCGTTCTACAACGTGACCGACGGCTCCGGGGTCCAAAGTGGTTGAACTGGTGTTATATCCGTGTCCCGGGTCGACCACTATAACCGCACCTGCAAGGCTTGAATTGTAGCCGTTGAACGTGAACGTCAGATTTCCGGCATCATCGTAATCCGCAGAGTATCCTGCGAATACGCCGCTCTTTCTGAGTTTGAGCTTGAGCTGAATCTTTGTCTCTCCGTCAACCGTCACGGTCTGCCACTCCGCACTGCTGAACAGAGAATCGGAGCTGAACGACGGGAGCCCTGAGTAGCTTGTGACGTAGTCGAACGTTATTATGACATAGTCAGGGTCAAAGCTGCTGACGGAATATGTTCCGCTTACTCCCGTTCCGAATGTCAGCGGCGAATAGGAAATCGTAAACGGTGTCTGATAGTCGAGGTTGAATGTAAGAACCGTGTCACCGTCGCTGTTGGTATACGAATTCGTCGTCTCTATGGAATTGTTCACTATCGTATAACCGTCAACAAGAGTGCAGTCGGACGCCTTGAGTCTTAAGCCTGATGCTGTAAGGTAGTACTTGACGGTCTGGCTTACGCCTTCGGATGTGACACTGTAGGTGACTTCGTTTACGAGTACGTCGATTGTTCCGGCAGGAAGTCTCGGCGAGGTCGGTATTGCAATAGCATCAGTTGAGTAGTAGTCATAAGCTAAGGTATTATCATTCTTTACAACGACAAGTTGAGTTGCTTCCGCTGTCGGTGAAATCGCATTGACAATTATTCTCGCGGCAGTTACATCTTCGTAGCTGAGATCCTTGTAGTTACCGCTGATGTAGATGTATCCCAAATCCTGCTCTTCGCCGACGATGCCTTCGGGAGCCGTGATTGTACCGGTGAATATCGCATAGCTCGAGTTCTCATCGAGGTCATCGGAGCCGGATGTCTGTTCGACGAGTTTAATTGTTTCGCCATTCAGAGTTGCCGTGACGGTGGAGCCTGAGTATGCAACGGCACTGATTGAAATCTTTGTTGAGCCTTCGACGTTCATGGTAGTTCCTTCTTCGGGCTCAACCGATTGGATAACATCAACCTTTCTTGTAATCTTGTAGGTAACTACGTTAGCTTTGTTCTGGAATGTGAAGGTATTTACACCGACCTCAAGCTCTTCCTCGAAGTAGAAGTTGCCGGCTTCGTTGAGGGTTATAATATCGCCGTTGAAGTAAACGTCGAAGTTGGAGTCGTAAGTGCCCTGGAACTTTACGGTTGTCTCGTAGGTTGTGTAATTCGTCTTGGTGGGAAGAACCATCTCAAGCTGAGTATAGAGAGAATCTGTGTCAATAAGACCGTCATAGTATTTTACAAGGGCATCGGTACTGCTTCCGACGTTCTTGACGAGAGATTCATATGAGCGGAAGACACTGCCCTGATATGCCGAATAGTCTGCACACCCTTCGAGCTGTTTCAGAATCTGGTCGGATGCCCAAGAGGTATCGGACGTGCTTATTCTGTCGTTGGCATGGCTTATGAACATCGGAATGCCGCTTGCTTCGGCAAGCTCATTCCACCAAGAAATAATACTTGTAAAGTTGAGCTCGGTTGATTCCAAGCCGCCGTAGCAGGTGACTATCACGAAATCGGCATAGCCGTTTTCGATATAAGCTTTGGTGTCTGAGTATCCGTCTGCAAGTGCTTCGAAATCATCCTTGGTATCGGAACCATTGGGATCGTTCTCATCGTTCATCCATGCGTTTGTGGCGGCAAGACCCACGGCGACGGTATTGCTTGTCGAGTGAATTGCGTTGCTGACAAGGCTGAATATGTATTCGCTGTTGTCAAGAAGCCAATTATCATATCCGATTCCCGAACCGTATCTAAGATAGTTTTCATAGCTGTTTTCATCGACATCGGCATAATAGCCGTCGATTATGATTCCGTCTATCAGGTACTTATTTGCGAGCTTATGGGCGCACTGTGAGAGATAGTCGATTCTGTCGCTTACGGTTTCAAGCTCGTTAGCCTCTATAGCGTCTTCCAAGTCAAATGTAATGTAGACATAGTAGTTGTGGTCTCTTGCGGCTTCGATAAGCATGTCCAGCGGTGAGCCGTTGAGATATATCTTTGCGTCAATTTCGTAATAAATAACGCCGTCGTAACTGGTATTAATGATAATCGTGTTGAAACTATAGCTCTCAAGATTCGAGAATATTTCGCTTATTTCCTCGGAGGTGATATCTGCTGATTGGTCGATATCGGTAAAGAAGTCATATCCGATTGTTATGTATGTGGCACGCATATCGTCGGGGAATGAAAAGACATCCTCGGCGGTTGCGGCGGTGATAATTTCGGTGGTTTCTTCGCTTTCAACCGTTTCTTCTTCGGAAACCTCGTCATCGGCAAACACAATCAAAGCCGTTCCGCTGTACGGAAAGACTGTTGTAAAAAGAAGCACCAAGGATAATAGAACGGAAAGAGTTTTTTTCATGTGTTCACCTTTGAGGGTTGAGCCAAGTTAATAGTTGGCGAGGGACTTTATGAGGCTTGCAATTTCTCCTGAGAGAATTGTGTCGGATGAACCGGAGACCAATGAGCTGTAGCGGTAATATGCACATCCCGAATAGCCGGAAAGAGACGATATGTAATCGGTCTGTTTTGAAAGCATGCTTCCCGAGCTCCACTCGGTGGTCGTTCCGACCTTGTATGCGGCGATTCCGCAGATGAGTTTTACCGATGAGCTTGTTACGATATTCTCCCACTGAACAGCGGTTGTGTCAAACGGAAGGCTTCCCGAATAGCCGTAATAAATCTGTGGGACGATGTAGTCAAGATATCCGGTTGTTGAGCACCAAAGCTCAACGTCGGCATAGAGCTTGTTTAAGTTGTTATCAAGATTTCCTTGTGGGGAAACTCCGAACAGAACGCTTGAATTGCAGGATTTGACGGTTGAATAGATTTCCTTGACAAGCTGGCTGACCGTATCCCTGCGCCATTGAGCGAGATTACTGCTTCCCGAAACTGAAAACGCAAGCTTGTCAAACGATTCATCGGTTGTGGGATAGAAATAATCGTCGATATGTATGCCGTCGACATCATAATTCGAGACGATTTCCGCAATGCCGGCACATATAAGCTCTCTCACTGCCGAATAAGCCGGACTGAGCCAATAGTAGCCGGTGTCGCTGTCATAGACAAGATAGGTTCCGTTTGTGGAGCTTGAAGAATACCACTGCTTGAGAGTATATGATGAACTCATAGCCTCAAGATTTTTCTTGGTTGTTGTTCTCATGGGATTAACCCAAGCGTGGAACGAAAGCCCAAGCTTATGAGCCTCGGTAATCATAATTTCAAGCGGGTCATATGAAGGCTTGTCCCCTATCGTTCCCGAATACGCGGATGTAAACGGATAATAGCTTGAATAGTAATATGCGTCGCCGAAAGCTCTGACGTGTACATAAACGGTATTACAGCCTAATGATGCTACATAGGCGAATGCTTCCGAAATGGATTCGGTAAATTCCGACTCGGTTGCTCCCGCAAGCATAGTGTCTATATCGAGGTACGCAAACCAGACAGCTTTTACGGTGGAATAATTGAGTGCGGTGTAACTGCTTGTCCCGAGCTGTGAGACAATTTCATCTACGTCAACTTCGTCGTCGATGTCAACGTCTTCATCGCTTGCGGTTGTAGTGGTAGCAGACGTGACAGCTGAAGCAGTCGTTGCTATGGTAGTGGCGGCTGTAGTTACTGTGGTTGTCGCAACCGTTGTGGTTTCTTCGTCTTCTTCATACACGTCAGAAAGATATCTTCCGTTTACGAAATACTCGCTGTTCTTAAACTCGATTCGGTACCAACCGTTGGAGACAATCCCCGTAACGTTGACGCTTTCGCCCTTGTCAAGATGACCGATTCTGTCACTGTCCGCATCGGGAAATTGTCTTACGTTTACCGATGCTACGGCATACATTACAGCCTCGTAATCAGTTATTGTATAATCTTCGGATATTTCCGTCTCGACAACCGCTGTTGTTTCGGAATCACTTTCCGGCGCGGTGGTGACAGAAGAATCAGAGGTTTCTATTGTTGAGTAGACCGGAGCTGTCTCTGCTTCGGTAGAAGTTGCCTGCGTGGTAATCGAGGCATAGGTTTCAATCGTTATCGATCCGGTCGTATCGCTTGATGAAGCTCTTTGTGTGCATGACGTGAGAGTCAGAATAGTGAAAATAAGAGTAAAAAGCAATACTGATTTTTTCATCATGACCTCCGAAAAACATGTACACACCGACGAACCTACACTGACAGCTATGATTATACCATTTTCCGAGCAATATTACAAGAGCTTTATGTCGACAATATCTGCTAAACTCAGAGAATATTTTCTGAAAAATATTCTGAAAAGCTCTTGACAAGACTGTTGTCATATGTTATCATAAATCAAGAATCATTCTTAATTTTGGTGATGAGCATGACAAGACAGCGACAACTGATAAAGGAGATTATATACAGCTCCGACCGCCACCTCACCGCCGAGGAAATTTTCACCGAGGCGAGAAAGAGTATGCCGAGCATTGCCCTCGGAACTGTTTATCGCAACCTTGGAAAGCTTTGTGAGGACAAGGAAATAAGGCTCATAAGTCTTCGTGGGTTTTCCGACTGCTATGATAAGTCTTTCCTGCCGCATGGGCACCTCATCTGCAATTCCTGCGGAAGGGTTGACGACTTCCCTATTGACGATATAGGAGAAGAGCTTTCCGACAAGCTTGGGGTTAATCTCATCTATTACGATGTCAACGCTCACTACATCTGTGAAGATTGCAAACAAAAAAATATGGTTACTGACGACAGTTTATAAAACCGTCGTGTAATATAAAAACTAAACACAAAGGAGAACTTGAAATGGAACTTAAAGGAACAAAAACCGAACAGAATCTTATGACTGCATTTGCCGGCGAATCTCAGGCAAGAAATAAGTATACATACTTTGCTTCTGTTGCAAAGAAGGAAGGCTATGAGCAGATAGCTGAGATTTTCCTCAAGACTGCTGAGAATGAGAAGGAGCACGCAAAGCTCTGGTTCAAGGCTCTTGACGGAATCGGCTCTACTCCCGAGAACCTCAAGGCTGCCGCCGAGGGCGAAAACTATGAGTGGACGGATATGTACGCTACCTTCGCCAAGGAAGCTGAGGAAGAGGGCTTCAAGGTTCTTGCTGCTCAGTTCAGAATGGTCGGCGAGATTGAGAAGGCTCACGAAGAGAGATATCTTAAGCTTCTTGACAACGTTGAGATGCAGAAGGTATTCGAGAAGAGCGAAGAGACCATGTGGGAGTGCCGTAACTGCGGACATCTCGTTATCGGCAAGAAGGCTCCGGCTGTATGCCCTGTATGCGCTCATCCCGGAAGCTTCTTCGAAGTAAGAAAAGAAAATTACTAATTCTACTTCCTCGGAGCCCTGAGATTTATTCTCGGGGCTCTTATTCCATTGTAATCTTTTTCGAAAAGGAGATAAATATGCGGCTTTTGATTGTAAGACATGCGGACCCCGACTATTCCATAGATTCTCTCACCGAAAAGGGTTGGCGTGAGGCGGAGCTCTTGAGTGACAGGCTATCGAAGCTTGATGTAAAGGCTTTTTACTGTTCACCTCTCGAACGCGCTCAGGACACCGCTTCACTGACACTTAAGAAGATGGGGAGAGAGGCTGAGACCCTCGAATGGCTCAAAGAATTTTACTATTGTCAGGTAACACCGCCGTATCTCGAAGAAGGCGAAACTGTTATAACTTGGGACTTCATGCCGTCGTTCTTCACAAAGTGCGATGACCTCTATGATAAAGACAAGTTTATGCACGTTGATTTTATGGAGAAGGGCGACTACCCTGCTCTTTACAAAGCAGTTACGGATGGGCTTGATAAACTTTTAGAAAAGCATGGCTATCGTCGAAATGGCAGATACTATGATGCTGTAAATCCAAACAGAGACACCATCGTTCTTTTCTGTCACTTCGGAATCGAGTGCCAGCTTCTTGGGCATCTTCTGAGCATATCCCCTATTGTCCTCGGACAGAATTTCTGCGCGGCGCCGTCTTCTGTTACCACACTTTACACCGAAGAGCGCGAGCAAGGCATAGCTTCATTCAGAATGGCGGCATTCGGTGATACTTCGCATTTGTATGCCGCAGGAGAGGAGCCTGCATTTTCCGCAAGATTCTGTGAGACGTTCGATTCTGACGAACGGCACTGATAATTGATAATACAAAAATTCGTCGGCATGTAACCGGCGGATTATTTTTATCTCCATTCGAGAGCTTTTTTGAGGTATTGCCCGGTGTAGGAATTCGGATTTTCAGCGACTTCCTCGGGAGTGCCGGTTGCAATTACCGTACCTCCGCCGGAACCTCCTTCGGGACCCAAGTCGATGATGTAGTCGGCACACTTGATAACATCTAAGTTATGCTCGATGACTACCACCGTGTTGCCGTTGTCACAGAGCTGTTCGAGCATGTCAATGAGTCTTGCAACGTCGTCGGTGTGAAGTCCGGTCGTGGGCTCGTCGAGGATGTATATCGTTCTGCCGGTAGCCTTTCTCGAAAGCTCGGTCGCAAGCTTGACGCGCTGGGCTTCGCCGCCCGAAAGAGTGGTTGAGGGCTGTCCTAACTTCAGATATCCCAAGCCAACATCCTTGAGAGTTTTAATCTTACGATAAATCTTCGGCATATTCTCAAAGAACGAGCAGGCTTCCTCAATGGTCATGTCGAGTACGTCTGCAATGCTCTTGCCTTTATACTTGACCTCAAGCGTTTCTCTATTGTAGCGTGAACCGTGGCAGACCTCGCAAGGAACGTAAACATCCGGCAGGAAGTGCATTTCTATCTTGATGATGCCGTCGCCCTCACAGGCTTCGCATCTGCCGCCTCTGACGTTAAAGGAGAAGCGCCCTTGGGCGTAGCCACGCATCTTGGCGTCGTTTGTCAAGGCGAATAACTCACGGATGTCGTTAAATACACCTGTATATGTTGCAGGATTAGACCTCGGAGTTCTTCCTATCGGAGATTGGTCGATGTTTATAACCTTATCAAGATTCTCAAGCCCTTCGATCTTCTTGAAAGCTCCCGGAACGATTTTGGCACGGTTGAGCTTGACTGCAAGCTCTTTATAGAGAATTTCGTTGACGAGCGAGCTCTTGCCGCTACCAGATACACCGGTTACACAGGTGAACGTCCCAAGAGGAAAATCGACATTTATCTTCTGCAGATTGTTTTCTGCGGCACCTATTACCCTGAGCTTGGCACCGCTTCCCTTTCTTCTTTCGCTTGGAATCGGAATTTTTTTCCTGCCGCTCAGATATGCGCCGGTTATCGAACGTTCGCAGTTCATGATATCCTGTGGCGTACCAGTGCAGACGATTTCACCCCCGTGAACTCCGGCTCCAGGTCCTACATCGACGATATAGTCAGCCGCAAGCATTGTCTCCTTGTCATGTTCAACCACTATTAGTGTGTTGCCTAAGTCTCTGAGCCTCTTTAGAGACGCTATCAGCTTGGCATTGTCCCTTTGATGAAGACCGATACTTGGCTCATCCAAAATATAGAGAACTCCGACGAGTGACGAGCCAATCTGTGTTGCAAGCCTTATGCGCTGGCTTTCACCGCCGGAAAGTGTTGAGCTTGAACGGGACAGCGATAAGTAATCAAGACCGACGTTCTTAAGAAATCCTAATCTTGATTTAATCTCTTTCAGAATCTGTGAAGCGATAAGAAGTTCACGCTCAGTGAGCTGAAGATTATCGAAGAAGTCAATAGTGTCGCTTATTGAGAGCTTGCAGAGCTCGGCAATGTTCAATCCGCCCACGGTTACACCCAAAACCTCTTTCTTGAGTCTGTCGCCATGGCAGGTTTTGCATTTAACTTCACTCATGTATTCTTCAATTTTGGCTTTAGTCGCATCGCTTTCCGATGAACGATAACGCCTGTCAAGATTGTTTATAACACCCTCAAATGGCTGAATCCAGTATCCCCCACCCCATTCTTCGGGACGCTTGAACGAAAGCTTTTGCCCTTGGGTTCCATACAGGAATATATCTATCGCATCCTTCGGCAAATCCTTGATTGGTGTGTCAAGAGAGATTCCGTACTTCTCACTGATGGCGTTGTAGTAAATCATTGTAAATGAATCGTCGTTCAAAGTATTCCAACCGTCGGCCCTGATTCCGCCCTGCCTGATTGTCAGCTCGTCGTTCGGGATAACCTTTTTGGGGTCGACCTGTAAAAACATTCCGAGACCCGTGCAGTCTGGGCAAGCTCCGTATGGGTTATTAAACGAAAACATTCTTGGCGACAGCTCTTCCATTGATATGCCATGTTCAGGACAAGCGTAGTTCTGGGAAAACATCATTTCTTCGCCGTCAATGACGTCGACAACTGCGAGTCCGCCTGAAAGTGAAGTTACAATCTCAATGCTTCCGGAAAGCCTTGAGCGGATTTCCGGCTTGATGACAAGGCGGTCGACAACCACTTCGATTGTGTGCTTTTTGTTCTTTTCAAGCTTGATTTTTTCCGCAAGGTCGTAGATTATGCCGTCGATTCTTACTCTCACATATCCGGATTTCTTGAGTTGTTCGAGCTCTTTGACATATTCGCCCTTTCTGCCTCTGACTATAGGAGCAAGGAGCTGAATCTTGGTGCCCTCCGGGAGCTCCATTATCCTGTCGACAATCTGGTCGACGGACTGCCTTTTGATTTCTCTTCCGCAAACAGGACAGTGAGGAACACCGATTCTTGCATAAAGGAGTCTTAAGTAGTCGTAAATTTCGGTTACGGTTCCAACGGTTGAACGAGGATTGTTTGAAGTGGTTTTCTGATCAATGGAAATTGCAGGAGAAAGCCCATCAATGCTGTCGACATCCGGCTTGTCCATCTGCCCCAGGAACATTCTTGCATAGGAGGAAAGGCTTTCGATATACCTTCTTTGACCATCTGCAAATATTGTATCAAAAGCCAAAGAAGATTTTCCTGAGCCCGAAAGACCGGTGAACACCACAAATTTGTCCCTCGGGATAGTTACATCTATATTTTTGAGATTATGCTCTCTTGCACCCTTTATTACTATCTGATTGTTTCCGACATTTTCGTTTTCCATATAATCATCATTCCTTTCTCAGTTCAGCTATCTTGTCTCTTAAGTAAGCCGCCTGCTCGAAGTTAAGCTGTCTTGCGGCTTCTCTCATCTGCTTTGAAAGCTTGTCTATGAGTTCCATACGTTCCTTCTTGGTGTAGTGAACGGCTTTCTTGTTGACGTCTTTCTTCGAGGATATTTCGATAACATCGTGGACGTCTTTTACTATGGTTTTTGGAGTTATACCATGCTGAATGTTATATTCTTCCTGAATAGCTCGGCGTCTTTCGGTCTCGGTGATAGCTTTTTCCATAGAATCCGTAACGCTGTCGGCGTACATGATGACTTTGCCGCTTGAATTTCTTGCGGCTCTTCCTATGGTCTGGATAAGAGAGCGTTCGCTTCTTAGGAACCCTTCTTTATCTGCATCCAGGATTGCAACAAGAGAAACCTCCGGAAGGTCCAAGCCTTCTCTGAGAAGATTAATTCCTACCAGAACGTCAAATTCACCGAGTCTTAAGTCTCTTATAATTTCCATTCGCTCGATAGTGTCGATTGAGTGGTGCATATATCTTACTCTGATACCGAGCTTCTGGAGATATCCCGTCAGGTCTTCAGCCATTTTCACGGTAAGAGTGGTGACCAGAACGCGCTCGTTCTTCTCGGCACGCTCGTTGATTTCGAGAACCAGATCGTCAATCTGTCCGGCAGTCGGCTTGACTTCAATAAGTGGGTCAAGAAGCCCCGTCGGGCGGATAATCTGCTCGACAACCTGCTCCGATTCTGAAAGTTCAAAGTCTCCGGGAGTCGCAGACACAAAGACCGCCTGGTCGCATCTTGAATAAAACTCGTCAAACGTAAGCGGGCGGTTGTCAAGTGCTGATGGAAGACGGAAGCCGTAATCCACAAGAGTCTGCTTTCTTGCTCTGTCCCCTGCGAACATTCCCCTTACCTGCGGTAGCGCAACGTGTGATTCATCCACAATGAGAAGAAAATCATTCGGGAAGAAGTCAAGAAGTGTGAACGGAACCGCACCCGGTTCGCGTCTTGCAAGGACTCTTGAATAGTTTTCGATTCCGCTGCAAAAACCGACCTCCTGGAGCATTTCCATGTCGTAGTTGACACGCTGTTCGATTCTCTGAGCCTCGATGAGCTTGTCCTGAGACTTGAAGAACTCAACCCTTTCGTGCATCTCATCCTCGATATCGTGAATTGCGGCGTTGAGTCTTTCCTTGCCGGTGATGTAGTGAGATGCAGGAAAAATTGCAACGTGAAGAAGAGTTCTGACAGCTTCGCCGGTGACGACGTTGACTTCAGTAATTCTGTCGACCTCATCGCCGAAGAATTCGATTCTTATTGCTGTTTCGTTATAGCTTGTCGGAAAAACGTCGACGGTGTCCCCTCTTACTCTGAAACGGTTTCTTTGGAAATCTATATCGTTTCTTTCGTATTGGATTGAGACAAGCTCGTGGATAAGGTCATCGCGTGATTTGGTCATGCCTTTACGGACAGAGACAATCATACTCCTGTACTCCTCCGGGTCGCCGAGAGAGTAGATGCAGGAAACACTTGCGACTATTACAACGTCACGCCTTTCGGTCAGTGCAGCTGTTGCCGAGTGCCTTAAACGGTCGATTTCGTCATTGACATCTGAGTCTTTTTCGATATAGACATCAGTTGCCGGGATATAAGCCTCAGGTTGGTAGTAATCGTAGTACGAAACAAAGAACTCTACCGCACTATCGGGGAAAAATTCCCGAAGCTCCGAGCAAATCTGTGCCGCAAGGGTTTTATTGGGTTCCAACACAAGAGTCGGACGGTTGACGTTGGCAATGACGTTAGCCATCGTGAAGGTTTTTCCCGAGCCGGTAACTCCGAGAAGCGTCTGTTTTTTCATTCCGCTGTTTATACCATCAGAAAGCTTTTCAATCGCCTGAGGCTGGTCGCCGGTGGGCTTGTATTTACTTTTAAGCACGAATTTGTCCATAACAGCCTCCGAATATTGAAACGTTTGTTATTATAGTATCACGTTACGACTTAAATGTCAATGGTGAAATTAAAGCACATGGAAAAATCAGGAGCCGCAATAAGCATTTCCTGATTCTTTCTTGAGTGAAGTTCCGAGTCTGAAAATCAAAGCGCGGATTTAAGAGCCTGAGCGAACTGGTCGGGGCAGGATGTGTTCTTTGCGCCGCACTTGATTCCTTCGAGCTTGGCAATCGCATCCTCGACCTTCATGCCCTTTACAAGGCTTGAAATGCCCTTGAGGTTGCCGTTGCAGCCGCCGACGAAGGAAACATCGCCGATAACGCCGTTTTCAACCTCGAAATTAATCTGCCTTGAGCAGGTTCCTTTTGTCTGATAGGTATAAGTCATTTTTGTTACTCCTTACTTTTATACAAATTGTATTATTTACTTGTAGTCGGGGAAGAATTTCTCCTGAAACCAAGCGGGTTTTGCTGTAAATTCTTTGCCTTCGAGATATGCAAGGCTTCCGCCTATGTCTCCGAGCTCGAATTTCAGGCTGTGTGCCTGAAGCGCCTGAGTTTTTACTGAGTATTTTCTGTTGATTTCGCCCAAGCCATACTTTCCGTCGCCCAAGACGGGATGTCCGATATGTGCCATATGCGTTCTTATCTGATGAGTTCTGCCGGTGATGAGGTCGATCTCACACAATGACAAATCGCCGTTTGTTGAGAGAACTCTGTAGCCGGTGATAATCTCTTTTGAGTTATTTACAGACTTATCATAAACCCTGACCGTATTCTCATCTTCGTTCTTGATGAGATACGCTTTTACTACAGCTTCTTTCGGTTTTGGTTCACCTATTACAGCGCAGAGATACTTTTTCTTGATTCGTCTTTCTTTGACGGCTTGATTCAGGATTCTGAGGCTTTCGGAATTCTTTGCGCATATCACGAGCCCCTCGGTGTTTCTGTCAAGGCGGTTGCAGAGCGACGGTGCAAAGCTCGCCTCTTCTTCAGGATTATACTCCCCTTTTTCGTAGAGATATTTCTTGATGCGATTTATGAGTGTATCGATTGTGTTCTCATCATCTTCATGAACAACCAATCCACATGGCTTATCAACTATCAGTATATTTTCGTCTTCATAGACGGGTTCTATCTTACTGCTGACGAGGAGAAAATCACTTTCGGAAGGTGCCTCGAAGAACTCATCGTTGATGTAGAGCTCTAAGATGTCGCCTTCTTTCAGTCTCGTTGATATTTCGCACCTTGAATGATTCAACTTTATCCTCTTGATGCGGATATATTTGTACATAAGCGATTGCGGGAGCTTAGGGACGGCTTTTGTGATAAACTTATCCACCCGCTGACCTGCATCGTTGTGATTGATTTTGTAGCTCTTCATATCATACCTCGAAATCTTCTCTATAAGAATATTTTACTCGATTCGACGGCTCTTGTCAACCGTTTTGTTAGAGTAATGATGCCCGACAAATCTTAATCTTTTTGTAACCGTTTTGTATCTTGAAAAGTGCCATGCCGTATGGTAAAATGTAGACTGATATCGAAAAGAAAGATAACCGGCTTGTCCGATTTATATTAAGGAAGTATTGAAAATGAATGACAGAAGAAGGATTATGGCGGTAGTGTGTGCCGTGGTAGTTCTCACGAGCAGTATGACCGCTTGTACCCGAACCGAAATATCTGATGTAAGTGAAAGTACGACCACAACAGCCTCATCATCCGAAGAAGCTACAACCGTATCCGAAAACGTACCGTCCTATGTAGTCACACAATCCGATTCTACAACGGCGACCGGGGCTGTTACTGAAGCAACATCAGCTGTTACCGGTGATTCCGGTCTGATTGTGGATGACTACACCGAAGATTTCACATATGACAGCCTGACTCCCGACGATTTATACGAGATGTATGGACTCTCAAGGAGTGAACGGAGCAGCTTCTACTCACAGATTTGCGAAGAATGTGAGCTTCCGATTATTTCCGTTTCAACAGAAGACGAGCAGGAGGTCCTTTCACTCGACGAGTATGTGAACTGCATCGTTGAGATTATGAACTGCGATTCCGAGTATGTCATGGATGCGACAGAGGCTCAGATAAGAGTCAGAGGCAATGCCAGCGCATATTATGGTGACGTCGACCAGATAAGAGCCAACGGTGCACCCTACCGAATCAAGTTTACGAAGAAGCAGTCTGTTCTTGGACTCAATGACGGGGCAAAATGCAAATCGTGGGTACTTCTGAAGACCTACAACTACGGCGTAAGAGACCATCTTGCGTTTACTCTTGCGGCGGCAATTAACGCAGGGATGTATTACGTCTCCGATTCCACCTTCGTTCAGGTTTATATCAACGAAGAGTACATGGGTATATATCTTCTCTGTGAACAGACTCAGGAGAACGAGAACAGAGTTGCAATCACCGAAGCCGAGGAAGGCTATACCGGGACGGATATAGGCTATCTCGTAGAGCTCGACAACTACTCAAGCGGCGAAACATGGAGATTTCTTCTGAACTACAATAACGAGTCGATAACCGATGTATACGGGACTTCAAGGGTTCCTGTCAAGTATTACTATACTGTAAGAAACGACCTGTATTCTGAGGAACAGCTCGACTTTATCGAAAGATATTTTGAGGTCTGCTACGAGGTTGCAATGCGTGCAATAAAATATGGCGAATACTACCGTGTTGACAGAGTCGACGATGATTTTACTCTGACTCTGGCACAGGACGAGTTCGAGTCGGCATATGATTGCATATCTCAGGTTATGGATATCGAGTCGTTTGTGGATATGTACATCACCTATGAGATTGTGAACGACCAGGATGTCGGCGGAGGAAGCTTCTTCTTTGCGGTTGATTTCAGTGAAAATTCGATTTATCCCGTACTTACCTGTGTGGCACCTTGGGATTTCAGTTGGGCATACGAAGACTACAGCTCGGATGCAGACGGCGGACTTTATGCGGCAAAATTCAAGGATGACTATTTCGTCGACAACTGGGGGGACCGTTCGAATCCATGGCTTATACTCCTCTACTCTGCCGATTGGTTCCAGGAGCTTGTAAGCGAGAAATGGCAGGAAAGATATTCCTATATTCTGGAAGCTCTGGACGAGGTAACGGAAACTGTTGAGACCTATTCGGATGATTTTGACAAGGACGGAAAGAGCCGTTCTTCAAGTGCGCTCGCAACAATAAGATGGACAAGAAACAGAGTTGAGTATCTGAATACACTCTGGGGATGACTTCTCTGTTCCGAATATAGCATAAAATATGCCATAAAAAGAATGCCTCCGAAAGGAGGCATTTCTTTTCAGTTGTCTTATCGGAGTTCCGAAATTATCTTCTCTTGGAAGCTACAACAGCAGCAGCAGCTACAGCCATCGGGAGAACAGCCAGAACAACGCCGGTGTCAGCATTGGTAGTGGTAGCAGTGGTTTCTTCGGTAGCCTCAGCGGTTTCCTCAGAAGCCTCAGCGGTCTCTTCGGTAGCATCGTCAGAAGACTCAGCAACAACCTCTTCGCCATCGGTAACTATAGCAAGATAGGTAAGGGTGAAGTTGTCGAGGTTAGTGCCATAAGCAATGCCCTTGAAGTTGATACCGTCAGAACTGGTGTCGCCGTTGCCATCATGGTCGTTCATGGTAAGATCGATAGTGTAGTCAAACTCGCCACCAGCGAAACCATTTTCGGTAGAAAGCCACAAGTCAGAGTCAGTATTTGCACCGTTTACGAGCCATACTCTGAAGTCGCCGTCAGATGTTCCCTTGATGTGGATGGTGATGGTCTCACCCTTCTCAACAACTTCGGGAAGGCTAACAACAAACTGCTCTCCGCTGGAGTTAAGTCCACCGTCAACTTCGGTAGCATCATTGTAGTAACCGAGGTTGTCAGTTGTGAGAGCAATCTCAGTCTCAGCTGCAAAAGCGGTTACAGAAAGAGCCATAACCATTGCGACTGCCATGACAATTGCCAAAATTTTCTTCATGTTATTTTCCTCCTAATATAATATGGTTTTTAACCGTCTTCATTATACCATTTGCACAATCACATGTCAACACTTTTTCGAAGAACAGCAAAAATTATCGCCTCTACTTATAAAAATGACTTATACCCCCGCCATTTATATGAAAGTTCAGAAAAAAAGCTATTGACAGATTGCAAAAATACGGCTATAATACATGATGTCAATTCAAACGGGATGTGGCTCAGTTTGGTAGAGCGCCTGCTTTGGGAGCAGGATGCCGCAGGTTCGAGTCCTGTCATCCCGACCATCGTCGTCGCGGACGACAAAAAGCCGACAGTGCAGAAACTGTCGGCTTTTATTATTTGCTTAGAAGAGTCCTGTTATTACTCCGTCCGAGGTTACGTCTATTCTTTCTGCCGCAGGAGATTTCGGGAGACCCGGCATAGTCATTATATCCCCTGTCAGAACAACCACGAAACCGGCACCGGCTGATACCTTTACGTTCTTGACAGTAACGGTGAAGTCTTCGGGTGCGCCGAGCTTTGTCGGGTCGTCGGAGAAGGAATACTGAGTCTTTGCTATGCAAACGGGAAGCTTTCCGAAACCGAGCTCTGTGAGCCTTGCAAGCTCCTTCTTTGCCGTAGGGAGATAGGTGACGCCGTTTCCGCCATAGACCTTGGTGACGACGGCGTTAATCTTCTCCTCGAGGCTCATGTCATCGGAATAGCTGAAGGTGAAGTTCGGAGTCTCTTCCTCGCAAAGTCTGACAACTTCGTTGGCGAGTTCGATTCCGCCTTCCCCACCCTTTGCCCAGACATCGGAGAGAACGGTGTTTACGCCGAGCTTGCGGCATTCTTCAATAACGAGATTTACCTCGGCATCCGTATCTGTCGGGAATCTGTTTACTGCGACTACGGAAGGCAAACCGTAGACATTCTTGATATTGGAAACATGTCTTAAGAGATTCGGAAGACCTTTCTTCAAAGCATCCAGATCCTCTTTTCCGAGCTCGGTCTTAGCAAGACCGCCGTGCATCTTAAGGGCTCTGACGGTCGCGACTATTACAACCGCAGAAGGCGTGAGTCCTGCCATGCGGCACTTGATGTCAAGGAACTTCTCAGCGCCCAAATCAGCACCGAAGCCGGCTTCCGTTACGGCATAATCGCCAAGCTTCATTGCGAGCTTTGTTGCCAGTACTGAATTGCAACCATGTGCGATATTTGCAAAGGGTCCGCCGTGGACAAGTGCAGGGGTGTGCTCCAGAGTCTGAACAAGATTCGGCTTCAGGGCATCCTTGAGAAGCGCCGCCATTGCGCCGACAGACTTGAGCTGAGAAGCCGTCACGGGTTCTCCAGAATAAGTATAACCGATTATAATTTTCCCCAGTCTGTCTTTAAGGTCGTCGATGGAGCTTGCAAGGCAGAATACCGCCATAATTTCGCTTGCAACGGTTATATCGAAGCCATCCTCGCGGGGCGTGCCGTTGGGCTTTCCACCTAAGCCGTCAACAATAAATCTTAGCTGACGGTCATTCATGTCGACGCATCTCTTCCATGTGATTCTTCTCGGGTCGATTCCGAGGGCGTTCCCTTGCTGAATGTGATTGTCAATCATAGCCGCAAGAAGATTGTTTGCGGCACCTATAGCGTGAAAGTCGCCGGTGAAATGAAGATTGATATCCTCCATAGGGACAACCTGAGCATATCCGCCGCCTGCGGCTCCGCCCTTGATTCCGAAAACGGGACCCAATGAAGGCTCACGAAGGGCAACGACAGAGTTCTTCCCTATTTTTCTTAACCCGTCGGCAAGACCGATTGTTGTGGTGGTTTTGCCCTCGCCTGCAGGCGTCGGAGTGATTGCGGTTACGAGAATAAGCTTGCCATTCTTTCTTGAATCGTCATTGATGATTTTTGGGTCGACCTTAGCCTTGTATTTTCCGTATTGCTCAATCGAATCCTCATCAATTCCAGCAATCTCGGCAATCTTGGTTATAGGAAGCATCTGAGATTCCTGAGCTATTTCGATGTCTGTTTTCATATCGTTCACCTCTCAGGAAATTACTTGTCGTAAATCGGAAATTTCTCGCAAAGCGAGACAACCTCGTTTGTGATTCTTTCTTTATTTGCATCGAAATCGGTGATGCATTCGCAAATCCAGCCGGCTATGAGCTTCATTTCGTTCTCGCCGAAGCCTCTGGTGGTTACAGCGGGAGTGCCGACTCTCAAGCCACTTGTGATGAACGGGCTTTCGGGGTCATTGGGGATGGCATTCTTGTTTGCAGTGATATGAACCTCATCAAGACGGTGCTCGAGCTCTTTGCCGGTTACGCCTGTTCCTCTTAAATCAAGGAGCATGAGGTGATTATCGGTTCCTCCGGAAACGAGCTTGATTCCGTGAGCAGTGAATTCGCTTGCAAGAGTCTGAGCGTTTGCGATAATCTGCTTTTGATAGTCCTTGAATTCAGGGGTAAGAGCTTCGCCGAAAGCTACAGCTTTTGCAGCAATGATGTGCATAAGCGGTCCGCCCTGTGTTCCGGGGAAGATAGCCTTGTCTATTGCCTTTGCATACTGCTCTTTGCAGAGAATAAGCCCGCCTCTGGGTCCTCTCAAGGTCTTATGGGTTGTGGTTGTTACAACGTCGGCATATGGAATCGGGCTCGGATGAAGACCTGCGGCGACGAGACCGGCGATGTGAGCCATGTCTACCATCAGATAAGCTCCTACTTCGTCAGCAATCTCGCGGAAACGCTTGAAGTCGATGATTCTCGGATATGCGGAAGCGCCTGCAAGAATGAGCTTGGGCTTGCACTCAAGAGCCAGACGCTCAACTTCATCGTAATCTATGGTCTGGGTTTCATCGGAAACGCCGTAAGGAACAATGTGGAAGTACTTGCCGGAAATGTTGACAGGTGAACCGTGTGAAAGGTGTCCTCCGTGAGCAAGGCTCATGGAAAGAACGGTGTCACCCGGCTGTAAAAGTGCAAAGAAGGTGGCGAGGTTTGCGTTTGCACCGCTATGGGGCTGAACGTTTGCATGCTCCGCTCCGAAGAGCTTTTTTGCACGTTCTCTTGCGATTTCCTCGACTTCGTCGACATACTGGCATCCGCCGTAGTATCTCTTTGCGGGATAACCCTCGGCGTACTTGTTTGTGAGAACGCTTCCTGCCGCCAAAAGCACTCCTTCGGAAACGATATTTTCCGAGGCGATAAGCTCGATGTTGTGGCGCTGGCGGTTAAGCTCCCGCTCACATGATGCGGCTACCTCCGGATCAAAGTTTTTCAGCTCTTCAAAAAACATGGTGATTGCTCCTTTGCATTTATTTACTCTTTGCGACAGCAAAAAGATATTTCTTTCTGTAGTCGTCAAGATTTTGTTTGAATTCTGGCGAATCGGAAATCTGTGCGACGTATGTATGCCCTTCTGCGTTCAAGTCATAACTATGAAGAACGGAAAGCGCTATATTCGAGCAGTGGTCGGCAACTCTCTCAAAGTTTGTGAGAAGATCACTGTAGACGAATCCCGTAACTATCGTGCATGCACCCGACTGTACACGCTCGATATGATTGTTCTTGATAACTTTGGACATTTCGTCGATGGTTTCTTCGAGCGGCTCGACTTTAACTGCCAGATCGCGTCTTCTCTCGACGAATGCGGACGATGCTAGATTGATAATCTCGCTGATGGCATCAGTGAGGATTTGCAATTCCATTGCCGCCTCATCGGAGAATACAATCTTTTTATCGTGAATCTCTTCGGCGTTCTCTGCGATATTTGCCGCATGATCGCTTATTCTCTCGAAGTCACCTATTACGCTCAGAAGCTCGCTTGAAATAGCCTGTTGCTTCTCGTCCATGACGTTCTTACCTATCTTGACGAGATAGTTTCCGAGCTTGTCCTCATACTTGTCGCAAAGGGATTCTTTCTCGGCAACCTTTTGGTATTTCGACTTGTCATATTCGGTTATGAGTCTGATTGCACGGAATATGTTCTTTCTTGCAATATCGCACATTTTGAGAGCGGCTTTTCGGCTGACTTCGATTGCGGCGGGAACGTAGTCAAGAAGGTTTTCGTCGAGCGAGTCAATCTCACTCGTATCTTCGCTCTCTGAAGGGTCAGGCTTGATTACGATATAGCAGATCTTCTCGATAAGCTTGCTTGCAGGAAGCAGTGCTACCATTCCGACGACACTGATAACTGAGTTCATAAGTGCGATGCCGGTTGTCGTTGCACTCTCATTCATAAATGAAAGCCCTCCTGTGATTGCATTAATGGGAACAAGAATAATAGCTACAAGTACAGCAGTCAGTATATTTGCGATGAGATATACCAAAGCCGTTCGCTTGGAGTTTTTATTCTTCCCTATCATTGCAATCAGAACGGGAGAGCTTGCGCCTATATTTATACCTAAAATCAAAGGGAGGCAGACACTGTACGGAATTACAACCGATGTACAAAGTGCCTGCAAGATGCCGACGCCGGCGGAGCACGACTGAATAACAGCCGCCACGAATACACCTGCAAGAACGCCGAGAACCGGGTTCTTGAACAGAAGAAGTATATTCTGGAAGGCTTCGCTTTCTTTTAACGGGTCGACGGAATCGCTTATAAGAGACATTGACAAAAGAATGGTACTGAGTCCCAGAAGGACAAGACCGATACTCTTGGTCGAATTCTTACTTGTGAACATGTAAAGAAGCGCGCCTATTGTCGCAAATACTGCGATGAGAACTTCTGTGGAAAGGAGCTGACCGGCAACACTTTCGGAACCGGAAATGGAAAGAATCCAGCCGGTCATTGTGGTACCTATGTTAGTGCCGAGGACAATCGGGATAGCCTGAGTGAGGGTCATCGTTCCGGCACTTACGAAGCTTATAACCATAACGGTTGTGGCACCGGAAGATTGGATTACGGCGGTTACCAGAATTCCAAGGAAGAAGCCTTTGATAGCAGGAGAAGAAAGCCTGAACAGGATTTCTTCCATCCTGTTTCCGGCAAGGCTTTTAAGCCCGTTTCCCATTGTTTCCATTCCAAAGAGGAAGAACGCCACTCCACCGATAAGAGAAATAATATGAGCTAAGTCCATAAGTGTCCTTTCAAGACGTCGTCTTTACTTTTCTTTAACATTCTCATTACATCAAAACACATTCTCACACTTCTACTATATCAATTTGACGGGATTATTTCAAGAGCAAATATTAATTTCGGCGTTATGACAGAAAAAGTGCAACTTTCAAAGGCGGAAACAGGCGAATTTTGAGGTGATAAAATTTTAAAACCCGTCGCAACTTCAACAAGTCACGACGGGTATGAAAAATATTAAATCAAAGCTTTCTGACAAACAATGCTCTTATCGCATTGAGGACCGCCAGAACCATCACTCCGACATCGGCGAATATCGCAAGCCACATGCTTGCCATTCCGAGTGCGCCCAATACAAGGCAGATGAGCTTTACTCCTATTGCGAAGACGATGTTTTCCTTGACTATTCTCAGACACTTTTTAGATATCCTGATAGCTTTTGCAATCTTAACCGGGTCGTCATCCATAAGGACCACGTCTGCCGCTTCTATTGCGGCGTCGGAGCCCATGGCGCCCATTGCGATGCCTATGTCTGCCCTTGAGAGGACGGGAGCATCGTTAATGCCGTCGCCTACGAAAGCTAACTTGCCGCTTCTCTTGGCTTCAAGGAGTTCTTCGACTTTTGCGACTTTATCATCAGGCATCAGTTCGCCGTGTACTTCATCAATTCCCAGTTCATTAGCAACACTTTCGGCGACTGCTTTTGAGTCACCGCTGAGCATTATTGTTTTCTCAATTCCGGATTGCTTCAGAGATCTGATAGCTTCTTTTGAATTCGGTTTTATGACGTCGGAAATCACTATGTGTCCGCAGTAGCTTCCGTCAACGGCAACATGAATTATAGTGCCGACAGAATGGCAGGAGATGTACTCACTCCCCACTCGTTGCATCATTTTCTTGTTGCCGACCGCTACGCTGTGACCGTCGACATTTGCAATTACTCCTTCTCCGCTGATTTCGGAGATATCGGAAACCCGGCTTCGGTCAAGTTCTTTGCCATAGGCATGTTGGAGACTCTTGCTTATGGGATGAGATGATGCGCTCTCGGTAAGTGCCGCAAGCTCGATGAGCCTTGAATTGTCGATAGTGCCGTGGTGAATTGCGTTTACTTCAAATGAGCCTTCAGTGAGGGTCCCTGTCTTGTCGAAGACTACATATTTCGTCTCCGAGAGAGTTTCAAGATAGTTCGAACCCTTGATAAGTATTCCCTCTTTGCTTGCTCCGCCGATTCCGGCAAAGAAGCTGAGTGGAATGCTGACAACCAATGCACACGGGCAACTGATTACGAGGAAAGTGAGCGCACGATAAATCCAGTCGTTGAATTCTGCAGGAAGGCCCATAACCAGTCTGACAATGGGCGGGATTATCGCCAACGCAAGTGCGGAGCCGCATACGGCGGGAGTATAGATTCTTGCAAATTTTGAGATGAAATCCTCTGATTTAGATTTGCGTGAGCTTGCATTTTCGACCAAATCAAGAATCTTTGAGACGGTTGATTCGCCGAATTCTTTTGCGGTTCTGATTTTCAGAAGTCCTGTCATGTTGATGCAACCACTGATTACTTCGTCGCCGGTGTGGACATCCCTCGGGAGACTTTCGCCGGTCAGTGCGGAAGTATTGAGAGTGGATGTTCCCTCTTCGATAATGCCGTCAATCGGAATCTTCTCGCCCGGCTGGACGACGATTATGCTACCTATCCCGACTTCATCGGGCGAAACCTGAGTGAGCTTGCCATCAATCTCGATATTGGCATAATCGGGGCGTATGTCCATCAGGTCGCTTATACTGCGGCGGCTTTTCCCAACGGCATAGCTCTGGAACAGCTCACCTATCTGGTAGAATAGCATGACGGCAATCGCTTCGCTGTATTCCCCGCTCTGATCATAGATTGCAAGCGCAAATGCTCCGACGGTGGCTATCGCCATCAGAATGTTCTCATCAAACACCCTGCCATTCAGAATCCCCCTGAAAGCCTTAAGCAGAATGTCATAGCCGATTATTATGTATGCGACCAAGTAGAGAATCAACTGTGGAATGCCCGAAACCGGCAGTATCATCAGAAGAATCATCATCAATGCAGTGACAAGAATCCTTGCAAGCATCTTCTTTTGCTTCTTTGTCATATCAATCTCTTCCCTTGCCTGTGGATTCAGATTTCTATTTCGCAATCGGGCTCGACTTTGCGGCAAGCCTTGAGCACACTTTTCATGACCTTAGCCTCGTTGACGCCCTCTTCAAACTCGACAATCATCTTCTGCGTCATGAAGTTCACAACAGCGTTCATAACGCCTTCGGTCTTTTTAGCCGCACCCTCCATGAGATTGGCACAGTTAGCGCAGTCAACTTCGATATTATAGGTCTTCTTCATCTTGAATCACCTTTCCTGAGTAAGAATTGGATTAGCAGTATTAAACGATTAAGCAGTCGTTTAAACGTCCTATTACATTATATGCCGTCTCTACATGTTTGTCAATAGGAAAATCAAATTTTTTTGAAAAAATCAACATTTGCTCCGAGACTGCCTCACAATAAGCCTTGTCTAACCGGTTTTGTTGTGTTATAATATACTCAGAATTACGACACAAGGAGATAAAATAATGCCCGAAGAACTGCTCCCCCATCATCACACCGATGAATATGATATAGAATCATTGAAGGAAACCCTCGAAAAGACTGATTTTCAGGCTGTTGCCGACGTATTCCGACAGCTTGGCGACTGTAGCCGGGTTCAGATTTTCTGGCTTCTTTGCCATTGTGAGGAATGTGTCATCAACATTTCTGCCCTCATGGGCATGACAAGCCCAGCGGTTTCTCATCACCTGAAGCTCCTCAAAGCCAGCGGTCTTATCACCAGCCGCCGTGAAGGCAAAGAGGTCTACTATAAAGCCGCCGACAATATCCAAAGCCAGTCTTTGCATCTGATTATTGAGAAGATAATGGAGATTACTTGTCCGGAGGAATGAATCTAATATGAAAAGAAAACCCGAGTAAGGAGCGCTTCCCTACTCGGATTTCTTATTCAAAGCTATGGGATTACTTTCTTAGAGGTGCGCCAGATGCGTCTCTGTAAGTTTTTGTTGCAAGCTGAATGAAGCTGACGTCATTAAACAGTAAGTAATAGATTATGGTTCGAGCAAAGTATTCACCATATGTAGCAAAACTGAAAGAAGAGGCGTCAGATATTGCTATAAGCGGGTAAAAAATGAAAAAAGTACCTGTCATCCATGTAAGCAATCCTTTTAGAAAACCGAATATTCCCCATCCAACTCTACCAACGTAAAAGTGGTGTAGTCCTAATCCCCACAAAGAAAGATGTACTGCTTTCTTCCAACTTTTATCGCTGGTAATGGTTGTATAGCTAACTTGCCCATTCTCGTTGATGACTTGCTGAAATTGTTGCGATTGCTCATTTCCTGTCAGTGGTTGTCCAGTGAACGGGTCATACTTATAGAGCGGTTTACCAGTATAGGGATCATAATTGAATTGTTGGTTAGTTGTGATTTGTTCTTCATCGTGTGTCGCAACCGGTGTAGAGTCAGTTGTTGTTACATTGATGTCCTCGTCATTCAGGCTATTTGTTGTCTCGTTCATGGTATTTCCTCCACTATAATAAAGATTTTTCGGCACAAATAAAAAAGTGCGCCCACAAGGAACGCACCGAAAAAGTGAGTCCCTCATTGTCGCCAAACAATCTCAATGCACCCAAAGGGAAAAAGAGAAAGAGAGAAAACACCTTTTACCAAGGTAGCTTTCCCGATGGGTGGCATAATTATTTAGATTGTTTGGCATAGTCATTATAGCATATACGGTCGATTTTGTAAAGAACTTTTTATCTACATAAAGAAAACCCGAGTAAGGAGCACTTCCCTACTCGGGTTTCTTTGCGGTGGATACCGCATGTATCATGATTGCTTACACCAAAGCCGCACCGAGGGCTTGGCAGGAGGATATTGCTTCTTCATCGGGAGCGTCGTTGCAGATGACGCTTTCACAGGCAAGGATTGCGCCGTCATTACGGCAAGTTTCTTCCCATGAGCGCATCCATTCTCCGTCTCCCCATCCGTAAGAGCCGAAAAGGGCAATCTTTTTGCCGTTAAGAGCCGACTCGCAGGCTTGGAACATCGGCTCGAATTCACTTTCTTCAAGCTGTTCGTCACCCATGGCGGAGCAACCGAAGGCTATGGCGTCGTATACGGATACTGTGGATGTATCGAATTCGGAGGCTGTGAAGAGCTCTCCCTCACCGCCTGCTTTATTGATACCTTCCAGAACGGCGTTTGCCATCTGCTCGGTATTTCCCGTACCGCTCCAATAAACTACTGCTACTTTTGACATTCTTATCTTCCTTTCTGAATTCATGTGGCTACAAGAAGCCTGTCGAGTGAATGATATTTGTTGTAGTGCTTGCAGTAACTGCCGATGCACTGTCTGTATTGACGGAATTTCTCCTTGGCGGCTTTTTCGTCGCCGTATACCTTCCAGAAACCGACGCACTTGGCACTTTCGGCATTATTATCTATGAAGCCCTTAACGTCCTCCGGCGGGTAACCGAGGAACAGCCCGATTTCATGAGGGAACTCGGCTGATTCCGAGAGCCTGTCTCTCAGCCTCCACAGGCATCTGTTGACGTTATCAGTAGGATACCCACGTTCGTCAAGAATACTCTTCCCGAGGCTGTCGGAAAGGTCGGATTTCAGCATATCCGGACGATAGAGATAGATAAGCGCAGTGTTATTCTGACGCCGAAGAATTATCATGCACATCCCCTTCGGCGTGATTGTTTTGTTCAGGTTGCAGACGCTTTCGTGGAGCGACTGCTCATCCTCATAATGATAGTTGAACATAGCGGCTGTCTTTATTCCCGCCATAGTCGGCGCGCAATGACGAACCAAGAGCTCATCGGGCATTACATCACCTCCGTGATTATAAGTTAGCGTTTGCTAACTGCAAATCTTAAAATATAGTTAGGCTCGGCTAACTGAATATAGTATACACTATATCTGAGTGGTTGTCAAGGGGTATTTTAGATTTTTTTCATTTGGATAGTTTCTCACGGCTGTATTCAATTATACATAACAAAAAAAGCACTCAACCCGATGAGTGCTTTTCGTAACTACTTAATCTTGCCATCTTCTATCAAAACAACTCTGTCGCATTTCTGAGCTGTTGCATTGTCATGGGTAACAATTACTATAGTTATACCCTGTTCGTTGAGTTTCCCGAACACATCCATTATGTCGCTTGCAGTGGTTTTATCGAGTGCGCCAGTGGGCTCATCCGCAAGAATTATTTTCGGCTGATTCACGAGTGCTCTCGCAATGGCTGTTCTCTGTTGTTGACCGCCAGAAAGCTCGGAGATGTCGGTGTCGCGCTTGTCCTCAATCTGAAGACTTTTAAGAAGCCCAGCAATTCTCTCATCGGTAGCCTTCTTGTCATGCTTCCCGCCGAGACAGACCGGCACACGGACGTTGTCGTAAACGGACATATTCGGAATCAAGCCGAAGTTTTGCAGAACTATCCCGATTTCCTTATTGCGGATTTTGGCAAGCTGTTTCGTTGAAAGCGTTCTGACATTGGCACCATTCAGGAGATATTCACCTTCAAAATCAGTATCAGCACAGCCTAAAATCTTGAGAAGCGTTGACTTGCCGGAGCCTGATTTTCCCATAATCGCAAGCATTTCACCGTCATTGATTTCAAGACTGATGCCGTTCAACGCCTTGACTTCGCTTCCTTTTCCGGCGTTGTAGGTCTTGTGAATGTTCTTAATTGCTATCGACATGGTTATCCCTCCTCAAAGATTTCTCAAGACACTTATCACCACAAAAATGGCGACAGCGGCAATTATCGGGATTAAATCTGTGATGATTTGAATTGCCCGACATTGTGCCGGGCTCGCTCCACAAGTGGAGATTATGCAGTATTTCTCCGCAAACACTGTTCTTGAAAGGATCGAGTTTGAAATAACTCCGGCTAAGCAAAGAAGAATAGAGATAATTGCGAGCATCACCGTCATTCCCATAATTTCAAGCTCCAGAGCGCAATATTCTGCGAACCTGTCGGCAGTTGATACGGCTGATTCCACCAAGCCAGTGCTTACAATCTTACTGCAAAAGTCGGTTATATCGCCGCTTGCAAGTGCGCCATAAACGTCTTTTTTCGTAAAAATGCCATCGTCCTCGTCAGTTATGAGAAAAATATAGTTGCTCTGCTCGGAGACCACTGACGACGGGCTATCTTCGGAAGGCGTCAGATAGACGAAATCGTTTTTAAGTATGCCGACAACCGTGAATGTGACTTCGGTTTTATCCTTGCCGGAAAGGATTTCAGTGTAGGTCTCGCCGAGCGAATAGTAGCTCCCAAGGCTTGAAACCACCACGGCAGGGTAGCCGTCCACAACTTCAAAGCTCGTCTGTTTCTTGAAAGAATAGTTGAGATTCTCAAAATAATCTGCTTCGACCAGCTGTAAATAAGCGAAGCTGTCATAGGTGTATTTTCCGTGGAAGCTCACACCGAGGTACTTTCCGCCTAAGTCTTCAACCACAGACTTTATATCTGAATCAGCAGTAATGGCGACAGCATTTTCAAGCCCAAGACTCGAATAAGCTTGCCTTATCTGAATCAGCGGAAGTAAGTCGCCCATAAGCGAAGACAGGATGAACATCATGACCGTCAGCATAAGTGCCACTCTGACGTAGGCGGGAAATCTGTCTTTGAGATTCGAGAGAATAATAAGCCTCATAGTCTGGCACCTCCCGAGAAAAGACGGTTGTATTTCGGAACAGTTACCGAGAGCATGACAACGAGCATTATCGCAAAAACTACAACTCCGCTTGCCAAGTTCACCTGACCATACATGTTGAGAAGCCTCTGGAGCGGTTTTGACAGGCAAAAAAGAGCATATCCCGCAACGAGTGAGACTACGGTCATGATGAAAAGAGGCAGATAAAGTAGCTCAAAAAGTCCGGCTCGAGAAATACCCAGAAGCTTATAGATGTTGTATTCATAGGACATGCTCCTGACCATGTAATCAAATAGCGACGACACGATGCAGATGACACAGAGTATTATCCCGATGATTATAACTGTGCACTCCATGCCGTTCTCTAAAAAGTCGCTAAGCTCTGCCTGATACCTCGATTTCACTGTGCAGTCGTTGACCGTCGCAATGGTTTCTAAGATTTCAATCTCCGGTTTTGTCGGGATTTCCGAGAATACTATGCCATTCAGCCTGATGTCGAAATCGCCGGTTTTCAGAGCAGTCGAGAACGGAAGATAAATATCGGTTTCACTTATGCCGATGACAGAGTAAACTCCGTTGCCAATAATCACGCTGTCGCCGACTGATTTATACTCTCTCAGACCGCTGTTTATATAGATTTCATTATTGCACCAGATGATGACATCTTCGCCGTTCTCAAGCTCGATTTCGGAGAAGGTTCTGCCAATGGTAACGTCAGGCTCGCCAGTGATTCTTGAGTCGTTGACACTGCAAAGGACAGCCTGAATATACTGACTGTTCCCGCCTTTTGGGTAGGCACTCAGCCCGACAAATTCCGAGATTTCAGGCAAGACGTCACTTTCTGAAAGTGCTTCTATAAGCTTAGAATTATCCGAAACACTGGATGTTATCGTAAATGTTCTGCGGCTTTCGCCTTGGTGCAGAAAAAACGTAGTCGAATAGAGAAGCTCGTTTATCAGGACGAAGAGCGAAAAAGCACAGACAGTGAACGAAAATACGATTATCACAAAGCTCGCTGGTTTAGCAGTCATCTGCCGGAATGCTCTTTTCAGATAGAAAGCGTGACGGTTCATTGCTTTAGTTTCCGATCAATCGATGGGAAAGCTCGCAGAATCAGCATCGAAAGAAGCCAACCGAGGGCGTAGCCGATAACTATCAATATGAGATTGACGGGATAAATCCTCGTCATGGTGTACTTGACAACGGTGTTGATTGCGACATTAACAAGCATATAGAGCACTGGCGCACCAACAAGCGAAAGTAAGAACACAAGCGGTCTGCGAAGGCGTTTGAAAAGGATCGTTCCGAAAAACGTAAACAGAAACGGCGCAGTTATGAACCTTGAACGGCTCGAAACATAGTCCCAGAAATAGGTCGTTATCGCCGCTATGTCAAACTCTGCAAACTGGCTCATGAAATCGTAGCTGTAGCCATCCGGATATGTCAGTGCTATTGGAAAAGGAAGGACTATAAGCGAGATGAAATTACAAGTGCCAAACGTTGCAAGAAAAATTAGTAAAAGCCTTGCTATCAACCTATGTCTACTGTAACTTATACAGCAGACAATAAGTGATATTATAAGTTCCACCACAACCCACTCAAAGCTGTGCGGAATCGAAGTCTTTATCATATTATCACCCCGGATTTTTTTGTCTTAAGTATATTATATCACAGTTTGCAGGGAGGGTTCAATATTTCAAAGATTAAGATTTGATTAAGATTTCAGAGATGAGAATGGGCAAAAAATAACGCCAAACGGCGTAAATGCGTCGTTTGGCGATTGGCGGAGAGGAAGGGATTCGAACCCTTGTGGCTTTTGACCAAACGGTTTTCAAGACCGCCTCGTTATGACCGCTTCGATACCTCTCCATAGATGGGAGCCGTGAATTTCACAGCCCCAATATGATACCACATTGAAAACGTGTTGTCAATAGTTGATTTCGGATTTTTTTGATGTGCTTTGCGTCAGTCGCTGTATTCCCCACCGTCTTCGAACTCGCTTTCGTCGTGCCCAAGGTCAAACTCGGGAGCTGTGCCGAAATCTATGAATGTATATTCGGCAGTGACATAGCCGATAATGGTGTAACCAAGGACATCCATTGATGCACTGCAAGACAGAGTCATCATGTAGAGATCGTTACTGCTGTCGAAAATCATGGTGTAGATGATATCGTCAAAAGTCAGGTCGTCCAGATCAGCGACAAACGAGCCCAATATGCTTTCGGCGTCTTCACTCTCCAGAACGATTGCAATCTGCTTTGTTCCGTCATCGTTTTTGACAACGCTTATGTTGTCGAAAATATCCTCTGCAAGCTCGGGCAGGTTGGCATCGCCGATTGATTCGGTCGAATCGCTGTCGGTTACGGTGTAGAAAATCAGGGTGTCTCCGTACTCAACATAGACTTTGTCGTCTATATAGGTGCTTGTGATTGTTTCGCCATCCATTTCGGTCACAGTCTGAGTTCCGGTCGAATTCTCTTTGATATTCATTACCGTCTCGGAAGTAAGCGTTTCGCCCAATATGTCAAATGAGATGGACATAACACAATCGGCATCATATCCTCCGGCTTTTTCGAGTTTGCTGACCGCTCTCGAATAGAGACCATATGCTGTCAGCGTGTCGAAAAATGAGCAACCGCTCAGACACAATGTCACAGTCACAATCAATGCTATTGATATCAATTTTCTGAAAATTTTCATGGTTTTATTCGCCCGTAGAGTCGGAAACGGTTGCGGAATCAGAGCTTGTGTCTGATGATTCAAGAATCGAGCTCACATCGAGCATCATAGAACCGCTACCGGTTATAGTCGGGAGCTTGCCGTCCCACTTCTCAATCTTGTAGTATTCAACAAGTTCATCGGAGATGGACTCGGAAAGAATCCTGTTGGCTTCCGCTTCTGCCTCCGCCTGAATCTTCATTGCTTCCGCTTCTGCCTCAGCGTTGGTTATCGTGGTTTCCTTCTCGGTTTCTGCCTTGAGAAGCTGTTGCTGAGCTACCTGTTTTTCTTCAATAGCCGTGATGTAAGCCTCGGAGAAGTCGAAGTCGATGATATTGACATCGGTAATGTATAGACCGCTGTCGTTCAACTTTTCGTTGAGCCCCTCCAACAATCCGTCGGATATAAGAGTCCTGTTGGTTACACTCTCCTCTGCCGTATACTGCGAGACTGTAGCCTTAAGAACTTCGTTCACGGCGGGAGTTATGAGAACCATTTCATAATCGCTTCCTACATTCTTATAAATACTGTAGGACATGCTCGTGTCGACACGATAATTGATGGCGAGAGTAGTTGAAACGGTCTGAAGGTCTTTTGAAAACGCTTCGGTCGAAACCTCAAGCTTGGTTATGCGGTTGTCAATCTCTATGACTTCCTGAATGAACGGCGCTTTGAAATGAAGTCCTTCCTGAAAAACGTTATCTTCAACTTTTCCCAGTGTGACGAGTACTCCTGTATGTCCTGCCGAGACAACCGTGATACAGTTAGCTAAAACGATTATCACGACTATAGCTATAAGAATCGGCAGAATGACTTTTTTATTGAATATTTTAGACAGTGTTTGTTGCATTTTATCCTCCTTAGGATTTTACCTTCTTCTGAATACCTCAAGAATAATAACACCGATTACTGTCAGCGCCAATACGACCAGAACGACCGCTATTGTCTGGAATGACGCTTTACTCTTGTCCTCTTCCGAATCATCAACAGTTGCGAATGCCGCCGTTTCGTCAGATGTGACGAGAGTAGCGGTTGAATCGGAGCTGATGATTGTTTCGGATGTGGTTACTTCAGAAGTAGTTACTTCGGTGGTTGTTGTGGCTTCCGTAGTGGTTTCTTCTGTTGTTGTGGTTGCTTCGGTTGTAGTGGTAGCGGCTGTTGTGGTAGTCGCACGGGTTGTTGTCGTAGCTTCTGTAGTTGTTGCCTTTGTCGTGGTTGTCGTGGCTTCCGTTGTTGTTGCGGCTGTTGTGGTTGCTTCCGCTACCTCAGGGTCGTCATCAATGACTACTTCCTCTTCGGTTTCGCTGGTTGTGGTTACTTCGGCTTCAGCGGTGGTAGTAACTGCTTCACTGTTGTCATCGGAGTCACTGTCGTCATCGTCATCATTATTGGTGACAGCATTGGGATCATAGGTATTTCCCTCGTCGTCTTCGATTACCAGGACGGTCGTGTTGCCGTTTACTGTGACGGATTCTCCGGAGCATCTACGGCGTCGCTGATTTCAACGCTGATGTAGCACTGTGTATACTCATCGGCAAGAGTCGTGAAAGTAATAGTTGCAAGCGTTCCGCTGAGATTGCCTCCACTGCTGTTGTTTATGGAGAATGTTACAGTTCCACCACTGGAACGCGGAGTTGAAACTACACTGCTGTCATAACGTGACTTCACATATTTCAGTTCGCTCGTGTTGTATGATACCTTTACTGTTCCGGAGACGATTCCGGATAAATCGGTGATTGATACGGAAACCGCTACTTCATCGCCCTGTTTGGCACTTGCTGAGGTTGATGCCGTAACAACGGCTATGGCAAAAGTGTTCACCGCCAGAACGGACATCATCACGGTTGCCAGTACAATACAGATTATTCTTTTTGTTTTCATCATTATACATCCCCATCCACAGATTTACTGCTGAGATTAGCTTTTCATACATTTTAGCACATCACGGACAATTTTGCAATAGCAAACTCACAAATCATGTTTGACATCACGGACATTTTCACCTGAGATTGATTGATTCTCACCCAAAATACCTGATATCCACTTGACATTTTCAAAAAAATGTTTCATACTGGGACCAGGTGAAGTGTTCTTACCAACGGGAGGCTTATTATGATTGATATATGCTTTATGCAGCTCAATGCAACCCATCCGGAGGATTTTGTATACGGAGTAAGGAATGACTTCTGGTTGCTTCTGTACGTCAAATCTCCGGCGCTGTTTCATCTGCCCTCGGGCGATATTATCTGCCATCCCAACAGTGCAATCCTGTATCCCCCGAACGCCCTTGCTTACTATCAGGCGTATAACTGTCCTTATGTCAACGATTATGTGAGATTCAAGACTGACGAAAGCTTCGTAACGAATGACAACGTCCCGACGGAGACTTTGGTTCAGCTAAATTCCCCCGAAAGCTTTCAGAAGCTCTTTGAGCTCTTGTCTATGGAGAATTATTTCAGGTTTGACTATTCGTCGATGTCAATATCAATGCTCTTAAGGATGCTTCTGTGGAAAATCAAAGAATCGGCACAGGAAGCCGAGATTACAGATCAGCAGAGGGCACTTATAGATTTGAGATATGAGATAAGGCTTAAGCCTTACTATCATTGGACAGTGGACATAATGGCGGACAAGCTTCATTTAAGCTCCGGCTATCTCCAGAACATCTACAAAAAGCAATTTGGCGTCTCGTGTATGCAGGACGTTGTCAGTATGCGAATCGATCTTGCAAAGAATTATCTTGTAACGACCGATTTCAACTCTCAGAAGATAGCGAGCCTTTGCGGTTATCAGAATGTTGAGCATTTCTGTCGGCAGTTCAAAGCCGTTACCGGCACTTCCCCACTGGCTTATCGAAAAAACGAACAACATGAGTAGCGTAAAAACAAGAAAATCCCCGACCGAAGCAGTCGGGGATTTTTTGGAGGTGTCACCCGGATTTGAACCGGGGGTCAAGGAGTTGCAGTCCTACGCCTTACCACTTGGCTATGACACCGTATTCCGTCGGTCGCTTTTCGCAACCGACTCCAGTATTATACACGAGAATGCGCCATTTGTCAAGACCTATTTTTCTATAAGAGAAAGAATTTCCGCAGAAGTGAAATTATATGCTTTGCCGCAGAAATGGCATTTGACTTCCGTTGTCTCATCCTGCGATAGCTCTTTTAGTTCTTTTTCTCCGAGGCTCTTCAGAATCCTTTCGGTTCTTTCGCGCGAACAGTCGCAACGATAGCTCACTTCGAAATCATCAAGCGCGTTCGGCTCGAGTCCATCAAGTGTCATAAGAGCGATATCCTCGGCACTCATTCCCTGCTCCATGAGACTCGTAACGCTCGAGATTTTCGAGATATTTCTTTCGATTATGTCCATCGACTCATCGGGGGCAAAAGGAAGAAGCTGTAAAAGAAATCCTCCGGCTCGCTTGACGGTCAGGCCGGGATTAACCAGTACTCCGAGCGCGCAGACTGTCGGGGTCTGTTCGCTTTCGGCAAAGTATTCGGTAATATCTTCGGCTATTTCTCCGCTCACGAGCTCTGTCTGTCCGATGTATGGCTCTTTCAATCCAAGGTCCTTGATAACCGAGAGCGTGCCGTCTGTGCCAACTGCTCCGCCGACATTGAGTTTACCGTCGGGTCTTAATGGAATTTCGACGATATTGTTATCGCAATAGCATTTTACATTTCCGAGGTAGTCGGATACGGCAGTCAGGCTTCCGATTGGTCCCCCACCGTTGATTCTGAGGGTTACGCTGTCGCCCTCGTCCTTTAAGCCGAAGCCGATAAGCGAGGTTCCCATCGCAAGTCTGCCGAGAGCGGCGGTTACGACTGCGGAGGTCCTGTGAATTTTCTCTATTTCAGAGACGATGTCTGTCCCGTCAATAGCAGAGCAGACAACGGATGCGTCTTTTGATATTGTTCTTACTATTCTTCCCATTTGTATCTTCCTTAGTTCAAAGCTTGCCCGCAATTATGAGCAGTCTGTCAGACGTTTTCTTCGGCGGTTTATGACCGATGCCGTCGTAGATTTCAAGTGGAACAAGCCCAGATTTGATGAGCATACCGAAAATCTTCATTACGGGATAGGCTTTTTCTCTGAACGATTCGGTATAACGCCTGATTTTATCTTCTCTGACAAAGAAATCAAGAGTAATCAGCACACTCTCATCACATGCCCTGTAATCATTCTGCCAGCCGAGATAGACATCATCGGTATCAAAGATAAAACAGTTATTGCCGAGAATACTTCTATGCTTGTATATTGTATTCATGTCAAAGACAAAGGTGCCACCATGCCTGAGATTTTTCGATACCCGTGAAAACGTCGTTAATACATCATCTGCGGATTTCAGGTGGTTGATGCCGTCAAGAGTCGATATAATCACATCCGCCTTTTGCGGCAAAGTCAACTTTGTCATGTCCTGACGGACAAATGTGGCTTTCAACCCGGCGTCCCGTAGCTTTTTATCGGCAACCGTAAGCATTTCATAGGAACGGTCGATTCCGGTAACCCGATAGCCCATTTTGGCTAAAAGCAAATCAATAGTCCCCGTCCCACAGCCTATATCAACAACAGAGCCACGCTTCATGTGCCTCTGCATGACGATTTCGTCTATCCTTCTGGCATAAGAAACATAGCTCACGTTTTTTGTGAACCGATCATAGTAGTCGGCAAAAATGCCGTAGCTATCAGTTTTCGCTGTCGGATTCATTTTCCTTGAGTCTGCCGAGGGCAATGTCATATCCGCCGACTCCGTAGTTGACAGAACGATTGACACGGCTGATAGTAGCTGTCGAAGCACCGGTAGCGACAACTATATCTGCATAGATGTGCCCTTCTTTGAGCATCTTGGCAACCTCGAAACGCTGTGCAAGGGTGTCGACTTCGATAGCGGTGCACAAATCTGCGAAAAATTGCTCGCATTCGTCACGGGTTTCGAGAGTAAGGATTGCCGCATAAAGGTCCTCGATATGCTTTTTGTTGGATTTTGGATTCATGTTATCACCTTTTCAATGTCTTGTTCAAAATCTCGATTTTGTATTTCGTACAAACACATTTTAACATACTGAAAGTAAAAAGTAAAGACCTATATCAATATATTTGTGAAAGATTGACGAAATTTTAGTCCTGATTTTCCGTAACTTCTTCGATAACTCCCCTGATTTCCTCTGTTCCCTCTCCGGACAATGCTGAAAACGGAATTACGGTTATCTGCGAAAGGCAGGGTATTTCATCCTTCAGGGCTTCAAGACGTGCCGCCCTTTTGGATTTGTTCAGCTTATCCGATTTAGTCAGGACAATGCAGAACGGAAGCTCGGTGTCGATAAGAAAGTTTATCATTGTGATGTCATCTGCTGTCGGCGGATGCCGCATGTCTATAAGCGAGAATACTATTCCGATATCACGCTCGGGGTCGGAAAGGTATCCGGAAATAAGTTTATTCCATCTCGCCTTTTCGGACTTTGAGACTTTTGCATAACCGTACCCGGGAAGATCCACGAAATAAATCTCCCCGAGGCGGTAAAAGTTGATTGTTCTTGTTTTTCCTGGCTCAGAGCTGACTCGGGCAAGGGATTTTCTTGCGAAAATCTTATTAATCAGCGAGGACTTACCGACATTTGAACGCCCGACGAAAACAATTTCAGTTTTCTCCGGCTTCGGAAGCTGTTCAAACGTACCATATGCCGCGAAGAATTCCGCGTTATCGAAGCGATGATTACCGTTTCCCATCGAGTCGCACCCCCACGGGAGTTTTCTCAACCTGTTTGAAAGCCGCTGGGTTTATCGTCTTCCTCTGTTCAGTTTGTTCCCGAATTAACGCAACATCGAGGACATCCTCAATAGTATCGGCAAAGACGAAGTCCAATCCCTGCTTGACCTTGTCGTCGACTTCTTCAAGATCGGGCTTGTTGGCGGCGGGAATGATGACTGTCTTGATTCCGGCTTTGTATGCCGCCATTGTTTTCTCTCTGAGTCCGCCTATTGCAAGAACTTTTCCGCGAAGCGTTATTTCTCCGGTCATAGCTACATCCGAACGGACCTTCAATCCGGAAAGCTCAGAGATTATTCCCGTCGCAAGCGTTACACCCGCCGAAGGTCCATCCTTCGGAACCGCACCCTCCGGTGCATGGATATGGATGTCTCGCTTCTGGTAGAAATCGCTGTCTATATCGTACTTATCCGCAACGCTTCTTGCGTATGTCACGGCAATCTTAGCGCTTTCCTTCATGACATCGCCCAAAGAGCCCGTAAGCTCTATTACTCCCTTGCCGGGAACCGAGAGAACTTCAAGAGGCATCAGAGTGCCGCCGACGGAAGTCCATGCAAGACCGTTGACTTCGCCGACCTGAGACTTATCCGATTTCAGGTCGCCCAGGTACTTTCTTGCACCGAGGTACTCTTCTATCGTTTTGGGAGAGACCGTAACTCTGTGGGATTCGCCTGTTACGATTTCCTTTGCGGCTTTACGGCAGACGGTTGCTAAAAGTCTTTCGAGGCTTCTGACGCCGGCTTCCCTTGTGTAGTAGTCGACAAGCTCGTAGAGAGCCGCATCTGTGAAGCGGATTTTATTGCCGTTAAGACCGTTAAGCTTAACCTGCTTCGGAACGAGATGGCGTTTTGCTATCTCGAACTTTTCTTCGCGAGTGTAGCTCGGAAGCTCGATAACGTCCATTCTGTCAAGAAGCGGAGGTGAGATGGTGTCTATGTTATTTGCAGTGGTTACAAAGATAGCATGAGACAAATCAAATGGTAGCTCGATATAGTGGTCTCTGAACTCCTTGTTCTGCTCGCTGTCGAGAACCTCGAGCATTGCGCTTGCGGGGTCTCCCCTGAAATCGTTAGCCATCTTGTCAATTTCGTCAAGAAGTATGAGAGGATTGCTTGAACCCGCCTGCTTGACGGCTGTTATGATTCTTCCGGGCATTGAGCCTATGTAGGTCTTTCTGTGACCTCTTATATCGGCTTCGTCCTTAACTCCGCCGAGTGAGACCCTGACGTACTTTCTTCCGAGAGCGTCCGCAATTGACTTGCCGATTGAAGTCTTTCCGACGCCGGGAGGTCCGACAAGGCAGATAATCTGACCCTTTACGTCGCTGTTGAGCACTCTGACAGACAGGAGTTCAAGAATTCTTTCCTTGACCTTCTTCATGCCGTAGTGGTCTTTGTCGAGCTGAGCGGAAACCTTTTCGATATCGAGATTATCCTCCGTTTCAACATTCCACGGAAGCTCCAGAACGGTATCGAGATAGCTTCTTATTACAGCCGCCTCCTGAGAGCCGTAGGGCATCTTCATAAGCCTTTCAGCCTCGGATATGAGCTTTTCGGTGCATTCTTCGTTGAGCTTGAGGCTGTATATCTTTTCGACATACTCTTCTGCCTCTTCGTCGATATCGTCGGTTTCGCCGAGCTCATCCTTGATGATGCGAAGCTCTTCGCGGAGATAATATTCCCTCTGACCCTTGTCTATAGCCTCACTGACCTTGGTATGTATATCGTTCTCGATTGACAATACCTGAGTCTCTCTTGTGAGAAGAGCCAGGGTTATTGAGAGCTTTTCACTGAGCGTGTTAGCCTCCAGAAGCTGCTGACGGTCTTCGGTGAGCATCGGAATATTGAAGACTATGCTCTCAAAAAGCATTACAGGGTCGTCTGCAGTCATGACAGCATGCTTGAGTTCATCAGGCATTCTCGGAACGACTGAGGAGTAAGCCTCAAACGCCGCCTTTACGACACGGCAGAAGGCGTCAATCTCCTCATCGGGGATTTTATCCTTGCCATAGTTTTTCATCGGCTTGACAACCGCATGAAGGCTGATTCCGTCATCGGAATATTCGAGAAGCTTGGCTCTGTACAGACCCTCTACCCTGACTCTAGAAGCTCCTTCGCTGAGATTTATAATCTGCTTTATTTCGCATACTGTGCCTATTTTGTAGATATCATTTTCTGCGGGGTCTGAGATGTTTATGTCCTTCTGTGCGGTCATGAAAACGAGTCTGTCGCCGAGGAGTGCCTCCCGAAGAGCCGCCACGGACTTGGGACGCATAACATCAAACTTCAAAGACATATGAGGCATGACGATAAAGTCTCTAGTTGCGACACACGGCAGACTCAGCTGAGTATTTCTTGTAGGTGTCATTATCTTTCTCCTTATCAGTACAAATGCGATGCGCAAAACGTTGCGCAGGCACAAATAGTTATTTCATAATTATTCAGAAGCAATATGTCCCGTAGCTTATACGGAAAAATACTACTTGTCCTATTATATCAAAAAGCTTTCCTGTTTGCAATAGTAAATAGAGGTACAAAATGTGACAGTTGTGCGGTTATGTTTTTGGTACAGAATTTGAAGAAAAAAGCCTTGACAAATTTAAGTCGGTGTGTTATTATATCTAACTGTGAGCGGAATACCGCTTGCAAATGCGCCCGTAGCTCAGTGGATAGAGTGCCCGGCTACGAACCGGTAGGTCGTGGGTTCGAATCCCCCCGGGCGCGCCAACCTCCGATTTTTCGGAGGTTATTTTTTTATCTTTGCTCGAATTAGTTCATTTGTCCCCAATCACCTATTGACAAAACTTCGAGAATATGATATATTTATCGCAACCGGATATTTTCGGCGAGTATTTATTAGGAGTGTGAGACTTGATGGATGACAGTTCCGATGGGGATTGTGACCACAATACTGAGTATATAGTAGCATCTTGCGTCGTTTTAGACAGAATGATTGAGTAGGTATGGTCTTCATAACGTTGTGAAAGGCTGTGCCTTTTTGTGTTTCATACTGTTTTTACGAAAGGATCTTATACTAATCATGGTTCAGGCAATTATATTGCAAATATTACTTATAGCGTTTAATTCCGTCTTTTCCTGTGCCGAAATCGCCGTCATTTCCATGAACGACACCAAGCTTAAACAGATGGCTCAGGATGGTGACAAAAGAGCAAAGAAGCTTCTTGCGCTTACTGAGGAGCCGTCCAAATTCCTGGCAACGATTCAGGTTGCAATAACCTTGGCAAGCTTGCTCGGCGGTGCTATCGCCGCTGACAACTTTGCGGACCCTCTTACAGAGGCGCTCATAAGCGTTGGGATTCCGGTTACAAGAGCTGTTCTCTACCCCGTTATCCTTGTTATCGTGACGCTTCTTGTGACCTATTTCAGTATAGTTTTCGGCGAGCTTGTCCCTAAAAGGCTTGCGATGAAGAAAACCGAGCAGATTGCTCTCGGGCTTTCCGGAATGATGTATGTCATGTCGAAATTATGCGCTCCGCTCGTCTGGTTACTTACAAAGTCAACCAATGGGGTCCTCAGAATTCTGGGAATCGACCCCAACAGCGATGATGATGTCGTTACGGAAGAGGAAATCAAGCTGATGCTTGCCGAAGGCAACGAGCAGGGCACCATTATGGAGGAAGAGAGCGAGCTTATCAATAACGTTTTCGATTTCACCGATATGACTGCCGAGCAGGTCAGCACGCGTCGCAGAGATGTTATATTCCTCTATATCGAGGATGGCGAAGAAATCTGGGCAAAGACAATTATGGAGAGCCGACATTCATATTATCCTGTATGTCAGGACTCGCCAGATAATGTCGTCGGAATTCTTGACACCAAGGACTATTTCCGTTCCGAAGACAGAAGCATCGACTACATGATGGAGCATGCCGTCAATAAGCCGTTCTTTGTTCCCGAGGAAATGCGTGCGAACGCTCTGTTTGCCGAAATGAAGAAATCTAGAAACTACTTTGCCGTTGTCCTGGATGAATATGGCGGAATGTCGGGTATTGTTACTCTTCACGACCTTATAGAGGAGCTCGTCGGCGAGCTCGAAGAGGAAGAAGCTCCTCCGAAGCCTGACGACATTGCAGAGCTTGACGAAGACACATGGTGCATCCAGGGCTGTGCCGAGCTTGACGAGGTTGAGGAAGCTCTTGGGGTATCGCTACCGACAGACACGTTTGACACGTTCAGCGGATTTATCTGCGAGATTATAAGCAGAGTTCCCGAGGAGGGCGAAAGCTTCCAGTGCGAGTCCTGCGGGCTTGCGATTGACGTCAAAAATGTAAAGGATCACATGATTGACTACGCAATCGTCAAAAAGCTTCCTCCAGAGGTCAACGAAGACGAGGACGAAGACAAAGACTGATGCATCCGGACGCATTTAAATTCAAATTCAACGAGAAAAATCTCAAAAATGACTTGACAAACGGCGCATTTAGAGATAAAATAATTCTCGTTGATACGGGCTCGTGGCTTAGTTGGTAAAGCGCCGCGTTCGCAACGCGGAGAGCGTGGGTTCAAGTCCCATCGGGTCCACCAATAAAAAATTCTCGGAAGAGGATTTTTTGTTTTATATTCACGTTTCCGCGTTTTCAATCGTCTCAATTTTGGGAACCTCGCCCGATTCCCCACTTTCGCCGTTTCTCTTATCGACATCTGTCTTTAAAAGCTTGTATATCGCTGAGAACAACGGCACGCAAATGAGCATTCCGGGAATTCCGAATATCCCTCCGCCTACGCTGACGGCGGCGAGCACCCATACGGATGGAAGTCCGATTGACTTACCTACTATTCTCGGATAAATGAAGTAGTTGTCGACAAACTGCAGAACCAGAATGAAAAGTATGAATATCACTGCCTGAATCGGGCTTACTGTCAGTATCATGAATGCGCCGATTATCGTTCCTATCCATGCTCCTGCTATAGGAATGAGTGCAGTCAATCCGATCAGCGCACCTATCATGGTGGGATACGGAAGCTGTAATATCAGCATTCCGATGGTGCAGAGCGTTCCCAAAAGAACCGCTTCCGTGCACTGGACAACGATGTAGCCGTGATAGCTTTCGTTGAGAGTTCCCAAGACATAATAAATTCTGTCGTGCCACTTGGGCTTGAGATAGGTTTCGGAAAGCTTTTTGAACTGCCTGAGAAGTCTGTCTTTGGCGGAGAGAAAATACACTGAGAATACAACGCCGATTATAGCGGTGGACAGAACAGATACCACTGCGGGAGCAACACTTGTTACCGTGTTCACGGTGCCTTGAATATCGCTTATTACATCGGTTATGCTTGTTGAAAGCAACGATATTATACCGATAATACTGCTTACGTTGGAAGCTATTTCGTTCCAATTAATGCCTTCAAGCCATTCTATAATGCTGTCGGGAAGGAGTCCCACGACCGTCTTGTTCTCAAGAATTGAAAGAACCAGCGACGGAAGTTGATCTATGAAGGTCTTGATGCAGGAAACGAACTGCGGAATTACGAGCAGAAGCACCAAAACAATAACGAGAATTATAGTCAGGTAGCCTAAGAGCATGCAGACCGGTCTGCGGCTTTTTGCCACAGAGCTTTTCTCACTGTTCGGAAAGTAGTGCCGCTCATAAAAGCTCGTTGGGATATTTACTACATATGCGATTACGAGCCCTGCGATAAGCGGATTGAGCGCATTCATAGCAATGCCCAAAGCCGCGAATATGCTGTCGACGAAGTGTACAAACAAGAATAGTATTGCTGCGCTCACGACAGCCTTGAGACAGGTTCTCCAACTGAGGTTCATACAATTTCTCCTTTATTGTTTGGACAAAAGTAGTAGATTGTCCGTGATTCTTTGACACATGGTACTTGAAAAGTTGTCGAAATTTTAGTACAATAGTAATATTGCGACGAAGGGAGGAATATGAGTGGCAGATTCGAATATCACAAAGCGTGCTCTTGCATCTTCGCTGAAAGAATTGATGACCGAAGAGCCTTTTTCAAAAATCAGTGTAACCGATATCTGTGAAAGATGTGGGATGAACAGAAAAAGCTTCTATTATCATTTCAAGGACAAGTATGACCTTGTAAACTGGGTTTTCGATTCCGAGTTTTTGCTTCTCGTCAGAGATAACTCAGCAAAGACGAGCTGGGAACTTTTTGGTGTTCTCTGCTATTACCTTTACGACAACCGCAAGTTCTACAAGCCTGCGCTTCAGATTGAAGGCCAGAACTCGTTTTCCGACTACTTCAGAGAAATGCTTCGTGTAACGTTGCGCTCGAGCTTTGGCGAGCTTTTGAACGAATATGAAGACTTTCAGCTCAATTTTTATGCCGACGCTCTTGTTTGCACAATCGAAAGATGGCTTACTTCAAAGAAATGTGACACACCTGACGAGTTCTTAAAGAAGATTGCGTCCTGCGCTCGCTCGTTTTCAAAAATATTGGACAAGATCCTTCCTTCGGAGAACTGAATTTTTACCCGTCGTTCAGGTTAAGCCAAGAACGGCGGGATTTTTTCTGCATCTTTAATCCCCTTCTGATAAAGTTTATCAAGGGGTTCTTTTTCTTTGGTCAGGGTATCCACTCCACAGGTGTCATCGGGAGCAAGAATGAGAACCTTGCCCTCTGCCTCTAATTTCTTTGCCGTTTCAAGCTGAGAGTTGTAGTGGTCTGCCCTGCCGCTGATTCTTTCGGCAGAGACGGGATATTCTTTTCTGATTCTCTTTGCTATTGCAATGTCGCGCTTCGGAAGCCTGAGGACATCACGGGGCTTGCTGAGAATCAGAACCACTCTATCGCATCCCATAGAGATTGATTTCTCAACCGGAACAGGATCACCGAGGGCTCCGTCAAAGTACGGCTCGCCATCAACATAGTATGGTTTGTTGACATATGGAATTGAGCAGGAGGCTTTCACAATGTCGAGATTGTCCTGACTGATATAGTCCTTGGTGAAGTATTTTGCCTCGCCGGTTATTGCATTCTCGGCTACAACCAATAGCTCTGCGGGGTTAGTCAGTAAGGCATCAAAGTCAAAGGGATACTCCCCATCCGCATTACTGAGCTTTCCGTAAATATAGTCCATATCTATGTATGAGCCTTTCTTTAGGAGATTAGAAAGGCTCATAGATTCTTTTCTTGCATTATATTCAGTGTAGAACATGTAATTTCTGCATTTCTGTCCTGCAAGAAACGTGCAAATGTTTGCGGCACCGGCAGAAACACCGATTCCCAAGTCAAAGTTTATGCCATGCTCCATGCAATAGTCCATAATGCCACAGGCATAGATTCCTCTCATTCTGCCGCCGACATCTACAATTCCCGTTTTCATATTATTTCCCTCTTTCAATTTTTACTTGACAGCCTTAGGATAGCACTTTTCAAAAATCTCTGCAAGCGCCTGATTTCTGAAATTATAATCCTGTTCGGAGTTACAAACGGAAATCAGCTTGCCGGATTCGTCGAATACAGCGATGCAAGAATCATCTGAAATTATTTCATCAACCATTCTGCATGTTCCCGAGAATTCCATGGGAGCGCTTGCGGCAGTTCTCGAATTCCTGAGCTTACATACTTCGTTGTATGTGTTACTATAGCCTGAGTAGTCGTCACCGGTTCTGACAAAGAAGGTCAGCACCGGATGAAGCTCATCTGCTGTGTTGAGAAGATTCTCACACATTGGATTCTTATCATACTCATACCACAACGAGTAGAGAGCTTTATTGCTTCTTAAGTCCTCACATACTTCAGCCGCTGAATCGGAGTATTTGACGCATAGCATAAGATTTTTGATTTCGCTTGCCTGTGACAATATCTCTTTTTCGATATTTTCGGCATCCGAAAACAGCATAAAAGCACATTCAGTCTCATCGTCGAATATCTCCGTGAGCTTTCCGGGAATGTCTTCGCAGAAGAAGACGTAGGTATATATTCCCATCTTCTTTCCTTGTCTGATTGCTTCGGTGTATGCTTCCTGCGAGAATGATTTGTCATCAACATAGAATGTTATGACCCACGGGATATTATAACCACGTTCTTTTTCAAGATTTCTTATTGTTCTTGCACCGGCAGTAAAGCTGTTGTAGCCGATGTTCATTCCGAATTTAAGGATATTTGCCGTTCCCACATTTTTGATTGCATCATGAATAAGTGCGTAATAAGGGCTGTTCTCGTCTTCAAGCATGGAATGAGCTATGCTCAGGAAATGCTTCTGAAATCTCCCTGCGGAAAGACCAAGTGCCAGATCGACGAGATTTCTTGATTCCCGGTCGGGATTGTCGCGCATAGCTTCAAGCTTCTTGCCGACATATGCTTCGATAATAGATTTTGCGTTGATTTGAGTTGTTTTCTGTTCCATAAGAAACCCTCTTTCAAACAAAATTCAGACGTACTAATTATAAACTGCTGTCCTTTTTTTAAACACGGACAAATAAACTGTTTTGTCCCGAAAAGTAACACTTTTTTGTGAGGTCCGATTTTACCACACTTTGTGCTTTCGTGTCCAATGACTTTTTTTCTTTGCTTGAATTAAAATAATATAAAGGAAAGCGGAGAAATACTCTGCACACAAGAAAGGACAGATATAAATGAAGAAAAATCTTCTTAAGAATTTCGGAATCAGGCAGGCATTCAACTACCTCGAGAAAAATCCCGAAGAGAATATTCCAAAGCTTATTAATATGCTCGAGAAGAGCTATAACGGAGAGACATTCCAGAGGCAGATTGCAATTATAAAAAAAGCAGTCGAAGAAAAAAATAACTGGTATCAGCTCATGATGAAAATGTATGAGCTTGACCCGGGCGTTCGTAAAGCTGTTTTCGAAAATTTACTTCTTAATGACAGTATAGACGGATATGCCTATCAGCAGGAGATGTCGAAAAAGTATAACTGCAATGTTCCTTGGGCGATTCTTCTTGACCCCACGTCGGCATGCAATCTCCATTGCACCGGTTGCTGGGCGGCTGAGTACGGAAACAAGCTCAATCTGAGCCTCGAAACGATAGATTCTATCGTTAAGCAAGGCAAGGAGCTTGGTTGTTACATGTATATCTACACAGGCGGCGAGCCTATGGTCAGAAAGAACGATTTGTTCAAAATTTGCGAGATGAATCCCGATTGCGAGTTCCTGGCGTTCACAAACGGTACGCTTATTGACGAAGATTTCTGTAAGGAGATGCTCAGAGTCAAGAACTTTGTTCCCGCCATCAGCCTTGAAGGCTTTGAGGACGCCAACGACTCGAGACGCGGCGAAGGCGTTTATGACAAGGTTCATAATGCCATGAAGCTGTTGAAGGATAACAAGCTTCCGTTCGGAATTTCCGCCTGCTACACATCGAATAACTGTGATGACATCACAAGCGAAGAATTCTTCGATATGATTATAGATGCGGGAGCACTCTTTATCTGGTTCTTCCACTATATGCCTGTCGGAAACGGCGCAGTAACAGAGCTTCTTCCCTCTCCCGAACAACGTGAGAAGGTTTGCAGAAGAATAAGGGAGTATCGCAGTTCAAAGGCTATCTTCAGCATTGACTTCCAGAACGATGCGCAGTACATCGGCGGCTGTATTGCCGGCGGCAGAAAGTATCTCCACATCAATGCAAAGGGCGATGTTGAACCTTGCGTATTTATCCACTATTCAAATGTCAATATTCACGACTGTACGCTTCTGGATGCACTGAGGAGTCCTCTCTTCCAGGCATACCATGACAATCAGCCGTTTAATGATAACATGTTCAGACCTTGCCCGATGCTTGAAAATCCCGAAAAGCTGAGAGCCATGGTCAAGGAAACAAAAGCAAAGAGCACCGACTATGAAAGCTACGAGAGCGCGGACCATCTTTGCGACAAGTGTGAAAGCTACGCCGAGAATTGGACATCTACAGCGGATAAGCTGTGGGACGAGGTTCAGAAGAAAAAAGCGGAGGTTAATGCCAAGGGCTGACACACTCCATAATATTTGCAAGCACCACTTTCAATCATATTCTTTCCTTTGGCGGCATCCCGAGCCGCAAAAACATCGGAGTCGTATTCTACGGCTCCGATGTTTTTTATGTAATCTTTATTCGACCGATTTAAGGGATTCCGCCACGTCAATGGCTGAAATCTTTTTTCGCAATATCAGATCGGTTATAATTGCAAACAGTACTACAAGTATAACCGTAAGTACAAAGCTCCTTGGGCTTATAATTACTTTGAACGAGACCATGTCGACCTTTATCTGAGACATGACAAACGCATGTAAGAGCACTCCGAGTGGCAATCCTATGACTATTCCCATGAGAGTAAGAACGATATTCTCTCTGAAAACGTAATCATTAGTCTCGCTCTTTCTGAAACCGATAACTTTGATAGTGGCGATTTCTCTTGCACGTTCGGAGATATTGATATTTCCTAAGTTGAACATGACTATCAAAGCAAGTGCGGCGGCACAGAAAAGAATCAGCAGGACAACATAGTTGAGACTCTGCATCATGTTGTCGATCATCTGCCTCGTGTCGTTTACAACGGTAACAGTGGAAATGCCATCCATGTTCAGAAGGACTGCGGAAACACTATAATCGTCGGCGTCATCATTGAGGCTGAGCATAAGTGTTGAAGGCTCATATTCTTCTCCGAAAATCTCTTCATAGGCTTCGCCGGTCATGTAGATATAGTGCTGTACATAATTTTCTACGAGTCCTGAAACAGTGGCTTCAGCTGTTTCGCCTTCGGTGGTATAGACGGTAATGCTGTCCCCTACATCAACACCGAGCATTGAAGCAAGCTTTTCCGAAACCAGAACTCCGCCATCGGTAGGCAGTGAAATCTCCTCATCATCTAAGTGGAGACTTATCACATCACTGAAATGCTCATCATCCGAAATGATATAGTATGCAGTCTTGTAGACATCGTTTGCGCTGACGTCTGTCGAATAGGACATTGAAGTTGCCTGAGAAGAAATCGTGTCTGAAAGCTCATCAGAAATGTTTGCAAGATCCTCTTCTGTAATCTCGTCAGAGAAATTAACTGAGATATCATAGGTCAGAATGTCGTCAAACTGGAAGTTACCTAAATTGGCAATCGAGTCATTGATTCCGAAGGCGGTGAGGACGAGCGCCGTACATCCGGCAATTCCCATCAGCATCATTACCATTCTCTTTTTGAATCGGAAAATGTTGCGGACGGTTACCTTATGCATGAACTTGAGACGTGACCAGACCGGAGTTATCCTCTCGAGCCAGATTCTCTTTCCTGCAGGTGGTGATTTCGGTCTTATAAGGTCTGCCGGTGGGCACTTGAGAGCGCTTCGGCAGGCTATAACAGTTGGACCCACAGAGCACAGAAGCGACAGCACAAGCGACACTGCGAAATATCCCGCATTGAATATGTAGACAAAGCCTTCAAGGTTATAGAGCATCGTGTATGCCTTGATTATGACAAATGGGAACAGGAAGGTTCCGGCAAAATATCCGACTACACTTCCTATCACGGCAGCAGTTCCGGAATAGATTATGTACTTTGAAAGTATTGCACCCTTGCCGTAGCCTAATGCGCTCAGTATTCCTATCTGGGTTCTTTCATCGTCTACCATTCTTGTCATTGTGGTTGAGCAGACGAGCGCTGCAATCAGGAAGAAGAATATCGGGAGAAGTCTCGCGACATTGCTGACGATCAGCGAGTCGCTCTCGAATGTCACATAGCCCGAATTGATACTTCTTGTGAAGGTATAGAGCTCCGGCTCTTCAAGATCGTAAAGCTCGGCTCTTGCGTCAGCGATTTCAGCCTCAGCATCGGCTACTTCAGATTCAAGCTCTGCAACACCATCCTCGTATTCTGCAAGACCGTCGTAATATTCAACCCAACCGTCTTCGAGTTCAGCAACCCCTTCTTCGTAATCTGTCAAGCCGTCCTCGTATTGCTGTCTGGCATCTTCAAGCTCGTCTAATCCGTTTTCATAGTCGGCAAGCGATGAGTAATAGGATTCCCAGCTCTGGTCGAGAGTTTCTCTTGCAACTGTATACTGCGCCAAACCGGCGTTATACTCTTCCTCACCGACGCCATACAATTCTACCATTGTTTTTGCTTCTTCAAGGGCAGTCAGCTGTTCAGAAATGGTTTCTTCAGCGGCATTTAACTCTTCAAGTGCATCATCTAGCTGAATCTTAGCGTCAGCAAGCTCAGATTCGGCATCTTCTATCGCTATAAGAGCATCTTCAAGCTCTGCTTTTGCGTCTTCAAGTTCAATTTCGCCGTTCTGTAACTCGGCAAGGGCGTCCTGTAACTCCGCCCAAGCATCGTCAAGCTCCTGTTGGGCTTCTGCTCTGCTTTCTTCAAGCTCGTTTTCAGCGTCTGCAATTTCGGCTTCGGCATCTGAAACGATTCCGTCAAAGCGGGAATTTATTATTGCTTCGGTCTCATTCCCTACGAGTTCAGATAACGAGTCTATCATATCGTTATACTCGTCGGTATAAGGGTCGTATTTCTCTGTGCTCGTGACATACACTTCAGTGTAGTATTCGCTGTTGAAGCCTTCCTCGGGGATAATTATAAAGCCGGTAACACTTCCACTCCCCAAGGATGTTGTGCCTCTTGAGATATCCAGATACAACGGTGAGCGACAGATACCGACTATTGTATACTCGGTGTATGCAAACGTGTCAAGAGTGTCTTCGTCGTTGCTGTCAGAGATGACTATGGTTGTGCCAATATCATCTTCCGAGAATTCCTGTGAGTCAGCAAGGCATTCGTTCGCTGATTCCGGCATACGACCCGAGACAAGCTGAGGCTCGTTTACGCCCTCAGTCAGCGTCATTGCGTGATAAACGTATTCATCACTGCCTATTTGGGTGATGAAATCGGCGTTTATTGAGCCGACTGCGGTTTCTACTCCGTCTATTTCCGAAATCTCTTCGATATCTTCGTCTTCGAAGCCTATGGTTGAAATAAGTCTCAGGTCATAAAGCTTGGTCTCTTCGAGATACTCAAATTCGACAGCGAGCATTGAGGAACGGGTCTGCCGGAGTCCTGCAAAGAAAGCAACTCCGAGCATGATAATGAGCATTATGGCTACGTATCTGCCCATGCTTCCGGTTATGCTTCTTCTGATGTTTTTACTGTAAGCTTTTTTCATATCGGTCTGTCACCACTCAATATTCTCGACGGGAACGACATGGTCGTTCAGCTTAACCGAATGAATGGTTCCGCTCTTGACACGGATAATTCTGTCCGCCATTGCTGATAGAGCAGAGTTATGCGTTATGATGACAACTGTCATGCCGTCATTACGACAGCAGTCCTGCAAGAGTTTTAGGATGGATTTACCTGTCTCATAATCAAGGGCACCGGTAGGCTCATCACATAGTAGTAGCTTCGGCTTTTTGGCAAGTGCTCGGGCTATAGAAACTCTCTGCTGTTCTCCGCCGGAGAGCTGTGCTGGGAAGTTCTCGAGTCTGTGGGAAAGCCCGACAGCCGTCAAGGCTTCCTTTGCAGGAATCGGGTCTTTGCAGAGCTGAGACGCAATTTCGACGTTCTCAAGTGCTGTAAGATTCGGTATCAGGTTGTAGAACTGAAACACAAAGCCGATATCATGGCGGCGATAGTTGACGAGGTCGTCTTTTTTGAGACTGCCGACGTCGTTACCGTCCATGATTACTTTTCCGCTTGTAAGAGTGTCCATTCCGCCGAGGATATTAAGAAGTGTTGTCTTCCCTGCTCCCGACTCTCCGACTATTACGCAGACCTCCCCCTTTTCGATAGTGAAGCTTGCTTCCGACAAGGCTTTTACTTCAACGTCGCCGGTTTTATATATCTTTGTTACTTTATCAAATTCAATAAATGAGCTCATAGTATCACTCCTGATTTTTCTGTCAATTCTATTTTATCTTATTTAGATTTGTCTTTTATGAATGTATTGTGTGAAGGTGATGAAATGGAAAAAGAAAGCGGCACACTTTCCGTTTTTTTTGTTGTAAAAAATTTTTTCGGATTTTCTAAAAAACATGTTGACAGCAAAAGCTGTATATGATATAATTACCTACAATACTGGTAGGTTTTAATCCAGCAAAAACTCTAAGGAGGATAATACAATGACTGTATACAACAAAATAACCGACCTGGTAGGCGGTACTCCCCTTCTCAGGCTCAACAATTACCTGAAGGCGGATAAATACTACGCTGATATTCTCGCAAAGCTTGAATATTTCAATCCTGCGGGAAGCGTTAAGGACAGAATCGCGAAGGCTATGATTGATGACGCGGAGGCAAACGGCGATTTGAAAGAAGGTTCAGTCATCATCGAGCCAACCAGCGGCAACACCGGAATCGGTCTGGCGGCGATTGCGGCATCCAAAGGCTACAGAATCATTCTTACTATGCCGGAGACGATGAGCGTTGAGAGAAGAAATCTCTTGAAAGCTTACGGTGCAGAGCTCGTGTTGACAGAAGGCTCCAAGGGCATGAAAGGTGCTATTGCGAAGGCAAATGATCTTGCTGAAACTATTCCCGACAGCTTTATTCCCGGTCAGTTTGTGAATCCCGCCAACCCAAAGGCTCACTTTGAGACCACAGGTCCGGAAATCTGGAACGATACTGACGGCAAGGTTGATATTTTCGTCGCCGGTGTCGGCACAGGCGGAACAATCAGCGGTGTAGGAAAGTATCTTAAGAGCAGGAATCCGGATGTTAAAATTGTTGCCGTTGAGCCGGCTGGCTCTCCTGTTTTGTCAACAGGTGTTGCTGGCTCACACAAGCTTCAGGGAATCGGTGCAGGATTCGTTCCCGATACCCTTGACACAAGCATATACGACGAGATTATTACCATCAAGGATGAAGAAGCATTCGACACAGGCAGGAAACTCGCAAGATCGGAAGGACTCTTGGTCGGAATCACCTCGGGAGCCGCAGTTTATGCCGCTTCAATTCTTGCAAAGCGTCCCGAAAACGAAGGAAAAGTAATCGTTGCGCTTCTCCCCGACACCGGCGACAGATATCTGTCAACTCCGATGTTTGCAGAATAAATCAAAAACCGTCTGCTGGATTACGGCAGGCGGTTTTCGTTATTCATGATATCCTGTAGCGTTATACCGTCAAGATAGTCGGTAATTGCTTTGTATAATCCCTGCCAGACAGGGAGAGTTGGGCAGATATCTTTGCGCTTGCACTCTACCGGGTCGCATTCGAGGCAGGAAACGGGGGCGAGGCTGCCCTCGGTTAGCCTTAAAATCTCCCCTACCGTATATTTGTCTGGAGTCTGGGAAAGTCTGTAGCCGCCCTGATATCCTCTGTTGGTTCTGAGTACATCTGCGCCGTTAAATGCGGGGACAATCTGCTCGAGATATTTTTTTGAGATATTCTGCCTTTCGGCAATGTCTTTGAGGGAAACATAGCCGTCGCCCTGATTCTCGGCGAGGTCAACGAGCATCCGAAGAGCGTATCTGCCTTTTGTCGATATTTTCATAGTCGGTACCACCTATATCTTCGATACTCTAATAATAACATATATTCAGTAGGTTTTCAATCTCTTTTTTACAAAAAACACTGGAAATAGATTGCCGCACGGAGTGGATAGCCCCGTGCGGCAAACATATATGGATAGAGGTACTGACTCTGACTGGCAAAAATTATTCGTTCTTGATGGCTTCGAGTGCCGAAAGTCGGGTCGCTCTGATTGCGGGATAAAGTCCCGAGACTATACCTACTGCGATTGCCAGGAGCACTGCAACACCGTCAAGCCACGGTGGGATAACAGAAAGTGCCGAAGTGGAAGCGTCAATTCCGAGCATCGACATTCCGCCTGCGCTCGCCAAGTAGTTTACAGCCGCTGAGGCTCCATAGCTGAATATTACGCCTAAAACTCCTCCGACAGCGCCGATTATGCCGGCTTCAATCAGGAACATGCTTCTTATATCCGAAAGCTTGCACCCGAGAACCTTCATAATGCCTATCTCTCTGGTTCTTTCGTAGATGGACATTACCATCGTGTTGGCGATACTGATAGCCGCTACAATGAACGCTACGACGCCGATAGCACCTAAAATAGCTCTTAAGAACTTAGTCTGATCCTGAAGCTGGGTCAGGTATTCCATCGAAGAATAGGTCTCATAGCCCATCTCATTGAGCTTGGCTTCCACGCCCTGAACATACTTTGAGTCTTCGACAAGAACTATTGCCTGATCGTAGATATTCTGGCGGTTGCCTTCGGTGCTTTCCCTGTCTTCAGGAGTATAATCATAGCCGTAATACTTAGCTTGATTTTCTTCAAATTCATCGGTGAGAGCAAAGACTCCTCCTACGTCCATATAAATGTCAGAATCATAGTCGCCATTACCATCTGATACAAGTATTCCAACACAATTAGCTTCAATCAGTTCAATCTTTGGTCTTGAAGTATCAACAGCACTTTCGCCATATGACCAATACCATGTAAACTGGTATGTGTGATTACTGCCTACAGGATTGAAAGGCAATTCATCGTCTTCAGTAATTGTTTTCCACCATATCTCGTCTTCCTCTCGCATTGTATAGAAGTAGAAAGGCATAGCATAGGTCATCACGAAGTTGGTAGTGCCGATATCGCTCTCATCAAGAAGTCTGCCGTAGAGTATTTCATAGCCCATGTCCGCCATTGAAGCTGGGTCTATGCCTATAATCGACATTGAGGAGCATTTCTCGGTGTTGTCCATAATCAGGTAGCCCCAATAGTAGAGATATGGTGAAACTGTCTGGACATGGTCTATTTCGCTTATTTCTTCGATGGCGATGTTGTCAAGAACTACGTTCGATTCCGTATAGACGTATGTACCGCTGTCTTCGTCATATTGGTACGAGCCACCATAGGAATAGATTGTTATCTGTTTAAGGTTTGAATAGGAGCTTATCTGGTCTTCGAAGCCCTTATTCATGCCAATGCCTATCGAAAGCATTATAACGACTGCCGCCGTGCCAATTACAACCCCGAGGACGGTGAGCATACTTCTGGCTTTACGTCTTAAGAAGTTGGAAAGGGCAAATCTTACGATATCCGTTTTTCTCATAATCAGTCATCCCTCCTTATAGGGAAAGCGGAATTTATTCATCATCGTCGTCATCGTCATCATCAAGACCGTCAAGAAGTGCCTTCTTTTTCTTGTTTCTGATAACAGCGACTACTACAACTATAATCACGATTGCCACTATTCCTGCTCCGACGCCGATAGCAATCTTAGCAACGGTGCTGAGACTGCTTTCTGAAACGTCGCTTGAATCTGCATCTACAGCAAACTCGTCATCGAAATAGTAATCATCGCCCATATAGCTTGAGTCATCGAAGTAGGTTGTCTCCTGCTCTTCACATATAAGGACATCGAATTCGTATTCAAGGGTGTGCTCCGCACCCGATTCATCCTCAAACGAGAACGTGAGGATTGCTGTCTTGGTCTCCCCTACTGCGTCCGGGTCATTCGGGTAAATCATGCCGCTGAAATAGTCATAGCTCGATGCGCTGAGGGTGCCATAGTATTCGGTTGCCATGTAGAAGTCTCCGCCGACACCGATTGTGAGGCTGGACATTGCAGTCTTAGACTTATTGAAGAACTGGAAGTAGATACTGCAGCCCTGAGAGCCATAGCATTCCGTCGGCGGATCCCACTCCATAAGCTCAAATTTGATAGCCTGAGAGACCTGCAGGTTGATAGTAATTGAGTTACTGCTTGCAGAGTAGCTTGTGCCGTTGTCATACTCGAAATCATATTGAATGGTTATAGGATATGTACCCGCACCGGCTGTGGCACTGGTCTTGAGCTTGATGGAATACACCATCTCGCCGTCGGTAGGGATTTCCTCTGTGTAGAAGGAAGTTGTTCCGTCGATAGCTGAGAAGATATTGGTGCTTGTGGTCGAATTACTGCTGCTTGCGGTCTCAACATCGACGGTCATATTCTTGATAGCCTTGTCGTGGCTGGTATTTCTGAGAGTGAATGTGAGGGTGAACTCTTCGCCGGATTCGACCGTGTCGACATCAATGGTATAGCCGGAAACGATAACCTTCGGCTCGAGAGACTTCTCGCCCGTTGCTTCGGTTGCTTCTGACTTTTCGGTAGCTCTCAAGTAGATATTGAAGTTCTCAGTGTGCTCGTTTCCGCTCGTGTCGGTATAGGTTACCGTTGCCTGTAATGTGTGCTGAGCGGACGGATATTCCGGGAAGACTATCGGGAATGTTGCGGTGATAGTATCTCCGCCGACAACGGTTCCGCAATCTACGGTGTCGGTATAGGTATTGAGAACGAGACCTCCGAGGCTTGAAAGAACGACTTTGACGTTATTTGCGGTGTAGCCGGTGTTGTTCTCGAAGCTTAATGTAAGCTTGGTTGACAGATTCGACTTGCCTTTGCCTTCAGGAATGGATGCGCCGGTCAGGGTGAAGTTTGGCGTGTCGTTATCTTCGTTGAGGGTTACCTCGGAGGCTTCAACGTCGATATTGAAGGTTCTTGAATCGGTAACGACCGAGCCTGATTTTGATGTACAGGTTACTGTTAGCATAACCTGATATCTGCCAGATTCAAGGGAGCTGTCGGAAAGAACGGTTACGGAATTGTAGCCGCTGTGAAGCTCCTGCTCGGCAAGGTATCCCTCGAAGCTGAAACCGGTTCCCGATACGGAAGCTGTTACCTGAGCGGTTGAATCCCAGGTGGCGTAGCTATATGTACCGTAGGTGTATTCATAGTTCAGAGTAGCGTTACTCGAAAGAGTAAATCCTATTGTGAATGTGTCACCGGCGTTTATCGACTGACTGCTGACTGTGGGATTCTGGATGGTTACGCCGTATGCAGTGGTGATTGTGGGAGTGTTATTGACAGTGGTGTTGTCTTCACCGTCTTCATCCGCAAAAACTTCCAACGGAAGAATGCTCATTACGAGCAAAAGGCTTAGCATAATGCTTATTATCTTTTTCATGATTCAGTGTCCTTTCTTTGCTTACTTTATACTGACTCGGCAGCCTTGATTATTTCGGAGGCTTCAGTGGAACCGACCGCAATTTGCTTTGAACGGTTATCTTCTACGTTGGAGATTACTCCGTCGGTGATGTGGTAGATTTTATCGGCATACGCCGCAATTTCGACGTCGTGGGTTACTATGACCAAAGTCTGGTGGTTCTCTCTTGACATAGAGACCATCATTTCCATTACTTCGATTGTGGTCCTTGTGTCGAGGTTTCCCGTGGGTTCGTCGGCAAAGACTATCTTTGGCTTCGCTACAAACGCCCTCGCTATGCCCACTCTCTGTTGCTGACCGCCGGACATCTGCGTCGGTTTGTGCTTCATTCTCTTCCCCAGTCCAACGAGCCGAAGCATTTCTTTGGCACGCTTGGTCCTGTCTTTACGTTTGACCCCCGCAAATGCCAAAGGCATACTGACATTGTCTATGGCGTTCTGAGTCGGGAGAAGATTGTATGACTGAAAGACAAAGCCCATGTTCTTTTGTCGGAACACTGCAAGTTTTCGCTCACTCATCTTGTCCACTCGTTCGCCGAAGATGGTGACCGAACCCTTTGTGGGTTTCTCGAGTCCCGCCATCAGGTTCAGAAGCGTCGATTTTCCGGAGCCGGACGTTCCCAGAAGGCAGACAATTTCGTCTTCATAGATTGTCAGGTTTACATTATATAAAGCTCTCACTTTTTCTTTTCCGATTACGAAAACCTTTGATAAATCCTGAATTATTATTGCCGGCTTTTTGGATTCGTTTTCCGCAGGAATATCGGCTGTATCTTTCGCTTGCGTATGTCTGATTGCCAGCTCGGCAATCTTGTCGGGAGTATTTGTTGATACTTCACGCAGGTTGAAGTTTAATCCGTCGTCCATCCACTATTCCTTCCTTTCTTCCCTGTGCTGTAAACATTATAGGTTATTTTCCGCTCAATTTCAAGATTTACGGAGAAATCTTAATCAAATCTTAATAATTGAGTTGCACTGTCAAGGACTTTTTCACATTCTCAATACTAATACACATCAGCTTCCCCAATTATTGCATCCAAATAAAAAAATTTTTCAAAAAAATCAGCCGTTTTCTGGACGACTGATTTAGTGAGGTTATTCCTGAGTGTTGGTGTCTTCAGTGGAAGACTTCTTTTTCTTTGTCGGAACTATAAGGACTATAGCTATTACAACAACCGCAACTATTCCACACGCAATTACTACTATCGACCAGACATCAATATCGTTGCTTGATGGCGTTTTAACAAATGGATTTGCTTCTTTTTCAACGGTCACTTCAACATAGTCGGGATTTGCGGGCATGTCGATAACGAATGTTGTTACGCTTTGTGCCGGAATGTAGTTTCGTACTTCTGAATAGGAAACCTCGTTCCAGTAGGAATATTTGAATCTGTTTTCGTTACCTATCGTCTGGTAACCAAACGAATCGATCACTGTGGCATCGCCTAAATCAAAAGTAATTTCATCATCGTCGTCGGTGTTGTTTACGACTATAATTACAAGCCTTGAGTCGTCAGGTGCCTTGAACGCAACTATTGTTGAGCCCGAGTCATTCCCTACGTCAACACGCTTATAGCCGTTTTTGACGTACTTTGAAAAGTGCATCATTATGTAATGATTGCCGTTTCTCGAGATAGAAGCATTCTCACTTGAGCTGTCTATTTCGATAAGACAGTTACCTGTGTCTGCAATCCAGACGCCGTTCCAGTAAAGATAAGCACTGATTCCTTCGTAGATAAACTCGTTAGCCATCTTTTCTGCATGGTTTATGTATTCGTTGTAATACCATTCGGTCTGCCAGAGAGTATAGTCGCCATAGTAGAGATCTGCAACTGCGAAATATGAAGATTTGGTATTGTCACTTCCGTAGAGATGGTGCGCTATGACTTCAAAGGTATCGGCACCTCCGTTTTCGATAAGAGGCGAGATATACGCTTCGAGTCTTGATGCGGTGTCAGCCATTACCTCGGCACCGGTTATGCTTGGGGCATATTCTCCGAATGCTTCCTGAAACGCTTCGTAAACTGCGAGATGAGCCTTCCAATAGGCACAGTGGTACTCGTCTTCGTCAGCACCGAAGTAGAACCCGGCTTCGTCTCTTGCATTGCCGTTTTCGTCTATCTGTAAACCTTGCAACTCGGTTTCGTTTGAAATCGAGAAGTAGTCAACGGGAATTCCGGCGTCAAAGAAGAGCTGAACCGATTCAACGCAAAACTGAGCCAATTCGTCATATATATATTCGCCGTTTTCGTTTTTGGCAAGAGTGTAATATGTATAGCCGTTGTCATCAAGCTCGGTGAAAGCCACAAAATCGAGGTCACGGTCATACTGTCCCCAGCTTGTAACAAGAACTATCGGCTCGATTCCGCGTTCCAGGGCTGCAGAATAGAAAGCATAATAGGTTTCGTAGCCATCCAAGGCACTCTGATATTCATCACCGACGTGATTCAGGTCTCTGAATCTCAGAATGTTGAATTCAGCGTCATTGAAGATCCAGTCGTATGCAGTCTCAGCGTTTTCGTTGTTCACGAGCCAGTCGCTGTACCAGGTGTAGGATGCACCGAAGCCATCGATTGTCTGATAAGTTGAGTCCATATCTATCGCGACGAAGGTTTCCGCAAAAGCATTTATACATAGAGAAGACGAAGATAATGCCACAGCCAGTACAAGTGAAAGAGCCTTTGATAATTTACGCATTGTATTCCCTCCCGAAATTTTATATCTGCATTTATATTAACATACAAAAGTAACCGTGTCAATTACAAAAGCTGAGAAGATTATTGATTTATCCTGAGAAAAGAAAAATCGCCGGCAAACTGCCGACGATCTTTCATGAAAAATAATATAGAAAGGTGGATTATGCTACAACGAAGAACTTGATAAGGAAAATAAGCGAGATGACGATTGTCAGCCAGGAAACCTCCTTGAACTTGCCGGTGCAGAGCTTGATTACAGTGTAGGTGATGAGACCCAAGCCGATTGCGTGACCGATAGAACCGGTTATCGGCATACCGATGAGCATGATTGCCGCGGGAGCAAGCTGTGAGAAATCACTGAAGTCGAGATTCTTGAGCCCGGAGAGCATGAGAATTCCAACATAGATTAGTGCCGAAGATGTAGCCGCCGCAGGGATTATAGCCGCGATAGGAGCCAGGAACATGCACGCCAGGAAGAGGATGCCGGTTGTGAGTGCGGTAAGACCCGTTCTTCCTCCTGCCTCAACACCGGAAGCTGACTCGACGAAGGTGGTAACGGTGGAAGTACCGGTAACTGAGCCAACGAGAGTACCGACTGAGTCGGAAAGGAGCGCTTCCTTCATCTGAGGCATGTTGCCTTCTTCGTCAACCATACCGGCTCTTGAAGCGGTACCGACAAGAGTTCCGATAGTATCGAACATGTCAATCATGCAGAAGGTGATGATAAGAGTGATTACAGTGAACCATCCGATATCAAACAGGGTCGAGAAGTTGAACTTGAAAAGTGTGGTTTCTGCCATGTCGCCGAACGCAGGAAGGAACGATGCGCTTGCGAGGCTCGCGAACGGATTAACGCCCAGGAAAATAGCCTCCCCTGCCCAGTATACAACCGCACCGATGAGCATGCCCAAAAGCACATTAGCCTTGACGTTGTAGTGCTTGAGGATAATCATTGCGAAGAGACCGACAAAGATTGTGACGACGGTGAGAACCATTGTCGGATATGCGGTATCGCCTACCATGCTGTCTTTGAGTACAGAGGGTGTAAGAGAGCCAAAGAAGTTGCTGAATACATAATAGCAGTTTCCGGCATCGTCATACACGCCGACGTTCGAACCGAAGCCGATGTTAAGGAGCATAAGACCTATAGCAGGGGCGATAGCTGTTCTTACTCCGACAGGGATAGCCTGAACAATCTTATCTCTGATATTAAAGATGGAGAGGAAGAAGAAAACTATGCCCTCAATCAGGATTATGCAGAGACCGGCTTGGTATGCTTCAAGGTATGAGCAACTTGCCAATGTTGCAATATTGGCAACTACAACGGCAAAGAAGCTGTTGAGACCCATGCCGGGAGCCATTGCGAAGGGCTTATTGGCGAGGAATGCCATGCAAATGGTACCAACGCCCGAAGCAATACAGGTTGCCATGAATACGCCATTCCAAAGTTCTGTGCCCTCTGCGCCAAAATTCGTCAGCAGGTTGGGGTTAAGAGCGATGATATAAGCCATCGTCATGAACGTTGTCAAGCCTGCGAGGATTTCGGCTTTTACCGTAGTGCCGTTTTCCTTCAGCTTAAAAAGTTTTTCCATGTTTATCAATTCTTTCGGTTTTGCAGAAGGAATTTCAGATTTCCGTCTGCTTTTGTTGACGAATTAATCACTTACAGTCACAAACTCATCACACAATATATAGTACACGATGAGAAGACAAATGTCAACGGGTTGGGGACATTTTTGAAAGTCAAAATAAAATAGAAATTTTGGGCAATAAAGAAATTGGATTTGTTCATTATTACCACAAACTCACATCTTGTATTGCAATTTTGAGCCGTTCATGTTATAATACAATAAATGCGCAATGCTCTTATCAGATTAGGAAAGGTGATAATGTCATTATGAATATAGTTTTAACTGCGGCACTTCAATCGAGGTTTGCTCCCTTGCCTAAAAATATGCACATAGTATTCTGCATAATTGCTACTGTTGTCTTCGTGGCGCTTTATATCAGAAAGCGGAAAATGGTTGATTTTCTCTGGCTTTTGGTCTGTGACTTGCCTCTTATATTGCAGTTCTATGGCGATTCAACGACTGCCACCGTAATAGGTGTCTGTGAAGTAATACTTCTGGTCGCAATATTCGTGTTCCATTTACAGGACAGAAAAGCCGCCAGGAATCAGTCTGAGGACGATTCACAATCGGACGAAGGCGGCGGAGATGTCGACGACCTCAAGGATGTTGAGCAAGCCGTCAAGGTTGAACGTTCGAAGCTTGCCGGAAACGATGCCGACGATAACGTAATCTCTCAGGCGTTTGACAATTATAATACCTGATGAACGGAGAATTGACTATGCCGAGAGCTGTAATTCTTGATGCAGATACGGTTACGAGCGGCGACGTGTCGCTTGAACCGCTTACTTCTCTTATGGAGACTGCTGTTTTTGGATTTACCTCACCTGATGAAATCGCAACTAATATCGGTGATGCAGAAATAGTTCTTACGAACAAGTGCAGGATCACCGAGGATGTTTTTGAAAGGTGTCCGAATTTAAAGTTTATCGGGCTTTTTGCTACTGGCTACAATAATATCGAAATAGATGCCGCAAAGAGACACGGCTGTGTCGTTGCCAATGTTCCCGGATACTCGTCCGATGCTGTTGCACAGCATACATTTGCACTGATTCTCAATCACTTTTCGAAGATTCATGAGTATGACGACTATGTTCAGAGCGGAAGCTGGGGCAAATCAAAGCTGTTTACTCACTTTGAGATACCTCTCAATGAGCTTTCGGGCAAAACTATCGGAATAATCGGATACGGAGCTATCGGAAGGGCGGTTGCAAGGGTAGCTTTGGCGTTCAATGTGAAAGCTCTGGTATATACAAGAACTGCGCCAAGCGATTGCGGTGGCGTCACCGTCTGCGAGCTCCCCGATCTTCTCAGAAATTCGGACATTGTAACCCTGCACTGCCCTCTTAATGAAGGCACGAAAGAGCTCATAAATGCCGAGACCCTTTCGATGATGAAACCGACTGCACTTTTGGTGAACACTTCCCGTGGCGGAGTTATAAACGAAAGAGATTTGGCGGAAGCTCTGAAATCCGGCAAGATTGCATCTGCCGCAATAGACGTTCTTACAACTGAGCCTATATCGCAGGATTGTCCCCTTCTCGGACTTCCGAACTGCGTTATAACCCCACATGTGGCATGGGCTCCGATTGAAACAAGAGTAAGATTGATCGGACTTGTGGCGGACAACATAAAAGCGTATCTAAGCGGAAACCCCACAAATAATGTTGCAGGATAATTTAAAGAAAAGGTTTTGATACATATGTCAGATAAACTCAAGCGAGTAGTTATAAAGGTAGGAACCTCTACCCTCACCCACCCTTCCGGACAGCTTAACATCCGCCATGTTGAAGAGCTTGTCAAGGTAATCTCGGATATCAAGAATTCCGGCGTCGATGTGATTCTGGTGACGTCGGGAGCAATCGGTTTGGGTGCGGCAAGACTTGGATTCAAAGATCGTCCGAAGGACACTCCCACAAAGCAGGCGTGCGCCGCTGTCGGGCAGTGCGAGCTCATGAACATATATGAAAAGCAGTTCAACGAATATGGGATTATCGCCGCTCAGGTGCTTCTTACAAAGTTTGTTCTGACCGACGAGAGAAAAGAGAATGTTATCAACTCGTTGGGAAAGCTGATCGAATGCGGAACAATTCCGATTGTCAATGAAAACGACGTTGTGGCTATTGATGAGTTGGAGCTTGAGGTCGGTGAAAACGATTCTCTTGCCGCGATTGTTGCCGTTATAACGAAAGCTGATACTCTTATCATAATGTCTGACATTGATGGTCTCTATGAAACCGACCCGAAGAAGAATCCCGACGCAAAGCTTATCTCTGAGATTACCGAGATATCGGACGACCTTCTTGAGATGGCAGGTGGTGAAGCCTCGGGACTCGGAACAGGCGGAATGGCGACAAAGCTAAGAGCCGCAAGAATTGCGCTCAATGAAGGCATAGATATGATGATTATAAACGGCAAGCGCCCGACCAATCTTTACGACGTGTTTGACGGAAAGAAAATCGGAACGCTGTTCACATCTAAGAAGGAGTGACAAAGATATGGATTTTGAAACTATAGGGCTAAACGCTGTTGAAGCAAAGAAGGAGCTTTCCTGCTCATCGGTAACTCTCAGGAATTCCGCACTCATGCTTATTGCCGATTCTTTTGAAAAGCATAAGCGTGAAATTCTTGAGCAGAACAGAATTGATGTCAAGAATGCCGAAAAAGCAGGTGTGAGTGATACCATGACCGACAGGCTCTATCTGAATGAGAAGAGAATTCTTGATATAGCTGACGGTGTAAGAAAGGTTGCGGCTCTCCCCGACCCTGTCGGCATTGTCGAAGGCGGAGAGATAAGACCGAACGGTCTTAAAATCACAAAGATAAGTGTTCCGATGGGTGTTATCGGAATCATATACGAATCACGACCGAACGTCACCGTTGATGCTGGAGTTCTGTGCATCAAAAGCGGCAATGCCGTAATACTCAGAGGCGGAAAAGAAGCTATCTACACAAACACAATTCTTGCGATGATTATGCGTGACGCTGTCAGCGAAGCAGGACTTCCCAAAGATTCGGTTCAGCTTGTCGAGGACGTTACAAGACAGTCCGCCGAGCAGATGATGAAGGCAAACGGGGTTATCGACCTGCTTATCCCGAGAGGCGGCGCAGGGCTCATAAATTCCGTTGTTCAGAATGCGACTGTTCCCGTAATCCAGACAGGAACCGGAAACTGCCACATCTATGTCGATTCTTCCGCAAGCATCCCGATGGCTGTTGATATAGTCGACAATGCAAAGACATCAAGACCTTCGGTTTGCAATGCCGCCGAGACGCTTCTTGTCCATAAGAGCATCGCAGAAGACTTTCTGCCGGCACTCAAAAAGAGGCTCGACAAATCTCATGTCGAGCTGAGAGGCTGTGAACTGACACAGATGATTCTTGGAAAGTCTGTCGTTCCGGCAACCGAGGAAGATTACGAGAGGGAGTTCCTTGACTATGTTCTCGCTGTCAAGGTTGTCGACAATATCTACGAGGCTATCGAGCACATACAGAAATATTCTTCGGGACATTCCGAGTGCATAGTAACCGAAAGCGTTTCCGCAGCTGAGGAATTCCAGAAGAGAATTGATGCCGCCGCCGTTTATGTCAACGCATCGACGAGATTTACCGACGGTTACGAATTCGGGCTTGGAGCGGAAATAGGAATCTCAACCCAGAAGCTTCACGCAAGAGGACCTATGGGACTTAAAGAGATGACGACTTATAAGTATATCATAACAGGTAACGGGCAGATAAGATAAAGCTACTGAGGTCAGATATGAGCACAGAAACAGAAAACAAAAATGAGATAAAAACCGATAGCGTTGAAACCGAGACCGTTTCCGACGACCTGACAAGTCTTGCTGATGCCGCAGGAATTATTGAAGCTATCCCCGAGGAAAAGCCGGTTGAATCAGCACAAGAACCCAAGCAGACGGACGATGGAAATAAAAAATCCAAGAGGAAAAAGAAGCTCAAAGAGATTTCCGAGACCGCTGAGAAAGAGCGAAAGGAGCTCGACGAACAGGTTAAGGAAATTCTGGACGACGCTTTGGATGAGGACACCGAAAGTCTCGGCGTTAATGAGGATGAACAGGAAACTTCCGCTGTCAATATAAGCCTTTCACAGATTCTGACGGCTGTTTTCGGGTTGGTTGTGCTCGGATTTGCGATATTCGGAATCGTTACCGCCATAATAGATTATCATGCGTATGCAGAGTCAAAAAACGACAATTCGGCGCTGATAAGCTCTCTTGAGCGGCTTGTCCTTCCTCTTTCGGCGGCTGATGTCCCCTCCTTTGAGAACACATCTCTTCTGAATCAGGACGTTATCATAACAGCGGCTTGCTGGGACGTTATTTTGAATCCTTCCTCGACATACACATCCGAGAATGGATATTATTCGATTTCATACTTCGAGATTGATTCGAGAATAATAAAGCTTTTCGGCTCGGGACTGAGTTACACCCATGGAACCGTCGGAGATGAAGAGCTGAGCTTTGAATATGACGAGAGCACAGGAATGTATTCGATTCCCGTAAGTCCTCGCTCGATGGCGTATTACGCCGTTGTTCAGGATATAGAGGCAACAGATGACGGTTACACAATTCAGATTGCATACTATATGCCGATTAATAACTGGACCTCCACCGATGCCTCTCCTGAAAAGATTATGACATGTACGGTCGTAAGTACGGGACCAAGCTACACTATCTCTTCACTTCAGGTAAGTGAAATTATCAACGGAGCGGAGTACTGATTCTAATAAATATTGCCGCAGGTGAATCCTGCGGCATTTTTATTCGGAGCAAACTATCTCGACTCCTGTGAAATAGAAGCTGATAATGTCCGAGTAGCTATAACCTTCTTCCGCCATTTTGTTTCCGCCGTATTGAGATAGTCCGACGAGATGTCCGCTTCCCGAAACGCTGAAGGTGAACCTGTCGAATTCTTCCGAATAGGATACGGTGAATCTCGCCGACGGAAGATTAAGCCAAGAGGCAAGCTGTTTGCCCGTTACGATTATGTCTTTATCAAGAGTAATCTCCGTGACATAGCCGGTGTCGGTTGTGACGGTTATGACTATCCAATCGGATGGATTACCCAACAAAGTGATGCTTTCGTCCTGAGTGGTTATCCTCGCAAAAATCTCGTCGGATGTATAACTGATTTCGGTTATATACTCGCTGTCATAATTGCTCACAACACTTTGAAGATACGGAACGTCTTCACCCAAGACCGTCAAGGCGCTCTCGCTTATGCCACCGTTTGAAACACAGTAAGCAGGCACTATGATACTGCCATTATGGGTGATGTACTCCCCTTTTACTTCACCGACCGCACTTTGGACTTTTTCAATATAATCGGAGTCATATGCAAGCCGGACATATTTGTTTATATCGGTGCTGATGTCACAGCCACCCAGTTCTTCAGTTGGGTTCGACTCTTCTTCAGTACGCCTGCCCAAAATATATGTGTACATCAGAACAGCCTGAGCTTTGATAAGTTCAGGCTCTGCATCCATTTGAAGAGTTCCCAGAACCGAATATGTAAGATAATCCTCGATAGAAAGAATTGTTACCGCTTCGGTGGTTATATCATAAACATAGACTTCTTCGATGAAGGGATAAGCAGAGGTTGAACTGTCCGCAAATGCTTCTACAGTCTCTTCATCTGCCTGAAAGAAATATGCAGAGCCTTCGGAAATAAGCACCGTGATAATCGGAAATGCTACGAGTGCTATTGTCACAAATATAAGTCCCCTGAGTACATTTTTCACGTCTATCAGCCTTTCTGTCTTGATAATACGAGAATAGCACTGTCGGGACAAGTATGTTGTCGAAACGTAGGAAACGAAATAATTTGGCTCCAAGTATTGATTTTTTCGGGGGCATGATGTATAATGTCATGGTACCAAAAATCAGATATGTTTCCGTAGCTCAGCTGGATAGAGCGACCGCCTCCTAAGCGGTAGGTCGGGTGTTCGAATCACCTCGGGAACGCCATAAAACAAAACCGTCAGGAAATCAATCCTGACGGTTTTGTTGTTTGTAAGTAAATTTATACGTATTTATACGTTGAATCTGAACAGCACGACGTCGCCGTCCTGCATGACGTATTCCTTGCCTTCGGAGCGGATAAGACCTTTTTCCTTTGCGGCAACCATGCTTCCACATGCTTCGAGATCTTTGAATGCAATTACTTCGGCTCTTATAAAGCCTCTCTCGAAGTCGGTGTGAATCTTTCCTGCCGCCTGAGGAGCTTTTGTCCCCTTCTTTATCGTCCATGCACGGCATTCGTCCTTACCTGCTGTCAGGAACGAAATGAGCCCCAGAAGCGAATAGCCTTCTTTGATGACTCTGTCCAAACCCGAAACTTCCAAGCCCAAATCCTCAAGGAAGAGCTGTCTGTCCTCTTCGGACATGTCGGAAAGTTCGGCTTCTATTTCTGCGCAAATCGGCAGGACTGCGGAATGCTCGGCTTCTGCGATTTCTTTTACAGTGAGGTAGTGTTTCGAGGTGTTGATGTCTGCACGGAAGTCGTCCTCCGAAAGATTCGCGGCATAGATGACCGGCTTCTGGGAAAGAAGCGGAGTTGAACGAATCATTTCCCTTTCGTCATCGGTGAATGGATAGCTTCTTGCGGGTTTGCCCTCGGTCAGGTGAGCAAGCAGAGCCTCTGTCAGGTCGATATCAGCCTGATATTTCTTGTCACCCTTGACCATCTTCTTTGCTTTGTCGAGGCGACGCTCGAGGACTTCAATATCGGCAAATATGAGCTCCAGATCTATCGTTTCGATATCACGCTTCGGGTCAACAGAGCCCTCAACATGGATTATATCGTCCGATTCAAAGCATCTGACAACGTGGATGATGGCGTCACATTCGCGGATATTGGCTAAGAACTTGTTGCCGAGACCCTCACCCTTAGATGCTCCCTTGACGAGTCCGGCTATATCTACAAATTCAAGAGTTGCCGGGGTGAACTTAGTTGGATTGTACATCTTGGCGAGCTTGTCAAGCCTTTCATCTGGAACGCTGACGACGCCGACATTCGGCTCTATTGTACAAAAGGGATAGTTCGCCGATTCCGCACCGGCATTTGTAAGCGCATTGAAAAGTGTACTCTTTCCTACGTTAGGAAGTCCTACCATGCCTAATTTCATTGTATCTGTTACCTGCCTTTGTTATCTGTAATCAACGAAACCGACCTTGCGGGAAGCCTTGGTGAGAATCTTGTTTGAAAGTCTGAAAGCGCGCTGTGCGCCGTCGGTATAGCACTGCTTGAGATAAGCCTTATCGGCAATAAGTTTCGCATATTCGGTTCTTACAGGCTCGAGGCTGTCAGCAACCGCTTCGCCTACCGCGAGCTTGAAATCGCCGTAGCCCTTGCCGGAGAATTCGCTCTCGATTTCATCCATATTCTTGCCCGTTACACAGGAGTAGATGGTCATCAGATTGTTGATGCCGTCCTTGCCTTCAGCGTATCTGACTTCAGTGTCGCTGTCGGTAACTGCGCGCTTGAACTTGCGGATAATTGTGTCCTTATCGTCTAAGATCAATATGCAGGCATTGGGATTATCATCTGACTTAGACATCTTCTTAGTCGGGTCCTGAAGGCTCTTGATTCTGGCACCTGTTTTCGGAATATAAGCTTCCGGAACTGCGAACATGTCGCCATAACGCTGATTGAACCTTACAGCGATGTTTCTTGCGAGCTCGAGATGTTGTTTCTGGTCCTCGCCAATCGGAACCAAATCAGCATTATAGACGAGAATATCAGCCGCCATGAGCACGGGATAAGTGAAAAGACCGGCGTTGACGTCGTCGGGATGCTTCTGTGATTTGTCCTTGAACTGGGTCATGCGGGTGAGCTCGCCGAACTGAGTGTAACAGGAAAGAATCCAACTGAGCTGTGCATGATTGGGATTGTGACTCTGGATGAAAACTATTGACTTTTCGGGGTCAAGTCCGCATGCTAAGAGAAGCGCATAGCACTCTATCGTCTGCTTCCTGAAGGTTGCAGGGTCACGCTTGACTGTCAGTGCATGCTCGTCTACAATCGAATAAATGCAATCGTACTCGTCCTGAAGTGGTCCCCAGTTCTTGATTGCACCGAGATAATTTCCGAGAGTAAATACGCCTGTAGGCTGTATCCCACTGAATATTACTTTCTTAGCAACGCTAGTTGCTTCGCTTGATTCTGTCATGATGATTCCTCCATATATGATTATTTGATATTAACCGTAAATTGTCAAGCCGTCCGATACGGTGAGAGTCAGATCGCTTCCGCCGGAATAGGTGCCGCCGGTGCATATATTGTCGATGCTTTCGCCGTTCTTATAGGTTCCGCCATAGCTTATAGTGACTGTCTCACCTGTTACGAGCATTGTGGATGAGAACAGAACGTTCTCAACCGGCTTAGTGGTTTTGAAGACGAATTCTTCGCTTCCGCAGGAGATTCTGATATAAGAGCCTGTGGAAACTGCACTTGCAAACGAGACTGAAATAGTGTTCTGAGAAGCAGAGCTCGGATTCTTCGCAGTTGAAGCGTAGCCAAGCATAAGGACAGTTCCGCCATCGACGGTGAAGTCATTCTCATACTTGAGACCGCCGTCGGAATTGCCGTTTACTATAATCGTGCCACCGCTGATTGTGATATTGCCCTTGGAGTCAATAGTATCGTCATTTGAGCTGATGTAAACATATCCGCCTGTGATATTGACATTTCCGTCCGTTGCGTCCTCGTTTGAAGCGTTGATAGCATTTGACTTGGCATTTATGTAAACTATACCGTCGCTGACGAGGACGCACTCGCCCTCCAAACCTTCGCTTGATGTGGAGATTACAGTTGTTCCGCCGGTTACCGTTACCGAGCTGTCACTGTGGGCGGCATCGTCTCCCGACGAGAGATTCAATACTCCGCCGTTTATTGCAATGTCCCCAGCCGCATGAATCGAATCGTCTGCGCTGTCTATAACAATGCTACCGCTGTCGATAGTGACAGACCCTTGAACACACTTAAGACCCTTTGCACTGTCTTCCGTGGTTTCGTATGCGCCACCCGCTGTGACAATGCTGATTGAGCAGTTTGAAACTGTTATCCCGGTTTCGGTCTGAACGCCGTCGTTTCCGGCTGTCAGAGTGATATTTGAATCGGTGAAAGTTGCATATCCAAGAGTTTCGTCGGTGTCATTAGTGGAGCGGAGTGCGTCCTTTCCGGCTGTAACATTAACGGTGGAATTCTGAATCGTCAGGCTGTCCTTACCGTTTATACCGTTGCCGACAGCGTTTACTGTCACGTTTGTATTGATTATCTTAAGCGTATCTTTGCCAATGATTCCGGCGGCATAGTTGCCGTTTACGATAAGTGAGCCGGTGCCTCTTATGATTAAATCATCTTTGGCAAATATTGCGGCATTCGGTTCTTCGGAAGCTTCATCGCAGAACGAAAGCGAGAAGTCATAGCTTGAGCCATCAGAGATAGTATTCTCGGTGTTGCCATTCAGGAGAATTGTGCATGTTCCGGCTTGGTAGACATAAATCGCCGAGCCGTTGGAGCATGTGATATTTGCACCGTTCAGGATAAGAACTACATTCTGATTGACGGCATTAATGATTATTCTTCCGTCGTCAAGAGTTCCCGTGAATTCATAAGTACCTTCATGGGTGATGATTATATCCTTGTCTTCAAGCGTAACCCCAGAATCGTCACCCGAAATGCTGACAGAAGAGTCTAAGAGGGTGATAACCGTGTCTCCGCTTTCGTCTGTAGTCTGAACTGCCTGAGTGGCGTCCGTAAGGGCATTTTCGTTCAATAGCTCTTTGTAAGTACCGGTGCCGTCGGTTTCCCCGTCAGCGGATGATACATCTCCGGAATTAAGAATTCCCTCTGAATCACTTCCGCTGAGGTCAAGAATCCACAAAACAGCCACGATGAGCACTACGAGTATGATAACTATTATCACTATAGTCCCTGCTATAGATTTTGATGTTCCGTTTTTCTTTGACATTCTGTTTTCTCCTTTGTATTTTCACAATCTCTTACTGTGTATTATAACTTTTATTTTGCCGGTCGTCAACCTTAAATCGCAGATTGTAACCGCTTCTTAATCATTTTTCTCACGAAAAAGCCCCGCTATCAGCAGGGTTATTCGTTATATCAGGTGTTAACAGGTTTATCAGACAGGTTTTTATACATCTCGTTGAAATCGTAATGCTTGCCTTTCGTTTTGTATCCAACCATTGTGTCGAGGCAGACATTATGTATGCTGTTGAAAATGCTCTTGCAGATACGAGGATTATCCTTCTGAAGACGTCTGAGAAGAGCCTTTACTTCTTGCCTTTTGGAGCCATTGTCGCACGAAGAACAGTTTTCAGTAAACCGACAGGCACACTGAATAAACTCAAGGTCATTATACTGCTTCCAAGCAATAATATCCTCCTCATGAACACAATACAGTGGTCTTATGAGCTGCATTCCCTCGAAGTTCTTGGAGTGTACTTTTGGGGGCATTGCCTGAAGCTGAGAGCTGTAAAACATGCTCATGACAGTAGTTTCAACAACGTCGTTAAAGTGATGACCAAGGGCGATTTTATTGCAACCGAGCTCTTTTGCTTTGTTATATAGGTGTCCCCTTCTCATTCTTGCACAGAGGTAGCAAGGGTTACGATAAGTGTTATTTGCAACTTGGAAAATGTTCGTATCAAAAATGGTTATGGGAATCCCTAGAAGCTCTGCATTTTGTTCAATTTTACGGCGGTTCAGCTCATTATAGCCGGGATCCATCACGAGAAAAATAAGTTCAAATGGAACTTCGCTGTGACGTTGGAGGATTTGCAGAAGCTTGGCCATAAGCATAGAATCTTTGCCACCGGACATACAGGCAGCTATTGTATCGCCCGGCTCAATCAGTTTATAATCCCGCACAGCAGTCATGAATGGGCTCCAGATGTTTCTTGAAAACTTGGTTTGTATGCTTCGTTCTATTTGCTGATATGGTAAAAGCTCTTTTGCCATTATTTCATCTCCAATTGAATTTCATCAAATGCATTGAGAAACTTATCGATTTCATCATCTGTGGTCAAATGTCCAAGACTTATTCTCCATGATGATAATGCATTTTTTCTATCGCCACTTACAGCTAAAACCGCTTTCGAAGGTGTACCATCAGACGAACAAGCAGATTTAACAGATACACAGATGTCTTTTTCAGATAAAGCCTTCTGAAAAGTTGTACCCATAATCCCGTTTACACTTAAGTTGAGTATATGCGGAACTGCATCATCAGGGCTGTTAAACCTCACGTTTGGGTACTTTGAAAGTTCTTCTCTGAGTCTGAGATTAAGTTTCGTGACTGTTTCTAAGCGCTTATCAAAATCGTCAAGAGCTATTGCTAAAGCTTTTTCCGTAGAAACAGCCAAGGATAAAGCGGGAGTTCCGCTCCTATAGAGAGTTGTTCCTGCTCCACCATGAATTAGTGGTTCCATGTCAACATTGCGCTTTTTTATCAACAGTCCACTGCCGTTAAGTCCGCCAAATTTGTGTGGCGCTATTGCGGCAGTATCTATCCCATCAAACGAGAATTTTATCTTGCCAATTGCTTGAGTAGCGTCTACATGCAGGCGACAATTAGGATATGATTTTACGACTTCAGAGATTTCAGAAATAGGCTGAATAGTTCCAAGCTCGCTATCAACGGCGGTTGCGCAAAGTAACGTTGTATCATTTCGAATCAGTTCTTTCAGATCATCAAGATCGACTTTGCCATCTCTGCCGATTCTTACATAGTCGATTTCCCATCCCTGCTCCTTGAGCGTAGCAAGGCTCATAGAGACAGAAGGATGCTCTAATGGTGTAGAAATGATATGTTTGCCGTTATGACGCATGGAACGCGCGATTCCTTTTATAGCAGTATTGTTTGATTCGCTCGCACCGGAAGTATAGATTATCTCTTCACTATCAACACCAAGCATTGAAGCTATACTTTCGGTAACTTCATGCATTTTAGCCCTTGCATTCAATCCGCCTATATGATTTGAATTTGGATTTGCAATAAATAAATGTTCCGTTTCGCAGAAGACTTTTAAGACCTCTTTGTCAGTGGGATAATTTGCTGCGTAATCGAGATATATCATTTAATTGCCTCTACAATTGTTCCTCCGCCAACAACAGTATCGCCTTGGTAAAGTACTACTGCTTGTCCTTTTGTGACGGCTCTCTGAGGCTCATCAAATATAAGCTTGAATCCGCCGTTATCAAGCGGCTTAGCCGTTGCCGGAAATTCATTCTGACGGTATCTCGTCTTTGATGTGACTCTCATACTGTCTGTAAGGTTATCAAATAAAATCCAGTTTACGTCATCAGCAATCAAACCGGTGCTGTAGAGCGTGCTCTCAGTTCCGACATAAACGATATTGTTATCCATATCTTTGTCATAAACATATACCGGCTCGCTATATGAGATGCCCAAGCCCCTTCTCTGACCTATCGTGTAACCAACCGCGCCGTGGTGCTTACCAGCAACTTTTCCGTCAGAAAACTTGAAATCACCTTCGGGGTAGCTCTTGCCGGTGTACTTCTCCATAAAAGCCTCGTAATCTCCGTCCGGTACAAAGCAGATATCCTGACTGTCATGCTTATGAGCGTTCAGGAAGCCTTCACGTTCTGCCAAAGCTCTGACTTCGGCTTTTGTCATCTCGCCAAGCGGGAATTTTATATGCTCAAGCTGATTCTGCGTGAAAGAATATAAGACGTAGCTTTGGTCTTTCGTCCGGTCAACAGCTTTTTTCAGAAGGAATCTGCCGTCACTTTCTTCGATTCGGGCGTAGTGACCGGTGCAGATATAGAAAAGTCCCCTCCTTCTGGCATGCTCTATAAGCTTGCCGAACTTCATATAACGGTTGCAGTCAATGCAGGGGTTCGGGGTTCCGCCGTTTTCGTAAGTTCTGATAAACTTATCTATGATCTTCTCTTTGAAATCGGCTGTGAAGTTTGCTACTTCAAAGGGAATGCCAAGCCTTTGAGCGCAGTCGGCTGCATCTTCAACATCTTTTTCAGTACAGCAGGTGTGAAGAACGGTTGAGGTTGAAAAATTACTATCATAAAGGCGCATTGTAGTGCCAAGGCAGTTGTAGCCTTGCTCTTTCATAAGAAACGCCGCGACAGAGCTGTCAACTCCGCCGCTCATGGCTACTAAAACTCCGTTTTTGTCAAGCTCCATAATAGGCTCTACACTCCGAAAAATAATATCAGTATTTCTCATATTCACTTTCACAGCTTCTCATCGCCAGAATAGTTTTTTCTATAAGCTCATCAAGTGTCCAACCGAGCATATCTGCGCCGTTCTGAATGACTTCACGGGAGCATCCGGCGGCAAAGTTAAGAGTTTTGAACTTCTTCTTGACGGATTTGAGCTCAAGGTCCTGAACGCTCTTCGACGGTCTCATTATGGCGACTGCCCCGATTAAACCGGTGAGCTCATCGGTTGCATAGAGCACCTTCTCCATCTCATGCTCGGGCTTTATATCAACCGTCAGCCCATAGCCGTGGCTGGCTGTGCCGTGAATGATTCTTTCATCCAAACCACGTTCCCGCATTATTTCCTGACTCTTGATGCAGTGCTGGTCGGGGTACATTTCAAAATCGAGGTCGTGCAGGAGTCCAACTATTCCCCAAAGATCTGCTTCGTCACCGTATCCTAAAGCTTCGGCAAAGTATCTCATAACGCCTTCAACGGTTACAGTGTGACGGATGTGGAAAGGCTCTTTATTAAACTCGTTCAGAAGCTTCCAAGCCTCGGCTCTTGTGTAATTCAATTTCTCGCTCATAGCAATTTCTCCTTTATAAAACGAAAAACCTATCAAAAAAATAGACTTTAGACATTATAGCGCATAGCGTGGCTCTTGTCAAGAATTGTAGCATAAAAAAGCGAGGCAGAAATACTGCCTCACTTATGATAATTATCAGGCAATTCCGGCAACGTTATCAACGGGCATCGAAACAACAAGTCCTTTTGCCGGAGAATTTAATCCACAGCTCTCGCCTATCGCCTTCATTATGGAAAGCTTGTCCTCTTGCGACGATATTATCATGATAATATCGCGCTCTGGCTGAACCGGAACTCCCCAGAATTCGTAGGTATCTTCGTTGACGGCTTCCCTTGCATGCAAGACAGTTCCGCCGGTGGCACCGGCATCCCTTGCGGCATCCATTACATCCTCCGAGTAGCCTTGATTTACTATTGCCATTATAAGTGCGTGTCTTGGCTCGGGCATTTCGTATACATTCCTTTCTTTGCCTATAAGCTTTTCCGCGTCATCGGCATATTGTGAATTCAGCTTTTTTAGACGATTGAGGAGCACTCCGCTACCTCCCGACAAAACGGTGCTGAATGCGATACCGCTGTTGGGAGAGTTGAGAATCAGCTCTTTATTCAGCTTTTGAAGCATCTTGTCGGACATCGGCTTCGGGAGAATACTGATTAAAACCATCCTGTCGATGTTTCCGAGACCTAATATTTCCTTAATCTCGCTTGAAGCGGTTCCCTTGCCGTGGAAGCGGTAATAAAGAGGAATTCCGCTCTGCCTGAACAATGAATTCGCCTTGTCAGCAAGCTTCGGGTTTGATATCATAAACAGCATTCTGAAAGCCAGACGGTCATTCTCCATCCTTTCCTACCTCCTCAAAATCTATAATCTCATCAAAATCTTCAATGACATCCGGCTCTGTAATTGCAACAGCTGACTTTTCCGCCTTTTTCTGCTTCAGCTTATACGAAAGCCCCATAAGCTGAACGGCTATAAGCGGTGTAAGAGCGACGAGAGCTACCACACCGAAGGCATCTGTCATTATGTTTCCGCCGAGGGCTTCACATGCTCCTATACTGAGCGGAAGAAGAAATGTACTCGTCATAGGTCCGCTGGCAACGCCGCCTGAGTCAAAGGCTATACCCACAAATATATCAGGCACAAACCTCGAAAGAATGATCGCTATGAGATAACCGGGTATCAGGACATACTGAATCGGTATGCCCAAGATTACTCTTAGCATTGAGAGTCCAACCGAAACAGATACGCCGATTGACATGCAGGTGTTCATTTGCTTTGCTGAAACAACGCCGTTTGTGACATCCGAAACCTGTTTGTTAAGAATCTGTATTGCAGGCTCTGCTTTTACTATGTAGTATCCTATAAGCATTCCGACAGGTACGAGAAGCCATTTCATGCTCGATGAGGCGAGATCTCGCCCGATAACCGTGCCTATCTGCGAGAAGCCGACGTTGACGCCTGTAAGGAAGAGCACCAAGCCTATGAAAGTATAGACAAATCCGACGAGAATCCTCTTAATCTGTCTTTTACGATAACGGTGGCTGATAAGCTGGAAGATTACGAACATACCGAGTATCGGCAGTATAGATATCAGAACTTCCTCTATATACTCTGGAATCGCAAACAGAAACTCCTTTGCGGCGTCCTGAGTTGTGACTGCCGTTGAAAGCTCAGTTGACGCATATTCCGCGCCGGTAGGCTTATAAAAGATTCCCAAGATAAGAACGGCAATTATCGGTCCTATGCTTGATATAGCCACAAGGCCGAAGCTGTCGTCGGAGGCATTTTTATCGCTTCTGACGGAAGCCATGCCGACACCCATCGCCATTATGAACGGGACAGTTATGGGACCGGTTGTAACACCTCCGGCATCAAATGAGACTGCCAAAAATTCAGATGGTACAAAGAATGAAAGCACTATGACTATTGCATAGAGAATTAACAAGAGATTTGAAAGCTTGATTCGCTTGCCGATTCTCACAACAGCGACCGAGAAAAGCCCTCCCATTCCGACAGCGACTGCCCATATGAGAACCCGATTCGGAATTGAGGGAACCTGATTCGCCAGGACCTGCAAATCAGGCTCGGCAAGCGTTATGATTGTGCCCATGACAAAGCTCGTCACCAATGCGATGACAGTTTTACTCGACTTTGAAATCATTACGCCTATGCCCTCGCCAAGTGGTGTCATTGCCATTTCGGCACCGAGCTGGAAGAAGCCCATGCCGACAATAAGCATGACCGCACCCGCCAGGAACATTACGAATGTTCCAAGCTCTACGGGAGCCAGAACTATGCTCAGAACGAGCACGATTATTGTTATAGGTAAGACGGAAGAAAACGCCTCCATCGTTTTTTCTCTTATTTTAGGGTTCATTTACTTCGCCCTTTCAAAACGCTTCAATCACCTTCCGGAATTACGATTCATAATACAGTAATAATACAGGATGGATGACTTTTTGTCAAGGCGAAAACGGTAAACAGTTTTTTAAAAATGGTGAAAGCGATTCTTCAGATACCGATAATGATGCTTGACAAAATACTGATTAGATGCTACACTTGAATCAAAAGTGACGATATTCTGAGCGAGGCGAGAATTTATGAAAACCAAAGAAGAAATAATCCGGGCATCGAAATTTGTGCTGTTCTCAATCAGTGCCGGCGTAATTCAGATTATCGTATTTACGATTCTGAACGAGGGCTTTTTGCTGAATTACTGGGTTTGCTATTTAACTGCGCTTGTGGCATCTGTGCTGTGGAACTTCACCTTCAACCGAAAATTCACCTTCCGCTCCGCAAATAGTATTCCGATAGCAATGGTGAAAGTAGCGGTTTTCTATCTTGTTTTCACTCCCCTTTCGACCATCGGAGGAAATGCTCTTGAAGAAATTGGAGTCAATGAGTACATAGTTCTCGCCGTGTCGATGATACTGAACTTTGTTTTAGAGTTTCTTTACGACAGGTTCTTTGTGTTTGGGGACAGCATTGACAGTGCTGTCAGCGATAAAAAGTAAAAATTAACGAGGTAGTGGGAACTACCTCGTTTTTTATATTACTTGATTTTCTCATTAAGCTCCGCTACAAACTTATCGAGCATATCTACGCTGAGGATTCCACCACTAAAGCCGACGAGCTTTGAAAGCGGTAAATCTATCGAAAGTGCAGATATGTCGAGCTTAAGATCTTCCGTAAGAAGTTTATCCAGAGCTTCTTTCGAGACTGGATTGGCATTGAGCTCATATACTCGTGAATCGGTCGTGAAGAAAGTTTTGCTTGTGCGCAAGCTGTTGACTTTGACTGAAGCCTTAAGCGGCAAGTCTCTTGATGACGGACCGACAAGAATATTATAGACGGTGGTGTCAACCTGCCAGTCGTGGGATTCGACATCGTAGTAAGCGAAACTGCGCTTGTCAAGGGTCATTGTGACGGTCTTTTCCTCACCGGGTTCAAGATAAATCTTCTTGAAGCCTTTGAGTTCTCTTATAGGTCTTGAAACAGACGGATAGGTCGGCTCGACATAGAGCTCGCATATTTCTTTTCCGGCGACACTGCCGGTATTTTTAACTTTGAAGCTGACCTCGAGCGAATCGGATTCGGAAATATCGGTTGCCGAAAGCTTCAGGTCGCTGTACTCAAAATCAGTATAGCTGAGACCGTAGCCGAAGGGGTACATGACATCAAGCTTTTTCTTGTCATAGTATCTGTAGCCGACGTATACGCCTTCGCTATAGGTTGCGGTTCCCTTTTCGGGGAAGCTGAGAGCAGTAGGATTGTTTTCGAGCTTGAGAGCCCAAGTTTCGGAGAGCTTTCCGCAGGGCACTGCGTCGCCGAACAGGAGATTTACGCAAGCCTTTGCGACTGCCTGTCCTCCGGTGTACATTGCAAGTATTGAATCGGCATTCCCACTCCATTCCATCTCTACGGGTGAACCTTGGAAGAGAATGATTACAATCGGTTTGTCGAGTGCAGAAAGCTTATTGAAGAGTTCAATCTGATTCAATGGCAGAGACATTGTCCATCTGTCAAAGCCTTCGCTTTCCATTCTGAAAGGCAAACCCATGCACATTACAATTTTATCTGACTTCTCGGCAACCGCAACAGCTTCCGAAACAAGATTATCGTCGATTGAGTCGTATTCTGTTTTAAAGCCTCTGGCATATGTATAGTCGATAGTCTTGTCGTCAAAAGCCTGCAACAGATTCAAGACCTCGGTTGCATTGACACAGCTACTTCCTCCGCCCTGATAGCGGATTTCCTCGGCAAAGGCACCAATGAGCGCTATCTTGTCGGACTTGTCAAAAGGCAGGACGTTATTGTTGTTCTTAAGCAGAACTGCGCTTTCTTCGGCGGCTCTCATGGCGAGCTCATTGTGGGCTGTCATATCAGTTTTATAATCAGCAATTCTGCCGGCAATTCCCTTCTCTACGAGCTCAATTATTCTCAGGACGTTCTTGTCGAGCTCGTCCATAGAGAGTTTACCGGATTTCACAGCCTCGACTATAGCGGCGTCCGCCGACGGAACGGGTCCGGGCATGCGAATATCGAGACCGGCTTTAACTCCATCTACCGGTTCGTTTGCGGCTCCCCAGTCGGAAACGACTACGCCCTCATATCCCCAATCATCACGAAGAACATCGGTGAGGAGATATTTGTTTTCGGAGCAATAATCACCGTTAAGGCGGTTGTATGCGGACATTATCATCCAGGGCTTAGCTTCTTTGATGGCTTCCTCGAAGCTTGAAAGATAAATCTCTCTTAAGGTTCTCTCATCAATAACCGCATTGACTGAGAAGCGGTCGGTTTCCTGATTGTTGGCGGCAAAGTGCTTGATGCAGGCTCCAACTCCCTTTGACTGCACTCCCCTTATATGTCCGGAAGCCATTTTTGTAGCAAGAAGCGGGTCTTCCGAGAAGTATTCAAAGTTTCTGCCGCAAAGAGGAGATCTCTTGATATTGACTCCCGGTCCCAGAATGACCTGAACATCGTTTGCAAGGCATTCTTCGCCGAGAGCCTCGCCAATCTTATAAATCAAGTCCTCATCCCAGCTGTTTGCAACAGTCGCACTTGACGGAAAGCAAGTCGCCGCCACAGTCCCGCCGTTTTCCTCTTTCCTCAAGCCATGAGGACCGTCGCTCATCATAATGCTTTCGAGCTTCCCCTCAACGTCAACCGTCCTCCAACAGTCCTTGCCGGACGTCAGAGACGCCTTTTCTTCAAGGGTGAGACTATTAAGTATTTCCATAGCTTTTGTCATATTGGTAACCTCCGTGTGGGTATATGTTTTCAGTAACGCATATTATAACATCGTAAAGACAAGTTGTAAAGTGGTTATTTCTCAGCTGTAAAGAAAAATCTTCTGAACCGCAAGACTACTTTACCATCACTCATAACGGAATAAGTTTTCCTGACTCTCTTGAGAATTTCATTCTCAAATTCCAAACCATCATCTTCACTAAGCAGTGCCAGATACGGGCGTATATGAGTGCCCTTGACCCATTCGAGCAATGCTTCGTGATTTGGCAAATCATGATAATAGACTGTCTCCCAAATCTTAAAGTTATCCGAACATCCGGATAAAATCTCGTAATATTCATCCGGATTAAGCGTCCACTGCCTTGAAACACTATTCAGTTTAAATTCCGAAACAACGTCTTTTATAATCCTGAACAGCTGCTCTTCCCCGTTCATCGGAATCTGTACAGCAAGCGCTCCGCCGTCATTAAGCTTACTCATGAGATATGGAATAAGTTCTTTATGGTTTGGAATCCACTGCAAGCAAGCATTTGAAAATAATAAATCGTATTTATCAGCAATTTCTCTTGCGTCTCCCAAATCGAAATCAATATCAGGATAAGCTCTCTTTGCCTTGTCTATCATATCCTGCGAAGTGTCAATTCCAAAAATACGAGCATCAGGAAAAACAGCCTTAAGCACCGTCGTACTATTCCCGGGACCGCAACCGATGTCAAGAACTGTCCGAGGATTTCTATCCTCTATTCTTTTAGCCAAGTCTATCGCCGGTTGGGTTCTTTGAGCTTTGAATTTTAAGTATTGGTCTGAACTCCAGTTGAACATGGTCACCTCTCCTATTTTTTCATCTATAGCGACACGAATGTTTATGAGCTATTATAAACTTATTTCTGATTCTCTTCAAACAGTTCCTTCAGCACCCTCGGCGTGTATTGCTGATTATCAACTGCACTGAAACTTGATTGAATTTCGCCGGACATTACCTCGGAGTAATTCTTTGTGAGAATTGCTTCAGCTCGCTTGATTTCGTCTTTTACCCATCTTCGCTTGATACGAAGGTCATGAAGCATTTTGTAGAGTTTGTAACCTTCGACTACGTTGCAGGTGTAGAACTCACAGGCATGCAAAATGTCACATTGCTCGCTGTCGAGGCGGCTGAGTTGTTTGCAGAGAGCATCCTTGTAGTTAGAAATTTTAAGATATGTATCGCCTATATTCCTGAGAGCTTCATCCCAGTCTATCCTGTCTTCAGGAGCAATATCCGGAACAGACTTCAGTGTGATGTGTAGCTGACTAGGGTCCTTCATCTCAACATGCCAAGTGTCACGCTTATCCTGAGCTATATTGGTCGCTATGAAATTCCAAGCTTTCTTTGAAGAAGAAAACTTATGAGCTTTTTCGATATTCGTGGTTACACCAAGTATTCCGCTTTCGTCCAAGCTTATGTAGCAATCTCGGTTAGTGTTTATGATGTAATAAGAATTAGCCACCTGCGCATCACTCCTGATTGTTTTTTCGTCCATAATGGTACCAATGTTTATGAACTAATTATAAACTTATTGTCGGAAGTTGTCAATACAAGCGGAAAGAAAACTCTTAAAATAAGACCGAGCCTGAGTTCTGCTCGGTCTTAATGATTATGCAAATGCTGTCTGGGATTCGCTGTCGGGTGTCTGCTTTCCTATGAAGCCGAGGCGGGGTTGTTGGTCGCGCCAGGAGAGCTTTTCTTCGGAGGAGATTAAAACGGCGTCCCGCCCCACTAAATCAATATCTGAGTATTTGATTATCATATCGCTGTCTCTTCCCAGGATGCCGAAGAGCCTCGGTCTTCCGTAGACTATTACCGAGACCACAGAAGCGTCGTCGGTGTTAATTTCTATATCACTGATTTTCCCGAGCATGGTGCCGGTTTTCGTTTCTATAATCTCTTTGTGCTTAAGCTCAGTCAATGTGCATTTCATAAAAACTCACCTCAGTCAAATAATATGACTGAGGCGGGCGTTTTATTATTCCTTCATTGTTTTCAGTCGTTCGAGGCGGAAGTCTGACAGCCGCAGGTGGCATCCTCAAGGCTCTTCGGGAAGAATTCGTTTGACGGGAAACTGATTTTCTCGAACAGCTCGCAGGGACTTTCAGTGTTGGAAACACATTCCTTGCTCGGTACAGAATAGTCGTAAGACGGAACCATGATGGGCACTGTCCTTGCAAGAGAGACTATCGAGAACACGCCAAGCGTTACATATATAGCCTTTCTTGAAGCCGAGAGTACGGCATTCTCCACACCTGTGTCCATGATACAAGCCGGTGATGGGACGGCGACGAGGCGGATGCCGAGAACAATCGGGTCGGCGACTGCCAAAGTTGCCTTCGGCGGATTGCTGTAGCTGCAACCGGTCGATGTTACTGCTCCGTTGTCGCTCGAGGTAAAGTATTTGGTGCCTCCATCGCTTCCGTAGAGAATTACCTTCTTTGTGAACGTTGCGGTTCCCGTAACGGTTTCAGCCGGTGAAGACGCCGAAGCCGCAAGGTCGATTTCAACGTTGAAGGTGTAAGTAATGTCGACCGAGTAGAAGCCTTTATTGAACGGTATCGGCTCAATCGAGAAGTATACGCTTGTCACCTCAGCGCATCTTGCCTTCGCGTAATTTGCCTCGTTCATAAGCTTGATAGACTCAAAATCCGCGAACGAGACTTCCAGGTCCTCAAGGCAATCCCTGTCGGAGCAACTGTCGAATATCCGCTGAGCTTCAATGGTTACCGCTTCCTTGAAGCCATATGGGTTAGATCCGAAATCAGCCATTGTATATCCTCCTATTAAGTATTAAAGTTATGAAACTTCTCTACATATTATTCGGATATGGGAGTTTTAGTGACTGATGATTTCGACGCAAAAAAATACAGGACGAGAACCTATATGGTAACGCCCTGTACTTATAGTTTAAAACAACGTCATCTGAGATTCGAGAGGCATATCGCCGAACGCACCGAGTGCCACAAGTAAGTCGATGGTCGACTTCGAAACACCCGCCTGACTTCTGAATTCTTCAACTGTTATGAAGTTACTGTTCTGTGCCGCCTCATAGATGGCAAGAGCCGCACTCTCGCCTACTCCGGCTACGGAGATAAAGGGCAGTCTGATTTTTCCGTCCTCTATCTGATAAATCTTGTAGTGGGATTTATGTATATCAACCGGCAGGAATTCAATTCCGCGGCAGAGAGCCTCGTTTATAATCATGAGGGTATCAAGTACGCCGTCTTCCTTATCGGTGCGGTCGCCTTTCTGACGATACTCTTCAATCTTATTCTTGGCGGCACGTTTGCCTCTGACAGCGGTTTCTGCATCGAAATCTTCTCCTCGGACAGTGAAGATTGCGGCATAGAATTCCAACGGATAGTGAACCTTATACCAACTGAGACGGATTGCGGCGGTAACATATGCCGCGGCATGAGCCTTCGGGAACATGTACTTTATCTTCATACAGCTGTCGATGTACCATTCAGGAACGTCGTGGTCGCGCATCGTCTGCTTCATCTCGTCAGTCAGAAGCTTCGGCGCATTGCCCTTTCTGACTATCTCCATTATCTTGAACGAGAGACTCGGATCGATGCCGTGATAAATGAGATAGGTCATTATACTGTCACGCGTTCCTATAACCTGGTCGATGGTGCAGGTGCCGTTCTTGATAAGCTCGGAGGCATTACCGAGCCATACGTCGGTTCCGTGGGAAAGTCCGGAAATCTGGAGAAGGTCGGAGAAGGTTTTCGGCTTACATTCCTTAAGCATTCCACGGACAAATCCGGTGCCCATTTCGGGGATTCCAAGTGTACCTGTGTTGCAGAAAATTTCCTCTTCATTAACTCCCAATGCTTCGGGAGATGTAAACAGTGAATAAACAGCCGGGTCACTCATCGGGGTTTCGGTGATGACGGTGCCGGTCATGTCTTCAAGATACTTATAAAGCGTCGGAACATCATGCCCGAGCTCGTCAAGCTTCAGGATGGTATCATGAAGAGAGTTGAAGTCAAAGTGCGTGGTGACAATATCGGAATCGGCTTTATCCGCCGGATGCTGAACGGGTGTAAAATCATAAACGTCGTATTCGCTCGGGATAACGACCATTCCGCCCGGGTGCTGACCGGTTGTGCGCTTTGTGCCGGTACAGCCCTTTGCAAGCCGCTCTATTTCGGCAGTCGGAAGCTTGATGCCCTTGTTTTCCATATAGCGCATGACATAGCCATAAGCGGTCTTGCCTGCAACAGTCGAAATAGTTCCCGCTTTGAATACCTTGTCTGAGCCGAAAAGCTCTTCTGTGTACTTATGCGCACTCGCCTGATAGTCTCCTGAGAAGTTAAGGTCGATATCTGGAGATTTGTCGCCGTTGAAGCCAAGGAACGTTTCGAACGGAATGTCGTGACCGTCACGGTGCATGGGTGTACCGCATTCAGGGCAATTCTTCTCGGGAAGGTCAAAGCCCGAACCGATTTCACCGTTAGTGAAGAATTCGGAGTGTTTGCACTTTGGGCAGACATAGTGCGGAACAAGAGGATTTACCTCGGATATTCCCGCCATAGATGCTACGAATGATGAACCTACCGAACCACGGGAGCCGACCTGATAGCCGTGCTCAACGGAATTTGCGACAAGTCTTTTTGCAATGACATAGAGAACAGCGAAGCCGTGCTTGATGATTGAATCAAGCTCTTTATCAAGACGCTTCGAAACAATTTCAGGAAGAGGATCGCCATAGATTTCACGGGCTCTTCTCTGGCAGATTTCAACGAGCTCTTCGTCCGCACCGTCGATATGAGGCGTGAATGTGCCCTTCGGGAAAGCTCTTAAGTCCGGGTCGGTCATATCGGCGATGAGATTGGAATTGGTGACTACAACCTCATATGCCTTTTCCTCACCGAGATATGCAAAATCAGCAAGCATTTCGTCGGTTGTCTTCAGGTAAAGAGGAGATGGAACGCTTGAAGGCGTATGGGTAACACCTGTAAGAATAGAACGATAGATAGCGTCTGAGGCATCGAGGAAATGAACATCTCCCGTTGCGACAACAGGAATCGAAAGCTCCTCGCCGAGCTTGACTATAGTTCGATTGAACTCTTCTAATTGTTCTTCACTTGTGACACTGCCGTCGTTGAGCATAAACGCATTATTCTCAATAGGCTGGATTTCAAGATAGTCATAGAACCGGGCAATTTCGCAAAGCTCGTCCCAAGGCTTGCCTTGGAATACCGCCCTGAAGAGCTCCCCTCCCTCGCAGGCAGAGCCGACTATGAGCCCTTCACGGTGCTTGATTAGTTCAGACTTCGGGATTCTTGGGGTCTTATGATAATATTTAAGATTTGAGTCGGATATAAGTATGTAAAGATTCTTAAGCCCGACTTTGTCCTTGGCAATGATTGTCTGATGGAACGTCGGAAGCTTTGAAGTATCGGTTTTGGCGACGGCGGCGTTCACGCCCTCTATAGTTAGGTCTTTATCCTTCTCAAGAAGCCTTTCCGAGAGCTTCATGAATATGCCGGCATTGATCTCGGCATCATCGCAGGCTCTGTGGTGATGGAAATCGCCCAAGCCAAGATTTTTCGCTACATAGTCAAGCGTGAATTTTCCCAGATGCGGTAGCATCGCTCTTGACATAGCGACGGTATCCAAGTACGAAAAATCGAATTTCTTTCCGCAACGCTTAACGGCAGTTTTGATGAACGAAGTATCAAAAGACGCGTTATGTGCAATCAGAACCGGATTATCTCCGCAGAACTTCATAAACTGGTCGAGAGCCTCGTCTTCGTTAGGGGCATCCGCTACCATGCTGTCATTTATACTGGTCAGCTCGGTGATACGGGATGGAATATGCCTTCCGGGATTGACGAAGGTATCCATTCTCTCGACTACCTGCAAGCCCTTGACCTGGACAGCGCCGATTTCGATTATCTTTTCGGTTACAGCTGAAAGTCCCGTGATTTCAAGGTCGAAGACGATAAACTCATCTGTGAGCTTTCTTTCATCGTGACCAAAGTAGATGTTTGTCTCGTCGTTCACCTGGTAGGCTTCAACGCCGTATATAACCTTGAAATTGCCGCCTTCCTTGCGGATCTTGTCAACCTCGTACATAGCGTCAGGGAAGCCCTGAACAACGCCGTAGTCGGTGATTGCGATTGCTGGCATTCCCCAGTTGTAGGCGCGCCTTACAATCTCATTCGAAGGGGCTATTCCATCCATGATGGACATATTGGAATGACAGTGAAGCTCAACACGCTTTACCGGAGCATTGTCGGTTCTCTTAACTCTTGAAACTGCGCTTATATCGCGAGGCTTGATGTTCGTCTCGTTGTCATATGTATCGAAAGTTATGTCGCCGTTGATTATTACCGTCATGCCTTTTTTGAGCATTTCAAGCAACGCTTCACCCTTGGCAGTAAGCTCGATTACCTTAACGACTATTGAGCTCTTATAATCGGTCATCTTGACTGTGATTATGAGGCGCTTATTGTCCTTGGTGGCACGGGAATCTATGTCGAAAATATCGCCCAAAACAGTAGTCTTTGTGTTTACGGCGGCATTATAAACCTCCGGAATCGGCATGATTTCAATCTTGCCGGTGATACGCTTGCCCATTATAAGAGTAGCCTCCGGCAAAATATCGTCCGACGGCGGTTCAATTTTGTATGTATCTGTCGGGATAGAGTAAGATTTATCTTTTTTCTGGCTCGGAGCGGCGACCATACGCTCGCTGACAAGCTTGTCAAGCTCTGCATCACGCGAAGGAGCATTAAATTCGGGCACAGGAGCCTCGCCGACAGGCTGAGAATCGCCGGTAATCTCGACTGTTATATTTCTTGAGAACCACGAATTTATAATCTTTGGAAGCACATCGGTTACACCGGCATTCTTGATAAAGTTTTCGCCGGAATTCTTTAAGTTAATTTTAAGGACATCACCGTCAAGCTTATAATCCGCTCCGTCGAAGAAGCCATTCACGGGAAGACGCTTTTTGAGCTCGGAAATAACCGTAGGCATCATTTCTTCAGTGAGCATATGAGGCTCAAATCGCGGGCTTATATAAACTTCATTGATGCCGAGGGCACGCTTGAGACCGTATTCAAAGGCTTCAAGGTCGGCTGATGTTACAGAGCATGAAAACTTGACCACAACAGCAACCTTTGTGTGGTCTTTAGAGAAGCCAAGTCTCTGAATCTCTCCTGATTTAATCGACTCGGGTATTATATTTCCGTATGCGCTGAAAAAGTCGCCTACTGTTTTGAAGCCCATTTACACACCGTTCCTTCGCTCCTATGTTCAAAGCTTGTCTATTTCACCGAGAAGAGCCGTGAATGCGTCCTCCTCGGAATACTTTCCTATAATTTCGTCCTTTTTGAAGATGACGACCGAGCCGTCTCCTCCCGCCAGTCCGATATCGGCTTCTCTTGCCTCACCGGGACCGTTTACAACACATCCCATAACTGCAACCGTTATGTCTTTATCGACATTTGCAAGAGCCTTTTCAACCTTATTTGCAAGCGAAATCAAATCTATCTTTGTCCTGCCGCAGGTCGGACAGGAAACAAGCTTGACTCCGCCTCTTAAATTCAGAGCTTTCAGAATCGAGATTCCGGCTTCTACTTCCTTGACAGGGTCGTCAGTAAGGGATACTCTTATAGTTTCCCCTATTCCGTCTGCCAGAAGCGAACCGATTCCGATTGAGGACTTGACAAGTCCCATGTTATATGTACCGGCTTCGGTTACTCCCAAGTGAAGCGGATAGTCAGTCATCTCTCGCATAAGCCGATAGGCGGCAATATTGCGTCTGACGTCAGAGGATTTGATAGAGACGACGATGTCATTGAAATCGAATCTTTCAAGAAGCTCAATATGCTTCATTGCGCTTTCACAGAGGGCTTCGGGAGTCGGAGAGCCGTATTTCGCAAGAATATCTTTCTCGAGTGAACCGGAATTAACGCCGATTCTTATCGGAACATCATGACTTCTGCAACAATCGGCAACCGCCTTGACTTTATCCATATCACCGATGTTTCCTGGATTGATTCTTATCTTGTCAATGCCTCTTTCACAGGCGGCGATTGCAAGGCGATAGTTGAAATGAATATCAGCAACAAGGGGAACAGAAATCTCGTTTTTGATTGCCGGAATAAGCGCAAGGGCTTCTTCGTTGGGAATAGATGCCCTGATTATCTCACAACCGGCTTTTTCAAGAGCTACAGCTTGTTTAACGCTTCCCTCTATGTCATCGGCTCTGGTATTGAGCATCGACTGGACGTAAATTCTGCCGTCACCGAGCATTAGATTTCCGATTTTGACTTTTCTGACAGCCATTATGGCACCGTCCTTTAAAACAGCTTTATTATGTCGTTCACAGTGACAACGAGCATCAGAAGAAGCATTGCCGCCATTCCGATAAAGTGAACCATTCCCTCGTGCTCTGGCTTGACGGGCTTTCTTCTGATTCCCTCGATAATGAGGAAAATAGCTCTTGAACCGTCGAGTGCGGGAATCGGAAGAAGATTGAATATGCCGACATTGATGGTTATATAAACGACAAAGGTCATGAGGGTCTCAAGCATTTCCGTAAACGCTACGCCTTGTGAAGTGGTGCTGACAACCTCGCCTATCGCGTCGACAATTCCGACTGGACCCGATAAATCGTTAATCGAGTAGTTGCCTTTAAGCAAATCAGCAAGCGAAAGCCATATCATTCTTGAGACAGAGACGGTTTTTCTTGCAGAGTAGCTTATAACCGAAGCCGGAGTGACTTTCTCGCCGACAACCATAAAATCAATATAGAGCGTTGAAGTGCCATCTTCGGCTACTGCTGACTCAAATGTAACACCACTGAGTGATACTTTCTCACCATCTCGGACTACAACCATATCAAAAACTGCGTCTTCGTCAATCTGGAACTCATAGGATATATCGGTATCAGTGTATATCTTCCGACCGTTTACCTCAACTATTTTGTCGCCGACCTCGAGACCTGTCATGTGCGACGAAGCATCTTCGGTATAGAATTGGGCAACTGTAGTGGAAACTATCGCATCGGAGCATGCCGTTACAATAACCAGAATCAGAAAACCAAGAACTATGTTCATAAACGGTCCCATAAGGACCACGAGGAGTCTCCGCCAGACCGGTCTGTTGCGGAAAGCCCGAGGATCATCGCTCGACTCGTCCTCACCTTCCATTGAGACGAAGCCGCCGATTGGAAGGCATCTTATTGAGTATGCCGTCTCCTTTTTGCCCCAGGAGACTATCTTCGGACCCATACCTATAGAAAACTCGTTTACTCTTATTCCCATAGCCTTCGCCATGGCGAAGTGCCCGAGCTCGTGGATTATGATTATAATTCCAAAAATGATAATCGCTACTAAGATATAGACTATGGTCAAGGTATCAATCCTTTCTGATTTTGCTTGATACAAAATCCCTCGCCGATTTGTCTGCCGAAAGAACATCGCTCAGGTTGTTTACGGTCTTATGCTCTATGCTGTTAAACGCACTTTCCGCAAGCCTTGCTATGTCGTTGAAACCGATTTCACCCCTCAAAAAGCTTGCTACGGCTATCTCGTTGGCGGCGTTCACAATCGCCGGTGCTGTAGTATCGGCAATTTCTGCGGCTTTTATACAAAGCCCGAGGCATCTGAATGTCTCGATATCCGGCTTCAAAAAACTCAGGGTTCCGTAATCGGTCAAGGATAATCTCTTGACGTTTGATTCGGGACGATTCGGATACAACAGCGCATACTGAATCGGTATTCTCATATCAGGCACACCGAGCTGAGCGATTATAGAGCCGTCGTTGAATTCAACTGCCGAATGGACAACGCTTTCTCTGTGAACAACGATTTCAATCTGAGAAGGCTTGACATCGAAGAGCCACATTGCCTCCAAAAACTCAAAGCCTTTGTTCATCAGGGTTGAGGAATCAATCGTTATCTTTGCACCCATGTTCCAGTTCGGATGCTTCAGCGCGTCCTTAGCTGTCATATTTTCGAGCTCTGCATAGATCTTTCCGAAGAACGGTCCGCCCGATGCTGTGAGTATTATTTTATGCAAATCACTGCGGTTTCCGGATTCCAGAGACTGCAATATAGCCGAATGCTCGCTGTCAACGGGATAGAGCTTAACGCCCTTTTGCTTTATAGCCTCGGTTACAAGCATTCCGCCGGCAACCAAAGTCTCTTTGTTTGCAAGAGCTATGTTTTTTCCGGCGTTTATCGCCGCAAGCGTCGGCTCAAGCCCGACCATGCCGACTACCGAATTCAGAACAATATCCGATTCTGGTTCACAAGCCGCTTCGCAGAGTCCGTCCATACCGGATAATACGGTTATACCTGTCCCCTTCAGTTCATCTTTGAGCGGCTCAACATATTCGCTGTCATAGATACAGACAAGCTTCGGCTTGAATTCGAGAGCTTGCTCCGAAAGAAGCCTCCAGTTGGATTTTGCGGAAATGGCGGTTACGGAAAGACCATGCCTTTTGATAACATCAAGAGACTGAACGCCGATTGAACCGGTTGAACCTAAAAGAGATACTTTCTTCATTTATATCAACCCCAAATCAGAATATGCCGATGCCCGAAGCACAGAGCGCCATGAACGGGGCTACAAATACCACGCTATCAAATCTGTCGAGAGCACCGCCGTGTCCGGGAAACAGATTACCATAGTCCTTGACGCCGCAGTGACGCTTGACAACTGACGCAAACAGGTCACCTGTTACGCCCAAAAGTGCACAACCAGCACCCAGAAGCGCCATGAGTATGTAATTAACCTGCACCTCAACCATTACCAGATCAACGACAAGTCCGAATATTACAAACAGTATTACATCGGTGAGAATACCGCCGATAAAGCCCTCGACCGTTTTCTTGGGGCTGATTTTCGGGCAGAGCTTGTGTTTGCCCAAAAATGTTCCTGCAAAGTATGCTCCGGTGTCATCAAGCCATGCTCCGCAAAATGTAAGAATCAACGTGAGAAGCCCAAACTGCTCGCTTGAAGCCTCAATAGCACAGAGACTTGACATTGCAACAGCAATCAACAGTGAATAAAGTGCGACCGTCGAATATACGCCGACATCGGTCTTTTCATAGCCGATGAAGACATCCAGGGCATATAGTATGATATATGCAAATATAACTGCTAAATATATGTACAAACCGTCGCTCACTGAAAGAAACCTGACTGCAAACGGGAAAAATACGGACAGGCACAGACTTCCAATAAATAAAGCGCTCTTTAAAAGCTTGGTTGCACGGAAAAGCTCGAACATCATTTCAGCAGTTAGAGCGGCTACGGCAATATTGAGCACTATTGTGTTGTGAAAGCAGAGAACAACCGCCAAAAGAGCAAGTGATACAACAGCCGTTATTATTCTTGTTTTCAATTTATGTCCCTTCTTTTCAGTTCATAACTCCGCCGAAGCGTCTGTCTCTGGAAGTATAATTTTTAAGAGCATCTATCAGTTCATTTTTCCCGAAATCGGGCCAAAGTGTCGGGCAGAAGTAAAATTCAGCATATGCGCATTGCCATATCAAAAAGTTCGATATTCTCTCTTCCCCACCGGTTCTTATAAGCAAATCAACCGGAGGGATATCTTTTGTATCCAGGAATGAATTTATAAGCTCGGGAGTTATCTGTTCTTCGGAAATATAGCCTTCTTTCGACAAAGAAGCGATTTGCTTCACTGCCCTTGTTATTTCATCGTGACTGCCGTAATTAACGGCAATAAGAACGGTAAGACCGGTGTTGTCCTTTGAGCCTTCTTCGTTTTCAGCCATCTTCTTCTGGAGACTATCGCTCAGCTTTGTTCTGTCGCCGATAAATATAAGCCTGGCATTTTCGTCCGTGTATTGTTTGAGAGTGTCGAGCTGTTCATCAAATAAATCCATCAGCCCCTTTACTTCGTCATCGGGGCGACTCCAGTTTTCGGTGGAAAATGCGTAGAACGTGGCGTATCTGATTCCAAGGTCTTTGCATGCTCTTATAACGGTTTTGAGAGCCTTTGCACCTTCTCGGTGACCGTAATTTCGGGGCATAAGGCGCTTTTTTGCCCATTTGCCATTGCCGTCCATGATAAATGCGACATGCGTCGGTATCTTAAGCTGTTTTATCTCATCTGCCAAGCAAATCACTCCTGTATGTAAACAATCAAACAGTCTCACCCCGAAGGGTGAAACTGTTCAGGGTATTTTGATTAAAATCAGACGGAAAGAATTTCTTTTTCCTTGATTGAAACCTGCTCGTCAACCTGTGCAATGTATTTGTCGGTGAGCTTCTGGATGTCCTTGTCGAACTGCTTTACATCGTCCTCGGTGACATCGCCGTTCTTCTTCATGGTCTTTATCTTTTTGTTTGCGTCGCGTCTTATCGAGCGAACGGCAACCTTTGAATCCTCACCGAGCTTTCTTATATCCTTTGTGAGATCCTTACGGCGCTCCTCGCTGAGCTGTGGGAAGGTAAGGCGGATAACGGTGCCGTCATTAATCGGATTGATTCCGAGGTCGCTCGCCTGAATTGCCTTTTCGATAGCTTTAAGGGAGGACTTGTCCCACGGCTGGATTACAAGAACTCTTGCGTCCTGAACCGAGATAGCCGCCATCTGATTGATGGGAGTCTGGGTTCCGTAGTAGTCAACCATGATTCTGTCAAGAACAGCAGGATTAGCTCTGCCGGCTCTTATTGCCGCAAAATCGGAAGCCAGAACCTTAAGGGTTTTCTCCATCTTTTCCTTAGCGTTATTCACAGTATCTTTCATTATGATTCCTTCCTTTCAGTTGTCAGTAAAGTATTGTTCCGACATCTTCGCCCATAACGGCATCGTAGATGTTGTCGGGATTTTCGAGATTGAATACGATTACGGGGATTTCGTTTTCCTTGCACATGGAAGCGGCTGTAGCATCCATTACCCCCAGGTGCTTTGAGACTACGTCGTCGAGGTCAAGCTTGTCATACTTGACGGCATCGGTATACTTATGCGGGTCTTTGTCGTATACGCCGTCGACCATGGTGGCTTTCAGCATTACGTCCGCCTCAACTTCAGCCGCACGAAGAGAAGATGCCGTGTCAGTCGAGAAGAACGGGCTTCCCGTTCCGCAACCGAAGATGACTATTCTTCCTTTTTCGAGATGTCTTACTGCCTTGTTTCTTATATATGGCTCGGCAATCTGACGCATTTCAATAGCTGTCTGGACTCTTACTTCAGCGCCCAGCGCTTCGAGACTGTCGGCAACCGCCAGAGCGTTCATCGCCGTTGCGAGCATACCGATGTGGTCGGCTCTTGTTCTGTCCATTGCGCCGCTTGAACGTCCACGCCAGAAATTGCCGCCTCCGACGACTATTCCTATCTGAACTCCGGCATCATAGCACCTCTTGACACTACGGCAAATATTTCCGATTGTGTCGAAATCAAGTCCGGTCTTCTTATCACCGGCAAGAGCTTCTCCGCTCAGCTTTAAAAGAATACGCTTATACTTCGGCTCCATAAACAGCACTCTCCAATATATTTATTTGTTTTGTTTACATATGGCATAGCAAGTCACTGCTAACCACATCTAATTTTAACCTAAATTCGCTCCAAAGTAAATAGGTTTCACGCAAATCTCATGAATAAATTTTACTCAGTTCTGACAGGTCGGAGCATCAGCTCATTAATTGCCACACTCGGCGATTTGCCTTCAAACAACACTTTATTGACTTCAGTCGTTATCGGCATATCTACCCCATATTTATTTGCAAGCTCCAATGTTGCCTTGGCGCAGGCATAGCCCTCTACTGTGCCGATTCTTCTGACGGCTTCCTCGGGCTCGACGCCCTGACCGATGAGAAGTCCGGCACGATAGTTGCGGGAGTGCATGCTTGTGCAGGTTACAACCAGATCACCAAGTCCTGCAAGACCGCTGAAGGTGTCCTGTTTGGCACCCATTGCCACACCGAGACGGGTGATTTCGCTCAAGCCTCTTGTCATGAGAGCGGCTTTTGTGTTGTCGCCAAATCCGAGACCTCCGACAACTCCCGAACAGAGGGCTATTACATTCTTGACAGCACCGCCGACTTCACAGCCGATAACATCGGAATTGACATAAAGTCTTAATACATCATCGGAAAAGCTTGACTGAATCAGACGAGCGGCTTCCTCATCATCGGAAGCAACCGCAACCGCAGTCGGCATTCCTCTGCCGAGCTCTTCCGCATGCGACGGTCCCGAAAGAACGGCAATTTTGTTATCGGAAAAGACTTCCCCGATGACTTCGCTCATACGCTTCAAAGATCCGTCTTCAAGCCCCTTTGCACTGCTCACGATTATACTGTTCTTATTGACGTAAGGTTTTGCCTGTTCACAGACAGAGCGGACGAATTTCGAAGGTATTCCGACCACTACTATGTCCCTGTCCGATGCGCAGGATATATCCTCGCAGAGATTGACCGACTTCGGAATCTGAACGCCCGGAAGCTTTGCTCTTAATTCCCCCGTTCTTCTTATCGTGTCGAGTTCGTCCTTAAAGGCGCTCCAGACGGTCACATCATGACCGAGTCGAGAAGAAGTGCACGCAAGCGCAAGTCCCCATCCGCCTGAGCCTAAGATTGTGATGCTTGTCACTTGTTATCTCCTCGCTTTCTGAATGTAAATTTTGATTCCGTATGGTTTCTGAGTCGCTGAATATTCGGCATATGTCTTACAAAGCAGAAAGCGCCCATTGCAAGGGCTATAATTGCGTGTATAGCCGTATAAATATTGAGCTCGCCGAGCATTATCAGGTCGGCTAAAATGTAGCATATCGGGTAGACCACACAGCATGTGATGGAACTGAGAGACACATATCTTGTTGCAATAAATACAATAAGAAATGCAATCAGAGCCAACAAAAATGCCAACGGATTTATACATATAGTGCAAACGGCCGCAATTAAAATTCCCTTTCCGCCTTTAAAGCCATAGAAAATCGGGAAGCAATGTCCCATCACAGCGAACATCGAAGTAACCATGCAGACAGTCATGACATTGTGCTCATCGCTCGAAAATAATCCTGACGAAAAGAGCACAGCTCTTGTTCCGAAAACAACAACAATGCCCTTAAGGACATCAATAATCAAAGTCATCGCCGCACTGATGCCGCCGAAGGTACGGTATACATTCGTAAGTCCTGCATTATGACTACCGTAATCCCTGATATCCTCCCCTTTAACAAGACGAACGGAAATTATTGCGGAGTTGAGGCTTCCTATCAGATAGGATATAACCGCAACCACGAGTAAAGCCAGATAGTACAATTTGTCAGCTCCTGTTATTTAGTGTCCTGATTATCTCTTTCACGGACGATAATGCGAATAGGTGTTCCCTCAAGTCCTCCGAAGGTGTCCCTTATCTGGTTCTCAAGATATCTGCGATATGAGAAGTGGAACAGCTCCGCCAAATTTACAAACATGACGATTGTAGGCGGATTGGTCGAAGGCTGAGTCATATAGTATATTTTCAGGCGCTTGCCCTTGTCCGACGGCGGCTGTACTCTGTTGACGGAGTAAGCTAAGATGTCGTTGAGCTTGCCTGTGGATATTCTCATTGAATTGTTTGCATAGACGCGGTTAATAAGCTCGAAAAGCTTGTCCACACGCTGTCCCGTCTTTGCGGAAATGAATATAAACGGAACATAGTCCATAAAGCTGAGCTTCTCCTTGAGATTATCGGAGAACTCCTTCATGGTGTTGGTGTCCTTTTCGATTGTATCCCACTTGTTGACGGCAACTATGCAAGCCTTGCCTTGTTCATGGGCATAACCCGCGACTTTGGAGTCCTGTTCCGTGAAGCCGACAGAAGCATCTATTACTATAACGGCGACATCAGCCTCGTCAACCGCCATATAAGCTCTGAGGACGCTGTAGTGCTCGATATTTTCGTATACTTTCGATTTCTTTCTTATACCGGCAGTGTCGACAAAAGTATATTTTCCCCATTCGTTTTCGACTTCGGCATCCGTGGCATCTCTGGTGGTTCCTGCAATGTTGGAAACTATCGCTCTTTCCTCACCAACGATTCTGTTGATAATGGAGGACTTACCGACATTCGGCTTGCCTATCACAGCGACACGAATGCTGTCTTTATCTTCGTTTCCATCGCTCTCGGGAAGATTTTCTAAAACTCTGTCAAGTAAATCACCGGTGCCGTAGCCGTGAACGGATGAAACCTCAACGGGATCCCCAAGACCGAGATTATAGAATTCATAGAATTCCGGCTCGGGAGGACCCAATCTGTCGCATTTATTGACGCAGAGTACAATCGGTTTTCCCGACTTCTGGAGCATCGACGCTACTTCATAGTCGTTTGCAGTTACTCCGGAACGGATATCGGTTACCAAGATGATTACAGACGCTTTATCAATCGCAATCTGAGCTTGACGTCTCATCTGGACGAGTATGGTATCGGTTGTTTTGGGTTCTATTCCTCCGGTGTCTACGAGCATAAATTCACGGGCACGCCACTCGCACTTTGAGTAAATTCTGTCTCTTGTGACGCCCGGGGTGTCGTCGACTATCGAAAGTCTCTTGCCTATAAGCTTATTGAATAATGTGGATTTTCCTACGTTGGGTCGCCCCACAACGGCGACAATCGGCAAAGCCATGCTCCGCCTCCTTAAATTCAGAATATAATGGTAGAAGTTATTAAAAAAATCAGAGAAGGAAATGCTCCTTCTCTGATTTTGAAGAAGACAAAGCTTCGTTTAAAGACTATGCTTCCTTCTCGATAACCATGGTACCCTTATAGTAGCCGCAGTTACTGCAAACCTTGTGCGGTGAGGTTAAAGCACCGCAGTTGGAGCACCTTGAAAGTGCGGGAGCGTCAAGCTTCCAAACGCTTGAACGTCTTTTGTCTCTTCTTGCTTTGGAGACTTTTCTCTTCGGTACTGCCATTTTCAGCACCTCCTCCTTGACAAATTATGACATAGCTACTTTGCTTTGCACAAATGATTATTGGTCACTTTCGCAATCGCAATCACCGTCGTTGAGATTTTTGCCGCATCTCGGGCAAATGCCATTGCAATCTTCACGGCAAAGAATTTTGGTCGGCATTGAAAGCAGCAAATCTGAGATAGCTAACCCACCAAGATCAAGAGTTTCACCGGAGCAATAGACATACTCATCATCGTCGGGAAGATTTTCGTTATCTTCGTCGCCTCTCACGAGGATATGAGTATAATCCTGATTATACCGGCGGGTGAATTCAGCCGAGCATCGGTCGCAGATATGGGAAACAGTGTAGTCGAGATTATAAGAAAGCGTTACAATTCCGGCTCGGCAGACTGTTTTTCCCCGTAAGGTCACGGGAGTGATGAACTCCCCTACTCCCTTATACTTGTCCATATCGCTTTGGGGAATGTCGGTTTCGACAGGACATTCGCCGTCCTCCCCGTCAAACAGCGGCTTAAGCTTCAGCAGCACATTACACCTCAGAATATCAAAAACATTATACTTTAGCGAGCGCAGAATGTCAATAGTTTTGAAAAATTTTGATTCCTCGCCCGATAACACACTTCATCTCCGCCGCAAAACAATGATTCACGGCGGAGAAGCACGCTTACAAAAGAATTCAGTTGTCGAGACGCTTTACGATGCTCTCGGGAAGATTCTCCTTGTCCTCGGAAACCGTGAAGACGATAAGGATGTCGGGAGCAACAGCCTCAATCTTTTCGAAGAGGTTTTCAAGCTCGTCGTAATTTCTGCCGCCAATCTTAAGAATTCCGTCAACAAAAATCTCGGATATATCATAGTTTGCGGCAATAGTTCCGGTGATGAAGCCGTAGAACTTGTCGTAACTGTCAATCTTATAGCCATCGACATCAACGAGTCTGACACTGTAAGGAATGTCATAGGTGAGCTGCATGCTCTTTTCGATGCAGACTATGTTTCCCTTGGTGTTGGCGACTGCGTCCTTGATAAGGTCAAGCAGTATTTTGGTTTTGCCGGATCCCTTTTTGCCGGTGATCAGTTTAATCATAGTAACACTCCGTTTCCGCCCTTACGGGCTGTTTTTGCTTTATTCTGCGGGATGGAATCAACCATACCGATAGAATCATTAATAATTATTCTGCCTTGAGCTTTTCTTCAAGCTCGGACTTGCGATCCTCATAGCCCGGTTTTCCAAGAAGAGCGAACATGTTCTTCTTGTAGCTCTCAACGCCCGGCTGGTTGAACGGATTTACACCGAGCATATAGCCGGAAAGCGCACAAGCCTTCTCGAAGAAGTAAACCATCTCGCCGAAGTTGTATTCGTCAAGCCTGTCTACCTCGATGATGAGGTTCGGAACTCCGCCTTCGGTATGAGCGAGAACGGTTCCCTCCATTGCTTTACGGTTTACAACGGACATATTCTGATTTGTGAAGAAGTTCAAACCGTCGAGGTTTTCGGCATCGTTTTCAAGGAACAAATCCTTCTTCGGGTTCTTGACATCGACAACTGTCTCGAACATGATTCTTGAGCCGTCCTGAACGAACTGACCCATTGAATGAAGGTCGGTTGAGAATATTGCGCTCGAAGGATAGATACCCTTGTTGTCCTTACCTTCGCTCTCGCCGAAGAGCTGTTTGAACCACTCGTTCATCATTGCGAAGCAAGGCTCATAGGATACGAGCATCTCAACAGACTTGCCCTTGCGGTAAAGAATATTTCTGAGTGCGGCATACTTTTCGCAATCATTCATGTCGTCTTCGAGATAAGCTTCTCTTGCGGCGGCGGCGCCCTCCATAATCTTGTCGATATCGCATCCTGCAACGGCTATCGGAAGAAGTCCAACAGCTGTAAGAACCGAATATCTGCCTCCGACATCGTCGGCAATTACGAAGGTCTCATAGCCCTCGGAATCGGAAAGCTCCTTAAGAGTTCCCCTCGCCTTGTCGGTGGTGGCGAAAATTCTCGTCTTTGCCTCTTCCTTGCCGTACTTGTCCTCAAGAAGCTTCTTGAAGATTCTGAAAGCAAGCGCAGGCTCAGTAGTGGTTCCCGACTTGGAAATAACGTTGACACAGACATCCTTGCCCTCACAGATGGAAAGAATCTCGTTGAGATAAGTTGAGCTGATGTTGTTGCCGACGAAATAGATGTCGGGCGTGTCTTTCTTAAGGTTATTATAATGTGGGCTTGTTAAAAGCTCAATAGCCGCTCTTGCACCAAGATAGGAGCCGCCTATACCGATTACGATAAGAACGTCTGCCTTCTCCTTGATTCTTGCCGCGGCGGCTTTGATGCGGGCAAATTCTTCCTTGTCGTAGTCAACCGGAAGGTCGACCCAACCCAAGAAGTCGTTGCCCAGACCACTGCGCGAAGCAAGTGTGTTGTAAGCGGCGGTTATCTGAGGACGAATTGCCTCGAGTTCGTGAGGATTCACGAACTTATCAGCGTACTTTGTTACTAATTTAATAGACATAGCTGTCATCCCTCTCATTTGTCTTTGTCTATATTCTAACACGAAATGGTCAATAATGCAAGGAATTTCAGTGAAAAATATTGTGCAATTTCGGCAAAAAGTTTTCCTACCCCGCGAGCATACTTCGAAAAAGTTTAAACATGGCAGATAAAAGATTCATTCTGTCTACATTTTGACTTGCAACTATCGAAACTGCATATCTTTCTTCATCATCAACAAGAAATACTACACGCCCGACTTTGTCACCGATGCTGACCGGAGCGACTACATCATCGAAATATTCAATCTTCATCTCAACAGATTCAAGCTCACTGTTTCTTACGACAAAGCCACCCAAATCCTCGATATCGGCACTAACAGTCAGGCTGACGCCGCCACTCACCGACACGGGCTCGACATAGATATCAGTTTTCTTCGGAGTGTAGAGAGTATAAGCGGCAAAGCCAATATTCATTTTTTCACGGGCTGTGGTGAAGCGCTGGTATTCGTCAGGCTCACCCAGAATTACACATATCATAGTCAGACCATTTCGCTCGGCGGTTGCAATCAGGCAGTTCAGGCAATCCTCGCTGTAGTAAGCTTTCATGCCGGTTATGCCGTTGTAGCTGAGAATCATGCGATTTGTCGAGACAAGCTCGGTCTTGCCGTCACGGACGGTGGTCATCCATGTCGTGAAATATGGGATCAGCTCATCGTAGTGGGAGAGCTCCGAAGCGAGCGTCGCAATATCGCAGGCGGTTGTGATGTTGCCAACAAGCGTTCCGGTCGGGTCCGTGTAAACGGTTGAGAGCATTCCGAGCTCCTCTGCCCTGCTGTTCATCAGTGCCGTGAAATCATCAACGTTTCCCGAGACAGCTTCGGCGATGGCGACTGCGGCATCATTGGCGTTGCCGACGGTTATCGCCTTGACGAGCTCGTCAATCGTCATCTCCTCGCCGGTATTGAGCCAGATCTGAGCTCCTTGTTGGGCATTGGCATTTGCAGAGACTTTCACAACCGAATCGAAGCCGAATCTCCCCTCGTCTATCGCTTCCATGAGCAAGAGAAGAGTCATAAGCTTAGCCGAATGAAAAGCAGGAAATTCCGCATTGCCGTTGTCGGAATAGAGAAGCGTTCCGGTTTGCCCTTCCATGAGGACATATGAATATGGGACTGATGTTGTTTCAGATGAAGTGGCGAAAGCGGGTATAGATTCAAAAATGAATACGAAAATAGCTGTGATAGCGGCGACAATTTTTCTCATAGCAAGACTCCATATATTTGATAGTCCATACTATGAGACGAGCCGCTGAAACTATTCATAAAAAAGACCGACTTGAAGCCGGTCCCTTTCTTACTTCACAATGAACTTGTCAATCTGCTTCAGAAGATCGTCGCAGTTCTCGGTGTGAGCCTGAAGCTCAACCGGCTTTTCCAAATCAAGGCTGAAAATGCCCATGATAGACTTTGCGTCGATTGAATACCTTCCGGAAACGAGGTCGATGTCGTAATCACACAAGGTGACAATTCTGACAAACTCCTTGACGTCGTTGATTGTCTCGAGTTTAATTTTTACGGTTTGCATTTTGCGTTACCTCCGATTCGTTAAGTGCCTGTCAGGAACCGTTGTCCGGAAAAATCCGACTGCTGTTTTTGCTGAACTTTCCTAAAGGCTACTTTCAGTATAACAGAAATTTTCGGCTTGTCAAGGGGGTATTCGGGGAGTTTTTTGAGAAAAAGTGAAGAATGGACGGTTGACATGGGCGGATTTGTGGGGTATTATTAGTCTCAACATATTTCGATTGGAGATGAGACCATGACCGTAGCCTACTACACCTTTGGCTGCAAAGTAAATCAATACGAAACCGACTGCATCGCTGAGCTGATGGAGCGGAACGGGTTTGTGACGATTGATGACCCGATGACTGCGGATGTGGTTGTCATCAATTCATGCACCGTAACGCAGGCGGCGGATGTGAAGCTCGGACAGCTTCTCAGACGGGTCAGGCGACAGAATCCCGATGCAATTACTGTCGTTGCAGGGTGCTATCCACAGGCTCACGGAGTGACGGAGCTTATAAACAAAGCGGACATCATCGTCGGCGAAGCGAACAAGACCAAGATTCCCGAGCTAATTTCGGATTTTCTGGCGAATAAAGAACACGTTTGCGAGATTCCTTCCCATCAAAAAGGCGAGAAGCTTGAGGAGATGAGCCTTTCTAAGCGTGCCGAAAAGACTCGTGCTATTATCAAAATTCAGGACGGTTGCGATCGGTTCTGTTCATACTGCATTATCCCCTATGCCCGTGGGCGTTCACGTTCAAAGCCGATTGAAGAGATAGAAGCTGAGGCAAGGGAGCTCGCTTTGCAGGGACATAGGGAGCTTATATTAGTCGGAATAAATCTTTCCTGCTACGGCGAGGATTTGGGCGAAATCGACCTTGCGGATGCGGTTCATGCGGCATGCTTGTCGACTGCCGACAGGATAAGACTCGGCTCGATTGAGCCGGAAATGCTGATGGAAGTTATAATCAGGAGGCTTTCGCAGGAGGAAAAGCTCTGCCCACATTTTCATCTGTCATTGCAATCGGGTTGCGACAGAACACTTGAGAGAATGAGACGACGGTACAACACCGAGAAATATCGAAAACTTATACGGCTTCTCAGAGAGTATTTTCCCGACTGCGCCGTCACAACAGACGTAATGGTCGGCTTCCCCGACGAGACAGAAGACGATTTTTTGAAATCCGTCGAGTTTGTAAAGGAAATCAGCTTTGCAGGTGTGCATGTATTTTCCTACTCCGAACGTGAGGGAACTGTTGCCGCCAGGATGCCTGGGAGCATTCCAAAGGCTGAAAGATACCGCCGTGCGGAGATAATGTCCGAAGCCGCAAAAATCGGCGAAGAAGCCTTCCAAGAAGCACATATAGGCAAAACAGTCAGCGTTCTCTTCGAGCACGAAAAGGACGGCGATTTCCATCAGGGGCACACTAAGGACTATCTTATGGTGAAGGTTCCGAAGATTCAGGACACGCTATGGAAGGAAATAAGGGACGTCAGAGTTACAGTTTGTAAAGATAACTGCCTTTACGGAGAAATAATAAATCCGACTGCCGATTGACAGCCGGATTTTTTTAGTATCTTTATTCGCTGATATAATTCTCCGCTTGCTTTGTGAACATCTCGCAATACAAGCCTTTCCATGCCATCAGCTCATCATGCGTTTCCATTTCGGCAACCTGACCCTTATCGATGATGATAATCTGGTCAGCCTTAATGACTGTTGAAAGGCGATGCGAGACGAAAATAACCGTCTTTTCTCTTCCAAGCTCGTAAATCTTCTTGAAGAACTCATACTCAGCGTTCGGATCTAAAGCACTCGACGGCTCGTCGAATACCAGGATATTTGCGTCACGATAGTAAGCTCTTGCGATAGAAATTTTCTGCTTTTCGCCACCGGAGAAATCGACGCCTTCTTTATCAAATCTCGTGGAGAAGACACTCTTTTCCTTCTTAGGCAGAGAATCTATCTTATCCTCCAAGCCGGAGAACCTGATACTGTCTTCAATCTTCCCGGAATCAATGTCTTTCTCGCCACGGAAAGCGATATTTTCTTCCAGAGTCAACGGGATATTTACCGAGTTCTGAAGTACTACCGACAACTGCTTGTACCACGAGGACAGGTCCACGTCGTTTATGTCGGTTTCACCGTTGATAAGAATCTTTCCGCTCGTCGGAGGATATAGTGCCAGAATCAGCTTCAGGAGCGTTGTCTTTCCTGCACCGTTCTCACCAACGATGGCAATTCTTGAACCGGCATGAATTGAGAAGGAAACGCAATTGAGCGCTTTCTGCTCCTGATTCGGATATTTGAAGCTGACGTTTTCGAGCGTTATCTCCTCGCAGTTGTCGATCTTCTCAGTACCATTCTGGACGTACTTCTCGTCCTTGATATAATCCATATAGAATGATGCCTCGTTGACGTTGTTCTTGAGATTTATGAAGAGCCCTAAGAAGCTGTTGAAGTTCTGTGTGAACTGCTGAACAGCTACAAACAGTGCCGAATAGGTGGCGACATCAAGCTGTCCCGCAAACAGCATATATCCGAAGTAGAGGTACGCCGAAAGAAGCTGAACATTGCCGAGAAGTATTGCGAGGTAATTCCACCTGAATCTCTGCCTGTCCTTCTTGTTTCCCTCAATAGCAATAGCCATGCCCTTTTCGTTGACCGTCTCAATCGAATAGTCAAAAGCCTCATTCAGCTTGACGGTGGAAACGTAGTCCTTTTCGTTGAAGAGCCTCTGCAAATACTGCAAAAGTCTGACCTTCGGCAGACGCTCGGTGTTCTGATACTTGAACCACAAATCGTTGACCTTGTTCATGCAGAGATGCGAAAGAATCAGGGTCGCGAAGATTATAATCACGATTATAACGCTGACCTGACCGACGATATACGAAACGCCTATCAAGGTCAGAATGCAGGTAATCATCTGCGAGAGTATGTTGATGACCTCATCCGCACCGACATATGTATAGTTCAGAGCTTTCTGAAGCGCATCGTACTCACTGCTGTCCTCAAACGCCAGCATACTGTTCTCGTTCATCTTTCTGTAGATGTGCTCCCGAAGTTCGACGCTTATATACTCAGTGTTCAGGTTCTGCTTGAGCGTCAGCCTCCGCTCGACATACGCCCACACCGAGATAATCAGGATATATCCACAAATATACCCGACACCGAGCCACAGATCTTCCTTATAAAGAAAAGCGTTCAACGACATCTTTGGCAGGTAAATCACAAGCATATTGCTGATAAACCCATACAAGGTCGTTATGATGTAGATAAAGAAGTAAGACTTGTGCGATTTCCAAGCGATTTCAAAGAATAGCTTGTTGGTTTCTAAGAAGGTTTTTAGTTTTTTCATTATATTTCCACCTTTCCTGCTTTATATATACATTTTACCCCCCACAAAAATTTGTCAAGCTTTTTTTGCAGAAATATCGAACTATTTTTTAAAAAGTCTATATGCCGAGCATATCACTACTAAAATTACAAAACCTAAACAAACATACGCCGCAATCATAGCAGCATTAGGTTCACCATTGGTATAACAGAGCAAGCTAACAATAAAGCTAATTGCCATGCACAGAACGCAGAGGATAAATAATCTTTGAAGAATTTGCCTCATATTTGTTTACTCCTTTTCGATTTAAATTTATGAACCTATTAGACTTTAACATATCTTAATACAAAAGTCAAGACTGACCGACAAAAAATACCACATTTTTTATAGAAGACATTTCATATAAAAAAGCCCGATTTTACTCGGGCTTTACTTGTATTTGAGATGAACGGATTAAATCATGCTCTCTTCCCAGCAATCGGGAGGAGTGAGACCGAAGAGGGTAGCAACGGTTGGAGCTACGTTGGCAAGACCGAAATTGCCTTCCTTGATTCTCCAGTCGTGGTCGTTATCATAGATGATGAACGGAACGGGGTTCAGGGAGTGAGCGGTTCTGACCTGAATCTCGCCCTTCTTGTTCTTTTCGAGCATTTCGTCGGCGTTGCCGTGGTCTGCAGTTATAAGAACGATGACGCCGAGCTCATCCGCAACCTTGAGAACTCTTGCGATTCCGAGGTCAACGGACTCAACGCCGGTGATGGTGGCATCAAGATTACCTGTGTGACCGACCATGTCGCCGTTGGGGTAGTTGCAGCGAATAAAGTCGTACTTGCCGCTGCGCATAGCGTTGATGAGGTCGTCGGTGATTTCGGCAGACTTCATCCAGGGACGCTCGTCGAAGGAAACGTTGTCGGAAGGAATCTCCTTGAAGGTTTCGAGCTCTTCGGAGAACTTCTCGGACTTGTTGCCGTTCCAGAAATAAGTAACGTGACCGTATTTTTGAGTCTCGGAAACAGCGTACTGTCTTAAGCCGTTCGCAACCAGAAGCTCGGAAAGGGTATTCTTGATTTCCGGAGGATTTACAAGGTACTTCTCGGGAAGCTTGAGGTCACCGTCATACTGGAGCATGCCGGCATAGACGACATCCGGCTTCTCTCCCCTGTCGAAGGCGACGAAGTCCTTGTTGTCGAATGCCATGGAGATTTCAAGGGCACGGTCGCCTCTGAAGTTATAGAGGATAACCGAGTCGCCATCCTTGATTTTTCCAACAGGCTCGCCGTTCTCGGCGATTACGAATGCGGGCAAATCCTGGTCGATTACGCCGTCGATTTCGCTTCTGTAAGTTTCAATAGCCTCTTTTGCTGAAGAGAACTGTCTGCCCTGACCGTGAACATGGGTATTCCAGCCGGCTTCGACCATTCCCCAGTTAGCCTGATATCTGTCCATTGTAATCTTCATTCTTCCGCCGCCGGATGCAATTTTTGCATCGAAGGTGAAATCGTTAAGGGAAGAAAGCAGAGTCTCGAGCTCATCGACATAGACAAGAGCCGAGGTTGCGGGAACGTCTCTTCCGTCAAGGAGTATGTGGCATCTTACATGCTCAACACCGCACTCTTTGGCCTTGATTATCATCTGCTTGAGGTGGGAAATATTCGAGTGGACATTTCCGTCGGATAGAAGTCCGAGGAAATGAAGGGTCGAATTATGAGCTTTGCAGTTGGAAACAAGCTCGTTCCATGTATCCGATTCAAACATTTTGCCGGATTCGATGGACTCGTTTACGAGCTTTGCGCCCTGAGAGTAAATCTGACCGCAACCGAGGGCGTTGTGTCCGACCTCGGAGTTGCCCATGTCATCGTCGGAAGGAAGTCCTACTGCGGTTCCGTGAGCCTTGAGTCTGGTATTGGGACGCTCCTTGAGGAGCTTATCAAGATTCGGTGTATTTGCAAGTGTTACAGCATCCCCAAGACCGGTCTTCGAGAAGCCGACACCGTCCATAACTATGAGTACAACAGGTTTCATATTGCGGTCCCCTTTCATCCGTTGATTGCGGCGTTGATAATAGTCGCAAAGTCGGGAGCCTTGAGGGATGCGCCGCCGATAAGTCCGCCGTCGACATTGGTCTTCGAGAGGAGTTCAGCCGCATTGCCTGCGTTCATGGAGCCGCCGTACTGGATGGTAATCTTCTCGGCAACGTCTGTACCGTAAAGACCTGCAAGAACATTTCTTATGAAGGCACAGACCTCTTCTGCCTGATCGGCGGTTGCGGTCTTGCCGGTTCCGATTGCCCATACCGGCTCGTAAGCGATGATGCAGTTCATAAGCTCATCGGCGGAGATTCCGGCAAAGTCGAGCTTGATCTGGCGGGAAATAACTTCCTCAGTGATACCGGATTCTCTCTCCCAGAGAAGCTCGCCTACGCAAACGATGGGCTTGAGACCGGCTTCGAGAGCCGCCTTGGTTCTCTTGTTTACGGTTTCATCGGTCTCACCGAAGTACTGTCTGCGCTCGCTGTGACCGAGGACTACATATTCCACTCCGACTTCCTTGAGCATATCTGCACTGATTTCTCCGGTGTATGCGCCGGACTTTGCGAAGTGGCAGTTCTGAGCACCTACCTTGATATTGGTGCCGGCAGTGAGTCTTACTGCGGTTTCAAGATTTGTGAACGGAACACAGATAACAACCTCACAACCTGCATTCTCAGCCAAAGGCTTCAGATCGGTGATAAGAGTTTCAGCCTCGGGACGGGTTTTATTCATCTTCCAGTTGCCGGCGATAACCGCACGGCGAATATCTTTTTTCATGAAATCTATCCTTTCAAAAAGCATTACAGACGGAGCGGAACTCACCGCTCCGCTCCATAAAGAGTTTCAATTATTTGTCGGCGATAACGTCGATTCCGGGGAGAACCTTGCCCTCGAGGTATTCAAGAGAAGCTCCGCCGCCGGTAGAGATGTGGGTCATCTTGTCAGCGAAGCCGAGGTTGATGACAGCCGCCGCAGAGTCGCCGCCACCGATAACGGTTGTAGCGTCGGTCTCAGCAAGAGCCTTTGCAACGGAAAGGGTTCCCTTTGCAAGAGTCGGGTTCTCGAAAACGCCCATAGGTCCGTTCCAGACAACAGTCTTGGCGTTGCTTACTTCTTTGGCGAAGAGCTCAGCGGTCTTGGGACCGATATCAAGACCCATGCAATCAGCGGGAATGTTGTGAGAATCTACAACAGTAGTCTCAATCTCGCCGTCGATAGGATCGGGGAAGGACTTTGCAACAACGGTGTCAATAGGGAGAAGAAGCTTCTTGCCCATAGCATTAGCCTTGTCGAGCATTTCCTTGCAGTAGGAAAGCTTCTCATCGTCAACGAGAGATGTGCCGATTTCGTAGCCCTCAGCCTTGAGGAAGGTGTAAGCCATACCGCCGCCGATGATAAGTGTATCGCACTTTTCGAGGAGGTTGGAGATAACGTTGAGCTTGTCGGCAACCTTTGCACCGCCGAGGATAGCAACGAAAGGTCTTACGGGGTTCTCGACTGCATTACCGAGATATGTGATTTCCTTCTGCATGAGGTATCCAACAGCAGTCTCCTTGACAAACTTTGTAACACCTGCAGTGGAAGCATGAGCTCTGTGAGCGGAGCCGAAAGCGTCCATTACGAATACTTCGTCATCAACCAAATCTGCGAGCTCCTTCGAGAAGCCCTCGCCGTTCTTGGTCTCTTCGTTGCCACGGAATCTTGTGTTCTCAAGAACAACGATTTCGCCGTCCTGCATCTCAGCGACAGCCTTCTTGGCATTCTCGCCTACTACCTCGTCATCCTTGGCAAATGTGACCTTTGTGCCTTCCATGAGCTCTGCAAGTCTATCAGCTGCGGGCTTGAGAGAGAACTTGTCCTCGGGACCGTTCTTCGGCTTGCCGAGGTGAGAGCAAAGTACAACCTTGCCACCGTCTGCAACTAACTTCTTGATAGTGGGAAGTGCCGCTGTGATTCTGTTGTCGTTGGTGATAACGCCGTCCTTAAGCGGAACGTTGAAGTCAACTCTAACGAGAACCTTCTTGCCCTTCACATTGATGTCGTCAATACTGACCTTGTTTAATCCTGCCATTGAATATATCTCCTTTGCTTTAATAATACTATTCAATGCCGCAATTAGCGACTATAGCTATTATATAAAATTTTTCCGAAAATAGCAATAGGTAACCCCGAATTTTTCCAAGAAAAATTCCGCCGAAGGGCACTTTTTTCGAAAAAGCAGTCCTGTCGGCGGAAAATATAGCGGTTCTATCTGTCCTCGCGTAACATTTCCATTATGCTATATTTATTTATACTCAGCTTCGAACCGAGGCAAATCAGGAATGTGATGAGCAACGTGATTCCAAGAATCTCAAGCATCATCTCATTTGTCAAGCCGTAGCTGTTGAGGTCTTCGATGAGCCATCCTATGACAGTTTTTG
>JAJQFI010000002.1 GCA_021201235.1 Oscillospiraceae bacterium | reverse complement strand
GGAATTTCGCTACCTTAGGACCGTTATAGTTACGGCCGCCGTTTACTGGGGCTTCGGTTCACTGCTTCGCTTTCGCTCACAGCTCCCCTTGACCTTCCAGCACCGGGCAGGCGTCACCCACTATACTTCGGCTTGCGCCTTCGCAGTGAGCTGTGTTTTTGGTAAACAGTCGCTTGGGCCGTTTTTCTGCGGCTCATCTCTGAGCACTCCTTCTCCCGAGGTTACGGAGTCATTTTGCAGAGTTCCTTAGCTATAGTTCTCTCGCTCACCTTAGGATTCTCTCCTTGCCCATGTGTGTCCATTTTCGGTACGGGCTTCACACTCGTTTCTCTAGAAGCTTTTCTTGGAAGCTGGCTCAGCATGCTTCTGTACTTGATCGCTCGTTCCATCCGCTTCACGTCTTTGCGTTCCCAATATCCGGATTTGCCTGGATATCCGCTACCTCGCTTGCACCGGCTCTTCCAGCCGCCGGCTCATGCCTGCCTTCTCCGTCACTCCTTCGCCTCGTGCGAAGGTTCAGGATTCTCCTCCTGATGTCCATCGGCTACGCCTCTCGGCCTCGCCTTAGGTCCCGACTTCCCCAGAGCGGACGAACCTTCCTCTGGAATCCTTGGGCCATCGGTGTGCGGGATTCTCACCCGCATGCCGCTACTCACGCCGGCATTCTCGCTTCCCTGCGCTCCACATCCCCTTCCGGTGATGCTTCCCCGCTCCAGGGAACGCTCCCCTACCATTCTCATCCATAGCTTCGGTATCATGCTTAGCCCCGGTATATTTTCGGCGCAGAGTCATTCGACCAGTGAGCTGTTACGCACTCTTTGAAGGATGGCTGCTTCTGAGCCAACCTCCTGGTTGTCTGGACATCTCCACATCCTTTTCCACTTGGCATGTATTTGGGGACCTTAGCTGTTGGTCTGGGCTGTTTCCCTCTCGACCGCGGACCTTATCACCCGCGGTCTCACTGCCGGGCATGTTTCAGCGGTATTCGCAGTTTGATTATGCTCAGTACATCTGGATGACGCCATCACATATTCAGTGCTCTACCCCCGCTGCACTTCGCCCGACGCTAGCCCTAAAGCTATTTCGGGGAGAACCAGCTATCTCCGGGTTCGTTTGGAATTTCACCCCTAGCCACAATTCATCCGCCAACGTTTCAACGGGGGTCGGTTCGGTCCTCCATCGGGTCTTACCCCGACTTCAACCTGATCATGGCTAGATCACCCGGTTTCGGGTCTATGGCATGCAACTTCCCGCCCTATTCAGACTCGCTTTCGCTTCGGCTCCGCATCCTCTGCTTAACCTCGCTCCATGCCATAACTCGCCGGCTCATTCTACAAAAGGCACGCCATCACCCTTTGACGGGCTCTGACTTCTTGTGGGCATACGGTTTCAGGTTCTCTTTCACTCCCCTCCCGGGGTTCTTTTCACCTTTCCCTCACGGTACTTGTTCGCTATCGATCGCCAGGTAGTGTTTAGCCTTGCGAGATGGTCCTCGCTGCTTCCATCAGGATTCCACGTGCCCCGATGTACTCAGGGTTGCACTCGTCTTCGCTTCCGCTTCGGATACGGGAGTCTCACCCTCTTCGCTGCATTTTCCCACATGCTTCTCCTCGCTTCTGCTTCGCCTTTATCGTGCACCCTTCAACCCCGCACCTCAGTGCGGTTTGGGCTCCTCCGCTTTCGCTCGCCGCTACTTACGGAATCACTTTTGTTTTCTCTTCCTGAGGGTACTGAGATGTTTCAGTTCCCCTCGTCTTACCTCGCATATCTATGTATTCAATATGCGATGACAGCCCTCTCAAGCTGCCGGGTTCCCCCATTCGGACATCGCCGGTTCGTTGCGTGCTTACCGCTCCCCGGCGCGTTTCGCCGTTCGCTGCGTCCTTCTTCGTCTCCTGGCGTCAAGGCATCCGCCATACGCCCTTTCTTCCTTAACCTAAAGTTTGCTTTTTTTGAGTTTCTTAGTTTTTCTCTTCTCGACTAGATAAAAGACCTTTGAAATCTCTCGATCTCTCTTTCCTTTTATCCTGCTTGTAAAAAGTTTTTACTTGCTTTTCTGTTCAGTTTTCAATGTTCCTGCCTGAATGCCTCCAAAGACATTCAAAACTGACCATGAACCTTCGTCTTTCCTTTTTTTCTCCCTAGAAAGGAGGTGATCCATCCCCACGTTCCCGTAGGGATACCTTGTTACGACTTCACCCCAATCATCAGTCCCACCTTAGACAGCTCCCTCCTTACGGTTGGGCCACCGGCTTCGGGTGTTACCGACTCTCATGGTGTGACGGGCGGTGTGTACAAGGCCCGAGAACGTATTCACCGCGGCATGCTGATCCGCGATTACTAGCGATTCCATCTTCGTGCAGTCGGGTTGCAGACTGCAGTCCGAACTGGGAACGGTTTTCTGGGTTTCGCTCCGCTTCGCAGCTTCGCTTCCCTCTGTTCCGTCCATTGTAGCACGTGTGTAGCCCAGGCCATAAGGGGCATGATGATTTGACGTCATCCCCGCCTTCCTCCTCCTTGCAGAGGCAGTCTCGCCAGAGTCCCCAACCTTACTTGCTGGTAACTGGCAACAGGGGTTGCGCTCGTTGCGGGACTTAACCCAACATCTCACGACACGAGCTGACGACAACCATGCACCACCTGTCTCTGATGCCCCGAAGGGAACAGACCGTTACGTCTGCGCCATCAGGATGTCAAGGCCTGGTAAGGTTCTTCGCGTTGCTTCGAATTAAACCACATGCTCCACCGCTTGTGCGGGCCCCCGTCAATTCCTTTGAGTTTCATTCTTGCGAACGTACTACTCAGGCGGAGTACTTACTGCGTTTGCTGCAGCACTGAGGTTTGACCCCCAACACTTAGTACTCATCGTTTACGGCGTGGACTACTAGGGTATCTAATCCTATTTGCTCCCCACGCTTTCGGGACTCAGCGTCAGCCTCAGGCCAGAACGTCGCCTTCGCCACTGGTGTTCCTCCATATATCTACGCATTTCACCGCTACACATGGAATTCCACGTTCCTCTCCTGCGCTCTAGTCAGATGGTTTCCACGGCACTCCCGAAGTTTGGCTTCGGCCTTTCACCGCAGACCTCTCTGTCCGCCTGCTCCCTCTTTACGCCCAATGATTCCGGATAACGCTCGCCACCTACGTATTACCGCGGCTGCTGGCACGTAGTTAGCCGTGGCTTCCTC
>JAJQFI010000010.1 GCA_021201235.1 Oscillospiraceae bacterium | reverse complement strand
ACTCTCCCGAAGTCGGAGATGTCGCATTCATCGACACCGACCTTGACGGCAGAGCCGATGTCACTGCCATAGTCGTCTCGATTGGCGACACCATCATCGTTATACAAGGCAATTATAACGACACTGTCGCCCTTATTGAATATCCTGTCGGCGATTCGATTATCGGCTATGCCAATGTGACTTACACAAGCGAAGAGGAAGCCGAAGAAGACGAAGAAATCACTCTTGACGAATCAGACGAAATTATCGCCGAAGAAATCGAGGAATTAGACGTCTCCGCCGAAGACCTCGCAACACTCAAATTCGTTGGCACCGACTACATCATCACCGTCAGCTACGGCGAGGACGCCGCTCTGCCCGAGGGAACCGAGCTCGTCGCCTATGAGTACGCTCAGGACTCTGAGAACTTCCTTGCACGCTATGCCGAAGCCGCCGAGCTCTATGGCTGGGGCGACTCCGACGAAACCGACCCCTACCATGGTTTCCGCCTCTTCAACATTGGCTTGTACTACGACGGCACTGAGATTGAGCCTGCCGCCTCAGTCACCGTCACGGTCACCTACACCGGCAAAGGCGTTGATATGGATTCCGTTTATGTCACCCACTTCGGAGACACCGCCACCGAAACCCTCGACGCCACCCTCACAGACGGCGCCGTCACCTTCACGGCTGATGGGTTCTCGGAATATGGAATTATGTTGACTTCACTGGCGGCAGGCGTGAAAACTGTTCTTTTCTCTGAACTTACCGACACGCAATTAGATGCTTTGCAAATTGAAATTGATAACACCATAACCGAAGACGGCAAACTGACGGCTTATTTGTATTACCTTGATGGTAATGAAAAGGTTTATGTCTATGATTATGTGTATGATGCTAATGGTGACCCCACCTCAGACACGACTTACTTCATAAGTAGCTACGAAGATGAAGGGGTAGACTATACCGTAACCTATACTTGGTATCGGTCAAAAGAGCCGTATCTGACCGATTCAATAGGAACTCGTGAAGATGCTCCTGACAAGGGAATTAAGACAATATCCAATAAAAAAACCAGTACTGATACCTCAACTACTACTATTACCAATTACAATTATCTTACTTCAACCTCCAATAGTTTCGGAGCCGCAGTAAGTGAAAATTATTGTTCCGTTATTAATGGCTCAAATATCTATCTTTTCTATTACTACTACGTCGGCGTGTCGATTACTTATATTGATAGCAGTAGTGGAAAAGATGTGACGACGGAAGTATACGGATACGAATCCGATGATGAGGACACCGTTTATGCCACACTAGATGACGACAACAACACACTTGGCAGTGTAGCGAGATATGTTACGATAACTAATTCCAACAATACTTTGACTGCAAAACTGTACGATAGCGAAGGAAATGTAGTTGATCCGGGCAGTAACGACAACTTCACCTATACCTTCACTTGGTACAAATCCCGCACCTATGAAGCGGCTGATGGAACAACCGTAGCTAATGCGCCGTATGCGAATACTGTCGCAAATACGAATGACTATGCTGTAATTTCGGGCGAAACATCTTCAAGTCTGAAATTGACCTATAAAGATTCCTTCTATTTCTACTACCTGCAGGTTACTCTTAAATATAAGGTATATAATTCGGAAACCGGAAATTATGACACATATACTACAACTGTCAAGGGTTATGAAGCTTGGAAATATGCAGGGCTTATAGTCGACAGCACTTCCGGCGATTATACTGCGGTGATTATTGATGATTTAGCCTCAAGCGGCACTTTTAAGGCAGTTTTGTATGATAAAGATGGCAATATCGTCCCCGGCACTGATTACTCATGGAGCAAATCCGAAAGTGAGTATGTGATAACTACTACCTACACAAATACCACGGGCGCAAATACCTCCATTTATTCAGACCAGAACGTTCCGGAGGACATCAGTTATTCAACGGTTACTGATACTACGCAAAGTGGAATTTTTACCACTGATGGCGATGCCGTCTATATCGCAAAGAATTTTGGCGCATTGCATTATTACAAAGTGACAATAACTTATAATGGAATGAAATATGAATCAGCCCCGAAATATGTCCAATACTCCGATGAGATTGAAAACGGCGGATTTGAAATCGGTTCTACAACCTCAAGTTCTGAACAGGTTAATGACTTATATGTAGCCTATTGGCATACAACCAACGGAGAATATAGCGAAAACCATGGAACCTATAGGGGTTATAATTCGATTGAAATCGGATATTATGGGGGTTCTACTGCTTTGGGAACGTACGCCATTGCGTATACCAAAGGTGGAAATGCCGCGCGGAATTACTTTGTCGAGCTTAATGCCACAGAAGCCTCAACCCTTTACCAGTCTGTTATAACTGCTCCCAAAACCATCTACTATTGGAGTGTATATCATCAGAACAGGTCGTATTCTGTGAGTAATGTATCAACTACCGATGAAGGTATACAACAAAATGGTTACTATCGTCGAACCACCGAAGGCACCGGCACAGATTCGATGTATGTTATCATCATGTCCGACGCAGATGCAGAATTGCTTCTGGCAGATGTGGACGAGGATAATGAAAGCTATGATGAACAGCAGGAGGTTATAGATGCCGCTGCCGCAGCTGTTGCTGTAGGTACTAACTGGCATGAAGACGAATACATGGAATCGAGCGAGACGTATGGCACAATCGATGGATATTACGATGGCTACTATACATTGCAGACCGGAACTTCTGCGGGTAAAACTGTACATCTCACCTTGTGGCAGGTAACAACAACAAAGACCGTAACGAGAGTAACATTCTATACGGATGACACATACAAAACCTATGCTGATGTCTCGTCATTGGCTGATACTTATTACCTCGCAAGTGACGGTTGGGCTCCCTATACTGCAACGGTAAATGGTACAACTACGACTGTCGGCTATTATCAGGTCACAGATTGGGTCAAATATGAGGGAAGCTATACTGTTCCGGAGGGTCAGTATCTGACAAGATTCTTCTTTGCCGCCGCCTATGCGCAGGGCGGTACTTCCAACGGCAACTTTATCGACGGCGTAAGCCTGACATATGCTATTGATTATACTATCGAATATTGGGTCTGGGATTACGAAAAATGCGAGTATGTCAAGAAAGATTACGAAGAAGGCAGTGCAACGCCGTATGTAACGGTTAATGCAACGAAAACCGGCGATTATGCGGCGTATGGTCTCGTAGGAAGCGTGACGAGTTACCAATCCGGCGGTGAAAATCCGAAATCGTTCGATTCAACGAAAAACACCTCCTTATACGTTGACGCCTATAACTATGTCCTCAGCCTTTACTACGGCGGTCCCGGCGTAATTGTTGACAAGGTGATTTCGGGTGTCAGCACAGCCGCTCTGGATGCTTTGGACACGACCGTAAACTTTACTGTCACTGATAAGATGGATGGCACTAACACTGCCACTCTTGATGTAAATGTTAAGGGCGCCGCTTCCGGTGAGAGTTCTGCTGAGCTGAAAGAAGGCACATATACAATTATCGAATCGGATTGTAGCAGTCTTTTTAACGGCAAGTATGTGTGGGTCGACATGGATGTAACAGGTGCTACCTATAATAGTAGCAGTGGTAAATATGAATTTGAGATTACCAGTACCGACCCGCTCCCGACTGTCACATATACCAACTATTATCTGCCTGTTGTGACGCTCAAGAAGGTTGAATCAGCTTACAATACCGCACTTTCGGGCGTAACGTTTGCAATGTATACGAAAGACTCGAACGACGAAATCTCTGGGTACTATTTGCTTGATAATAGCACAGTTACTTGGGATTCTAACGAGCAGACACAGACAACCAACGCCGATGGCATTATTGCCTATAGTGCTTTGCCCGATGGGACATATTACCTTTCCGAAATCTCTACTGCGGACGGCTATAATCTCCTGACCGAAGAGCTTTGGTTCACGATAGGGGATGGGACGATAACGGCGGTCAAGGATTCTAAATATATCAGTATTGACGACTCAAGCGACAGTTATGGTCTGACGATTCTCGTCAAGAATGACCCCGGCGTCGAGCTCCCCGAGACGGGCGGCATCAGCTTGCCGGTGGCTTATGCGGTTGGAAGCCTGATGATTCTCGCTTCAGCAATCGGGTTGGTTGTGAGAAGAAAGAAAATTTAAAGTAACGAAAAGAACGATATCGAGCGTTGATATCGTTCTTTTTAGATATTGAAACTTTGAGCTTGAAGCCTCATTTAAGTGTCAGATATAATTAATCTGGCACTCTTTTTTTGTTTGAGAGTGACTAAAATAAGTGAGGTAATAACATGAAAATTTACGGTTATGTGCGGGTGAGCACCAAGGAGCAGAACGAGGACAGGCAGATGATTGCCATGCGGGAGCAGAACGTTCCCGAGAAGAACATCATGCTCGACAAGCAAAGCGGAAAGGATTTCGACCGTCCGATGTATCAGCGACTGCTGAAAAAGATGAAGCCGGGCGACCTGCTCTACATAAAGAGCATCGACCGGCTCGGGCGCAACTACGAAGAGATTCAGGAGCAGTGGCGATTCCTGACGAAGGAGAAGGGGATTGACATCTACGTAATCGACATGCCGCTTCTGGACACGAGGCGTGGCAAAGACCTCATCGGCACCTTTGTCTCGGACATCGTTCTGCAGGTTCTTTCTTTCGTAGCCGAGAACGAGAGGGCAAATATCCGCCAGCGTCAGGCGGAGGGCATCGCCGCCGCAAAGGCGAGGGGAGTTTGGTGCGGAAGAACTCCTTCGCCGCTTCCCGAAAACTTCGGTGACTGCTATATGAAGTGGAAATCGGGCGAGGATTCCTGTGCCGAAGCGGCGAGGGAATGTGGCATGGCGGTCTCGACATTCAGATACCGTGCCGAGCGGTACGAAAGCAGAACCTAAGCAAAAGCGACAATAAGGTGTACCTTATTGACAATAAAATTTAGGCAAATATCACGAGAGAAATTTGTTGTTTTTGCATAATTTGCACTTGCATTCGTGAGCTAATTGTGATATAATAGTAAAAACAGATGAATTTGCAACAAAAAAATTATGCGGCAATAAGGTACACTTTACCGGCGTTCAGAAGGTACACCTTGTTGCTACCGGATAAAATACGAGGGGAGTCGGTATGCCGTCAACGAATAGAAATGCAAAGCCGCCCATTGCCGTGGGTGACAGATTCGGACGGCTTACTGTACTGTGCGATTCCGGTGAGCGAAAAAACGGTTATATAGTGTGGAAATGTCGATGCGACTGCGGCAACGAGATTCTTGTGGACAAGAGAACTCTTGAGCGCGGCACTGTTTTAGATTGCGGATGTACAGCCAAAGTAAATCCCAGACAGAAGGACATAACCGGCAAGCGGTTTGGAAAACTGACAGCTTTATATTGTACGGATGCTCGCAGTGCTTATGGCGATACTGTCTGGCACTGCATTTGTGACTGCGGAAGAGAAATTGACGTCCGGCTTCATCAGCTTCAATCGGGTTATCGCAAGAGTTGTGGATGTCTTTCTCATCCAAAGGTGAAGGAACTTGTCGGCAAACGCTTCGGCAGACTAACCGTAGTTGAATATGCCGGAAAGAAGGACGGCATGCACTTTTGGAAGTGCGGATGCGATTGCGGCAACGAGGTTGTCGTAAGTCAGTCCCATCTCCAGAGCGGTCAGACAAGGAGCTGCGGCTGTATGCGGAGCGATGCGTATACAAGAAATATCAAGCTTGTCGGGGGAACCTCGATAGTTGCCCTTGAATCAAGCCAAAATCGTCTCCGCTCAACTAATACGAGCGGATATACCGGTGTTTATTGGAACAAGGGAATCGGCATATGGGATGCCCGCATATGGTTCCGTAACAAACAGTATTATCTTGGAGCATATAAGAGCAAGAGTGATGCAATAGCGGCGCGGAAACGCGGCGAGAAAATGCACGAAGAGTTCCTTGACTGGTATTACAACGAATATCTCCCAACTGAGAAAAGCAATCAACAACCGGATAAATAATGTGTTCCTAAGAAGTTTGAAATACGTTATAAGGATAAACTGGCAGTTCATATATACTGATTTTATTAGTATCGGCAGCTGTGGAAGGAGCGATGAGTATGAGAAACACAATGCTAATCTACATAGATAGATTCAGGCACGATCGACATAGTCGAAGAGTGCTTGGGTCTGTTTTGCTTGTTTTGGCGATTGCAGTGTTCCTCACTGCCTATTGGCAACTCCGTCTGCACGGCATTGCGATAACAAACGAGACTTATTGCGGCTATGAAGAACATGTCCACACCGATGAGTGCTACGAAACAACTCTGATTTGCGGTCTTGATGAAACCGAAGGACATATTCACGACGAATCTTGCTATGATGAAGAAGGCAACCTCATCTGTGGCTTGGAAGAAAAAGAGGCTCACACCCACACTGATGAATGTTATGAGAAAACTCTCGTTTGTGAGTTAGAGGAGCACACCCACACGTCAGATTGCCTCGTCGACCTCGAAGCCGACGTTGAAGATGCAACCGTCTGGGAGGCAACTCTGCCCGAACTTACTGGAGATTTACGAACAGACATTGTCAATATCGCATATTCGCAGATTGGCTATACCGAATCCACCGCCAACTATACCCTCGCCGATGGCGGCACCACCAAAGTGGGTTACACCCGCTATGGCGCATGGTACGGCGGTCTGTACTACGGGAGCGAATATTCCGATTGGGATTCGCTGTTTGTCGCTTTCTGCCTCGATTACGCCGGCATAGCGGAAGACTTTACATACAATTCCGGAGCTTATGCTTGGTCTGTCGATTTGACGGCACTTGGATACTATCAGACTGCGGATTGTTATGCCCCGTCAACCGGTGACGTCGTCTTCATCGACACCGACGCCGACGGCAGAGCCAATATAACCGCAATAGTCGTTGCAGTGGATGAGTCTGCCCAGACGATAACCGTCATTCAGGGCAACTACACCGTCACCGACAGTGAAGGCGATTCGATTGATACCGTCGCGCTTGTCACCTACAGTGCGGCGACTGAAATCGCAACACAGAACGAAATCGTCGCTCTTTCTGCGGGTTCCGAAGCCGAAATTACTCCCGTAATTCTCGGATATGCCAACGTGACCTATGTCACCGTGACTTATGTCATCGAAGCAGAGGAGACAGAAGAATCAGAAGACGAGGAGGAAATCACTCTCGACGAAGAAGAATCTGCCGAGTTTATTGAAGAAGAAGTCGAGGAAATCACAGTCGACGAGACCGAAGCCGATGAAACCGAGACTGAGGAAGCCGAAGAGGAGACCGTTCTTCTTACCACAGCCTCGGCGGTCCTTACATATGACGAATATTGCAGTGAGGCATATTCGCTTTACACCTATGCCATGAGCATCACCGACTCCACAATGGCGACTTCCGCATGGGATTCTCTCATGACCCTCTGGGACGAAATTGATGCCGCCTATGCTGACGGCACCATCACTGATGAAGAATATGAATCCCTCAACGACATCATGTATGGCTATTATGATGAGATTTATGCCTATTATACCGAGAGCATTGGGTATGACCCTTATTGGATTATGACGGCAGAGGATGAAGGCAATGCAATCTCCTCCGGCAACGCAAAGATGTACTATTATACCAGTGAAACCGATACAGAAACTGTTTCAGACTCATCCGCTTCTTGGACTTATACCAACAACGCATCCTATTCCGACGGAGAACTTACCGTTGGTTTAAAACTTGATTTTTCCGTGGATAAAGATAGCTTAGGCTCAGATACAACATACTATATAGACCTTCCCGAGGACATTGTCGTTCCAGAGTCGGCTTTGAGTGGCACACATGAAGGCACTGATGACAATGGCAACGTTGCGTTTATTTATCAGTACATTGACAACGGAGATGGCACTTATAGCATCGCAATAACATATTTAGCCAGTTATCTTGAGAAGGCCACTGACCCAGTAGCCTGTTACATCAACTATAAATCCTACATTTTCGATTATGACGAAAATGATTTAGGCACTGACGGCGTCACAATAACATTTGAAGATGGCAGTGAAGTCACCATTACTTACGAAGAGATTAGCTCCGATGACAACGAGTCGTTGTATCAGGATTTGACGATTTCGAAGAATGCTTCATACTATAACGCTTCGACTAACAGCATCACCTACACCGTCACCATCAGCTCTCTTACCGGCACCGGCGTTATAACTCTCGAAGACGCGCTGTCTATCGTGAATAATAACTCTTCACTCTATTCTATTGCAGATGTTACGGATATCAGTGTAACCGGTGTGCAGTATCAAATCTATACTTTGAGCTATACTTACGAAAATAATGGCACAACTTACTATGTATACGAATGGAAGAATAGTGACAGCGTAACTGTGACTGAAAGTAGCTCTGCGAATTCATACACAGTTCCGGGTTATTATTACGCAACAGATGACGATTCCGAATCTCTCACAATGACCCTGTCTCCGCTTACCGGCTCCGGGACAGACTATACTTCCGACCGCTATGTCATTACCTACACAGTTACTTTTGACGATAGCTATTCATTTGACTCGAAAATCACCAACGATGCTGAGGCATCCTCGACAATAACCACAAATGGCTTTACCGACACCGTCACCGACGAAGCCACAGTGTCAAGAACCGTTTCTTCTTCAATGATTGACAAGACCGGCTCCTACAGTTCCGAAACCGGTCTTATCACCTATACTATTATATTTAACGATGGCGGAAACGATGGCGGAATAGATATTGCCGGCTATGTTCTGACCGATACTGCGCTTATAGGTATTGATGAGGACGATGTGACGGTTTACTATTTGGATGGTACAAGTTACAAAGAGGCTGATTCAAGCGAATATACGATTGACGCTACAACCGGTACAATTACATTCAGTGATAGTTCTTCTAACACCAAAACTTACAAGATAGTCTACACTGTTCAAGCTGAGCCTTCCGGCTTTACAAGCTCCACCAGTGTTTACAACGAGGTTACCGTTAAGACCGGTGATACCACCGTTGATAAAGACTATACCACTGTAAATGTCTATTCCAACGGTACTGTCGATAAGGAACTTGACACAGCAAGCGAATATACATACGATGGTTCAACATACACCCGTATACTGACCTGGACCTCCACTATAACGGTTCCCTCTGCGGGAATAGCGGCGGGAACTGTAATCTCCGACTACCTTGGCACTTGGAGTGGTGATACTTTCTCCTATACCTATGGCACAAGTAGCACACACCAGTGGTTTACATATGACCAGATTGTAGCTGACTTCTTTGCAGAACTTATATCAAACGGAATAATAATTACAACTAATGATAATCCTGTGACGATAAAGTATGAAGACACCGGTGAAGATGACGCTGACGGCAACGACATATACACTTTCACGCTCGAAGCCTATGATATCACATGCGGAAAGTGGTTGACATATTCGGAGATTACCGAAGGTAGCCACACAAGTTGTCTCTTCACCGCCTACAGAATAACCCTCAATACGGCAGTAACTACTGCAGGTACTATAACCCTTTCTTATTCGAACACTGCGGATATTACGGATGTAATGGGCGATACCACAAAGAGAGATTACTATAATTATATCTCCGTTGGAAGTAAGAGCGATACTGCGAATTACACTGAGTATGACACCGTCTACAAGACTAATGCCTATGGCGTCTCGTCTGACACCACTGTCACCGCTACCACAAATGGCGATGGCACCGTGACATGGATTGTCAATGTCCTGATTCCTGAAGGTGCTACTGCGGGAGATTTCACCATCACTGATACTCTGCCCGCAGGGGTAACTCTTGAAACCTTGAAAATAAATATCGGCAGTGAAACAGTGGAATTTACGACTACTGATAATGTAAATTACACCGCAACTGTCAATAGCACAACAGCAAATGCGGTAGTGAATACTGCCGACAATACTGTCGAAATCACCATCCCTTATAATGCCTATTCTTCGATGGTGGACAAAACCGGTGCATATATCGCGGTCACCTATACCTGCACGATTGATGATTGGAGTACTTGGTATGGTTCGAATCCCGAAGTCGGAGAAAAAAAGACATACACACTTAAAAACAGTGTTTCTGTAACGTGGGGAACTAATGATAATTACGGTTCCAACACTCAGACGCAGACTATCGTAGTTACTTACGAAGAAAAAACTGAGGAAACCGACCATGATGTCGTTGAGAAGAGTGTTGATGCAACAGGCGTTGAAGTAGGTCAAACTCGCACAAACAAGTTGGATTATTCGGTTGTTCTGAATCTTGATAAGCAGAATCTTGACGACGGGGATTATCTTGAGTTCGTAGATACGTTGGAATATTACGATTACTCGGAAATGACATTGAACCTTATGACGAATACGGTTACTTTCTATGAGCTTATAGAATTGGAACCGGTCAAGAACAATAGCGACGAAGTTATATATTACCACTGCACCTATACCGATTCGGACGGCAACACGCAATCGTATGCAATCACTCCTTCTGATTTGGAAGCGCTTCTTGAGAGCACCACTCAGACGACTGTCTATAAATATACAGAGAGCGATAGCACTACTACCTATTACTATATGTTGCCGCTCGACATAACATGGAACTTCAGCACGGGATATGACTGGAGAACTCTCTACTATATAACCGCAACCGTTCCCGACGAAACGGCAATTCTCGTTACCTATTCTTATTATGTAGCCGATGCTATAACGGAGACGGATAAGTTGTATATAAAAAATACAGCTACTCTCACCGGCACAACGACTTCAAGCGGCGGCGAAGAAGTCAAGAGTACATATGAAGAAACAGAGCTCACAGCCGGCGTTTATTCCTCCGGCGGTTACACTTTGATTAAGTCCGGTACCAGTACTTCCGATTTCCTCCCGGATGCGGTGTTCCAGCTCTATGTGTATGATGCTACAAGCGGCGATTTTGTCCCTGTTGAATACACAGAAACAGAAATATCAACTTACAATCTCGCCAATGGCGTTGACTATATTGTCGACGGTACTCACTACTATGCGATATATACGACCAATTCCTACGGCACTATTACCGTTTCACCGTATGCGGTCTATGACATAAAAAGCCCTGTATATTGGGAATGGTACAAAGAAGACCTCCTTTACTATCTCGTCGAGATTGAAGCTCCGGAAGGCTATATTCTGGATGGCGACACCAAGTATTACTTCTACTGGGAGAGCGACGACTCAACCGGAATTTCCGGATTGACCTCCGACATCACTGCGCAGAACCTCACCGAAGATGCCTCGAGCAGCTATGTCTCCAACTTGCCGATAACCACCTTTACCCTGACTAAGGTCAGCTCTTCGGACAGCTCTGCGAAGCTTGAGGGTGCGGAGTTCTATCTCTATGAATACGTCGGCATACAATACAACGGTAACACTTATACCTACGATGATGTCTGGAACTATCTCGGCACCTACACCACCGACGAAAAAGGCGAAATCAGCATCACCTATGATTCCGACGTTTATTCCTTCGACACCGCCTATATGCTCAAGGAGGTTTCCGCTCCCGATGGCTACAGTGCGGGATATAACGACAATATCTCCTTCTACTTCTACTGGGATGAAGATGAGACCGACGGCTTTGGCGTCTCCCCCTCGAACTGGGGCACCGGCACCGACGATGACGGCACGACCTATGCCACCGCCACCAACCTTGCGTCAGGGGATGTAACCGTCTATGCGACCAACACCAAGACCAACACCTCCGTCTCGGTCACTAAAGTCTGGCTCGACTCCACCGGCAACGTAATAGACGACCCCAGCGACTACACCGCCACGGTTCAGCTCTATTACTACCTCAGCACCGAAAAGCCCTCAAGCTCCTCGACTTCTTCGGGAGATTATGAGACAGTGACGTTGTACTCAAATTCTACGTTGAGCAGTAACACCATTTCATCGAACCAAGATTATGCTTCATGGTATGAGATGACAGGCGCAGGTATAAACAACATTACAACTCAGCTTTCCTCCGATACAAACTCATATCTTCAGATAACCATCGAAGGTGCAAGTAGTATTAACGATTTGAAATTGTATCTTCAGGATAGCAGTAGTACAGTAATAGGCACCCTATCAACATCGACTGGCCCTTCCTATAGCTCCGGTACATATACGGTAACGTTCTGCTATGACGATATTGTAGCGGCATTGCGGGCTAACAATAAAACGCTGAACGCTTTAAACAACTTCTATATAATGAACGGTACCAATGGAAGTGGTGGAGGTACCATTACCAATATCAGCGTTCTCAGTGACTACGAAGTTAAGTATACATCTTCGGAATCAAAAGAAATCAGCAGTACCAACAGTTGGGTAGAGTTTCTTAAGCAAGATTCAAATGCACAAGCCGCACTGGCGACTGATGGTGCCTTGATTCGTGTAAACTACACTTGTACTACTGATGGCACTTCAACATTCGGAATAATCAGTTCTACTGACAGCACACAGTATTACGCTACTACAACTGCATTGTTCTCGACAAGTGGATCTTCGTTTACCGTTGCGGTCTCCGATTTGTCAGCAGGCAGTGGCTTTGATATTAACGATTACTACGCATTGGTATTCAACTCGCAAAACAAGGATGTTGTAGCTACCATAGATTCAATCGAAATCCTCGTGCCATACGACTCCTCAAGCTCAGGCTCAAGCACAACGACATCGACGGAGACGTTGTTGGAGATAACTTCAGCAGGCGAATTGGACAGCACTTGGTATAGCGGAAACAATGTCCTTGCTGATGAATATGACAGCAGTGTAAGCACAAAGTGGAGTGCATTGTATGCGGCTCTCACGAGCGATGAAGATGCCTATATCGAGGTTGTTATCAGTGGCAGTTCTACGGCATATCCGATGCTCCAGTTCACCGATTCGGCTGTTTCGAACAGCTACCCTAATGTATCTGTGAGCGGAAGTACATACACTATAGACAGTGACGGAAATTACGTTTATAGATTCAATGCAAGCGACATATTAAACACGATAACTTCTACTGTTGCCGAAAATCCGACATACTCTGCTTACAAAATTTGTATCGCGGGTATTTCAGACTCCGCCACCCTCATCAGTGCGGCGGTGAAGGTTGACAACGAGGTCAGCACTTCCGGCACTTCGGTTGACGGCAGTTATGACGTCACGCTCTATACTTGGACGCCTTCAAGCACTGTAACTATTTCCGGCGGTTACAGCGCCAGTAGCTATACTTGGAATGAAATTTCCACTTGGGAGAATGACGAAGTTAATATCCGGTGGCTGTTGGATGCTATCTATGCAAATCTCGAATCCAACGTCTATATCACTGTCAGCAATCTCGGCACTAATACTACAACCGATGACCTTTATAAGCTACAGTTGATTATTCAGGGCGATACATCCGTAGGTGAAAGTGGTTATGAGACCATTCTCACGATTGAACCGGATGATGTTCAGTATAATTCGACCGACGGCACCTACACCCTTATTTACAGCTCTGCTAAAATAAGAGCACAACTTTTGGGCTCGGAAGGTAAATATCAGGATGCGGCTTCTGTCTATGCCGACTACCTCAAGCTTATTCTGAGCTTCGCGACAAGCGACGGTGATTCCGCCACCCTCAACAGCATTGAGGTCGTAACCACCGACGAGCTCTCCCTTTCGTCTACCTATTCTAAGAACTTTCTCCTCGGGGAGACGACGTATAGTGGCGCACGATATTACGACGCCGAAGATTACGGAGAATACACCCTCGAAGAAGACAACAACTGGACGGAAACGGTCACCGCCCTTCCGATAAGCTATACTGACGACAACAACGTTACTTGGTACTACTATTACTACTTCGTCGAGACATCAGTCAGCGAAAACAGCGAGGTGCTCGCTACCAACAAGTACGAGACCACCTATTCCCAGACCGAAGGCGAGAACACCGGCGGCGAGATAGTCATCACGAACGTCATCGCCGAGACCACCGAGGTCACGGTTGAGAAGAAGTGGGTAGACGGGAACGGCGACGACGTCTCCGCCGATTTCTCCACCGCCTCCATCGACGTCGACCTCTACTACTACCTCGTCCCCGTTGACGACAGCGGCGGAACATCAGGCGGAGAAGTAGATATAGGGACTACTATCGACCTTTATTTCGGAAACGGTCATAACCACGGAAGAAATAATATGGGTAACGAAAGTACTCTTACCTATATTGCTATCCCAGTTGACACTAGTGTTACAATTTCAATAAGCCTGACTAATACTAGCAGTTGGTTTGCGCTGTATGCCGAAAGCGATGAGTATGGAAATAATAGTACAGAGGTAGATACTTCTAGTAATAACACGGCTACTTATACAGAGACATTCATTCCATCGAGTGGCTACGAACATTACTATATGCAGTTCTCGGATGGAACTCTCGGAACGATTACAGTTGTGTATACCGTAGACGGTGTGACATATACAAACACTTATGCAGATTCCGGCGACGGTGAAACTTGGACATGGACTACCACTACCACCACTTCTGCGAATGCCAACGCCGTGGCTCTATCCGCATCAACGAGCGACACCTCTATCGCTACGCTCCTTGCGTCCATAGAAGCCCAGACCCCAACAGTAACCGCACTGTCGGCGACGGATACAGTGACGCTGTATATAGGGTCTGCGCCTGATGGTAGCACTTATTTGCTGAGTATATACAGTACGATTCCATGTATCTCTATACCTTCAGACGTAACATCTGTTGATGTCACTATTTCTTCGAACGATGAAGATAGCACTTACACATACTACGGGTTATATTCATTCTTAACTTCAACCGTTAGTGAATGCAATCCTTGGGGTGGAGATAGTGTTTGTAAATCAGAGACTTACTTTTATCAATCCCCGTATGTAACTGAAATTACTAAAACAATTAGTATCAGTGAAACTTATCCAATATACTATCTTGCGTATACAACTATAGACGGCGAGACTATATCTGTTACATACAACGATGTAACATATACCACAACATACAGTGCTACCAACGGCACTTGGTCGGCATGGGTTAGTTCCGGCGAAACCGGTGGCGAGACCGGCGGCGACGAGCCTAGTACTGTTACCGGTTATACCGAAAGCCAGTTGTTGGATGGTGTTGCGGAGGTTGCGGTGCATGGTCCTGAGTTGTACGGTTCTTATACGATTTCAGCTACTTACGATGACGAAACCGACACCTACACTTGGTCGTATATCGTCGACGGCTTGCCGGCGTACATTACCTTTGGCAACGTGACCTACGCTTACTATTACTATTTCGTAGAGACAGGGACGACCGTCTCAGGAGTTTATGCGTCGGAAGCGCTTTACAGCACCGACACGGGCGTGACGAGCGGCACAATCACTATCACCAATACCGTCAGTGATACCTCGACCGTCACCACTCTGCCTGAGTCTTACTCAGTCGACTACACCACCATGTACGAATTCGGCGCAATGCTGATTTTAGTCTCGCTCGTCGGAGCGGGAGCATACAGAAACATCTCACGAATACGGAAGAGTCTCGTGGAGGAACCCCATCGCGATAGGGTGGATCCGGGTGGCACCCACGAGAGGCTACCGGACGTGAGGAACCGGAAATTCGTAATCCCAAGAATCGTACGAAAGGGGGACACCCGAGCCGGACCGGAAGACGACTGTGGGTAAAGAAGTTTGACAAAGTCAAACTTCGGAAGTTCGCTTGCGAACTTCCGCCCTCTCTGGCACTTCGTGCCACCTCTCCCAAAGGGAGAGGCAAGAAGCAAGCCCTCGCCAAGAGCAAATCTTGGCTCCCCCCTCTGGGGGAGCTGTCACCGCAGGTGACTGAGAGGGCGCGAAGCGAAAGGGGAGCAGTAGCCCCGTCCGCTTCGGGCAAAAACTGCAATAAATCCAATTAAAAAGGAGTTCTTAAAATGAAAAAGTTAAAGAAACTTTTGTCAATCGTCCTAGCGGTTGCCATGGTGATGAGCTTGGCGGTCAGCGTGACGGCGGACGATACTTATAGCATTGTCATCTCAAACCCCGAAAAAGGCGAAACATACAGCGCATATAAGATATTTGATGTGACAACTGATGGTACAAATTATTCGTACACTATTAACAGCAAAACTAACCCGTTCTACGAGGCAATAAATACTGCTGTAGGAAATAGTGGTTCTCTGGAGAACTACCTCAAGCTAACTGTATCTGCCTCAGACTCGAGTGTTTATGTTGTGGAATTTATTGGTGCAGGTGATGGTTCGGACAATGACGCCTTCACCGCCGCTTTAGCCGCTGTTATCAAGGGTGTTATTGATAACAGTCAAGTAACAACCACTCCAGCCGCATCGGGAAATGCCGATAATAACACTAGCTTCACCCTCGATGTCACTGATTCCGGCGCAGGTTACTACTACGTCGACACCACCGTCGGCTCAGTAGTCGCCCTCACCACTACTGACCCAACTGCCACAATCAACGAAAAGTGGAATTCGCCCTCCGTCGAAAAAGGCGTCTATAACGATGCCCCTGCCGATGACCCGACAGTTACTGGTACAACTGGCAGTTATGACACCACTGGTGGCGAAACCGGAGGCACTACCGGCGACTCTGATGCGGCAATCGGCGACACGGTTTACTATCAGACCACAATCAGCGGCATCTATGGCGTCAGCAATCTTGTTTTGCACGATACCATGGACGAAGGATTGGACTTCAATGATAGTAGCATTGTTGCAACTGTTTATGTGAAGTTTACTGCTACTTCAGGCTTAAGCGCAGACGATAACACATACACATATGATTCTTCAACCAATACTTTCACTCAGGTTACAAACGGAACAAGTTTGACTGAAGGCTCTAATTACTACACCAAGACTACATTGACAAGTGGTACTGGCGGTGATTATACCGTCACTTCACCGGGATACTACTATGCAGGCTTGGGCAGTAATTTGCAGTATTCTAATGATACGTTCTACACTTATAATTCATCAACAAAAGAATACAGCCTGGTTAGCACTTCTCTGGATAATGATACTGAGTACTATGTCAAAGACACTTTCGACATTTCTTTCAACATAACAAATGTAACTGTCACCGACGGTTCATACCTCGTCGTTGAGTATACCGCAACAGTAAACTCAAGCGCAGTTATTTACGCTGGTACAGCGACCCAAAGCAACAACAACGAGACTTACGTCTCTTATGGTAGCGCTTCAACAACCGAAGTTGACAAGACACAGACTTATGTATATCCTATGTACATTTATAAGTACTATAATGATTCCGGTACAGCTACCGCTCTTAGTGGGGCAGTATTTACCATAAAGAATGCGGATGGCAAGTATGCAGTGTTCACATACGATGACAGTTCTGGTGTTTATACGTTAGGCGCTGAGATAAGCGGAGTAATGACATACTGGGTAGATTCGTTAGACACTAACAGTGGAACTACTTATTACACCTTAACAACAACCGATTCTGGTATTCTGAAGATTGCCGGTTTGGATGCTGACACCACATACACTATTCATGAAGAATCTGCGCCGAGCGGATATAATGCTTTGTTTGAGGATTTAAGCTGCTATATCGTAGGTTCGGATGATGCTTCTAAGACACAAGGTGATGTATACTATTGGGGAGTATCAACCAGCTCAAAGGATGATGCAAAGTCTAATAGTACTGCGATAGGTACTATTACTAAAGCGTCTACAGCAGTTCCCATCGAGAATAAGTCCGGCACCGAAATGCCCGAAACCGGTGGCATTGGTGTGACAATCTTCTACGTTGTCGGCGGAATTTTGGTTCTCGCGGCGGCGGGTGTGATTGTGATTTCTAAGAAGAGACGCACTGAGAAATAAAATGTAGGGGCTGAATACTGCCCGCATCATAGAGACGAACCCAAGGAGTAAAGTCAATGCAAAACGAACAGAACAATGACTTCGCTCCTGCGGTTATGACGGTCG
>JAJQFI010000032.1 GCA_021201235.1 Oscillospiraceae bacterium | reverse complement strand
CTTGACAAACTCGGGAAGACATGATATAATAATCAAGTTCGCTCGAGAGAGGGAGCGGAAAGAGAAAGCGAAGCGTAAGCGAGCGAGAGAGCTTGCGAAGCGGCTTCAAAACTCAATCCAAAAGATGGTAGCTTGAAAATTGAACAATGATAGAAATTAAGAAAGACCCTTGAAATTACTTTGAATTATTCAGTAATTACGAAAAGTCAAGTACGAGACTAAAAAATGTACGAAGCCGGTTTATACCGGAGCAGGATTTTAACCACGAACTTTGTTCGTGTTAGAATACAACTTAATTAAGAGTTTGATCCTGGCTCAGGATGAACGCTGGCGGCACGCCTAACACATGCAAGTCGAACGGGGTTAGTTTGATTGACGTCTTCGGACTGATTGATTTCTAACTTAGTGGCGGACGGGTGAGTAACACGTGAGCAATCTGCCTTTCAGAGGGGGATACCGTTTGGAAACGAACGTTAATACCGCATAACGTAGCGGAACCGCATGATTCTGCTACCAAAGATTTATCGCTGAAAGATGAGCTCGCGTCTGATTAGATAGTTGGTGAGGTAACGGCCCACCAAGTCGACGATCAGTAGCCGGACTGAGAGGTTGAACGGCCACATTGGGACTGAGACACGGCCCAGACTCCTACGGGAGGCAGCAGTGGGGAATATTGCACAATGGAGGAAACTCTGATGCAGCGATGCCGCGTGAGGGAAGAAGGTCTTCGGATTGTAAACCTCTGTCATCGGGGACGATAATGACGGTACCCGAGGAGGAAGCTCCGGCTAACTACGTGCCAGCAGCCGCGGTAATACGTAGGGAGCAAGCGTTATCCGGAATTACTGGGTGTAAAGGGAGTGTAGGCGGGGCTACAAGTCAGATGTGAAAATTACGGGCTCAACTCGTAACCTGCATTTGAAACTATAGCTCTTGAGTGAAGTAGAGGTAAGCGGAATTCCTAGTGTAGCGGTGAAATGCGTAGATATTAGGAGGAACATCAGTGGCGAAGGCGGCTTACTGGGCTTTTACTGACGCTGAGGCTCGAAAGCGTGGGGAGCAAACAGGATTAGATACCCTGGTAGTCCACGCTGTAAACGATGATTACTAGGTATGGGGGGACTGACCCCTTCCGCGCCGCAGTTAACACAATAAGTAATCCACCTGGGGAGTACGGTCGCAAGACTAAAACTCAAAGGAATTGACGGGGACCCGCACAAGCAGTGGAGTATGGGGATTAATTCGATGCAACGCGAAGAACCTTACCAGGTCTTGACATCTAACGAATTCTGAAGAGATTCGGAAGTGCCCTTCGGGGAACGTTAAGACAGGTGGTGCATGGTTGTCGTCAGCTCGTGTCGTGAGATGTTGGGTTAAGTCCCGCAACGAGCGCAACCCTTATGTTTAGTTGCTACGCAAGAGCACTCTAGACAGACTGCCGTTGACAAAACGGAGGAAGGTGGGGATGACGTCAAATCATCATGCCCTTTATGACCTGGGCTTCACCCGTACTACAATGGTTGCAAACAGAGGGAAGCAATACAGTGATGTGGAGCAAATCCCTAAAAGCGATCTCAGTTCGGATTGTAGGCTGCAACTCGCCTACATGAAGTCGGAATTGCTAGTAATCGCGGATCAGCATGCCGCGGTGAATACGTTCCCGGGCCTTGTACACACCGCCCGTCACACCATGAGAGTCGGGAACACCCGAAGTCCGTAGCCTAACCGCAAGGGGGGCGCGGCCGAAGGTGGGTTCGATAATTGGGGTGAAGTCGTAACAAGGTAGCCGTTCGAGAACGAGCGGCTGGATCACCTCCTTTCTAAGGAGACACGAAGAGTAAAATCTTCGCAATCCGGTCAGCAAGAGTCAAGTCTTAATGAAACATTGTTCAATTTTGAAGTTGCCATCAAACGTAGCTTCACAACAAAAGAAGGCACCTTACCCTTAACAAATGGGGGTGTAGCTCAGCTGGGAGAGCACCTGCCTTGCACGCAGGGGGTCAGGAGTTCGATCCTCCTCATCTCCACCATAGGGGAAGAGGATAAGAGCAACCGGTATTGACCACGAGGGTAAGCCCAAAGAATGGGCGCATAGCTCAGGTGGTTAGAGCGCACGCCTGATAAGCGTGAGGTCGGTGGTTCGAGTCCACTTGTGCCCACCAACCGCAAATAATGCGGAAGGAAACAGTAGCTTGAAAATTGAATAATTGAAAAGAAAGTAAATGCAAATGAGGAATACAAAGTAAAACGACAAAATACAGAGTTTTTACCAACTAATGTATAAGTCGGGTAACAAAGTATTACAAAATTGCGAGATGAACATAATTCTCAAGATGGTTAAGCTAATAAGAGCGCAGGGTGAATGCCTTGGCGTTAGGAGCCGAAGAAGGACGCGGTCAGCTGCGAAAAGCTGCGGGGAGTTGCAAGCAAACTGTGATCCGCAGATATCCGAATGGAGCAATCTGTTAAGTAGAACTTAACATCGTATACTGAATCAAATAGGTATACGAGGGTAACCGCCTGAACTGAAACATCTAAGTAGGGCGAGGAAAAGAAATCAACCGAGATTCCGTTAGTAGTGGCGAGCGAAAGCGGAAGAGGCCAAACCGAGTGTAGCAATACGTTCGGGGTTTAGGACTGCATAAAGCATTGAGAAGACTTAGCTGAAGTGGATGGGAAGCCACATCATAGAGCGTGAGAGTCGCGTAAGCGAAAAGTCCGATCAGCCGGCAGGATCCAGAGTACCGCGGGACACGAGAAATCCCGTGGGAAGATGGGGGGACCACCCTCCAAGCCTAAATACTACCTAACGACCGATAGCGAATAGTACTGTGAAGGAACGGTGAAAAGTACCCCGGGAGGGGAGTGAAATAGCACCTGAAACCCTGTGCTTACAAGCACATAGAGCACGTCAATGTGTGATATGGTACCTTTTGTAGAATGGTCCGGCGAGTTATTGTATGCAGCGAGGTTAAGGACTTAAGGTCCGGAGCCGTAGCGAGAGCGAGTCTGAATAGGGCGAATTAGTTGCATGCAATAGACCCGAAACCGAGTGACCTATCCATGTCCAGGCTGAAGTGGAGGTAAAGCTCCATGGAGGGCCGAACGCACGCCTGTTGAAATAGTCGGCGATGAGGTGTGGATAGCGGAGAAATTCCAAACGAACTCGGATATAGCTGGTTCTCTCCGAAATAGCTTTAGGGCTAGCCTCATGACAGATTACCGGAGGTAAAGCACTGATTGAGCTAGGGGGCGAAAGTCTACCGACCTCTCTCAAACTCTGAATGCCGGATAATCGATTCATGGGAGTCAGACAGTGTGTTATAAAGCTCATTGTCAAAAGGGAAACAGCCCAGACCCACAGCTAAGGTCCCTAAGAACTGTTAAGTGGAAAAGGATGTGGAATTGCGTAAACAACCAGGATGTTGGCTTAGAAGCAGCCACTCATTAAAAGAGTGCGTAATAGCT
>JAJQFI010000011.1 GCA_021201235.1 Oscillospiraceae bacterium | reverse complement strand
CCCATGCCGAACACAGAAGTTAAGCTCATTCTCGCCTACGATACTTGGATGGTGATGTCCCGGGAAAATTGGTGTTGCCGACACTTTTGCACCATTAGCTCAGTTGGTAGAGCAACTGACTCTTAATCAGTGGGTCCTGGGTTCGAGTCCCCGATGGTGCACCACCGGCCCGTTGGTCAAGCGGCTAAGACACCGGCCTCTCACGCCGGTAACGCGAGTTCGATTCTCGCACGGGTCACCATGGCTCTTCACGAGGAATGCCTTGAGTTTCCCTCGTGAGGGCTTTTTGTTATTTTATGGTGTCTCATACGAGTTTACACTAAGGGCCAATAGCTCAGTTGGTTAGAGCTACCGGCTCATAACCGGTCGGTCCGGGGTTCGAGTCCCTGTTGGCCCACCACCTTAGGGGTATAGCTCAGATGGTAGAGCAGCGGTCTCCAAAACCGCGTGCCGAGGGTTCAAGTCCTTCTGCCCCTGCCAACCGTCAAACGGCGATAATACGTCGTTTGACGGTCTTTTTATATCTTCACTTTCTTATTCAATTGCTTGTCTTTCTAACACTTTTCTAACACCGTTAGATTGATAGCAGCCCTGAAATCTCGTTTGCTACTTTCTTCTTTCTTGTATCATCGAGATGACCGTACACATTGGCAGTCATTGAAATGTCGCTATGTCCTAACCACTCCTGCACATCTTTCAGTTGCATTCCTGCCGATAGCATAATACTTGCACACGAATGTCTTAGGTCGTGAAGTCTGACATCTGGTAAGTTGTATTTAGCAATCAGCTTTTTGAACTTGTGACTCACATATTCAGAAGTTATCGGACGACCGTCCTCCCAAGTGAATACCTGGTTTGATTCTATGTAGCCGTTTCCGAAGAATCTCCTATTATCTTCTTGCTCATGTCTTATTCTCAAAAGTTCCTGCTTGATAATGGAAAGTAGGGGATAGGTTCTATGACTGCTTGCGGTCTTGGTACTGTTTTTGATTACGAGAGTTTTCTGTTTCACCATTGTTCGCTTGACAGTCACAGTGTTATTCACAAAGTCGATTGCGTCCCACTGTAAACCGCAGATTTCGCTTCTCCTCATGCCGTAGCAAGTTGCGATAAGCAAAATAGGATACAGTCTCTCTCCCTTTATAGCGGACAACATCGCACTTGCTTGTTCGCTTGTAAGAAATTTTGCCTCGTATTTCTCCACTTTTGGCAGTTCAACGTACTGACAAGGATTTGATGTGATATATCCTTCTTTTGCGGCACACTTAAGAACCTGACTTAGGACGTTCTTGTGTTTTTTCAGCGTGGAAGCGGATAGACCCGTATTGTCCTTTTTGCGACCATACTGCGACTTGTAATCGAAGTATTCTTGAACAGTTTTGACATTGACATCGTTAAGCTTAGTCTTTCTTTCCTTGAAATATGGACATATGTCGCTATCAAGAAGCTTTTCGTAGCTCTCGTATGATACAATATCTATCTTTCCTTTTCTCGATTCAAGCCAATATCTTGCATAATCACAAAGCAGGGTATCTGATTGGATAGTGCCGGAGATAGCTTCATAATGAGATATTTCTTCTCTCAGAAACTTTTCCGCCCTCATCTTATTACCCTTTATAGCAAAACCGGTATCAATCCACTTCTGCTTGCGGTTTCCGTTCTGATATATGTTTATGACGGCATAATATTTGCCGTTTTTCTTTTGTAGGCTTCCTGTCATTGTTGCTCCTTTCTCGTGTAGAAACCTACCGTGTTAGTTAGAAGTATACCGTACCGACTCTAAAAAGTCAATCACGGACTTCTTCGGGATAAGATATTTTCTACCGACCTTGCGGGAGGCAATGTCGCCACTTTGTAGTAGCTCGTAAACTTTATTCTTACCGAGCTTCAGAAACTCGCAGACTTCTTCGACGATCATGACATCTCCGTAATTCTTAAGCAATAACATCACCAACTTTCTCATGTGATTTAGTAACAGGCATCCTAGTATAACTCCTCACAACCTCCGGCGGAATCCTCTCCAGAATTTCCACTGCTTCTAAGTACTGATGCCTCAGTCGGTCATCCTCCAGCTTCTTAAGCACACTCTCTTTTGAAGACTTCTCAAGCAACTGCTCTAGCTGTTCGTTTTTCTTTTTCAGCTTCTTGTTCTCGGACATTGTTGTCGTAAACGCCACGTTGTACTTCTTAAGCGTAGTGTGCATCTGTTCAACCGCCGGAATGTACTTGTCCAACAGCTTCTCAATCTCGTCAATCCTGCCCTTGGCGTTGAAAATGTTGGCATTTGAGATTAGCTCCTCCAACTTCTCTTTCTGAGTCGTGAGCTGAGTCATCTGCTTGAATACTCTCGGCGGGATGTGGTCTCTGCCCGTGAGAGATGCGCTTTCTCCTCTCTCCAAATCTGGGTACTTCCTGACCATATGCTCCCAGAACCTGTCCTGCCACTCGGTGAGCTTCTTCTTGTTCCCGACAATCTCCTTAGCACTGAGCCTGCCGTCCTCGGTCAACGGCAAAAAGCATAGGTGCATATGCGGAGTCTTTTCGTCCATATGTACGGTTGCTGAAATAATTGTTTCAGGTTTTTGGTGTTTCTTGATGAAGTCCAAGGCTTCCTGAAAATAAGCTTTAATCTCATCTTTCTTCTTATTCTTGAAGAACTCCGGCGTTGCTGTAACAAGAGCTTCAACAAGCCTCACACTGTCCGTCCTTGTCCTGCATCCTGCTTCCTTAATTTGCTGTTCAGCAACGGCTCGGTACTTTCCCGACGGTTCAACAAGATGAAAGTTAAGATGACTTTTGCTTGTGTCAACATCGGGGTTGCTTGCATACTTTTCCTTCGTTCGCTCATTGTGAGCCTCTATGTTTGAAATCTCCGGTCCTTTGTACTTCGCAAAGCGGAGAATTGCGTATTGCGGTTTAGACATTTTTACCTCCTACATAGCTGTGTTTTAGGTTAAAATTTGTCTTGCTTTTCCCATCCTGATATGATATACTAACCATTCTAAACGAGTGCAAATCGAAATTTTGAGAAGAGCTGACCGCAAATGTTTGAGGATATTTTTAAGAGGAGAAAATCCGCTCCATCAAAACTATTAGAATATGGTTTTGAGCAGACGGCTGGTAAATATCAATATCGCACCAACATTATGAATGGAGAATTTGCATTGCTTATCACTATGGATGCAGATGACAACGTGGATACCGTCTTGACTGAAAAGGAAACCGGCGAGGAATATGTCCTATATAAAACAAACGCAGCCGGTACCTATGTTGGTGAAATCCGCACAGCCATTACAAATATTTTAGAGGATATTTCCCAGAAATGTTATCAGCCGTCCGTGTTTAAAGCGCCACAGACTTTGTGCATGATCGATTTTGTTTCTGCGACATATGGGGATGAGCTTGAGTTCCTGTGGACAAAATTTCCGGACAATGCCGTCTGGCGAAGAAAGGACACCATGAATGGTACGGAGCCATCTTAACCGTACAGAGGAACAAGCTGGGATTGGATTCGAATGAAACGGTTGAGATTATCGATTTGCGCATTACTCCGGAGCAGATGGCTGAACTGCTGCAAAGAGGAAACTATTATCCTGGCTGGCACATGAACAAGAAAAGTTGGTATACAGTAATATTAGATGAAAGTGTCAGAGACGAGGAATTATTTGAACGTATTCGAAGCAGCTATGAGCTTGCCGCAAAATAATTTAGAGCGGCTCGGCAGCAACTATTTGAAATTGGAAGTGTGAGCGATGGAGATTACAGATAAATCTATAGATGGCGGCAAAAC
>JAJQFI010000017.1 GCA_021201235.1 Oscillospiraceae bacterium | reverse complement strand
ATCCGCTATGCTGTCCTAAACACGGACGGCCGGATGCCCTTCCGTCGCGGTTGGGACTTATTGAACAAACCCGAGAAACGAGTTTGTTACAACGGGCTAAAAAATCTTTTTGGATGTGATAATTACGAAAGCGTTCGGGCACGGATCTCAGGCGATCGGCGAGTAAAACTATCCGTTACGGAAGCCGTTCGGGTGGCTAAATATTTTTATGAAGAATTTAACATCGACAACCCCTGGGGCAATGGACTTAAGTAATGTAAAAAACCGGAGTGGCTACCTGGGTGGCACCGATGCCACCCTCGTGGCTCGAATGGGTGAAGGTTTGCAAATACAGCTTAACCACTTTATCCGTCTGGCGGTTGCGTACGAGGATTTGCCAAGAAGGTACATGCGGGAAGTTCCCAAAACGGAGGCAATGCAGTGGGGGCATGATTTCGAGGATTATTTTTTTGAAGAGGTTGCCCCGGACTGGTTGCCGCGCATTGAACGGCAATATATCCTGCGGCGCTCGATGGAGGGGCTTCCTGCTCTTATCGCCCATGCCGACGGGTACGACACCGCTCAGGGGTTAGTACTTGAATTAAAGTTTTCTCGCTATGCTACGGCAGATGTCCTCGACCGCTACAAATGGCAACTGCAATGGTATTATTTCCTCGGGGCAGAAAAGGTGCGCCTTATTCATGGCAGCGGGCAGCTGCCGGAGGATGTTCGTATCGCTTTTCAGAGTGTTAAAAAAGATGCGGAGGCTCAGCAGCAGCTCATGGCTGGACTTTGTCGAATAAAAGAGATACGCCCCCGAATTCGAGAGGTGGCCGAACGGATAGAAATTAAAGAAATCGCGCAGGAGGAAAAAAATGAAAGTAAAGGAAATTAACCTACAGATCGTGCATAACCTTGGGAATTATGAGTCGGTGCGATATGGCATCACGGTGGAAATAGAGGAGGGCGAACGCGCACTGTTTGCCCCACTAAAGGAACAGATCGAAAAACAACATGCCGCCCTATATCCGTCAGAGGTGCGGAAGAACGTAAAACAACCGGTGGACGGACGGTTATAAAAAACCAAATAAAAAATGAAACAAAAAATCGTATTTAGAGATGACGAAAAACGGACGCTGGTGTATCGGTACCAAAAGAGTGGAGGCGAACAGCCACTAATGATGCGCTGGAATCCTGAGTTCGAAAAATGGAGCGTGGCACTGCCGAACAGTGGCGTAGAAATGATAAACGACGTAATTCGCGAGCAAGCTGGTGAGAAATATTGCCGGGCGGCCTCCGTGGAGTATTCGACGACGTTCCTCAGTGTGAACATCTACAACGAAGAACTTAAAACAATGCTCCCTTCCTCTTATCTGGCATCGGCTACGGATGTGGTTTTAAAGGGAAATTTTTTTAACCGGATGGGCAAACAGGGGTATACATTCCAATTGCTCGATGGACGGTTCCAAGAGATGCGTCATAATTGGTTGGTAGCCGATGATTATTTTGACGACCCGGACGGAATACCCGAGGAAAGATATAGCGCACCGGGTGCAGAGGAAACGGAAAATAACGATAAATTGCCATTTTAAGGCGATTTAGGGAACTTTTAACCCCTGGGTGGTATAAAAGTACCACCCGGGGCTTTTAAATGGCTTAAAACGGCTTAAAATAAGTCATAAATAAAAAATGTTTTATAGTCTGTTTTTATAGCCCCAGAAATTTGGAAGGAATAAAAAAATCGTATAAAGATAAATAAATTATTTAATAATGTTTGAATTAACTTTAACACCTTTTCGGTTTAATGAACAGTTTTACCAAAGAGGAAAAGAAAACGGAAAGGAATGGAGCGGGCTGCCCTCACTCCGACAGGGCTCGGCACCATTTGATGCCCCCGAAATGTTTCAATCCCTTACGGAATTGGTCGAAAAAAAATACAAATCGCCCCCCGTTGTGGATGATAAACGAAAAGTGGGAGGTATGGTCGTGGGATACTCACCGGGCGGACGAAGCCGGACGGAATGGGTCGACTGCATTATGTTGGACGTGGACGGGAAGAAGAAAGACCCGAAAAATAAAGGGGAAACTATTGCCTGGACCCCCTCCGATTGGCAGGCGCTGGGAGATTGGCTGGCCGGAAAAGCATACGCGCGCGTGCCCTCTTACAGCTATACTGCGGAAAATCCTCGCTATCGGATCATCCTTCCACTTTCCAGGCGGATCGAAGGGAAAGAAAAAAAGGAGGACGAAACTTATCACTGTTGGACGTCAGAGGAGTGGAATACGTTTATTACCGAGCTTTATGCCGAGCTGCCATTTTTAGACCCGGTTAAGGATTGGGGGCGGCTCTTTTTCGGCGCTTCCATCCAGTCGGAGGAAGGACGCGAGGCGTACCTGCGTGCAATTAAGATCGAGGAAGAGGGCGCACCGGTGGATGTAAATGCTATTTTAATGGCAGCTGCCGCCCGACGGGAAGAAGAAGAGAAAAAGAGAAAAGAGGAAGAAGAGGAGCGGACCGTAAAACGGGCGGTAAGGGAAAGCCAGCGGAGCGACCGCATGGAGCGGGCCGGTTTGGCCCGTTTGGATGCCAATTACATTGAAGCCTGCAACCGCGCGATAACGCCGGACGTTGCTATCGCCCGATATTTGTCCCATATCTACACCGGGGCAAAAGACGAAGGGAAGTGGATCCGGTACAAGTATTATCGGAGTACCTCCACCCCGGGTGCGCTCTACTATAAAAACAAACAACTTTTTTATAGCGGGCATAACAATACGGACCCAGCGGCGGACGGACGGGCACACGATACGTTTGGGCTTTTGCAAATCCATTTTGGTTATTCTTACAAAGAAATGTTTGACTGGCTGGAGCGCGAGGGGATCATTACCCGGCTTGAGTCGGTGGACTGGCTGGCGGGCGATCTTCCAGACGAAGAGGAAAAAGAGACAGGGGAAGAAACCGGAGAAAAAGAGACCGAAAGAGATTTGTTGCCTTACCTGTTATCCGCCCCCGATACGTACCAGTTTGCCCGGCACTATTTTTCGAACGAAACCAATCAGGAAAAAATAAGAGAAAAGATGACCGAACTTTTACGGCGCGCCTCCTCGCTTAACCTAAAATCTCTATCGGGTGTAATGGTGAACGTCGCCAAGTTTTGCCGCCGACTGGGGGAAAATAACCGAATCGTGGAGCATGCTCAGGACATCGCCGACCGTATATGGATAGACACTATCGCGCCGCGCCTAATAGAAGAAACACGGAAAAAACTCATTAAGGAAGATTTAACCCAGGAGCAGCGGGAGCTGGCAGATAAATCCCTTCTTGCGGCATACCCAGCCTTCACGCTGGCGGATGTGAAAAAAATCCGATATTTTATCGCCCGAGTCAAGTTTGATTATAAAAAACAGGGACAAAACCGGGTATTATGGTTTTACGGCAAAAAGAAGGGAACAGGGAAGACCACCGCGGCAGGTGTAATCGTGGCTATTCTTTGCGGTTTTAAATTTGACGAGTGGATTAACCAGGAAATAAACATCGACAGCCGTTTTTTAAGAGAGATCGGAAGAGAGACACACGTGCAACCTCATGCGATGTTTTATCCCGCGACCCGTCTCGATGACGAGATGCCGCAAAACATGCGTGACTATTCTGAATTTAAAAAGATCATTACAGCCGACACGTTTACATGGAACCCTAAGTTTAAAAACATCGTCGTCGGAAAGACTTACCCGAACTACCTAATTACCTCTAACCCCTCGCCTATGGAGTTTATTCCAGAGGATAGCGAGCGGCGCATTCTGGCGATTGAGTGGCCCGAAAACCCCCGGCCGATGGAACTATCTCCCGAATGGATATGGACGCAGTGGCTTGGCTTTATCCAAAGTGTAAACAAGGAAGACGGGGACGTATCTTTACATGCGTTTGAAGAGATCCAAGGAAACCGGCGCACGGAAATTGAAGACCTTAAAGAAGAAATAAGGGCATGGCGAACTGAGTGCTGGCTAAGGGATTTAAATTCTTATCGTTGCAACTTTTCTGAATTCCTGTTCGAAGGTCTGAACTACGGCAAGCGGCTCTATCCGGTGGACTTTAGAAACAAAGTAAAATCGGCATTAGAAGAACTTTGCCCCGATGTATGGATAAAAGACAAAAGCCGTAAGGGAGGTGTAAAACGCTCCGTAATCCAGGTTTACGAGCTATTGGAAGCCATTACAGAGGCAAACAAAGCAGAGGGGGTAGAAAGGGAAGACGTGATGACTTAAGTTAAAAAAGGAACTAAGGAACAAAAAAGGAACTAAAAAGGAACTGAGCTAACTCGCTGTAGTTTAGTTTTTTACATGCTGTAGTTCCTTTAGTTCCTAAAAAATAGTATTAAAGTATATAGAAATTTTTTTTAAAAATAGCATTGAAATACCCCTTTTTTTTGATGTGCAAAAAAAAAATAAAAAAAAATATATATTTAATAGAAAAAAAAAGGAACTGGAACTAAAACGCCTTAATTGCTTAACTTCCAAAGCATTAGCTCAGTTCCTTTTTTAGTTCCTTTTTTTAAAAACCCCAAAAAACCCCCTCAAATGTTAAAATTTTAACATTTGAGGCGTGTGAACAAATGTTAATGAAAAATGAGGTTCTTGTAACTGCCTGATTATCAGGCTTTTTAAATGCCTGGTTTTCAGGTAGTTACAAAACTCCATTTTTCGTTAACACTCGTTAACAAAAAACCATACATAAAACAACAAA
>JAJQFI010000027.1 GCA_021201235.1 Oscillospiraceae bacterium | reverse complement strand
TACAAGATAGGGATAATGTCAACCTCCCGCTTTATGAGCAACAACTCAGAGAGGCAGAAACCGCAATTCAGAACATCTTAAACGCTATCCAACAGGGCATACTTACAAAATCCACAAAGTCACGGCTTGAAGAATTGGAAGCGACGAAAGAAGATTTGGAGATTAGGATTACCAACGAAAAGATTTCAAAGCCGAAGATAAGCAAAGAATTCATAACCTTCTGGTTGCATCGTTTCCGCAAGCTTGACGTGAGTCAGAAGTCCCATCGAAAAAAGCTGATAGACACGTTTGTCAATTCAATCTATCTGTACGATGACAAAATGCTTCTGACTTTCAATTTCAAGGAAGGCACAAAAACGATTACGTTTGATGATGTGAGAAGCGCAATATCTTCCGATGGGAACGGTTCGGATTTGGATTGGAGAACTGCACCAATAGCAATAGCTCGCGAAGCGAGCTACAAAAGAAGACGCCAAAAGGCGTCTTCTTCGTTTTTGACGAGCATTAGTAATTCTTTTAAACATAGCAGTAGGCTACGAAAATCAAAAGTTAACCTATAATTTAGAATAAGTATTGAAAAAAGAAACCTACTATGGTACAATATAAACGTCAAAGGATTATCAGAATTGAATTCCTTAACAGACTACCAGGAGAATGACGGAGGAGCTCATGGCACGAAGCAAGACAATAAAATTATTTCTAATGGATGGCGAAGCGACCGGCAGGATAAAATGCTCCCTTGCTAACTGGACTGGCATCGCTTATAAAATTCCAAGAACTGCGTTGGATAGGTGTAAGGATATTGAGTATCTGCAACAAAGTGGGGTTTATTTCCTTTTTGGAACAGACGAAAACTATGACCAGATTGTCTATGTTGGTCAGGCTGGTGTCAGAAAGAACGGTAAAGGACTACTGCTTCGCATACAGGAACCTCACCAATCAATTGATTGGACAGAGGCAGTTATGTTTACTACTACCAACAATTCTTTCGGACCAACGGAGATAAGCTACCTTGAGAACCGTTTTTGTAACCTTGCAATGGAAGCCGGACGCTATCAGGTGAAAAACGGTAACGATCCCAATCCTGGAAACATTACGGAGGAGACTGAAAGCGAACTTGAGGAATTTATTGACTATGCAAAAATAGTAATGGGCGCTCTTGGGCACAAGGTGTTTGAACCGCTTTTGTCGCAAGCTTCCGAAACAGGTGCAGGTGAACCGTTACTACATATGGAGTATAGAAAATGTCGTGCAACAGGTAAGAGAACCAATGACGGTTTTGTCATTCTTAAGGGTAGCGTTGTCAATCCGGTTATTGCAAAAAGTTGTCCGGAAAATGTGATTAAGGCTCGCAAAAAGTATGCAGACAAAATTAATGATGAGCACGAACTTATTGCTGATATCCTGATGACAAGTCCAAGCGCAGCGGCAGGCTTTATCGGCGGCGCATCGTTGAGTGGCAATGCTATGTGGCACGATGAACATGGTACACCGTTGAAGCAGATGATAGGATAAAAGGCTCGGGGGATTTTTCCCCAAAAAACTTTTTCAAATTCCCTATTGCATTTTCCCGCAACTTGTGATATAATCACACTGTTGTTCAGCAAATGGTGGGTATAGCGTAGTTGGTTAACGCGTCAGATTGTGGTTCTGAAGACCATCGGTTCGAGTCCGATTATCCACCCCAGAATGAAAGCGGCTTCGGTTTGAAGCCGCTTTTTTTGCACTCTTCCTGAAAAGTGCTTGAACCTTTTTCGTAATTTGCGCGACTATATAAGTGAAACCGTTTTTAATAAGTATTCGGAGGTGAGGGCTTTGGAAACTGCTTTGCAGACCGAATTTGAAAGGCTTTTGCGGGAGAACAGGAACGCTGTCGAAAGATACGTCAAGTTCAAAATCCCGGTAAGTGAAGCTGAAGACGTCCTGCAGGAGGTCTATCTCGCGGCTTATCTCGGCTTTGAGAGGCTTGAGAACCGCGACAGCTTCAAGGCTTGGATTGTCGGCATCGCCCGCAACAAGTGCCGCGACCGCTACCGCGAGATGGCGCGCGAGCTCGAGCTTGTGGATATCGAAAGCGTCCCCGAGGAGAAGCTTTCAATCGGAATCCACGGAATTTCTCTTAAGAGCGACGTCTCGGAGGCTCTCGGTGAGCTCTCTGACCGCGACAGCGAAATCCTCCGGCTCTACTATCTCAAACAGCTCCCGCAGGCGGATATTGCGAAAATTCTCGGAATCCCCGTCGGCACCGTCAAAAGCCGCCTGCACTACGCGAAAAGCCGCTTGCGGGGGAAGTTCCCCGAACGGCTCGCCCCCAAGAAAGAAGAGGTCATTATGAACAACACATTAAACATCATGCCGGAAATGATTCCGGAATACAGAATCGAAAAGTCCCCGCTCGAGCCGTTTCCAGTCAAATGGGAGGAGATGATGGGATGGTTTCTGGTCCCGAGGCTCGGCGAAAAGCTCAGTTGGGCGATGTACGACTTCCCCGAAAAGAAAAAGACCGAGGAGGTCCTGATGGAGGTCACCGGCAGGGCGACCGTCCACGGCATCGAGGGCGTTGAGATTCACGCAACGGAATTCGACCCGATGGACCAGAACGCCACCGGCGACAACCCCGTCTGCCGCACCTTCGTCGCTCAGCTCACCGACACGCATTCGAGAATCTTAGCCGAAAGTCACACCGAGGACGGCGTCCGCAAACTCTACACCTTCCTTGACGGTGACGACTTCCTCGACAACTGGGGCTTCGGCGAGGACAACTGCGGCAACGAGGTGAATCTCGCCCCGAAGGGCATTATCACTCGGGACGGCGACAGCGTCGACAGCATCACCTGTACCGGCTCCAAGAACGTCCTTGACGTCGTTGGTCGCTACACCGTTACCATCGGTGGGAAAGCTTACGACACAGTCTGTGTCGTCGACATCGAGAACTACCAGGACGGCGTCGCCAGCGAGCAGTATCTTGACGAGAATGGCAAAACCATCCTCTGGCGTCGCTTCAACGCCGACACCTGGGCAATAGGGAAGTATCAAAAGCCGTGGAGCGAGCTCCTGCCGAAGAACGAGACCATAACCGTCAACGGGAATAGGTTCGTTCATTGGTATGACTGCGTGACGAGCTATATTCTGTAGTAAAAAAGCAGTTCGCTGTGATGGCGGACTGCTTCTTTCATTTATACCTTTTCTGATGTTTCTGAACTAATTGTAGCATATTCTGGATAAAGATGCATCAGACTAAATCCGAATTATGAGGCAAAAGAGCGACCAAGGTCGCTCAGTTTTGCTTTTTGTCTTTTGCGAGCATTACCAACGCGATTATAAGCTTGACAGCACCAATCGCGAAAAAATACGCGCTTAAAAATCTTAAGGCTCTCATGATTTTGTCTCCTTTCTGAGATGACCATACCGCGGTTATCGCATTGACAACGCTTACTTCTCCTTAAAGGCTTTGATGGCTTTCACGAGCAATATGACAGCGAGTACAACTGAGACTGCCGAAAGCGCAATGCTTATCATACTTAAAACTATTACAATTTTCATACAGATGCCTCCTTTCGTTTACTTTCAAGCACATTGTACCACTGCAAAATCCCTGTGTCAATCAAAGCTAGTACTAAAAAGAGGACTGATATCGGCAAAAAGCCAAATGTCAGTCCCAAAATTTGTCCTGTAAATAAAAAAGAAACCTGCAATCGCAAGAAATGATTCCTGCGATTGCAGATTTCTTAATCAGTTTCCTGCTAAGCAGGGACGGCGGAGCGGCAAATCGCCTCACCCACCACCAATGCTATTATAGCATGTTTTGGATGAAAATGCAACCCCCCACCTGTGCTAAATTCGAGCATGGGTGGGGATTAACTATATCTATTCAATTTCAACATCTACGTCTTCGAAGTCTTCTTCAGTAATTCCAAGCTCTTTGTAAACCTCCTCCGCAGGAATGGTTTTACTCGGGTCATAGTGTGCCATGCGTTCATTGGCTATAGTGAGAAGTCTTGCGTCTTCAACCTCATCCATCAGCCTGATATATTCCTCCGGCGAGAGGAGGACACACTCAGCGACATTGTTTTTGATTACGACCTTTGCTCCGTCACGTTTGACATCTTCAAAAATTTTGCCTGCCTGTCCTCGGTTGAACAAAGTAATCGGAACGGTATTTTCTATTGCGCTTCTGAGATTCAACATGATGCCGTTCACCTCCTTACTGATAGTATATCACGGTAATACATTTTTGTCAACCTATCAACAACAAATTTTTTGACCAAAAGGTTGCCGGTTAGTTTTTTTGAAGCAGAACTTTCTGGCACCTTTACTTTTCGAACTGAACATGCTAAAATATAATTACAAAACCACTTTGGAGGGATACATACGGCAAAGGAAGGGGACACTCAGAGGGATTTTTCCGTTGGCAAGGTCTCGAGAAACATTACAGCGCAGGCTGTGCCACTGACGATTGCTCAACTGGTGCAGTTGCTCTATAACATCGTCGACCGAATCTATATCGGTCACCTGCCTGACATAGGCAATCTTGCTCTGACGGGTGTCGGAGTTACTTTTCCGATTACAACCCTGATTTTAGCGTTTGCAAACCTGTTCGGAACCGGCGGCGCACCACTTTTTTCGATACAGCGTGGAGCTAAGAATGAGGAGAGAGCCCGGGAAATCATGGGCAATGTTTTTACCATGATTCTCTGCACATCCGTTGCTGTCACGGTCTTGTGCTATGCCGTCAGAACGCCGATGCTCTACCTGCTCGGCGCAAGCGACGACACTATCATCTATGCCGAAAGCTACCTGAGGATCTATCTCTGCGGAGTCATCTTTTCGATGACAGTTACCGGAATGAACGGCTTCATAAGCGCACTCGGATTTCCGAGGACTGCTATGTGGACGACAATCATCGGTGCTGTTCTGAATCTCATTCTTGACCCGATTCTGATTTTCGGCTTCTCGATGGGAGTTCAGGGCGCGGCGCTTGCAACGGTTATAAGCCAATGCGTTTCCGCAATCTGGGTGATGCGCTTTCTGATTTCAAACAAGACGGGCATATCGCTTAAAATACGATATATGAAGCTCAAAGCCCATACGGTCAAAAACGTTCTGAGCCTCGGAGTGAGCGGCTTCATGCAGCAGGCAACAAACTGCCTTGTCCAGATTGTGTGCAATGTAACTCTGCAAAGCTACGGCGGCGACCTGTACGTCGGAATCATGACCATTATAAACAGTGTCCGTGAAATTGTTTCTCTTCCGATAACCGGAATAAGCAGCGGCGGACAGCCGGTGCTCGGATATAACTACGGCGCCGGAAAGAATGATCGTGTCAAGCAGGGCATCCGCTTCATGGCGATAACGGGAATTGTCTACACAGCTCTTATGTGGCTCGCCGTTGAGCTGTTTCCCACTTTATTCATCAGAATCTTTTCAAACGATTCCGAAACGATAGAGCTCGGAGCAAGAGCCTTGCGGATCTATTTCATGGGCTTTGTGTTCATGAGCCTGCAATTCATGGGGCAATCGACCTTTGTCGGACTCGGAAAATCCAAGAGGGCGGTGTTCTTCTCGACTTTAAGAAAAGTAGTGATAGTCGTCCCGCTGACGATATTCCTGCCGATGTTTATGGGGCTCGGAACCGACGGCGTATTTCTTGCCGAACCGATTTCAAATCTCGTTGGCGGTCTCGCTTGCTTCCTGACGATGTACTTCACGTTATATAGAAAACTCTGAACAGGACGGTGCAATCAAACATGAAAAAATACTTACGCGATTTCCTACTTGCAATCCTCGCCGGCTTCTCAATCGGCTTGGGCGGGACGGTGTATCTCAGGCTCAAGGACGCCTTTACCGGCGGAAATGTGGCCGGGGCGCTTCTTTTCGCAATCGGGCTGTTCATCATCTGCACCCGGGGCTATAACCTCTTCACCGGCAAGGCGTGCTACATATTCGACAACAAGCCGAAGTACCTTCTGTTTCTCGCAGTCGTCTGGCTCGGAAATCTTTGCGGCTGTATGCTGATGGCGGGGCTTGAAAAGCTCACGGGGCTTTGCGGGACGGATTCCGAAATCAACGTCACGGCGCGGGAGATGGTTGAGTCGAAGATGGATTCGTCGCTTCTGTCACTCTTCGTTCTGGGAATAATCTGCAACGTCTGCATCTTCGTCGCCGTCAACGGCTTCGCTAAGTGCCCGCATGACCTCGGCAAGTATCTTTCGCTCTTCCTTGGCGTCTCGGTATTCATCCTCTGCGGGACCGAGCACAGCATCGCCGACATGTATTATTGGTGCATTTCGGGCGTGATTTTCGAGGACTTCGGGCAGTCGATTCTCCGGCTTCTCACAGTCTCCCTCGGAAACGTCGTCGGCGGAGTGTTCTTCCCGGTGGTGGAGAAGATTTGCAGGAAATTGTCCGAAGAAAATAAATAAGATAAAGAGCGGCTTAACAGTCGCTCTTTTCATTATCCGGCAGTTGGCTTCCCCAGACCGCAAGCTCAGTAAGAATCGGCGTCAGAGACCGAACGGCGTCGGTTATCTCATACTCGACTCTTATTGGCACTTCCATATACTCGGTTCTCTTGACGAGCCCGTCGTCCTCAAGCTCTTTCAGGGATTTGGCAAGCATGGTGTTCGAAATCCCGTTCATTTTCCGCTTGAGGTCGTTATACCTCGTTGCTCCATCCTGAGACAGGGAGCAGATGATAGACATCTTCCACCTTCCGCCGATTGCGCTCATCGTCTTCTGTAAGGGACACCCGACCGTGCATGGGCAAACGTGTTCATGTGCCATTAAAATTCCTCCTTCCTCAATAGGTACTTTTATTCTTACCTAATCCGCAAAAACTGCGTAATTGACATTGAATAGCCGCGTGGTATAATTACATTATAGCAGGTATCAAATCAAGAGTAAAGACTTTTTTAAGAGCAAATTTAAAAATCGGAGGTATTTTAATGGACAATCTGAAGGTAGCAGTGCGATATTTTTCAAAATCAGGACACACAAAGAAGGTGGCGGAAGCAATAGCCGGAGCGCTGAACTGCACGGCAATGCCGATATCTGTGCCGGTTGATGCCGGTGTTGACTTGCTTTTCTTGGGTGCTTCCGTATACTGGGGCGGAATCAGCTCCGACGTCAAGGAGTTTATCGACAAGTTGGATAAGGACAAAATCGGCAAAGTGGTTGTCTTTTCGACCTCCGCACTCGCCGAGCGGGCTTTTCCGCAAATCAAGCAGAGATTGCAGGACAAGGGCATCAGAGTTGAGGAAAGGAATTTCTATTGCCGTGGCGAATTTACTGCGCTTCACAAGGGTCATCCGAATGACGACGACCTGAAAGCCGCAAAAAAGTTTGCGTGTGCAGTTGTAAAAGGAGAGTAACATGTCTGAAAAAGAATTCAATCTGTCGGAATATATGGCGGGCGGAGTCGAGAATCTTGTGAAGGGTGCAATCAGAGCAACACTGAAAGACCCGAAGGAGAGCGTTTTCATGGCGAAGTTCGCCCTTTCGAGCCGCGAGTCGACAAAGAGGCACGCCGAGCTTGAAGCGCAGGGCGAGCATATCCCGCCGTTCCTTATCGCCAGTATCACAAGTAACTGCAATCTCCATTGTGCCGGTTGTTACGCAAGAGAGAATCATGCTTGCGTGGATGAAGTGGCATACGACCAGTTGACGGCTGACGAGTGGGGAAGAATCTTCGAGGAGTCCCGTGATCTGGGCATCGGATTTATTCTTCTTGCAGGCGGCGAGCCGATGATGCGGAAGGATGTGCTTCAGAAGGCGGCGGAGTATCCCGAAATCCTGTTTCCCGTCTTCACCAACGGTACTATGATGAACGACAACTATATCAAGCTTTTCGACAGCGCAAGGAATCTTGTGCCGATTCTGAGCATTGAGGGCGATGAAAACAAGACCGACGAACGCCGTGGCGACGGAATCTATAAATTGTTGGCCAAGGCGATGGATAAAATCAAGTCAAATCACCTGATTTTTGGTGCTTCTGTAACCGTTACGACTTCGAATATAAACGAGGTTGTGTCGGATGACTTCCTTATGGGTCTTCAGGAGCGGGGCTGTAAGGCGGTTATCTATGTGGAATTCGTTCCGGTAACCGATGACAGTACAGAGCTCGCTCCCGGGGATTCCGAAAGAGAATTTCTGAGGAACAAGATGACGGAGCTTCGCGAGAAGTATCAGGAGATGATTTTCGTTTCCTTCCCGGGAGACGAAAAGGCGACAGGCGGCTGTCTTGCGGTGGGAAGAGGCTTCTTCCACATCAATTCCCACGGTGGAGCCGAGCCCTGCCCGTTCTCACCATATTCCGACATCAGTGTCAAGGATACTTCCGTCAGGGAAGCTCTTCACTCAAAGCTGTTTACGGAGCTGAGAGACGGCGACGTTCTCGTCGAAGACCATGCCGGCGGCTGTGTGCTCTTTGAAAGGAGAGACAAGGTTGAGGAGCTTCTGAATTCAAAATAGCGAAATTTTTGTATTCTGCGAGTTTTTAAGCCCTTTCCGAATATAATAATAGTATAGTTTGCTTCAATCGGTCGGAATTTCCTTTGACATTTGGGACGAACTGTGTTATATTATTCGGGAGGGCTGAGTTATGCTGTGCTTCTTGTTGGGAATGATGGTCGGAGGAACCTTCGGGGTCTTGGTGCTTCTGTTTTTCATGGGCGCAAACGGATTAAAAATCCGAGGCATCCGCCCCCGAAAAGAAAACGAAGATTGATGCCTGAAAAATCTGCGGCAAAAATTTCCGTACTTGTATAAAAACATATTCCACAAAATTGTGATTGAATTTGAATTATAGTGGAATATCTCAATATTTTGTGGGGGGGGTAGACGGCTCCGCCGTAAAATTGATAATTTGGGTTTCGTCTGCAAAGTTTTGTTTGTACACAATTTCCAAACATCAATAAAATAACAAAGTGCACTGTTGACAACGGGTGTATTCTTTGTTATAATGTAGGTTGTGGATTAGAGATAAGGTGAGTGGGCACATGTTGAGAAGAGCTCACGCGGACGGCGGGTAGCGCTGATTCCGGGATAGAGGAACATTATAATTTTCAACATTGTATTTGAATAGCTCGTGGAAGGCTGGTGAAGCAATGCAGAGTGAGGTATTGACCGCAGCTTCGGCAGTGAAAGTCGATAGTGAGAAACGTACATATTCAGAGATTAAAGAGACAGAAATAGAAATAACAGAGGCATCACACGGCGAGGGCAATCCCGACGGAGATAAGGACAACCTTATCGCTCGGGAGAAGGTTGAATCTTCCAAAAAGGTCTATCGCCTTATTAAGCGTGCGGAGGATTTTGTATTGTCGCTCGGCGCGCTTATTGTGTTACTTATTCCTATGCTTATCGTTGCGCTTGCAATCGTGATTGACAGTCCCGGTGCAAGTCCCATATTCAAGCAGGAAAGAGTCGGCAAGAACGGTAAGACCTTCAAGCTTTGGAAGTTCCGCTCGATGATTCCTGATGCCGAGAGCAAGCTCGAAGAGCTTAAGGATAAGAATGAGATGGACGGTCCCGTCTTCAAAATCAAGGATGACCAAAGAATTACGAGGGTCGGAAAGTTTATAAGAAAAACAAGTATTGATGAATTACCACAATTAATCAATATTTTGCGTGGCGACATGAGTATCGTCGGTCCTCGTCCTCCTCTTCCAAAAGAGGTTGAGCAGTATGACGACTATGCACGCCAGAGGCTTCTCGTCCGCCCGGGACTCACTTGTTATTGGCAGATTCAGCCTTCAAGAAATAAAGTCAGCTTTGACGAGTGGATGAAGCTCGATGCAAAGTATGTGCGCGACTATAGCTTCAAGGAAGATTGGAAGCTAATTTTCAGGACCTTCTCGGTCGTCGTACATAAAGACGGAGAATAAAAGACACACGGCGTAAAAAGACCCAGTCCTTGCGCCGATTTTGTGTTGGATAAGCTCCTGCCCCGTGTAAGATAATAAGAAACGCGGAAAATGGGAGGGCTTGCTAACATGATAAGGGGACAAAATATAACGAACGCATGGGAATGATTAGGAGCTGGAAAATATGCAAGAAGCACAAACCGATCAGATAAATAAGCGTGGGGGGGTAACTACCTTGATTGGGCAGCTACTCTCAGAGAAATTGCGGCATTACTTGTCTTTATCAGTCATTTGCCGCACTATTGGTGGTCATATAATGTTGGCTTTGTAATCGGAAGAATCGGTGTCGTTATCTTCTTTCTGATGTCGGAATACCTTACGGTGCCTGCAAGAGAAAAGAGAAATCGGAAGCAGTATCTCGTAAATCGTCTTGCGAGAATTTATCCGATGTATTGGATTCTTTTGATACTTATGTGCTTGGTGACGGACAAGTCCGAATTGTCGATTGCAAGGGCTTTAGCTAATTTTACGGCTTTCCAAGAATTTCTTGGATTTGACAATATCCTTGGGGCGAGTTGGATGTTGCCGATTCAGATAGCGTTCTTTGTCGGTGTTTGTATATTTGGCATCAGGTTTATTACCGGCAGACGAAACAACGCGCAAAGACATATCATCCTCATATTCATTATGATTTTGTCTGTCATTGTTGGAGTATTGAGATATTCCACAGGAATGCCGTTTCCGACTGCATTCTTCCTGCTGATAGCGGTTGCTATATTAGGAGTCAACTATACGGATTATGAAAAGGGAATTATCACGCTAACAGGGATGATATTGCTTGTTGTAGAGTTTGAAGTCGGACTTGCGGTTGCTGTGGCGCTGTCCTATACGGACATGATTTTCGAGTATTTGTTTGCATATAACGTTGGATTGCTTTTGTTCTTTGTCGCAAAAAGATTCAGTATTCACAACGGATTTTTCATAAAGCTTGGAGAAATCGGTTTTGCATTCTTCTTGGGAGCAGGGATACCCTATGAACTGCTTACAAAGTTCATCACTTTTGATACGTCTCTCGCTATGCAGATTGTTGGGTGCATTGTTAAGTTTGTGCTTGCCTATATGTTCGCGTATGTTTTGACAAAGTATGTTGAAAAGCCCATCCTTTCGCAGGCAAAAAAATTGGAGAATAGATTGAAATAAACAAAGACAGGGGAAACCGTATGAACATAATACTCCTATCCGGCGGCTCCGGCAAGCGCCTATGGCCGCTATCGAACGACGTTCGGAGCAAGCAGTTTATAAGGCTGTTCAAAGACAATAACGGTGACTACGAGTCAATGGTGCAGAGGGTCTTCCGACAGATTACCGAGGTTGACCCGGCGGCGAAGGTGACGATTGCCACGAGCAAGTCGCAGGCGAGCGCAATACATAATCAGCTTGGGGACAAGGTTTCCATCTGCGTGGAGCCGTGCCGCAGGGATACATTCCCGGCGATTCTCTTGGCGGCGGCGTATCTTCACGATGAACTCGGCGCCGGGTTGAACGAGCCTGTTGCGGTTTGTCCGGTCGATCCGTATGTCGAAAACAGCTACTACGAGTGCGTCGAAAAGCTCGAAGAAACGGTGAAGCAGGGGACTGCGAATCTCACACTTATGGGCATCGAGCCGACTTATCCGAGCGAGAAGTATGGATATATCATTCCGGAGTCCGACGGAGAAGTCAGCGATGTCAAGGAGTTCAAAGAGAAGCCGGACAGAGCGACTGCGGAGGTTTATCTGAAGCAAAAAGCCCTATGGAACGCCGGTGATAGAGTTATAATAGGGACAACCAATTGAAACGCCCTATTTTCGATAGATGACACGGCTTGTACTAATCTCAAAATCTGAGTTTTTATGCCTGAGAGAAGTAAGACTGAGAACAGAAGATAGGGTACGGCTTCTGGTTGCTCAATTTTGACCCAATCAAAAGAGCATAAAATTTAAGAGGAGGTTAAGACAAGCCTGGGACAGATTTTCTGTTGCAGGCTTTTAGTCGTTGACAAGAGATTTTACTATTGTCGAAAGACATTTAAGCAATACATAAAGAAATAATTACTGAAGGAAATATGGTCAAATGAGTGGATTGAAAATAGTAACCGCAGGGTGTGGTTACGTTGGATTAAGCCTGGCAGTTCTTTTAGCCCAGCACAACAAGGTGACGGCAGTAGATGTTGTCCCTGAAAAAGTCAACCTTATAAACCAAAGAAAATCCCCGATTCAGGATGAGTACATAGAGAAATATTTGGCAGAGAAAGACCTCGACCTGACAGCAACGTTAGATGGTGCATCAGCCTACAAGGATGCTGACTTCGTCGTTATTGCTGCCCCGACCAACTACGACGGCAAGAAGAATTACTTCGATACAAGTGCAGTTGAGGAAGTAATCAAGCTAGTTATTGAGAACAATCCAAACGCCATTATGGTCATCAAGTCAACGATTCCGGTTGGTTACACAGCAAGTATCAGAGAGATATTTAACTGCGACAATATCATTTTCAGTCCTGAGTTCTTAAGAGAATCCAAAGCCCTTTATGATAATCTATATCCGAGCAGAATCATTGTCGGCACGGATTTGGAAGATGAACGTCTTGTAAAAGCCGCAAACACATTTGCAGGACTTCTTCAAGAGGGCGCAATCAAGGAAAACATCGATACCCTCATCATGGGCTTCACGGAAGCAGAGGCTGTAAAACTCTTTGCCAACACCTATTTGGCACTGAGAGTCAGCTATTTCAATGAACTTGACACTTACGCTGAGATGAAGGGCTTGAATACCAAGCAGATTATAGAGGGTGTTTGCCTCGATCCGAGAATCGGCTCTCACTACAACAATCCGAGCTTCGGTTACGGCGGGTATTGTCTGCCAAAGGATACGAAACAGCTTCTCGCTAACTATGAGGATGTCCCCGAAAACCTGATTCAGGCAATCGTTGAATCTAACCGCACGAGAAAAGATTTCATTGCAAATCGTGTATTAGAAATCGCCGGTGCATATGGGGCAAATGATGGCTGGAGTGAAGCTAAAGAGACACAAGTGGTCATCGGCGTATATCGCCTGACTATGAAGAGCAATAGCGATAACTTTCGTCAAAGCAGCATTCAGGGCGTTATGAAACGAATTAAGGCGAAGGGCGCAACCGTGATTATCTATGAGCCTACTCTTGAGGATGGTAGCACTTTCTTTGGAAGCAAGGTCGTCAATGATTTGGAAAGCTTCAAAGAGCAGTCGCAGGCAATTATTGCGAATAGGTATGATAGTTGTTTGGATGATGTGAAGGATAAGGTTTATACGAGGGATTTATTCCGTAGGGATTAATGCGTAGAAAGAGTAAAATATGGAGGAAAGTTAAATGAAAGCTGTAATTTTAGCCGGCGGATTTGGCACCAGAATATCTGAAGAATCCGCATTTAAACCAAAGCCCATGATTGAAATCGGTGAAATGCCGATTCTTTGGCATATCATGAAAGAGTATTCAGCACACGGAATCAACGAGTTTGTTATCTGCGCAGGATATAAACAGTATGTGATTAAAGAGTGGTTTGCGGATTATTTCCTTCATACGGCTGATGTGACTTTTGATTTTACAGAAGGAAACAAGATGATTGTCCACGAAAAGCATATAGAACCGTGGAAGGTAACTATTGTAGATACAGGTCTTGATACAATGACCGGCGGACGCGTAAAGAGAATTCAACAGTATGTTGGCAATGAACCATTTTGCCTTACATATGGCGATGCGGTATCCGATGTAGATATTACAGCTTTGATAGAGTTCCATAAGTCGCATGGAAAGTGTGTCACATTGACCTCTGTAAGTTTAGCACAGCAAAAAGGCGTACTCGATGTAAATAGTGACAATACGATTACCGCGTTCAGAGAGAAAGATGATGAAGATGGCTCGCTGATCAATGGTGGCTACATGGTATGTAATCCCGGCGTTTTCGATTATTTGGAAGACGATTCGACTGTTTTTGAGCAAAAGCCTATGAGGGCATTAGCAGAGGCTGGCGAATTGAAGAGCTTTTATCATGATGGTTTCTGGCAGTGCATGGACACGAAACGTGAAAAGGATAAACTCGAAGAGTTGTGGGCATCAGGAAAAGCACCATGGAAGAAATGGGAGGGCTGATTGATGTTCGACGTGTCATTCTATAAAGGCAAAAAAGTATTTGTTACCGGTCACACCGGCTTCAAGGGCTCTTGGCTTTGCAAGATGCTTGCGAACGCTGGTGCAAAGGTTACAGGATACTCTCTTAATCCTCCGACAAATCCCTCTCTATTTGAGATTGCTGATATTGCATCAGACATTCACTCTGCTATCGGCGACATAAGGGATTACAATATGCTCAAATCTGCTTTTGATGAAGCACAGCCGGAGATTGTTCTGCATCTTGCGGCACAGCCGATAGTCCGTGACAGTTACAAAGACCCCGCCTATACATACGAAACCAATGTCATGGGAACTGTCAATATTCTTGAATGTGTCCGCAACAGCAGTTGCGTGAAGTCGTTCTTGAACGTGACTACAGACAAGGTTTATCTTAACAAGGAGTGGAACTGGGGCTATCGGGAAAATGAAGAGTTGGATGGCTATGATCCATATTCCAACTCAAAGTCATGCTCAGAACTTGTGACACACTCATATAAGCGCAGTTTCTTCGGAGACGGTCATGTAGCGATTTCCACGGCAAGAGCCGGTAATGTTATCGGCGGCGGAGATTTCGCTAACGATAGAATAATTCCCGATTGCATTCGTGCGGCACAGAAGCATGAAGATATTATCGTCCGCAATCCCTATTCAACAAGACCGTATCAGCACGTTCTTGAACCGCTATACGCTTATCTGATGATTGCGGCGATGCAATACGAAGATGGCAAGTATGCTGATTATTACAATGTAGGTCCCGATGATGTTGATTGCTTCCAGACCGGAGCTCTGGTTGATTTATTCGTCAGCAAATGGGGTGAAGGCATGAAGTGGATTGACCGTTATGACGGCGGACCCCATGAGGCTAATTTCTTGAAGCTGGACTGTTCAAAACTTAAGTCTACATTTGGCTGGAAGCCACATTGGAATCTTGATACAGCTATTGAGAAGGTTGTGGAGTGGAGCAAGTGTTGGATGTCCGGCGGAGATGTTAGAACTTGCATGGACAAGCAGATTGAAGAATTCATAGGCAAATAGGGAGAAAATATAAATGGCAACTTGGAATAATGAGGCGGAAGCCAGAGAACAGATTAAGGGTCTGGTGACCGAGTATTATCACAATTTTAAGGAAAAGAAAGAGCCTTTTAAGGAAGGAGACCGTATTTCTTACGCATCGCGTGTTTTTGACGAGAAAGAAATGTGTTCTCTTACGGATGCGATGCTTGATTTCTGGCTGACAACAGGAAGATTTTCAGACCAGTTTGAAAAGGAGTTTGCTAAGTGGATTGGAGTAAAATTTGCCCACCTCGTAAATAGTGGTTCTTCAGCCAATCTCATCGCATTTACAGTTCTTACGGCACCTGAGTTGGGAGAACGTCAGATTAAGCGCGGTGATGAAGTTATTACAGTGGCTTGTGGTTTCCCAACTACGGTTACGCCTATCCTTCAGTACGGAGCAGTGCCTGTTTTTGTAGATGTTACAGTGCCTCAGTACAATATTGATGTAACGAAACTTGAAGGTGCTCTTTCAGAGAAAACAAAGGCTGTGATGATTGCACACACTCTTGGTAATCCTTTTGACCTTGCAGCTGTCAAGGCATTCTGTGATGAACATAATCTCTGGCTTGTTGAAGATAACTGTGATGCTCTTGGCACTCAGTATACGATTAACGGTGAGACAAAGTTCACGGGCACATGGGGTGATATTGGAACCAGTAGCTTCTACCCGCCTCATCATATGACGATGGGAGAAGGCGGATGCGTTTATACAAATAATCCTCTTCTTAATCGTTTGATATTGTCATATAGAGATTGGGGACGTGATTGTATCTGTTCTTCCGGTCATGATAACTTCTGCGGACACCGTTTTGACGGACAGTATGGCGAACTCCCGAAGGGATACGACCATAAATATGTTTACAGTCACTTCGGATACAACCTTAAAGTAACAGATATGCAGGCGGCAGTCGGATGCGAACAGTTGAAAAAGTTCCCATCGTTCATTGAACGCCGTCGTCATAACTGGGATAGGCTTCATAAGGCGTTGGAGCCGGTTGCTGACAAAATCATACTTCCTGAGCCTGCTGAGAACAGCCGTCCGTCTTGGTTCGGTTTCCTTATAAGCGTAAAACCTGAGAGCGGATTGGATAGGAATAAAGTCACCAGATATATTGAAGACCATAATGTTCAGACCAGACTGCTGTTCAGTGGAAATCTGATTAAGCACCCGTGCTTTGACCAGATTCGTGGGACGGATGCTTATCGGGTTGCAGGTAGTCTTGAAACAACGGACTTTATAATGAACAATACATTCTGGGTCGGAGTTTATCCCGGAATGACTGATGAGATGATTGATTATATGGCGAAAACGATAACTGAAGCAGTGGAGATGTGAATTTATGAGTATATTGGCAAATAGTGCGGTTTTACTCGTAATTGCATTTGTTGCTTTGTTTGGATGTCATCGCAGAAAGAGCGTGGGGGGTACACGATACACTTTCCATTGCACAGTCTCAAGTAATCCGAGGATTGGCGGCAGTCCTTTTAGTGTGTGTTCATATCGGTAATGTTTTAGATTATGCTGGGATATATGGATCATTATTAAGCCCATTTGGTTATCTTTTAGTTGGTATTTTTCTCTTTTATTCAGGGTACGGAATTTCATTAGGGCTAAAGAAACGAAATAATAAGATTGATAGGTCAAAATACATAGCGAAGCATTTGATCAAGTATATACTGCTAATGATTGTTGTTGAAGGACTTTATTATGTAGAATATTTGGCTTTCTCAAAAGAGACTTTTTCGTTCTTGAAGATGGTCAAACATTTAGCAGGATGGGATATGCTTGCTGGTCAGATGTGGACGATTCTGACCTTGGTTATTATATACGCTACAATGATTATTCTGTTCCAGCTGTTTGATTGGAATGGAAAAGAGATACTGATATCAGTAATATGTATCGGCGTGTATGTGTTTTATTTGCTTTTACGGGGTAGACCGTTCCATGAAATGCAATCGTGCGTAGCTTTTGTGCTTGGTGTGGCTGTTGCGTCTGTCCCTGGCTTGTCTGCGAAGATTATACCAAAACAAGGAAAGGTGAAATTGATTGCTGTATTAGTGGCTACAGTATGTTTTGCTTTCAGTAACTTGGTCATATATGGAGTAAGATATTTTTGGAATGATTATCACATTGTAAGAGTGTCTATGGGATGGATATCTGTGATATCTTTCCTCGTTCTCCTCTTTAATTTCTTGGATGTCTTTGTAGTCGGAAATAAAGTTCTTTCTAAGTTTGGGTCTGTATCGACAGAAATTTACTTACTACATGTGTTCGTGATTAATCTTTTTTGTTGGAGTTTCCCACAGTATTTCAAAAGTGCTGATTCGTCACTTTTGTCATTGCTGATTATTGTGGTAACCGTATTGCTTTCTTTTATAGTAGTCAAAGTAAAGGGCTTGAGCGTTTTCAGCAAAAAGACAAAGTCTTAGAGCGGTATTTGTTATAAAAAATCCTGAGGAGGAAAAGGTATGAAACAGCGTTTAGCGGATTATGTAGCTGATTTTCTTGTAAGCCACGGCGTTACCGATGTTTTCAGCGTGGTTGGCGGTGGTGCAATGCACCTGAATGATGCACTTGGTCACAACCCAGGACTGAAAGTTACATATAATCACCATGAGCAGGCTTGTGCGATTGCGGCAGAGGCATATGCGAGATTGGATAATAAGATTGCCGCTGTATGTGTTACGACTGGTCCCGGTGGCACCAACGCTCTTACTGGTGTTGTCGGAGGATGGCTTGATTCTATACCTATGTTTATTATCAGTGGTCAGGTTCGCTACGATACGACAGCCCGGTATACAATGCAATTCACGGATGGTCTTTCACTTAGAGCTGTCGGAGATCAGGAATATGATATTGTAAAATCGGTTGAGCCGATGACAAAGTATGCGACCATGATTGAAGACCCGAAGCAGATTAGATATGCGTTGGAAAAAGCGTGGCATCTTGCAACGACGGGCAGACCGGGGCCTGTGTGGATTGATATACCAGTCAACTACCAGGGTGGTTATATCGAGACCGATGAACTTGAAGGCTACGACCCGACCGAGGACGATGCGAAGTTGCCTCTGGAAGTTTCAGATGAGGTTGTAGATGCGGTTATTGAGAAAATCAGGAAAGCTAAACGCCCTGTATTTCATGCTGGATATGGTATTCGATTGTCGGGAGGCTATGAAGCATTCCGTTCCGTAGCAAAGAAACTCAATATCCCGATAGTCACTTATTGGAATGCTGTGGATTTGATAGAGGACGAGAATCCCCTGTACTGCGGACGTGCGGGCAATATGGGAGATCGCCCTGGAAACTGGGCAATACAGAATGCAGATTTAATACTTGCTATCGGAACAAGAATTTCTATCAGACAGGTCGGATATAACTGGAAGACATGGGCGAGGGCAGCTGAAGTAATCATGGTCGATATTGACCCTGCTGAAATGAAGAAGCATACCATTCATGTTGATATGCCTATTTGGGCTGATGCCAAGGACTTTCTCACTAAGATGGATATGAAAATATCTGATTCACCGGTTCATAGCGGTGGAATGTGGTTGGAAACTTGCCAGAAGTGGAAAAAGGATTATCCCGCGATTCTTCCTCGTCAGTGGAAGGAAAACGGAGAGACAGCTAATGTGTATGCTTTTGTGCGATACCTTTCAAGCAGACTTCCTGAAAACAGTTTGACTGCTGTTTCAAATGGTGCTTGTTGTGTAGTCGGCAATCAGGCTTATGTTATTCAAAAGGGAAGCCGTATGGCTAATAATAGTGCTATCGCGAGCATGGGCTATGGTTTGCCTGCCGCAATCGGAACCTGCATCGGTGGTGGAAAAAGAAATACAATCTGTCTTGAGGGTGATGGCAGTATTATGATGAATTTGCAGGAACTCCAGACAATTTTGACGAATAATCTTCCCATTAAGATATTTTTGATCAACAATAATGGGTATCATTCTATCAGAATCACGCAGACTAACTTGTTCAGCGAGCATTGCAAAGTGGGCATTGGTCCGGAGTCCGGAGACTTGTCATTCCCAGAGTTTAAAAAGATTGCAGAAGCGTTTGGCTATCGTTATTTTAGCGCATCCAGTAATGCTGAAATGATGAAAGTAGTCGATGAAGTCCTTTCCCTTGACGGACCTGTTTTCTGTGAGATTTTCACGGATACCAAGCAAGTGTGGGAGCCTAAGAGCAGTACGAAGAAACTTGAAGATGGAACTCTTGTAAGTCCTCCGCTCGAAGATCTTGCGCCATTCTTGCCGAGAGAGGAACTTGAAAAAATAATGGTGATTCCTTTGATGGATGAGACATGATGTGAGGATTAAGAATAAAGAGAATATGAGATGTGCAATGAATAGAGCAATAATAACCGGTGCAACAGGAGCAGTAGGAACAGCGCTGATTAAAGAATTGATTAACAGAAACATTGAGGTTCTTGTCTTCTGTTATGATGGTTCGAAACGGAATAATAGAATTCCGGAGCATCCGTTAGTCACAAAGAAATATTGCTCGCTACAGCAATTATCTGAAATACAAAATGATACAGGTAAGACCTATGATGTGTTTTATCACTTTGCGTGGGACGGGACAGTCGGAACGGCTCGGAATGATATGTATCTTCAAAATAAGAATGTTAGTTATGCCTTAGATGCTGTTGAAGCAGCTAAACGATTCGGATGTCATACTTTTATTGGTGCGGGTTCTCAAGCAGAATACGGCAGGGTTGAGGGCTTATTATGTCCTGAAACCCCAACATTTCCTGAGATGGGATACGGAATCGCAAAGCTATGTGCCGGACAGATGACCAGAGAACACGCTCATCAAAGAGGTCTGAAACACATCTGGGTGCGGATTCTGAGCGTATATGGTCCGAATGACGGCTCGCAGAGCATGGTTATGTCAACCATTGAAAAGCTCCAAAGAGGCGAAGTGCCACAATTCACGAAAGGCGAACAGCTGTGGGATTACTTGTTCAGTGAGGATGCCTCCAGAGCTTTTGCTGACCTCGGGGAACATGGGGGTGATGGAAAGACTTATGTGCTTGGGAGCGGACAAGCCAAGCCTCTTGCTGATTATATTAAAATTATCCGTAATGCTGTGAATCCTGATATGGATATTGAGCTTGGAGCAATTCCGTATGCACCTGAACAGGTGATGCATTTGCAGGCAGATATATCGGAACTTGTAGAAGATACAGGATGGAAACCGCAAGTGTCATTTGAAGAAGGCATAGTGAGAATTTTGGAGGGATTACATAGTGGCGAATAAAGATTTAGCGGTTGCCTTTTTTACGTCGGATATGTTTGCGGAAACCTGTGGGGTTGCTATTGTATCGTTGTTTGAGAGCAATAAAGAATTTGACACTATTACGGTCTTCATAATTGAAGATCATATTTCTACCGAAAATAAAGAGAGATTTAAACATTTAGCCCGAAAATATGACAGGAAAATTAACTTTATTTCGATGCCTGATACGCAAACGTTTTTTAATGATGAACGTTTTACGATTAAAAGTCTCGGTCACACGTTTGGAAGAATGATTGTCGGACAGCTTCTGCCACAGAATCTAGATAAAGTGTTATGTATGGATAGTGATATGCTTGTGGTTGATAGTTTGGAGTCATTATGGAATGAAAATTTGACAGATTATTATGTTGCTGGCGTAGATAGTGCGCCGGGAATTGCCATGATGAGGAAAACGCTCGACATAGAGCCTGGGACTCTTTATTGCAACGGTGGTTTGTTCTTGTGCAATCTAAAGAGCATTCGAGAAGATTATGTCGAGCAACAATACGTCGAATACATAAAAGATGTGTTTTCAAGAGGGAAAACACTTGGAGCATATGAAGAGGAAGTTATAAATAAGGTTTGCTATCCTAAAGTACTTCGACTCCATCCCAGATATAATCTGATGACGGTGAATCTCGTGATGAGTTATGATGAATTCGTAGCTTTCCGAGGGGTTGTAAATTGGTATTCAAAAGAAGAAATGGCTGAGGCAATATCCAATCCGGCTATAATCCATGCGATAAATACTTTTTATGTGAGAAAGCGCATATGGGAAAAAGATTCTGACTCTCCATATGCAGATGAGTATTGTCACTATCGAAACTTAACCGAATGGGGTAGACTTCCACAGATAATTACCAAAAGGAGCATTAAACAAAAAGCTATGAAACAGGTTTGGCACATCTTGCCGAAAAGAATTACATTTAAAATTGCCTCTTTCGTGAGAAATGAAATTCGCCCATTGCTTGCAGTCAAGCGCGACGATGAGTACGGTTCAGCTCAGCGTGGGGAGGGTACTGAGTCCTAGTTTCTCCGTTATGCCTGCACAGCTTTCTTCATATAACGTGGAGGTGTGTGAGGCATGAACTATATAATTTTCGGAGGTACTGGGTTTATCGGCACGCATCTAATTGATCTCCTGAGAGATGAGGTTGTAACGGATGCAGATAAGGTTTATGCTCTGGATATTGTTATGCCCGGAAAAGAAGGAGTAGTTCCAGGGATTGTTGGAAAAATTGACGGCGTTGAGTATATACGTTGTGATGTTCGGCAACCGATTAATGTTGATATTAAAACTACAAACGATGACATTATTTTCAATTTGGCAGCTGTTCATAGAACACCGGGACACAAGGATTTTGAATACTTTGAAACAAATATCCTTGGTGCTGAAAATGTGACTGCTTTTGCAGAGAAGAACGGAATAAAGAAGATTTTATTTACAAGTTCTATTGCACCGTATGGTCCTGCAGAGGAGTTGAAGGAAGAAACCACGCTTCCAACACCTGAGACCCCATATGGTATCAGTAAGTTGGTTGCGGAGAAGATACATGAGAAATGGCAGGTAAAGGATTCAAGTCGTGAGCTTACTATTGTTCGCCCTGGAATTGTATTCGGCAAGGGGGAGCATGGTAATTTTACAAGACTGTATTGGGGTATTCGGAAACGCTATTTCTTCTATACAGGACGTAAGGATACAATCAAGGGTGGGATTTATGTTAAGGATCTTGTGCGTTTCTTCAAGTTTCGCATGATTGATAACAGTTATCCGGGTACGGACTTATTCAACTGTACGTTTGAACCGGCTTATACTATAGAACAGATTTGTGAAACAATTAAATCTGCAACGGGTATGAAGCGGCATATCTTCCAAGTTCCCGGCAAGCTTCTGATGGCGGCGGCAACGATTATCGGACCTCTTGGCGGTAAGAAAGTTGGCATACATCCGGCAAGAGTAAAGAAACTAATGGTGTCGACAAATGTCAGCGGTGAAAAGTTGATGAACAGTGGTTATCAGTTCCATTATACCCTCGAAGAGGCAATCGAGGATTGGTATAAAGATTGTGGAGAGGAGGGTCTAAATTGACGTACGATAAGGAGTTATATGTTTGTTACTTTGCCAGTAACTATTTTGTAGAGCAGTGTGGAGTTTCTATTATTTCGTTGCTTGAGAACAATAAGGATACCAGCATAGGCATATTTGTCATAGAAAAAAATTTCACTGAATCTGATAAGAATAAGTTTGAACAGATATCTAATAGCTACAAGCAAAGTATTGAGTTTATAAAAATGCCGGAGCCAGAAAACTTCTTCGGTGATGATAGATTCACGTTGAAGAGCATTGGTAATTCTTATTCTCGGATGATTTTGGGAAAGATATTGCCTTCGGAAGTAGGAAGCGTACTTTGCTTGGACAGTGATACTTTGGTCTTAGGCTCCCTTTCAGGCTTATGTGATATCGAGAATTTCAAAGATTACTATATTGCCGGTGTTGATGATGCAGCTGGTGAGGCGGTTATGATTAAGCAACTTAAAATAGTTCCGCAATCGTTGTATTGTAATGGTGGAGTATTGCTGTTTAATCTTGATAAGATTCGGAGAGATAGATTGGAAGATAGGTATGTGTCTTATATCAAAACACTTTTTGACCAACATATGAGGCTAGTTTACTATGAAGAAGAAGTTATCAATAAGTGTGCTTCTCCCTACATTCTCAGATTGAGTGCAGATTATAATGTGGTATCACCATTGATTCTTATGGGATATGACGCTTTTGTGAGGTTCCGAGGGATTGTAAATGATTATTATACAAAAGAAGAAACCGATATTGCTATACAAAATCCTAAAATAGTACATGCAATTAACACGTTCTATGTAAGAAAGCAAATATGGGAAAAGAACTCGGATTCTCCTTATGCAAATGAGTATGTTTATTATCGCTCATTATCACCGTGGAGTGAATTACCGCAAATTGAGACAAAGTATTCTATGAAGCAGAAGCTGATGAAGCAGATATGGCATATCATGCCGAGAAAAATTGCGTTCTTTGTGGCTTCCTATGTCAGAAATAATGTTAGACCTTGTCTACAAAAACAGAGGGATGACGAATGATTGGAGAGTGTTTTGCGAATGCAGAACGATTATGTACTTACAATAGCAGTTCCGAATTATAATGGAGCGAGAACTATCAGGAGTATGCTTGACATCATGCTTCCACAATGCACTGAGGAAGTTGAGGTCCTGATTTCCGATAACTGTTCTACAGATAAAACGCCTCAGATTATTGCTGAATATAAAGAAAAGTATCCGTTCATAAGGACAATTCGTAATTCCGAGAATATCGGTGCTGACGGGAATTTTTTGCAGTGTATGCAAATGGCGCAGGGCAAGTGGACGATGCTTATATCTGATGATGACATAATTGTGGAGGGAGCTGTAGATAAGATTTTGACTTTTCTCAAATCAAATTCGGAGGTTACTCTTGCATACCTTTCGACAGTAAGTTTCAAAGACAGATACGTCGATATCAGTAGCTGTAGTTATTTCAAAAAAAGATCGAAGAAGATAAATCAGGATTACATTACCACAGACAAAAAGAGATTCTTCTCCTATATTCAGCGGCAATGGGGATTTACTTCGTGTTTTTTGTGGAAAACAGAAAGGTTTAAAGATATGAAGAATCCACAACAGTTTCTTAATACATACTGGCTTCAAAGTTATGTTCATATTGAGTGTTCGAAGAATTCTACTGATGAGTTAGGCCTCATATCAGGTCCGTGCATTGCAGTAGGTTCATATGGTGCTATTGGCAACTATGATGTAGCAGAGGTAGAGGGAGTATATTATAAGAAAATGTTAGATTATGCAGTCATGCGGGGAGGTACTGCAAAAAGCAGCTCGAATCGGAGTGGCTTTGGAAGGTGTGTTATCTTGCGAGACGCACCGTTATTAAAGAACGTAGCGTAGGTGTACATAAGACATCTGCGAATAAATTACTCGTGCTGCTTTGGAAGTACCCTTATGCTTGGCTTCATTTGTTTCCATGTTTATGTATGCCAAATTTCTTATGTAGGACAGTTCTCAGAGCCGTGCGATTTATGCAAGGAAGACAGTTTACATCTTATGTTAATCGACCGACATAGTCGGGCAGCATTTGTTACGCAGTAGTTGTGTACATATTATTTTCGGTGTAAGCTTCTTTCGTGTGGAAATGAGGCTTATATGGAGAATAAACCGTTGTTGACTATTGCTATCCCAACGTATAACGGTGCCAAAACTATCAGGAATATGCTTGATATCATGCTTCCGCAATGCACGGATGAGGTTGAGGTTCTTGTTTCTGATAATGGGTCGACTGATGATACACCGTCGATAGTTGGAGAGTATCGGATTAAATACCCGTTTATAAAATATCACAGGAATAAGGAGAACATTGGAGCAGATGGAAATTTCCTTGAATGTATGAGGTTGGCGAAGGGGAAGTATATTTTTCTTCTGTCAGATGATGATATACTAGTTGAGAATTCTTTGCAACGTATCCTTGAATTCTTAGAATCATCTCCGGATATGGGACTGGTTTACCTGAGTTCGACAAATTTTTGGGTACACTATGACGGAATCGAATATTGTATTAATCCCATAGAGATAACGGAAAAGAATATTTGTACTCAGGATAAGAAGTTATTCATGAGTTATGCAAAACATTATTGGGGATTTTTGTCATCATTTATCCTAAATAAGTCCAGATTTGAACAGATTATAAACCCAGAGCAATTCTACGGAACGTATTGGTTGCAAAGCTATATACATATACTGTGCTCTGCGGGAAATGAGACTTATTTGGGAATAGTAGGAGACATATGCATTGCAGCCGGTGTTTATGTTACTCAATCAAATTTTGATATAGGGTTTGTAGATGGTGTAAGCTACAAAAGAATGCTTGATTTTGCGGTTCAACAAGGATATGACGAAAAGCAACTCCAAAAATGGTTTGTCGATAGAATTTGCTTGTTAGCTGGGCACGGTATTATTAAAGAAAAGGCGAACGGTAACATTAAAACGGATAAGAAGAAACTGTTCAAGTGTACATATATGTATCTGAAATGTTGGGCTTTGATATATCCGAAGTTCCTGATGCCTGGATTTGTCTGCAGAGCAGTTATGAAATTATATAGAAAATTAAAAAATGCAACTCTCAGCGATAGTGTAAATAGAGACGGGGATTTTGCAACTTTAAAGAAATAGATGTAATTTACGAATAAAAGGAATAATAAAATGAATGTCTTATTTATAACCGATCCGGGAGTTGTTGGTGGAGCGACTAGGTCGTTGGTTGATGTCGTGACTAGTTTAGCTAAGCAAGGAATTAAGCCTATTGTTTGCACAAGTGATGATAACGAATTGAACGCCGAACTCAGTGATTTAGGTATAGAAAATTTTGCTTCGCATCATAGGTCGGTGATGGATGTCCCGCCGAAATCATGGTGGAAACGGTCGATTAAATTTGCCATAAAGAAAATTGACTATTTCCTTTCTATTCCTTGTGTTATGAGGCGCATTGAAAAGTATATAGACTTTTCAGAAATTGATATAATACATACAAATTCGGCTAGAAACGACATAGGGTGTATACTTGCAAAAAAGTATAAAATACCGCATATAGTACACATTCGAGAATTTGGGCAAGAAGATTTTGGATGTGTGTGCTACCGTAATAATTTTTACGGGTTTATAAACAAGTATACTAATAAATTTATAGCAATTTCAAATGCTGTGAGGGACAGCTGGATAAAAAAAGGTCTTGCAGAGAATAAAATTAAGGTTATATACAATGGAATCGATAACGACGATATTAGCACTACTTCAATAGAAGCAATGCTTTCAAATGTGGATTTGCATGGTATAATTGCTGGAGGAATTTGTGAAGCAAAAGGTCAACTTGAATGTGTGGAAGCCATTAACTTACTTTCGGACGATATTAAGGAGCACATCTATGTAGATTTTGTGGGGTGGAATGATCCGGAGTATCTTTTAAACATACAAGAAAGAATTTCAGAGTATGGGCTCGATAATAACATAAAAATACTTCCGGCAAAAAAGACAGTGCATCCCATTTTAGGAAAGTATCAGTTCGCTTTGATGTGCTCTAAATCTGAAGGATTTGGAAGAGTTACTGCAGAGTATATGTTTGCAGGACTTGGGGTTATCGCTTCAAATACGGGAGCTAATCCTGAGCTGATAAGCGATTCGGAAAATGGATTAATTTATTCCCTTGGAAATTATCAAGAATTAGCTGATAAAATAGAGACGTTCTATAAAGATAGAAAATTATTGGTTAGGTGCGGGAATAAGGCTAAAATTGATGCTGATAGTAAGTATAAAATAACGCATAACGTCCGTGAGATTTTAGAGTTGTATAAAGAATTAAGTACATTAGAAATGTCTTAATGAGTGAATAAGGTTCGATATCAGTTTGCGCAGTTTTTTATGGCTTAAGACGATAGTTTCTAATTGAGAAGTGATATTCTGAGAATCTTTTCTCTCCTCTTTTCGCGTTTGTGTTTTTACTATACCATGTTTTTATATTTTAGATAGGGAGAATATCACTAAAATTGATATGGAGGCATCAGTGAAATACTGATGATTGATGTTTGTATGGTTATAAGATTTAGTAAAAATAAATTTGCGAATACAGTTGCATTGTTAGTCATTCTATTACCAACATTGGCTGCATCGCTTTATTCTATAGTTGTTCCATCTTCAAGAATTTATATTATTTTTAGTATCTTGGCGTTACTTATCTTTGCTTGTTTGACAGGCAATGTGCGCAAGATTAGTTTGGATGCAAGTACAGTGTTTTTGCTGTTCATGGTATGTATTGTCACTTATGGATATTTCAAAAACGGTATTTTTTATGGAGAGTATTGGATATACATACTTACTTTGATATTCTGCCTGTTTGCAAAGAATTATGATGATTGGCATAGACCTTTCTTGATTATTTGCATGATAAGTGAGTTGTTTTTTGCTTGTGCAACGATACTGATGAGAATGAGTAGTAGCCTTTATTATGATGTTTTACCACAATTGTATCCCGACGTAACGTTATTTAACTACTGGTATCAAGAAGGGTATATGACGGGGCTGACTGATCATTATTCAACTAACGGAATGATTTTGGCACCAGCAATTATTATATCATTTGCTGTATATATTGTTGTAACAAAGGAAGGGAAGAATAAGAAAATTTTACCGCTCTTTCTTGTTTCAATTGACTTGATTGCGCTATTTCTCACCGGAAAAAGGGCCCATATATTATTTGCAGCGGTTGGCTTACTTGTTGCTTACTATTTATATACGAGGAAGGAATCAAACCATTTTATTAAGTATGCTTTTTTGCTTATAGTTGGTTTGTGTGCCATCTATATGTCATATTATTTTATACCGCAGGTTGCAAATGTATTAGATAGGTTTGCTAATATGGGCGAAGATCAAAATATTTTGCTTCGCTTTGGTTATTGGGCAGGCACATTAAAATCATTTAATCAGCATCCATTTTTTGGGATAGGATGGTATGGTTTCAAAGCAAAGGTTGCTGAGACTGTTGGTTACACTGGTAATGCACACAACGTATACATTCAAATTTTGTGTGAGAATGGCGTAATTGGTGGACTTATAATATATTCGTGGATGATTTATGCGCTGATATGCTCGTTGAAAAATCTCGGATGGATTATTAGGAACGATAGTGAGGTTGGTACTACAGAGAAAATTATGTCATTTGTCTCGGTAGCCTATTTGATTTTTTTTGCACTTTACTCAGTTACAGGAAATCCATTGTATGATATGTATACATATCAATTATACTTTATATTCAGTACATATTCTGCTTCGAAAAGGCAGCATGGATACTCTAGAATTGACAATAGCTCGAAAGAAATCCTATAATCTAATATATAAAATATTATCTGTGTTCTACAATTGGAGGATTAAAAAGTAACTATGAAGATTGGAATACTTACTTATCATGCTACACACAACTATGGAGCATATTTACAAGCATTTGCTCTTGCATCAAAATTGAGGGAATTGAAGATAGGCGATGTCGATATCATAAATTATAATACTTGGGCAAGTGAGAAAATGCAACTTAAAAATTTGAAATTTAATTTGAAGCAACAATCAGCACTTTTCTATAACTGCAAGCGATATCAGATGTTTAAGTCACAACAAAAAAAGTTGCCTTTGTCGAAAAAAAGCCTCATATCTGATAGTGTTGACAAATTTGCTGAATTTGTCGGAAATACTTATGATTTGATTATTGTGGGAAGTGATGAGGTATGGGTTCTTGATGGATTTAGAGGATTTCCAAATGCTTATTGGTTGCCGAATATTGAAGGGGTTATTAAAGCGTCGTACGCTGCTTCATCTCGAAACTTTATAAGTGATGTATCAGTTGAAAAGCAGGTAATGGTTAGAGATTTTTTAAGCAGTTTCGATTATATTGGTGTTCGAGATGTTGCCTCCCAAAATTTGATTAGTGAGATTATGAGGCATGATGAATTAATAAATCTGAATTGTGACCCCACATTTTTATATGATTTTAAACCTGACAAAGAAAAAGGAAAGAAGATACTAAATCAATGTCTTCGTGTCAATCCTCAAAAGAAAGTGGTAGGCTTAATGTGTGGTGAGCCTATGATAGCAAATAAATTAATAGAAAAGTATTCGTCGGAATACGAAATTGTTTCGCTGTATAACTACTTCTCTGGAACCTATGGAAAAACTGCTTTCACTCCTTTTGAATGGATAGATGTAATTGCTTCACTTGACGGTCTAGTTACTACGTTTTTCCATGGCATGGTTTTTGCAATTAAATCAAATATTCCTTTTGTTGTTATAGAGGGACGTGACATTAAAGATCCAATTCAGAGTAAAAACTATGACTTGTTGTCGAGAAATTCTTTGGCTTCTCATTACATTCAGATGAATATGTATAGTATAGATGATATCATAAACAATAGAGTAGGGGCTTTCTTACAAGATATTTCAAGTGGAATAAAGGAAGATTTTTCGAGTGTAATTTGTAATGAAAAGAAATTGGCTGACTCCTTTACAGAATGGTTGAGTAGTGTTTGCGAACAGAGAGGGGGTGTAGTGTTATGAGTAGAGAAGGAAGTCTTATAAAAAATACTGCAATCTTAGCTGTAGGAACTTTTTTCCCAAAGATTGTTGCAATTATTACTTTACCGATTTTAACAGGATATTTAACTCAGACTGAATATGGATATTATGATCTTATCTCTACTCTTGTGTCGTTACTTTTGCCGGTTGCAACATTGCAGATACAATCTGCGGCATTTAGATTCTTAATTGATTGTAGGGGAGATAGGGAAGAATCAAGCTTGATAGTCAATAATATATTTATTGTAACAATACCTGTTACTCTTATAGTACTATTTTTCGTTTTTCTTGGTTTTGGTAATCTTTCTATATGTGTCAGACTGGCAGTATGCTTTTATTATTTTGTTGATATTATTTACCTTGCACTACAGCAAATTACAAGAGGACTATCATATAACAAGGGCTATTCAATAGCAACATGTGTGCTATCTACTGTAAACTTAGTATTAGTTATCATTTTAGTTTATGTTATTCGTCTTGGATTGCTTGGCGTGCTTCTATCTTTAATTATATCTAATGTGTGTGCATGTTTAGTGCTAATTTTCTGGATAAGAAGCGACATCGATATCAATATAAAAAAATATGCTTCAAAGCAACAGATTAAGAAAATGCTTTCTTATTCGTGGCCTATGGTTCCTAATAACTTGTCGAATTGGGTTTTGTCTGTATCTGACCGATTGGTTATAACAGCCTTTTTGGGAGTTGAAGCTAATGCCGTATATGCTGTTGCAAATAAAATTCCAAGTTTGCTCTCTACTGTGCAGGGAACTTTCACATTAGCATGGCAGGAAAACGCATCTATTTCCGCAAATGATGAGGACGCAAAAGAATACTACTCATCGATGTTTGATACTCTTGTAAGATTTTTATGTAGTTCCTTGGGGTGCTTAATTGCTTTTACCCCAGTAATATTTGCACTTTTGATATCAGGTGATTATGATGATGCATACTTACAGATGCCTGTCCTTTTTATAGGAATATTATTTAGCTGCATTTCCTCTTTTTTAGGTGGAATTTATGTTGCCAAGAAGAAGATTGTGAGTGTTGGTATAACTACTATATTAGCAGCTATAATTAATTTGGCTGTAGATTTTGCTCTTGTTAATGAAATAGGAATATGGGCGGGCTCTATATCTACTCTAATTTCTTACTTCTTTCTTATGCTTTTTAGAATGGTAGACTTACACAAAAAATTTGGCTTAAAGTATAATATTCGCGATTTTGTGTTAGAATTGTTATATATATGCATTGCTTCGTACATTTGTTTTATGAAAAATGATATTGGGAATATTGTAAATTGTGCTGTGGCTATCCCGATATTCTTTATACTAAATAGGAAAGTTTTTGCTGGTCTGTGGTCAAGGCTCGTTCAAATGATTAGGAGATGAAGACAGTGAATAAGTCGTTTTCACCTTATTTATGTTATTTAAAGGATAAGAGTAGCTTGATATCTGTAGCTTCTGGTGGCGTAGCATCTGACTTAATGAAACATTTTCTCAGTAGCGGAAATATATGCTGTGCATCTTCGTATAATTACCAAAATCGCGAAGTTTCTTTTAAAGTCACAAGGAGTGAAAAGAATTTAGATAGTTTCAAAGGTTCATACTATATTCAGAGCAAAGTTGATGATGCTTTTCTTGACACTGTTGATATCTTAAAAGATGAGGATGACAAGTCATTACTTTTCATTGGTATGAGGTGCCAAGTCGCAGCATTTGATAAGTTTCTCCAAAGGTTTCCTGAAATTAAAGATAGAGCTTTTTTGGTTGATATTATATGTTCTGGCGTTCCGAGCACGACTTTCTGGAAGGAGTATTTGTCCGAAAAGGAAAGGTATTTAGGAGATGTTGCTGATGTAATTAATTTTAAGGATAAGCGAAATGGGTGGAAAGCACCTTTTCCGGTCATTCAGAATGGTAGTAAAGAAATTGATATGCTCGATTATATGAATATTTACAAAGATAAAGCGAATATCCGTCCTTCTTGCTATCGATGTCCATACACTACAATGTATGGATGTTCTGATTTGACAATCGGCGATTTTTGGGGGTGCGATAGATTCTATCCAGAATATGAAAATCAACTAGGCAATTCCCTCATTCTTGTACGCACATATAAGGGTAAATTATTATTTGATAGTGTAAAGCATGATATGGAATATTATGAATCAAATGCGGATAATTGTAAGCAGAATAGGTTGTCTTCTCCTGTAATAAAACCAGTAGCGAGAGATGATTTTTGGAGCCTATACCGCAATCGAGGTATCAAATCTGTTTTAAAAAAATACGGAGGATTTACTGTTATGCACAAAATAAAAAATAAAATAAAGTTGGTCTTAAATACATGTGGTGGGGGGTACTTGATCCGCTAGATTTCGAAATTAATTTATATTCTCTATGGTTAGTGGCAAAACCTCTGCATTTTATGGGAGGGTTTATGTTATGACTTTAGGGGAATTTCCGATTACCTATGCTGTTAAACACAGAGACTATAAGATTAGAATGAGTTCAAGATCTGGAGGAGTCTTTACCGCGTTATCTGACTATGTACTCTCTAGTGGGGGAGTTGTTTATGGTGCTGTTTTAAATGATAAGCTGGAGACTTTACATTTTAGGGCTCATTGTAAGAATGAGCGCGATATGATGAGGGGCTCAAAATATGTTCAGAGTAACATGGGAGACATATTTAAATCGGTAAAATCAGATCTTGATTCGGGTATATTGGTTTTGTTTTCAGGAACCTTGTGCCAAATAGATGGTATAAAAGCTTTTTTAGGCATGAAGTACGATAATTTATTGCTTGTTGATATTTTATGTCACGGGGTTCCTAGCCCAAAGGTGTGGAAAAAATACTTAGAATGGATGGAGACACTTCATGGCAAATGTTTTGAGGTTGAATTTAGAAACAAAAAGGACTTTGGGTGGGCTGAACATGTAGAAACATTGGACTTCCAAAATAATAAAGTACCCAAACGGGTTGATTCGCGTATCTATACTACGATTTTTTATAGTCATAACGCCTTAAGACCATCATGCTATCTCTGCCCATATAAAGATATTTTACACCCTGGCGATATCACGATAGCTGATTTCTGGGAAATAGACAAGGCATGCCCAGGGTTTAATGATAACAAAGGCGTTTCGCTCGTTTTTATAAATAATGTTAAAGGATTGAATGTTTTTAAAGAGGTAACATGTGACCTCGAGGCTTCTGAAACGTTGTTAAAAGATTCAGTCCGCCCTTCTATGTTCACGCTTTTTTCTCAGCCAGACACTCGTGATGGATTTTGGAAAGATTTTAATTATCGAGATTTTAAGATGATTGCAAAAAAATATGGAGGCTACGGGCTTTTAAATAGCATAAAAGGTAAAGTAAGCCATATTTTAAACCAACGTATTGTACATTAATTTTTTAGAGACTAAAAATACAGAACCATTGTAGTTTGAGGAGAGATAAGAGTGAATTTTTTTGGAAGGAAGAGCGTGACGCAAGTTAAATTTGAACTTGTGTATCAATATAGAGATGGAACTTACTTACCATATTCTTCACAACCTAATCCAAGTGAGGACTATGAGATTACATCGCGACAATATACGCCGCACAACTCCACCCGCTATTTTAATGTAACTATAGGTGAAAATGGGCTTCCACAGCTTAGAGATAAAAACGGTAATCTTACTGCTTGCAATAAAGAACTGCCTGAGTTATATGAAAACAGGGAGAATTGTTGTGGATGTACGGCTTGTTATGCAATTTGTCCTGTACAAGCGATAGTAATGCGACCTGATGAGGAGGGATTTCTTTATCCTGCCGTAGATGCTGAAAAATGTATCCGCTGTCATAAATGTATTTGTGTGTGCATTTGAAGAGGCACAAAAGAAAAAGGGTGTCACCGCTTGACAAAAGTGACAAAATTGACAGCCAACTGAAATATACCACAAAGCAGTGCGGTTTTTCTATCGAAAGCAAAGAGAGATTGTTATCAAAAATGACCGCCGGCTGAAAGACAAAAACACATAAGCAACTATTTTGAGAAATAAAGGCAACTGGTGGTCGGTTTTGACAAGTTACAAGAGCCACGACAATGGGCAGCATGAAAGAAATAAGTAAGGGATATTCTGTAGCAGAGCGTAGATTGGAGCTATTGAAGAAGTATGGAGTGATCTGATAAGTTGTTGTCACTGTTTAGAAAAAGCGATAGCTATTTTTAAAATTAAAACATAATGCATCTGATTCGCAAAAAATGGTAGTAATCGGTGCCCCGCCTTGACGATACAGGTATCTAAAGCGGTTTATTTTGACAGGGCACAAGCCCTATGATAATAATTGATAGATAAAAACCGCGAGAATAGAGACCAAACAAAATAAAGACAGAATAGGAGACCAGAAAATCAATGAAAGAAAGTTTTACCTACAAAATCACAGGAAAAGAAGACCATGATAGAGCATTAGCTCTTTTGGCACACGAAGCCGCAAAGTATGAATGTTATATCTTTGTATCTAAACCTGGCTTGCCGCCCAAAAGTGCGAAGAGCATTATGCTGTTAATAACGGGTGGATTCAAAACAGGGGATACAGTTGAGTTTACATTTGACGGTTCAGATGCGGATGTAGCTGCACAGAATATAAAAGCAGCGTTGGATTCCATTGGTCTCTAAGTTATAACGTATGAAGAAAAACCCCTGTGGATTTCCAGAGAAAACTCTGGGAGCTGCAGGGGGTTTATTTATTTTCACTGTACTCTATGGGAAGTTCCAAATCTCAAGATGCTTATCTATATCAATAATCGCTGCCCCATGCCAAGCAGGTTGCCGTCACCTGCCCAAAACGACAATCGGTTCAAAGATAAAAACATAAAAGCAATTATTCTGAGAAATAAAGCAGCTGTGGCGGTCGATTTAGACAAGATACAAGTCCGCAACATAAGTAAAGCATAACGTAAGTAACCACGTGTTCATCAAAATTTCAGAAAATAATTCCACATTTGTTGCTTTAGTGCTGTTGTATTGATTCCGCCCAAGTGATAAAATAGGGTGTAGCGATCTGTTTTGCAAAAAGCAGACTGACATTACGACCAAACCATATCGTAGGCTTTTCTCCCATTCGTCACTCCAATGTGCCGGGGAAGCGCAGACGCTACCAGAATCCGAACGTCACGCTTAATGGTATGACGCAATCTGAGTTCCATGTGAGGGGATAATTATGAGTTGGAAATTAGAAGATATACCTGACCTTTCCGGCAAAGTAATGATTGTGACAGGTGCAAACAGCGGTCTGGGCTTTGAGACTGCTAAGGAGCTTTCTCGCAAAGGCGCAAAAGTTGTGATGGCCTGCCGTAATCCGAAAAAGGCGGATGCCGCCATGCAAAAGATTCGGGACGATGTTCCGGATGCGGATTTGGATGCTATGCACTTAGACCTTGCCAGCCAAAAAAGTGTTGCGGATTTTGCAGATCAATTCAAGCAGAAATACAGTCGCCTCGATGTTCTCGTCAATAATGCGGAAATTATGGCTGCGCCGTATTCTGAAACCGTTGATGGCTTTGAAAATCACTTTGCAACGAACTATCTCGGTCACTTTGCTCTGACAGGAAGATTATTCGACCTGTTGGAGGCAACTCCTGGCGCAAGAGTTGTCAGTGTCAGCAGTCTTGCATACTTTTTCGGAAACAAGATAGATTTTGATAATCTGTACTATAAAAATAAAAAGGGCTTCGGCAAATGGAGAGCATACGGACGCTCCAAAATGGAAATGCTTTTGTTTGCGTATGAAATGCAACGGCGTCTTACACGCACAGGCAAGTCTACAATCTCACTTGCTGCACATCCCGGAATAGCACAGACAAACATCATGCCGGCTCAGGCGAATAACGCTTTCACTAAAGGATTCCTGACGTTTGTGGCAAGCTTTCTGAAGCCTACCATCTATGATGCAATGCCGTTGATTCGCGCGGCTACAGATAAAACTGTCAGAGGAGGCGAATACTTCGGACCATCCAAGGGCAGGATGCCTGATGTGGTCAAATCCAATAAAGCGTCGCATAATCTGGATACAGCAAAAAAGCTGTGGGAAGCTTCTGAAACATTAACTGGACTTCACTACTTGGATTAGGCGTTTTTTTCGAACCAAGCTGACCCTGCTGGATATGTGCAAAACTTCTATGGTAAGCTATAGCACGAATGCACTATTCGGAGCTGATAGCCTGAAATATGAGAAGTTCATATAGCTTACTGAAAATAACCCCTGCTTGGGATGACTGTGGTTGTCTTCCTGGGCAAGGGGGTTATTCGTGTTTGGGGTATTCGCTGTTTTCGCTGTATTCGCCGTATTCGCCGTATTCGCCGTATTCATCCGGGAAATCTTCAGTCCCCAGATATTTATCTATATCTACTATCTCCGAACCGCTCACATCCAGCAGATCATCAAACTTTATAACCTCGTCCACAGATCCTTTTTCATTCGTCCGACCTGTGTCAATTTTCAGAATTCTATAGACTGGATCAATATTGCTTACAGTGCCGGTAGCAGTCACATTATATCCGATATCTCCGTTCTCGCTGTCCGGTTGGAAGTAGACCACAGTTATCGTCATGCCTTTTTTGACCTGCAGTAATTTATCGGAGAGCATTGCGGCCTCATCCTCAGACAACTCCATCCGTTCACTCCGCAACATTTTTACATCTTCCTCACCAAGTCTCTCAGAATGTCCTCTAAGAGCAGCAAAAGGCGCAAATATCTTCGCCCTGTCTTGCGGCGACATCTTCGGATGCTTTTTCAGTGTCTCTTCCGTCCAGGGTCTTTCCATATCTATGATCTCATCAAAGTTGTCATTTTTGTCCACAATTCGCACCTCTTTATCTCAGGCTTTATGCCCACCAATCTGCCCGTTTCGTTCTCTCATTGTCGCACCCTCAAGGAAATTTGTACCCTTGAGAACAGCATTCTTTCCAAACCTCTGCTTGATGCCAACAATGGCGTTTTGCAGGCTTTTTTCTTTTTCAAGCTTTTCGGTGTCGGTGAACATATTCATTTGTGCGACACCTCCATCCTGCACGACTCTATTCGCAGTGACGGTAATTCTCCTCACAGTCAAATTTCTGTCAACAATCCTGTCAAACAGCCCCACAATAGCTTTTTGGAGTTGACTGCCTATGTTTGTTGGACTATCAATTCGTGTGCTTCCGTGAGCAGGCTTAGGAACTGTTCGCCCATAGTGGTCAGTCTTCGTGTTGCCAGAATAGTTGCCCTTGTCGCAATTCTCTCTGTCATACCCGATGTCGAGCGTGAACGAGTCGGAAACTAACCCCTTCGTGGTCAACTGCAACATCAGACTGTCGGTCATCTCGTGCACAATGATTCTTGCTTTTTCATATGGATATGGTTCAGAGAGAACCTGCCCTTCGGAAAGACTGTTCGTATCCGCTTTGTAGGACTTCACCAGTTCCATTGTCGTTGGTTCGACTCCCCAAGCGTGGTCGATTAGTATCTCGGCATCAATGCCAAATTCTTTGTAGAACCACTCTTGGTCATAGGTTGACGCAAACGCCAGTTGACCCATAGTGAAGATATAACGCTTTTCGAGCTTCCTCGCAGTGCCCGCACCAATTCTCCAGAAGTCGGTAAGAGGAGTATGATTCCATAATTTCTCACGATAAGAACGTTCGTCAAGCTCCGCAATTCTCACTCCATCCTTGTCGGCAGGAACGTGCTTCGCCACGATGTCCATTGCAATCTTCGCAAGGTACATATTTGTGCCGATTCCGCCGGTGGCAGTGATTCCCGTCGCATAAAGAACTTCACGAATAAGAGTCATGCACAACTCGTGAGCAGTCATACCGTAGGCGTGCAAGTAATCGGTGGCATCAATAAAGACTTCATCAATAGAATACGCAAAAATATCCTCCGGCGCGATGTATTTCAAGTAGATTGAATAAATCTGCGCCGAAACTTCAACGTATCTTGCCATGCGAGGCGGAGCGACGATGTAGGATAATTTAAGATTTGGGTCTTCCGAGAGACCTATTGAATCAAAACACTCCGTTGTAAACCTGTGTCCGGGAGCTTTGCGAAGCCGCCCCGCATTTACTTCTTGCACTTTCTGCACGACTTCAAAGAGCCTTGCCCTGCCCGGAATTCCGTAAGCCTTGAGAGAAGGGGAGACCGCCAAGCAGATAGTTTTCTCTGTACGGCTTTGGTCTGCAACCACGAGATTGGTCGTGAGTGGATCGAGATGCCTGTCCGCGCACTCGCAACTGGCATAAAACGATTTCAGGTCTATAGCAAAATATGTGCGTTGCTTATCCATCGTTGATTCTCCCTTCAAGTATTTTAGCTCGCAATAACCTCAACAAACCATCGTCCTAACCGTGGTGGAAACTGTGCGTGTTCAAAGAATAACCGTTTTTCTTCGCCTTTGATGACCACAGTGTAGCAGTCGCCGGGGAATCCGAATCCGACGGTATCAGCCGGACGGAAATCCCGAACCTCGTCAATTTTGTACATCCGCCCGTTCGTCCACTCGACAGCTTTCGGGTGCATGAACCCCGTCGTATCAATTTCCGAAGTGACCGACACATAAACTTTTTCTTTTATAGGATGCAATGCTCTTGCAGTTGCGTTCATGCCAGTCACCTCCTTTTATAGTGATGGCGTATCAAATGGTGAGTTTAAATCCAGTACCAATCGTCTATGTACTTGTGATATTTTTGGGGAAGCAATTCTCTGAACTGTTTATCAGTCAGATATGGAAGACTGAGTATCCTTCTTACAGTATCAATATTGTTAAAATGCTCCTTAAGCTTCATAAGCTCCTCAAAAGGTGCATGAGCAGTTATAAAAGAGTTAAAGTTAGCTCCTTCATCCCAAAGGCGTTGCATTGTCTCATCAACAGTCAACTCACGGGTAACAGTAATCCGATTGGTTAAGTAATAAGAAATTTGCTTTCGCATAACTATATCATCCCTCTGAACCATTTTGCCGTTGGGTTCTACTTCACATATGTGTGGCTTGGCATCAAATCTACAGTATCCCATGAGCATAGGCAAGTCACGAACACAAGCCTCAAGTTTGGTGTCACATCTTCCCCAAGCGTAAATGAAATCTGGCTGATAAGGATTCTCTACTATTGTTTCCTTTCCAATAGCATATTGAATGTCACATTCATCACGGAAGTCAGGGTCGAATGCTTTGTAGTATGTCATTATAGTGTTGCCTCCTTTGTAATAATTAATTGTGCGCTGTTAAGCAGTTAAAAATTTGACTGTGGTTATAACTCTCCTGCATTATCTTCAATCTTTCCGAGAAAATCTCTGCGAGGAACGTAAGGTAAATTGAAGTTGTACTCAGAATTTTCCTTGTTCATCAGCTCCGACTTTAACAGCAAAAGATTCACGTTGACATCCATCAGTTTAGCGACGGCGACAAGGTCGTACCCTTCTTGCAGGTAGCCCAGGAACTCTTTTTCGTCAATGAGTAGGGTGGCTTAAAATACATTGGCATCGTATTCCGTGTGGTTTACCATGTCGAATAGTTCAAACTCCAACATTCCACCGGTTTCCAAACAAATATCTCTGTGAAGAATGGCGTGCCCCAACTCATGAGCAATGACCATTCGTTGCATTTGGTTGGAGAGATTGCCGTTCACGAAGATAAATGGAACGTTAAGTATGAGCTTGAAAGTGCCCTTCTGACGTTTGAAATCGAACACCCTCATTATCTGAATACCAAGAGCTTCAGCAATTTCTTCAGGATTTCGTATCTTGTATTTGTGGACAAGTTGCCGTGCAACAGATACGGTTTGCATATCATCCATTTATGTTGTATGCACCCGGAGAGTATTGTTTACTCTGTCGGGGATTCCTCCTCGTTCCCGTTATTAAGATACTTTTTAGGAGTGTATTTCTTGTTGATCTCCTTTGCTCTCCAGTACGCTTCCTGGATAGCTTTCATCATTGCATCCATATCTTCTTCTTCGAGTGAGCCACCGGCATAAAGCCCGGCAACCTCCTCAGTTAGCTTTAAAGCCTGTTTCTTTCCTTTGTAGCCATATTGTTCAGCGGCGGAAAGTATAAATTCGGCATTGTCATCCAACAATGCTCCCTCGTCAACGTGAAGCTCCTTTGCCAAAACAGTGTAGGTTGAACGTTTCTTAGGTAACCTCTCGCCGGATTCATAATTTTGAATCGTCCTTAAAGACATACCTGTCATCCTTGCTAAATCTTGTTGTGAAAGGTCTGCATGAACTCTCGCAGTTCTAACCTTTTCTCCGAACGTCATGTGCCTTGTCCTCCTTGAAAAATTTTTAAATATTTTGATGTTGCGTCTTGACATTATGCAATTTAGCGTGTATAATGAACTCGTAATGCAACTTTCACAAATATAATAACGCATAATAAGAACTTTGTCAAGAGGTTTTAAGAAAAAAGTTGCGGAAAACACGAAATATATTTTTGCAAGGTGCAACTTGCAGGAAAAGCAGCCGATTCATCGTAAGGAGGAGTTAGTATAGATGAATGAAAAACAGGAGAAAAGAATATGCACATATGCAAGGACGCCGGGAGGTATGAACTTAGGCGAGAGGGTTATTGTAAACGGTGAATGGATGCTACGGCATAAAGGTATTAAGAAATATGAGGACTTGTCGCCGGAAATAATAGTTGAATGTATCAGTGGCAGAAAAGTCGATCATATCGTGTATAAGCCCACAAGCCAAACAGAGAATGTAGCGAACGGATAACTATCGCAAGATTACAAAAACAAAATAGGTATTTCTACATCAAATGCCGAGCGTAGCCGGATTCAATGTATACGAGCACAGCCGGGGTAGAAACATCAAAGCAAGAGACAGGATTACTGTATCCAATCAGGATAAGAGGGTTCCTCTCAGCTTAAGTATGTTTCTATTCCGGCTATTTTTTATTACGAAATACGGAAAAGTTTTCCACACGTCCGGAAAGATTTTCCGTTTGCCTGACAAGCACAGTTTAGTGGTGTATAATCGGACTTAGAAGTCGACAAAAAAGAGATAAGGGAGGTGGACAGCGTGCCGAGATTCGTAGAAACTGAAAAGGATAGAGAAAAGCGTGAAGTAGGCAATAACTTAAGAAGATGGCGAGAGACTGCAGGTTTATCTCAGCATCAGCTTGCACTTGAGCTTGGCGTTGAGAGGAACGTTGTCCACAGGTATGAAACCGGTGAAAACACAATGTCATTAATCAGAGCTGCTGAAATATCCTCTGTACTACATATATCTGTTAGTGACCTTGTTCCAGATAAGTTCCGCCAGGATGAGGAGCAACATAAACGATATAAAGAGGCTGAAAATGCAGATTTCAAGGCGAAAATGTTACTTGAAAGAATAGGCGATTTGTCGCAGGAGGAATTGGAGGAGTTCTACAAAATAGCAGACATTACTATCAAGGGCTTGAAAGTAGGTCGCAAAACAGCTTAACGCCACATTGTTTCTTTGGAAATGATGTGGCTTTTTTCATTCAAGAGTGTCATGACAAACCCTGTCAACATATTTGTTGACAGACTCATCAGAAATTGCAACAAATATGAGGGCGAGATTAAATTCGATTTCCTGTAGAATATAGATAGCAAACGGGACAAGTCCAGTTTGACTATATAAAATTAAGGAGCGATTTTCATGAAAAATAAGAAACCATTGACGAAGGTGTATGTGAGTTTTCCGAACGGCATTGATTGGAAAAATAAAGGAGAAGCGAATCCAAAGTTTAATTCTACATTTGAACTCGCTTGCCTCACAGGGATTAAGCTTATTAAATTTGGATACTTGCCGCTTATTCCACAGATCTACTTTAGCAGTATGGTAGCAGTATCTAACCGTTTAAGACGGGAAGATTATGAGATGTTGTCGCATGAGTGGCTGACTCAATCAGATGAGATGTGGGTATTTGGAGGCATACTTACAGATGAAATTCTCAGAGATGTGGAGATAGCAAATATGAACAATATTCCGGTAAGGTACATGATGTATACAGAATCGAATGAATTTCTGGAGATTCCTGTTTGCAATATTTCCAAGTGGAAAGTAATCGGCGAATAAGCCGAACGTAATTTAAAAGAGTCAACTGCGAAAGCAGCAGGGGAAGTCACAGACTTCCGTTTTAAAAAAAAACGGGCTGGTCTGCGACCTTTTCCTGCTGCTATTTTTGTATGTACAGGCATCTCCTACCGCTCGTTTTACGAGATGGATAGGAGAGTAGTAGTGCTTACATTGAATGAATTGAGAAAAGAAATCGGGGAACTGCCGGAAAAGGATGAAAAGGCACCAAGCTATAAAAGACTTGTGGAGTCCGGCGAGAAAGTAATAGCAAAATACGGTGAAAAGGGTTCAGAGGTCACTGTATATGCTAACGGATACGTTGTGTATCAGGACGAGGAACGTGCAACCGTGTTTCCTTTTCCAAAAAAGAAATCGTTCCAATACAAAAGTTCTTGCGGAATGAGAACCGCATACATAAAAGGTTCAGACTTTGACGATATGGGATGGTATTTCCGCCTCATCCTTGAGGGTGAAGACAGACTTAGGCATAACGCCGACAATCGCTTTTACTACAGAGTAATTTTGTACGGAGACTACTCGGAAGAATGGAAAGAGCTGAAAGATCCGGTCGGTTCCGCAGAGGACATATATTTTGCGGAAAGAAACAAGAAGATTGCATTGGATGCTATGGATGTTCTGACGAAAAAGCAGCGTTACGTTATAACAGAGCATTTCCTTAACGGAGTTTCGTACAAGGAGATCGCGGAAGATTTAGGAATTACCCGTCAGGCGGTAAGGGATACGGCTGAAAAAGCTTTGCGTCGGATGAGAAAGTATCTGGAGAAAAAGAAAGAAAAAATTTTTTAAAAACAGCTTGTCCAGACTTATACCTTGTCTGTGTTAGTGAAAGGACAAAAAATCCTTCTCATTGTAGCTTGAAAACTGAACAGCCTGCTTAGATAGATACTTGGTACTGAATGTGCATTCCCGCACGTCTTGCCAAAGCAATACGTCCTGAACAAAGGATAGGAACGGCTCTAAGGGGAACACAGGCAAACACTCAAATAAAGAAAAAACTTCAGATAATCTGAAAGAAGGTGATGCAATATGATGCTTCGCTTTATACTTGCGATGGCAGTTGTAATTCTGATGGCGATTTGCATTGTATGCTTCATAGACCACAGAAACAATAAAAAGAAGAAGTAGGTTAGAAATAGCCGGAAAGGAAGGTGGTACGGATGGTAGTAAAATGCTTGGTTGTAGCGGCGGCACTTATGGCAGTCGCTATTGTCTACTGCTGTATGCGAGTCGGTGCAATGGCTGACCGTCGGATGGAAGTGTTGACAGAAGAAAAAGAACAGGAGACAGCAGACGATGGGTGAAGTCAAGGAGAGATATTCTGAGGACAAGCCTAAAGACTGCGCCTACTGTTATTTCTGGAAAAGGAGAGGCGGATGCAGACTAAAAGTCTGCTACTACCTTGAAAAAGTCAAGGAAGCAGATGGCGAAAGCTGTAACGACTGTCCCTACGGAAGATTCTATCCGTGCATCGGCTACTGCTTAAGAGAAATCGTCAAAGAAACGAAGGTATGGCAATGAACGAGATGGAACACCTTGACCTTCCGTATTTTTACGGAAATGAGGCAGACCAGTATACGTTTTTCCGAATGCCAAAGGTCTTGTTCACGGAACGGTGCTTCGACGACTTATCGGTTACTGCCAAAGTCCTTTACAGTTTGATGCTTGACAGAATGACTTTGTCAATGCGAAACGGGTGGTTTGATGAAGACGGCAAAGCGTTTATCTACTACACACTGAAATACATACAAAGAGATTTAAGGTGTGCAAACCAAAAAGCAACAAAACTGCTAGTGGAGCTTGAGGCAAAAGGCTTGATTGAGCGGAAGAATCCAGGGCAGGGAAAGCCTACAAAGATTTATGTCAAGAAGTTCGACGGGGTACTGCGAAAATCAGAAATCAAGAATCATGAAAATCATGATTCTGGGTTCATGGAAATCATGATTCCAGAATCACGAAAATCAAACAGTAATAATACTGATAAGAATAATACTGATTTTAGCGATATTGAGTCTATCATTCATTCCGACGAGTCTGGGAACAGAGTCGAAAGAATAGATGAATATTCGAGCTATAGGGAGTATTTCTTGAGTCAGCTCGATTTCGATTCTTTACTTGCAGAATACCCTTATGACCAAGAACAGCTTAACGAAATCTTAGATTTACTGGTTGAAACGGTATGTTCAAGACGAAAGACAATCCGAATCTCCGGCGACGACAAGCCCTCTGAGATAGTGAAAAGTCAGCTCTTGAAGCTTGACAGTGAACATATACGGTTCGTCATGTCTTGCTTGAAAGAGAACACGACGAGGATGCTATATATGTCGGTATGGATAATTCAATCGAGATTCGCTTCAAATGTAATGATGTATATAAGCAGTGGTTGGATTGTGTCGGAGGTGATGAAAATGAAAGATAAAGCTATTGCGCTGTACTTACGCCTTTCAATGTCGGATGGCGACTTGGGAAAGGATAACAAGGACGAGAGTAACAGCATTGAAAATCAGAGGGAATTACTGCTGAGCTATATTGATGGCAAGGACGATTTTCTTTGTGGCACAAGGGAATATATTGATGACGGGTATACGGGAACAAACTTCAACCGACCCGGATTTCAGCGCATGATGAAAGACGCTCAAAGCGGTGAGATAGATTGTATTCTTGTCAAAGATCTTTCACGACTTGGCAGGGATTATATCGGTGTCGGAGACTACATTGAGCAGATATTTCCTATGCTCGGTATCCGATTCATTGCCGTAAACAATAATTTCGATAGCTCTAATTATCTTGGGACGACAGCAGGTCTTGACTTTGCAGTGAGCAACCTCATAAACAGCTTGTACAGCCGTGATGTCTCTAAAAAGGTTCGTTCATCCCTTGAGACAAAATGGAAGCAAGGATGTGCTACTTCTTCTGTAGTGCCGTTCGGTTATACATGGGATAGCAGCAGCAAACAGCGTTGGGTAATCGACCCCGTTGCATCCAAGTATGTGAGAAAAGTATTTGACCTTGCGCTTGAAGGGAAGAATACCAAGCAGATTGCCGCAGAAATGAATAGAGCACAGATTCCTACGCCGGGACTGTATGCTAAGATGACGAAAAAGACACTTGGGAAATCGGTGTATATGGCACCTGAAAGTGAAATGCTATGGAAGCCTCCTATTGTAAGTGGTATGCTCAGAAAATACGAGTATACAGGAGCATTGGTCATGGGAAAGTACCGAAAAATAGCGTTAGGAAGTAGCACTCACAGAACTGTACCTATGGAAGACAGGACTATAGCAGAGAACGCTCATGAAGCGATAGTGACACATGAGGAGTTCTATAATGCACAAAGAGCAGTTCGTACAATAAGTCCGATGTCATACAAGACACCGTGCGAGTATCCTTTAAAGGGAATTGTTCGCTGTGGAAACTGCAACAGATTACTGTCATATTCGATTAGACACGGTGAAGGCAGTTTTGTCTGTAGTACTAAAAGGTCAGTAGGTAGTTTTTCTAAATGCTACAGTGACTTTTACAGAGAGTCAACTATAAATACGGCAGTAGCTTATGCTATTCAGAATGTAATCGAGTCAGCACTTTTTCTACAGGATAAGATTCAGAAAAAAGAATCAAAGAGTACCGTTCAGATTGGACTGCCTGAGTCGGAAGAAAAGTTGTTAAGCGATTTGGATATTCTGAAAGCGGAGAAAATGCGACAGTATGAAGTTTATGCCGATGGCGTAATAGATAAAACCGCATATCTCAAAAAGAAACAAGAACTTTCAGAAAAGATTGAAGCCTTGGAGGGCAAAATCCAAGAAATAAGAGAGTGGTTTCGTGTAGAAAATGAGCCCATGGACTGTGTTCAGAAAGTCACAAAAGAAGCTCGTGAACGTCCACGAATAAACGGATTGTCACGGGAGTTGGTGGAGTCATTTGTAGAAGCGGTTTATCTGAACGGTGATAGCATGAAAATTGTATTCAAGAGTGAAGATTTATTTCAGAAAGCTCTTGAAAAATATATGTTGGACTCCGGAATGACTAAGGGCGAAGATGGAAAATGGCTTTATCCGTCGCTGGATGAGGAATAAAGAAAAAATCACTGGTTCTTGAGTGTCTACAACTCAGAGCCAGTGATTTATTTATCAGTGTCTTTTGCTATGGGGATGAAAACTTCCATTTGAGTGATTCAATGAAATTTAGGCACTTATTTTGCTTTTCGCAAGATAAGCCTCGGCTTCAATCCTATTAAGGTCATATTTGTTCATGAGCTTATTGAGGATTTTATCTTCAGAAAGTTCGAGTTCTCCCCATATATCAATCGCCGTCATCACAGTGACTTCTTTCAGAAAATCATCCATAATCTTGCTCATTTGATTGAATATCTTCGAAAGATTATGCAGATTTCTTGAGCATATAGTCCTTAGCCTCTGCTTCAGACAATTTAAACTGTTTCATAATATCAGCGAGAATTGCCTCTTCAGAAACTCCATAACGTCTTGCTGTATCGACTGCCGATGTAATGGCTGCGTCTAATGCAGCTTCGTTTCTCATGTCTTCTATCAGTTTGCACATTTGAGTGATACCTCCTTCAGCTTCTTTGAAGTGTCTGACACGTTTAGCAAGGACATCGAAATACATATCATCTGCCGAGGTGCATTTGAAGTCGTGCATTAATTGCCCCAAGCGTGTCGATTCGTCTTTATTTTCTCCGTTTACAAAAATTATATGCTTCTCGTCGCCTAAAATGTGACCGGTCTTGATGTCTTGCATCATGTAATGGTGTAAAGGCTCATTGTCGCCGATTGTGTCCTTCTCAGTAAAGAAAATAACATAGGTTGGAACAAGCTTTGAGTAATCCTCACCTGCAGGTAGCAGAACAGTATCCATCATGCTACTGTTGTACCTCGCTCTAAGTGGCAAGTTACCTTTATCCTGACGCTGAACCTCAATGTCGTAAGCGTTACCTTCGCCATCGGTTGCCATTATGTCGAGCTTAACCGAATGACCTTCTATGCCCTTTATTTCACGTTGACCAATTACCATTGTAACGACCATGTCGTTTCTATCGAAGACTACGTTCAATAGTAACGCTGTTGCTTCTGGGTCCCCATCGAAAATCAATCTCAGGAAATCGTCATCGAAGATTTTGATATTTTTTATTATCTCCAGATTTTGCTGACGCAGGAGTTCCTGATTTATCATCCGCTCACATCCTTCTATTCCTACTTGCACCTATATTGTACCATAAAATTGCCTCTTGTTCAAGAGGGAATTTTTAAAAATATCGCAGAGCTATGGTATAAGCGAGGTTAAAGAAAAATCACTGGTTCTTGGGCATCTTAACCCAGAGCCAGTGATTATTTATCGGTGTCTTTATTTATGTGAAGTATGTCGTTGGGCGTACAGTCAAGTATCGTGCAAAGTTTTGCGAGTGTCAGAACCGTTATATTCTGATTATGCCTTAACTTGTCAAGCATATGCTTATCTACTCCCAAATTGAGGAGGTCATATTGTGATATGTTCTTTGACTTCATTGTTGCCCAAAGTGGAGAATAGTCAAACAATCTGTACGCCTCCTTGCATTTAGTCCTGTTGATTCAATTATAATGAAGACTTTTCAAAAAAGATATGGTGAAGATTATCACCATATAATGTATAATGGTCTTAGTTGGACTTGATGATTTGGTGTTTTCAAATATTCAGCATCACTGAGGTTTGCAAAAGTTCAGTCAAGACTGCAAAGCTTTTTAGAAAGCCTGTTGTTCTCAGAGTTCTAAAACCTTGATTTATTGCGGGTTTTGAGTGTAAGACTGCAAGGTTGCAAGACTGCAAAATTTGTAACGCTATGTTCAGATGTCCATACGAATTATTTTATCAGTACAGGTGCATCATGTAGATAAAAAATACAAAAGTCTGCAAAAAGGCGAATCAAGTCCGCCAAATGCGGACTAATTTCTGCTATATTATAAATAGGTAAGAATACATAGCTATCATGGTGCGGAAAGGCAGGAACATGACCGATTCGATGGGAAGCAGACTAAAGCAACTGAGACTTGACAAGAGACTGAGGCAGGAACAACTTGCAGCTCTGATAGGAGTTAATAAACGTCAGGTCAGCGCATACGAGAATAACACCAGACAGCCGTCTTATGACATACTTATCCGTATAGCAACTATATATCGTGTCAGTACCGATTATCTACTTGGGTGTCAGGTAAATAAAAGCATTGATGTTTCCGGCTTAACCCCGACTGAGATAGCGCTGATTACTGACTTGGTAGATGATATGACATCAAAGAATGAGATTTTGGAGGAATATAATATTGGCTGAGTGTATGATTGACAACATGGATGATGTACAGACATACCAGTTGTATTCTTCGGTTTCTCAACAGGATGTGGAATGGTTATGGTATCCGTATATTGCATACGGAAAAATAACTTTGCTTCAAGGCGACCCAGGAGACGGGAAATCGACCTGTATGATTAACATTGCGGCTACGCTTTCTTCTGGCAGATTATTACCAAGCGGGGAGATGGTTGCAAATCCGCAAATGGTAATTTATCAGTGTGCGGAAGACAACGCAAGTGATACTATCAAGCCAAGGCTTGTGCAGGCAGGAGCTGACTGCGATAAAGTAGCCTTTATTACAGACGAGATAGCAGAGTTATCACTTAACGACGGGAGAATTGAAGATACAATTCAAAGTTTGAATGCAAGGCTGTTGATTTTAGATCCTGTTCAGGCGTTTATACCCCAAGATGCGGATATGCAAAATGCGGCAAAAATGAGGGCTGTTTTGAGACAGCTCGGAATTGTTGCAGAAAAGCACCACTGTGCTGTTGTTCTGATAGGTCATATGACGAAATCAAATTCAGGGAAAAGCCTATACCGTGGATTAGGCAGTATAGATATTGCCGCAGTTGCAAGAAGTGTTTTGATGATTTCACGGGATAAGGAGAATCCTGAGATTCGGTACTTGTCACAAATCAAGAATAGTCTCGCACCGGAAGGCGATCCATTTGCATTTGTTATGCACCCTGAAGTCGGATTCCAGTGGCTTGGAAAGTGCTTGGGAGTAGGGAACAGCGATGATTACTTCTCTAATGTGGACTATGTGCGAAGAAAGTCCAAAATGGAACAAGCGAAAGAATATCTCAGACTTATGCTTTCGGTTGATGATGGTGCAAGCAAGGATGTTATAGCGAAGATGAAGAAAATGGGCATTAGCGAGAGAACGGTAAGAAGTGCTGTAAAGGAAATCGGTGTGTATGCGTACCGAAAGGATAATGCCTGGTATTGGCATATGGGAAAGGACAGCAGTGGCGAGTAAAACAAGATGGGTGAGAAGTTTTATCGTGTTGCCGGATATGTGAAGTTAGCAAAACTGTGGGAGAAGCATTCCGAGCAGGCAAGGAAATATCACAAGAAATACTATGTGGACAAGTTCGCAGCAGATGAGAAAATGATTCTTTGTGATGTGTATATAGACATCACCGGTCAGAAAGAGATTTATAAAAGAAGTGAGATGGTACGGCTACTCAAAGACTGCATGGCAGGAAAAGTAGACTGTATTGCTGCTCAGACAAAAGGCTATTTTGCGGCGAACACGCAGGAGCTTTGCTATCTTCTTAAGTTTATATTTGACTTGCCCTACGATATAGAGCTGATTACGGAGGATAGTACATACAGAATAGATACGATAGAGAACCCTGATGACCAAAAGTCGGCATTAAAGAAGATGGCAGATGATTATGTGGAACTTGACAGTGAAACATATCAGGACTGGAAGCAGAAAGTGCTTGATGAGATCAGTACATTACAATAAGCCATTAGAGCAAAGGAGAAAAGCGACCTGAAGTGTATAATCAAAGTACCGAAAACGATTTCGAGGAAGTAGCAGAAGTGTCTGTTGAATTGAATGAAAACACTGAAATCAGCGATTGGCAACAACGGCATGAGGAAATTGAAGCTCAGAAAGAGCTTATTCGTAATCGGGTAAGGAAAACGAGGTCAAGGGATTCTGTAATTATCCCTGCAAGACCGAAGCCCACTATCTCCGATCCACGGGAGATGAATGTTGCTGTTTATGCGAGAGTAAGTACAAAAAGCACCAATCAGGTTTCTTCTATTGAGAATCAGACACTCTACTACACGAAAAAAGTTGAAGAAACTCCAAACTGGAATCTTCAGGAGATATACAGCGATGAAGGAAAGTCGGGAACGTCCACACAGCATAGGACTGAGTTCAACCGTATGCTTCAGGATGCCGCCGACAAGAAGATTGACCTAATACTTTGCGCCAGTGTTTCAAGATTTGCTCGCAATATGTCGGATTGCATGACACTGGTCAGAAAGCTGAAAAGCATGAATCCGTCTCATCCTGTTGGAGTTTACTTTGAGACCGAGAACATATACACATTGGATTCTGACTACAAGACCAGTTTGTCTATTCATGCTATGCTCGCAGACTGGGAATCGGCAAATAAGAGCAGTCGTATGATTCTTTCTTACGACCAGAGAATTATAATGCAACAGTTTCCTGTTGCTGATTTGCTTGGATACCGTCATACCAAGGACGGAGAGCTTATTATTGTTCCCGAAGAAGCTAAAACAGTCAGATTTGTGTTCTTGGCAGCTATGTATGGTTACAGCTATGATACCATTGCTGAAATTCTCACAGAAAAAGAACGCCCGACGTTAAGAGGGCGTACAGACTGGAACGCCTCTATGGTCAGGAGTGTTCTTTACAATGAACGTAGATGGGGCGATTTGGAAGCACGAAAGACTATTGTTATTGACTATGTTGAGCATAAGTCGAAGAAGAACGATGGTGATAGAGTTGCAGCATATTCAAAAGGACACCACGAAGGAATTGTCACACCTGAGATAGCGAGGGCTGTACATATGCTGTCTGGAAACAGAGGCAGGCTGAACGGCGTTCCGTCAATCTCGGTAATTCAAAGAGGCGGACTGAAAGGATTTGTAAGCATAAACCCTGTTTTCAATGGAATAGACAGGGAAACCTTAATCGCCGTGTCTCGCAGTGCCTATGATGATAACGAATATAAGACGTTAGAGCGGAAATCAAGGATTATTTGCGGAGATGAGCATAGCAAAAATATGAGTACAGAGTTTTCCGGCTACTATGTCCCCTATAGTGCCTACTTCATAAACAGGAACACGCCGACACTTACGATTAGTATAAGCAGTTTGAAGTTCAATAAGAAATGCGGAGAAGCAATGGATTGGTGCCGTCGTGTAGAGTTATTGTATCACCCCTTGCTACAAGCAATTATCCTACGGGAATGTGATGATTCAAACGGCTTCTTATGGAGTTCAGATAATGGAAAGCTGATGAACTCTATCTTTGCCAGAGCGTTTTGTAAGGCAGTTTATGAAGAAATGGACTGGATAGAGACCTATTCATTGCGCTTTAGGGGCATAGCAAGAAAACGTGGCGACAGAAAAATAATGGTCTTTTTCCTCGATGAACCTCAGATTGTCCCCTCAAAAGAAGTGAAAATAGTAGCGGAAGCTGTGAAAGATGAACGGAAGGGGATGCCGTCAAGATATATCCCTATAAGAAAATCCGAGTTGAATTTAGATTCAGGTCAGGTTGGCGAGTGGAGACACCGCAGAAATGGAAAGCTTTACTTTATGCGTAAGCAGAGAGACAAACTGATAGATTCTTTATCCGCACAGGATGTAGCTGAAGCCGGAGTTATCGTGGATAACCCCTTAATCGGTTCGATTCCGTCAAGAGAGCAGCTTGAGGATGAATTGGAGAAGTTATTAGCCTCGCTTTAGAAAGGATTGCAAGATGAACAACATGGAAAACAATGCAGTGCAAAACAATATGGGAAACGGTGAATCGTACAACTACAGTGATCAGGAACTGATTCGTCTTCTTGTTAAGTCTAGACAGGAGCAGAATAGCACACTGGAGTTTGAAGATTTGGACGGTTACGAAATGCCACCTCGCACTCAGTTTTCTATGCTGAAAAAGCCTGCTGTAAGCATCAAAAGAGGAAAACTGACTTTTAATATGGCTTGCATACGCCTCTTTGAAGGCGTTGAGTTCATTCTGCCTATCGTTCACTACGAGAAGAAAAAGCTGACCATAATTATGTGTACGGAAGAAGAAAGTGCATCGGTTCCGTGGGCAAGAAGAAGGCAAAAAGATGGTGTTTGGGTAAACAAAGACATCAGCTCACCTGACTTTGTGTATAATCTGTTCAGGATGATGAACTGGAACGAAGAATGCAGATACAAAGTTCTTGGTCATGTGGCAAACTCTGTTCGTGGCTTGGTACTTGTATTTGAGTTGGAGGAGGCTATCATGTTTGCTTCAAAGCCGGAAGAATACGTTGATAAGGAAACCGGTGAAGTGAAGAAACGTCAGGTGAAATACTATCCTGATTATTACAAGAACAGAATTGGAAGGTCATACACCGACTACATGGAGACCAGACAGATGAGTATGTTTGAGGACTTCGAACAATACTCAGACAAGACGTATTCCGACTATACAGAGGAACCAGATAAGAAGATAGAAGAACAAACAGCTCCAATAATTGAAGCTGAAACGGAGAATGATGCTATAAGACCTGAAACTTATATGACGGGCAATAATCATGAATCACAACTGGAACGACCATCATCATACGGTCAAAGGAGTGACCCGTGGTAGAAGAAAGCCGTGATGAGCGGAGGATAAGAACGAATCGAGTTAATTTGTGGATGACTATCTACGGTAAACGGGAGAGAATCTTTTTTACCAAAGATGTAATCCGTATTCTTGGTGTGCCAAACTATATTTGTATCAGAGTAAATGCAGGGTGGAACTCCGTTCTGATAATGCCCTGCGCTGACAAAGACTACTTATCTTTCAAGGTGCCGAGCGGAATTTTATCTGAGCCAAATAAGAAAATGGAATTTCGGAGCAAGGCGTTCACAGATACGTTGCTCAAAAGGAATGGTCTTGCTCTGCAGGGAACCTACACAGTTCAGGGATGGTATTTTGAAAACCGTAACGCCCTTATATTTGACTTTAGAAATGTAACGACAAGTAGCAAACACAGTGAATAAGGATAAATTTTCCTTTTCACTTGGCTCGGTTGAACTAAAAAAACTTAATATTATAAATTGAAAAAGAGCTTCTGAGAAATCAGAGGCTCTTTTTTTGCAAAAATTTTTGTCCCTTACTTGACAACAGGAGGTGTGTTTGCCTTCAAACTCGGATATTTGATTGACAAAGCGTAAATGAAAATGAGAAGTCTCTGGCACTTGCATGAGTGTCGGAGGCTTCTTTTTTGTTACTAAAAATAAAGTATGAAGAAAAATTTGATTTCAGACGCAATCACTGACATAAACCCCACCTATGTCGAGCAGGCATCGGATTACCAGTCTGTAGCTCACAGAGCCCGCCGCCCAAGAGTTATAGCCGCAGTTGTAGCGGCAGTAATCCTCACCGTCTCGGCGTTCGCCGCAGGAGGACTCCTCACTGCCTCGGATATTGCGAACAGAGCAGGGGAAACGACCCTTGCAGAGCATTTCGAGAGCGAATCATGGAGCATCGAGTCTCAGACCAGTGGTGGCTACACCATCACCATTTTGGGAATCGCATTGGGCGACGACCTCAGCACCTACGATGAGGAAATCGGTCTCGACAAGACATACGTTGTCGGTTCGATTGAGAGAGCTGACGGCGAAGCCATCACCGACTACACCGACATCATGGTAAGCCCGGTCATCTCCGGATATGAGCCATGGCTCGTGAACATCTTTACCCTCAATAACGGCTCAAGGCACAAGTTCATTCAGGATGGCGTCGAGTACTTCCTCGTGGAGACGACCAACGTCACCGTTTTCGCCGACCACACGGTCTACATCGCCGCCTATAGCGGAACACTCGCTCCAACTTCGAACAAGTACACTCTGAACGATGATGGCACCATCTCGGTGGTTGAAGGCTATGATGGAGTTGCAACCCTGTTCGAGATTCCGCTTGATGAGTCTCTTGCCGACCCCGAAGCCGCAGAGGCACTTATCGCGAAAATCTATTGAGATTAAGGCAAAAGAAAAAGGCTCGTAATGAGACTTTTTCTATGCTATCAGCGTGAAATCGTTACAACTCTCGCCTCATCTTATATCTCCCTACACAACTCCCATCCGCCATCACATCCCGGAACTCCTCAACAACCGCAAAACCGCACTTTTGATAGCACTTCCGAGCATTTACATTGTCGGCGTTGGTGTAAAGCATCACAGTACTATATCCTCTGTCTTTTAAATCCTTGAGAAGCCTTTGAGTACTATGCTTCCGACTCCGTGATGCTGATATTCCGGCAGGAGTACCGCCATCTTCAGATATGTAACCCTGTCATCGGACTGAAGGTTGTTGATCGAAAACCAACCAATTCTATCGACGTTTAGCCAGACTATGTAGTTTTCCTCGTCAGGATCGCCACTCCAGACCTCAACCGCTTCTTTCCAGTCGTCTATAGTCGTCGGAACCTCATTCAGCCTCTCAAGAATTACATCATTGTTCATGAGAAGATATAGGAATTCGGCGTCGTTCGATGTTACATTTTTGATTTCAATTTTAGAATCTTTCAACTATTTATTGTCTCCTTATACAAAGAAACCTCGCAAACAAGCCAGTCTGCGAGGTTTAAAATTATTGGTCTGAGTGACGGGACTTGAACCCACGGCCTCTACCACCCCAAGGTAGCGCTCTACCAAGCTGAGCTACACCCAGATTCACAACGCTTGATATTATATCACACCCCGCCAAAAAAAGCAAGCCCTAATTTCAGTTTTTTGCAATTTTTTGGGGAAGGGATTTGCGGGCATCCGATTCATCTTGTCAAACTCCGAAAGTTATGTTATACTTTTGGTATTTTCGATTTTTTGTTTTGCAGTTTCTTTACTGTCGGTAAAATAGTTTAAGAAATCGATGCTATCCTCGGAAATACCATATGCAGTCAAGCCACCAACGATACCGTCGTAATATTTACCGTTGTCCTTGCCGTAGAGAGCATTCCAATCCTCCGGGCTCTTCACACGGTTATCCCGGTAGGCAAGAGCGATAACCGCAACCTCGTGGTTCGGCTTGATATATGCTTTCAATTCATCAAACAGCCACGGCACGTCAATGTCATAGCCTTCAAGTAAAATATTAATCATTGTTTTTACGAATCCTTTTCAGTTTTTTGCGATTTTTTGGGGAAGAGGTTTGCGGGGAAACCTCACAACCTCCCAATCGTCCCCGTCACGCTATTCTGCTTCTCAACCCGTTCAAACCCCACAGCTTCTAAAACCGCAATTTCCGCTTCATTGTTGGCATCAACGAGGTACATCATCTTGTTCGGCAGATTCTGCCTGAGTGCATAGGACAGCAAATCCGCCTCAATCATCTCGTTTTCGTGAGACTTTTTCACCTTGAAATCATATGGCTCATTTTCCGGGAAGCAATAGGTCACATCGAGATACCCGACAATCTCATCGCCTGAAAGCGCCACAAACACCCAAAACCTGTCCTTAGCGGACAACACTCTTTCTGCTGTCCAGTATGTATCTTTTGTATGCATCCTACGGTATTGTTCCTCATACTTATCCGAAAGCAACTCCACTCTGTGCCTTGCCTGATAGGGCGATGGAGCTTTTGCCAACATTCTGACCTGCTCGGGATAGAACAAGGCGCCTTTCTTCCCAAGAAATTCTCTGATTGCCCGATTTGCCGGATTGAAAACAAAATCCATTGTAAACCCGGCATATTTCTTTTTCATCATCTCGACCAATTCATGATAGGCTTTTTCTTCTTTCGAGAATCCTGTCAGCATCTCGGCATATCTGTCTTCGGGAAGGATGAGCAAAACAAACAGCCCGATAATACTGTCTTCATCAAAAACGACGTAAACACTGCGGTCGCTTCGGCTGAAAGCTGAGTACAAAGTATCCGGCGAATAGATAAAATGTGAGTCGGAGTACTTCAAATCGTCTTTGAAAGACTCGCAAAACCCAAGATACTCATCTAAATCGAAAACCTGCTTTATCACCAATCATCGCCCCTTATAGTTCTCTTCCCACCATAACAAACTCATCTGTCCTGTATTCTTCCTTAAACCCGCATTTTTCAAAAAGCCTTACAGCGGGATTACCGATAGCGATGTTGTCATAGACTTTCGTAATTCCGTTCAGTTTAGCTTCTTTGCACAGTTCGTCCAAGGCATACCTGCCGTAGCCATTGCCTCTGAATTTGTCCATGATTATCACATCTACGAGGTACTTATCCTCGTCCGAATCGTAGTGATAACCACATTCTCCGACGAATTGTCCCTCATCGTTTCTGACATAACGGTATAAAAAATTGCTATCAGCATTGCCAATCCATCTGGTATACCAGTCCTTCCACCTGTCCTCGCCGAACTCAATAGCTCCGCCCCATCTTAAGTTGAACGACATGGTCTCCTCATCCGCCAAGAGCTCTTTTCTGAACCACAAATCTTTGGTTTCCGGCTTTACAAGTTCCATCCAATCACATCCAAGCTCGTTTTGACTCAGTATACCATACTCCCAAAACAAAAGCAAGAGCGCCCCGTAAGTCGCTCTTACAATTTTTATTCAATATTATCGAGATAAGTCTTGACAGCCTCTAAAAACTCCTTGGCTTTTTCGTACTGTTCAACAGCTTCATCTTTTGAAACAATATAGTAGTCATCATAGTCTGCATGATTTCTGACCTGAAAAGCCGATGTCAGATATTTTGAAAATTTGACGTCGAACTTTTGCGTCTTGATGTATTCTCTCTGAAAATAGGAAATGACCCCGGCGTGCTTTGAAAAATCCTTACCGTCAAGAGCAAGAATCGCTCTTGCTGAAGCGAACATCGCATAATAGGAACGACCGATGGAGTCCTTGAAAAGACCGTTTTCCAAAAGAAGATTTGAAGACATCAGATGTTCTTCGGCTGATTTTAAGCGATAATCAGACAAACTTTTTCTATGCGACTCATCCACCGACAACAATCCCTTCTTTTTCAATATTTCTATAGTATGGAAGGTCTTCCTTCCATTCTTCAAACTCGTCATACGGAATGACAGTCGGGGAGACGATAACTTCGTATTCAAGTCCCAAGTCGTTCGAAACATCCCAGACTTTTTTGAGCTCATTCTGAAGCTCGAGCCTGTCTCCCTTCACGATAGCCACAATGTCAATATCCGAATCATCATGATAGTCTCCTCGCGCATAGGAGCCATAGAGGAAAATTTTGGTGATGTTATTCCCATAGGTTTTTCTATATGACTTCGCAACCTCGTCAAGAATTATATCCAAATCATGCCTTGAACACATATTATCACCGCCTTTTTAAACAGTTTAAAAACCTTTCTGATAAGATTATAGCATATGGCAAAGAAAAAAGCAAGAGCGACCCCACAGTCGCTCTTTAATCACTTCACCGCCAGCTCAAAGCTCTCCCTGACGCGCTGAAAAAGCTCTTCGTCGGGGATTTCGTCCTCTAAGATGACGGTGTACCAGCTTTTCTTGTTCATGTGCCAGCCGGGGTAGTAGTGCTCTTTGTCGAGAAGCTCGTTCAGCTTTTCCGGCTGAACCCGCAGGTCTACTATCTCTGCTACATAACTCGAGGAACCAACGAGCTTGTTTTTGGCGACTGTAAGGATGGCTCCGTACCATTTCCCGGTATCTTTTCTACGCCAGACGGCGTTGTCGGGAAACTTTTCCCAAAGAAATTCAAGCTTATCGCCGTATGTTTCCGAGACATGCTCAATGAGCCGGAGCGTCTGAGGATTTTTGAAAACAGAGGGTTGATGTAGTGCTCGACCTTGATGCCGTATTCCTGATACTTCGGCTCATTCGCGACGACGTTCTTTATGTTGTCGAAAATTTCCGGCACGCCGTTGTAGAACCTGAGCCTCTGCCCGTATTCGCGGAGCTTTGCATTCGATAAATCCTTGAACCTTCCGTCTTGGGCATACTTTATAAGAAAGTTTAAGTAGCATGTGTCCGCATTGACCCGAACACCGGTCTTCTTGATATTCTCGGCGAACGCGTCGACTTCCTTCCAGAACTCGCTCCCATCCACACCATTGTCCTCAAAAATCGGCGTCTGCATATACTCGCTCACAAGCGTCTTGTCAAAATCCCATATAACCGCAATAATATTAGCCATCTTATTGTCTCCCGAATCTCAATTTTGTACGTCTTATAATAGCACTTTTTTGAGGGAACTGCAAGACCTGTGGTGATAAAAATAAACCCCAAGCAAAGTGCCTGAGGTTTAGATTTGTGAAAAAATTATCTCTTCGAGAACTGCGGAGCACGTCTTGCAGCTTTGAGACCGTACTTCTTTCTTTCCTTCATACGAGGATCTCTTGTGAGGAAGCCGGCTGCCTTGAGCTGAGGACGGAGCTCGTTGTTATACTGGAGCAAAGCTCTTGAGATACCGTGTCTGATGGCGCCTGCCTGACCGGTAACTCCGCCGCCTGCAACGGTGCAGACAACGTCGAAGGTTTCTTCTGCTCCGACGAGCTTGAGAGGCTGACGGACGATAAGCTTCAAGGTTTCGAGACCGAAGTAATCGTCGATGTCTCTACCGTTGATGGTGACCTTGCCGGTACCCTGATAAAGTCTTACTCTGGCGACAGAACTCTTTCTTCTGCCGGTTCCATAGAAGTATGCTGATTTAGATTCGTACATGTTTCATCCTCCTTCTTAAAGCTCGATGGTTTCGGGCTGCTGAGCGGCATGAGGATGCTCCGAACCCTTGTAAACGCGAAGTCTCTTGGCGGAGTTGGCACCGATGGTATTGTGGGGGAGCATACCCTCGACAGCTATCTTCATAGCTCTCTCCGGCTCCTTCTCCATCATGTCGGAATACTTGTATTCCTTGAGGTGTCCGATCCAACCGGTGTGCCATCTGAGGACCTTCTTGTTGATCTTGTTTCCTGTGAGAACTGCCTGTGCGCAGTTGATGATGATAACGTGGTCTCCGCAATCAACGTGAGGGGTATAGGTGGGCTTGTTCTTACCATTAAGAATGGTAGCGGCTGCGGCGGCAACTCTTCCGAGAGGCTTGCCGGCGGCATCAATTACATACCACTTACGCTCAACATTCTGCGGCTTTTCCATAAATGTTGACATTTAATTTCCTCCTATTGGAATTAATAAACTCTGCGCCTTGAAACGGGGCACAAAGCCTTGCTTTTCAAGCGACGTTTCGTATTATAGTACTTGAATTTTCGATTGTCAAGCCCTTTTGAGAACTTTTTTTAAATATATCCCGTTTTCTTTCGATTTCTCTTGATTTCTTTCGATATTTCTTCGATTCTCGATTTTCATTTCAATTTTGAAGACCCCCGTTTCAACGGTTGATTTTTTATCGCATATGTGGTAAAATATCCTTCGGACATTAACCGCCCTTGGGCGAAATTATATTTTTCAGGAGGAATGCACCATGGCAGAAGTAAGAAGCGTGCCGAAAAGAAGCGAGGTTCCGGAGGAATTCACATGGAATCTCTGTGATTTGTATGAAACCGACGACAAGTGGCTCGAAGCTTTGGAGAAGGCGAAGTCCATCCCCGAAAAGTTAGCCTCTTACGAGGGCAAGCTTGCCGCAAGCGCCGAAACATTACTTGAGTATTTCAGACTCGACGACGAAATAACTCTTGAGCTTAACCGCCTCGCCAACTACGCAATGCGCAAATACGACCAGGACACCGCCGAGCCGAAGTATCAGGACTTCTACTCGAAGATGATGATGCTCTATCAGGACATCGGAGCTTCCTGCGCCTATGCAGTCCCCGAAATTATCTCGATTCCGGATGAGACATTAGATAGCTTCTACAAGACCTGCCCCGATCTTGAGCTCTACAGAATCTCGATCAACAGAATCAGAATCGAAAAGGACCACGTTCTCTCAGCGGCTGAGGAGGCAATCCTCGCCATGAGCCAGCAGGTAAGGGGAGTCCCCGACGATGTCTATGGCACTCTTGAGAGCACCGATCTGAAGTTCCCCTCAGCCGTCGATAGCGAAGGCAACGAGCATCCTCTGACAAACGGCTCCTATGTAGCACTTGTCGAGAATCCCGACAGGGAGCTCCGTAAAGATGCCTTCAAGAAGCTTTACGGCACCTATGAGCAGTTCAAGAACACCTTTGCTTCTCTCTACTTCGGCGAGGTCAAGCAGTCGATGTTCATGTGCAGGACAAAGAAGTACAATTCCACCCTCGAGATGGCGCTTTCCGCTAACGAGGTCCCGACTTCGGTATATCATAATCTCATCGACGCCGTCCACTCGAACATGGGCTACATGCACAAGTATATGAGCCTCCGCAAGAAGCTTATGGGCGTCGACGAGCTCCACATGTACGATTTGTATACAACCCTCGTCCCCGATGCCGACGCAAAGGTCACCTATGAGGACTCGAAGAAAGATATTTTGGACGCAATGCAGATTCTTGGCGACGATTATGTCTCGATGCTCAAGGAGGGCTTCGACAACCGCTGGGTTGACGTCTATGAGAACGAAGGCAAGCGCTCGGGAGCCTATTCTGCCGGAGCAAGACCCCATCCCTATGTTCTTATGAATCACAAGGAGAACCTCGACAGCGAATTCACCCTCGTCCACGAGATGGGTCACTCCCTCCATTCATATCTTTCCCAGAAGAACCAGCCCGTTTGCTACAGCGACTATGTCATATTCGTAGCCGAGGTCGCATCAACCTGTAACGAAGCTCTTCTGATGCAGTACCTTCTGTCGAAGACGACTGACAAGAAGGAACGTGCATATCTGATTAACTACTTCTTGGAGCAGTTCAGAACGACCCTCTACCGCCAGACGATGTTCGCCGAGTTCGAGCTTCTGACGAAGGAAGCCGCCGAAAGGGGAGAAACCCTCAACGCCGACTATCTCTGCGACCTCTACTACAAGCTCAACAAGCAGTACTATGGCGACGACATCACCGTTGACCCTGAAATCGCCTTCGAGTGGGAGCGAATCCCTCACTTCTACTATAATTATTACGTCTATCAGTACGCCACCGGCTTCTCCGCTGCTATAGCTCTTTCCCAGAAGATTATTAAGGAAGGAGAGTCTGCGGTGAAGAACTATCTTAAGTTCCTTTCGTGCGGTTCGATCACCGACCCGATAAGCCTCCTCAAGATTGCCGGAGTCGACATGAACTCTCCCGAGCCGATTAACGACGCTCTTAAGATGTTCGGCGACCTGATTGACGAGCTCGACGAGCTTTTGGGATAACTATTTTAACAGGAGCAATCTAAGAATGAAATATTATATTGGAATCGACCTCGGCGGCACAAACATCGTCGCCGGTGTCGTAAATGAAAATTACGAAATAATCGCCCGTGCCACCACACGCACCAACTGCCCACGTCCTGCAGAAAATATTATAAAAGACATGGCGAAGGTCTCCCACGAGGCTGTCGAGAACGCCGGTCTTTCGATGGACGATATCGAATCGGTCGGCTTGGGCTCCCCCGGAACCATCGACAGCGACAGGGGAATGATCGAATATTCGAACAACCTCGACTTCTACGACATCCCCGTCGGCGAGCTTCTTTATAACGAGCTCGGAAAGCCCATCTACGCCGAGAACGACGCCAATGCGGCGGCATACGGCGAATACGTTGCCGGAAGCGCAAAGAACGCCAACAGCGCAGTCTGCATAACTCTCGGAACTGGTGTAGGCGGAGGAGTCGTAATCGACGGCAAAATCTACTCCGGCTTCAACTATGCCGGCGCCGAGCTCGGTCACACCGTCATCGAGGTCGACGGTCCCTTGTGCACCTGCGGCAGACACGGTTGCTTCGAGATTTACTCGTCCGCAACGGGTCTTATCCGCATGACGAAAGAGGCAATGGCTGAACATCCCGAATCGAAAATGCACGAAATGATGGGCGACCACGTCTCCGGACGTCTTGCCTTCAACGCGATGAGAGCAGGCGACGAGGCGGCGAAGGAGGTCGTCGACAAGTATATCAAATATCTTGCCACCGGCATTGCAAACGTCATCAACATCTTCCAGCCGGAGGTTCTCTGCATCGGCGGAGGCGTCTGCAACGAGGGTGACGCTCTTCTTGTGCCTCTCAAGGAACGTGTCGCAAACGAGGTCTACACCAAGCGTGGCTCCCGCAATACCGAAATCGTTCGTGCATCTCTTGGAAACGACGCCGGAATCATCGGCGCGGCATTCCTCGGCAGAAGCAGAAAGTAGGACTGTTCAGGATGAAAATTTTAGCCGTTGACTACGGAGATGCAAGAACCGGTCTTGCTTCCTGCGATAAGAGCGAATCCATCGCCTCTCCAGTCGGGACTATCTCAGAATGGAACCGTGAGAAGCTTCTTCAAAAGATTTCTGACAAGGCGCACGAACTCGGCACTGAGCTTATAGTCGTCGGATTGCCTAAAAACATGGACGGCTCCGAAGGCGAAAGAGCAGACAAGTGCCGTGAGTTCGCCCGTGAGCTTTCGGAACTTTCGGAAATCGAAACCGCCCTCTGGGACGAGCGCATCACCACCGTTGAAGCCATCGGCATTCTGAACGAAACCAACGTCCGTGGCAAAAAGCGCAAAGCCGTCATCGACACCGTCGCCGCAACCCTCATTCTTGAGAACTATCTTGAGTACAGGAAGAAGAAAGGGCTGGTGTAAATGCTCACCAATTCAGAAATCCTGAATATCGCCATGCGACAATCGGCTATGGATGTCGGCTGTGAACCGGATGATTTTCTCAAAGCCGAGCCGGTGATAGTTGAATCCGCAATGGGTGAACAGGCGAGGAAATATTACAGTGAGCCGATAGTTTGTAATCTCGTCTCCTACGGCAACAACGTCGTTGCTATGGTCAAGCCGGAAAGCCGAGAAGTCGTCAGCAATTATGTCAGCAGTCGGGACAATTTCCACAGCTGTTTTGAAACGCCCAACATGCACATTCTGAGCGATAGCCTGAAACCTCTTGATGCCAAAATCTGCTTTATGGCGGAGTACTTTCTTCCGGATGTAAATAGGCTCAAAGCCTTGTCCTGCAAGTTCGAGACAAGAATTCTCGTTTCTGAGGATTTTCGGAACCTTTATATTGATAAGTGGCGTAATGCCTTATGTGAGAAGAGGCGTGAGCTCGATGTTTTGGGAGTCGGAGCCTATGATAAAGGCGAGCTTGTCGCTCTGGCAGGCTGTTCCGCCGACTGCGACAGCATGTGGCAGATAGGTATTGACGTTCTCCCTGAATATCGCCGTCAAGGCGTTGCCTCAGCTTTGACTTCGAGGCTCGCAGTTGAAATTCTGGCGATGGACAAAGTCCCGTTCTACTGCTGTGCCTGGTCAAACATCCCGTCGGCAAGGAACGCCATCCGAAGCGGTTTCGCCCCATCGTGGGTCGAAATGACCGCCAAACCTTCAGAAATAGTAGACAATATGAATAAGGAGTAACCCCACCAATGACAAAATCCCACAAAAGCCTCATCAACCTGACCCTATCCGCCATGTTCTTAGCAATAGGACTACTTCTCCCGTTCCTGACCGGGCAGATTCCCGAGATTGGCAACATGCTTCTTCCGATGCACATTCCGGTGCTTCTCTGCGGGCTTATTTGCGACTGGAAGCACGGGCTTGCTGTCGGCTTTATAACCCCGCTTCTCCGAAGCCTGCTTTTTGGCAGACCGGTGCTCTATCCTTCGGCTATTGCAATGGCATTTGAGCTTGCAACCTATGGCGCAGTAATCGGCATTCTCTATGCCGCATCCAAGTGGAAGTGCATAGTTTCGCTGTATCGCAGTCTGATAGCCGCCATGATTGCCGGAAGACTTGTCTGGGGCGTCGCCGAGATAATCCTTCTCGGCATCAGAGGCAACAGATTCACATGGAGTGCCTTTATTTCAGGTGCAGTTCTTGAAGCAATCCCCGGAATCATCATCCAGCTCATCCTCATCCCCGCCATAATGGTCGCTTTGGACAGGGCAAAACTTGTCAGGTTCACGAAAAAGGCGAATAAAACCCGAGCGGCGGACTGATAGACATTGAAAAGTTATCAATAACATGGCATTTCTCGCTTTATGTCGTGTTATTTTTCTGCCCGAAGTGATATTCTTAGTGGCAGGAAAGGAGGGAAAACATGAATCAGAAGAAAATTGGCGATTTTCTAAAAGAGCTCCGAAAAGAAAAGGGGCTCACGCAGGAACAGCTTGCCGAGAAGTTCTATGTATCGAACAGGACGGTTTCACGTTGGGAGACGGGAAGCAACCTGCCGGACATAAGTACACTTATCGAGCTTGCGGACTTCTATAACTGCGACATCCGTGAAATCATTAACGGAGAAAGGAAAAGCGAGAACATGAACGAAGAAGAAAAGAAAACCCTCAAGGCGGTCGCCGAATATGCCAAAGAGGACAAGGCAACACTCTTAAAACGTGTCAGAACAACGAGCATAGTGGGCATTATTGCGGTTGTAATATGCTTCATAGTTATGGTGACCGACGACTCCGACCATCTTCCGGTCGTAGACTTCTTTATGGGAGCTACACTTGGCTTGGCGTTCAGCGCTCTGTTGGTATCGTTCCTCTACACAATAGATATTCTTTCAAAAGCGAAGCAAAGCGGCAAGCTCTCAAAGAAAATGACGGCAATCATTATCGCAATCTGTGCTATTGTTGTCCTCGGATGCTTCATAGCGGCGATATTCGCATCTGTTTAAAATAAGCATGAAAAAAGCGGCTGGTACTGTTTGAGTATCAGCCGTTAATTTTTGGGGGGCTTCCGCCTTGTCGCCACATGATACATAAAACCCGCACGAAGCAGGTGGGTATCAGCCCTGACGTTTCGTGCTCCCTTCGTCCTCAGTACTTGAACAGGGTCGTGCGGGGGCATCAACCGTGCGTACTTTGGGAGGTCTGCATCCCCGCGCCCGGAGCGAGATTCCCTAAATATATGTGTTGGATTATAAAAACCATGCTTAATCGAGCAAGGCAGAATGGATTCTAAGGTTAGTATAACTCACCTGAGCTATTCTATGCGAAGTTTTTACTCTTCGTGATGATGACACTGGCAATCCTCGTCGTCGCAATCGCAGTCGTCATCTTCGCAGTCGCACTCACACTCGTCGTCCCAGTTGTCGAATCTGTCGATGAAGATCTGTCCCAGTCTGTCATACTCCTCTTCGCTCTCGATGGAAACAAGGGTAATCTCGTCGCCGGTGTCCTCTACTTTCAGAATGATGAACTCGCCGTTGTCGTTCACGAGATCCTCGGGATTCTCATAGTAGGGAGCAAGTGCATAATAGGTGTTGTCACCTTCGTCATAAATGTCTATAAGCTCATAGTTGCCGACATTGCCCTCTTCGTCCTCAAGGGTATAGATTTCGGGCATATATTCGTTTTCATCCATGGTGGTAATCTCCTTTGCAAATAGATTTGATTCTATTATAGTGAAAACTTGCGGATTTGTCAATGGTACTTTTGTGTAGAAACCACTCAAATTTATATTCAAAAGATAACACGAGCTCTTCAGAAAATTTCACAAAAAAATTTGAAAAAAGTTTGAAAAACCTATTGACATTTGAATCCGGGTGTGTTATAATACAATCACAGAAGAGAGATAAATAAAAAAAGTCACTGAAATCTAAAAGGGAGAGGGTTCCGATGAAGAGGTAACAAATCTTCAGAATCACAGGCAAGTAACACCGCGTCTTAAAAGCAAAGGAGCGATTGTTATGAAAGTATTAAGAGTAGCAAGAAGCGGAATTTACGACTGAAATAAAACGAAAGAGGTGAGTCCGGCATTCTCAGCATAACTCTTACCGACTCACAGATTCAAAAGTAATAGAATCTTTATACTTGACACATTACGAGATGTTCTCTTAGGTACGAAACCAATTTCTCAAGATAAAAGATAAAAGCTATGAAATTGATTCTGTAACAGCAAGAAAATATCTTGCCCAACATAAATCAAGAAAATCCGAATCAAAAAGGTTTAAAGCCCGAAAGGATTTGATGCACCATGAAACTGTTTCACAAGAAGGAAATCAAAATCTAGCAGTGAGAGGGTGAGTCCAACAAAGACTTTAAATTGGCTGTAGTCGCATCAGTGATAATATCTGACGATACCAAGCTTTGACGATAACATGGTTCATGCGTGAGGTTTATTTAATAGCCTGGACGTGATGAAGTAAGCTAAGTTAAAACCTGATACCAAGGCGACAAAGCGCTGACGATACGTCTTAGGCGCACAGCATATGGTGATAAATTGATATAATGAGGGAGCGGTTATCCGCTCCCTTTTTGGTTTGCGGTTTTTGTAACCGTTCGGACGACTCCCGAATAATATAAATTAACGGCAGGAGGCTCACAAAATTGGTTTCAGAAGGGGAGAGAAGAGCCATGAATCCCTGCCGATTATATAACAGCCGCCGGAAATGGCGGCTTTTCGGATTTGAAGCTCTGTCTTTGTCAATTTGACCGATATCGGTGCTGAATAGTCGGCAATATTTTGCTTTTTAGTAACCGTTTTGTAACCAAAGATTGTTTGACAACCGACGTGTACTTGCTGTATAATGATGGTGGATAGTCAGGTACTATCAGGGAGGAAAGAAATGAAGACTTTAGTTTCAGCATCAATTCTTTCGGCGGACTTCGGTCACCTTTCAGACGAGCTCCTGCGAGCCGAAGAATCCGGATGCGATATGATACATTTCGACGTTATGGACGGTCACTTCGTCCCGAATATCAGCTACGGCGTGCCGGTTCTTAAATCAATCAGGAAGTATTCCGGGCTCCCATTCGACGTTCATCTTATGATAAGCGACCCGAACGCCTATATCGAGCCGTTCGCAAAAGCCGGTGCTGACGGAATCACGTTTCATCTCGAAGCAACCGCGAATCCCGTCGGGATTATAGATAAAATCCATTCTCTCGGGCTCAAGGCGGGCGTTTCCGTCAAGCCGAAAACCGATGTGAGCCTTTTATATCCTCTCGTCGGAATAATGGACATGGCTCTTATAATGACGGTCGAGCCCGGATTCGACGGTCAGGGCTTCATCTATGAAACCCTTGACAAAATAAAATCGCTTCGTGAATATGCCGACTCAAAGAGCACAGACCTCGATATCGAAGTCGACGGCGGCATTTCCGACAAAACAGCTCACCTCGTAAGAGAAGCGGGAGCAAATGTCCTGGTTTCCGGCTCATACCTGTTCCGAGCCGCCGACATGGCTTCAAACTGCAAGCTTCTGAAAGACTAAACACAAGGACGGTATACCACCATTTCAGACACAGTCGTAACATCAATCGGAAAAACAGAAAGGCACAGATATTTAAGACTCTGTTGCTTCTTATTGACACTTTGCGTCCTGCCCTATTACTATTACGGGCTGAGGGCTTTGATTGTTGTTGCCATTTCCGTCGCCACAAGCCTCCTGACCGAATATCTATGCACAGCGCTGATGCGCAGAAAATACGACTGGCGCGACCCGTCGCCCTATGCAAACGGAATCATGCTGGCGCTTCTTATGCCCGCATCCGTTCCGTATGGCGTCATGATTTTCGCAAGCGCCTTTATGTCGTCGGTAATGAAATATGCTTTCGGCGGGCATCATAACCGGATTTTCCATCCTGTCGCAACGGCGTATCTCCTGTCGGCGCTCTGTTGGCCTTCAAGCGTATTAAGATACCCGACACCGGCTGTTTTCGGCAATCTCTCGCTTTCCGAGAGCCTGACCGACGCATTGGACCGTTCGTTCACCCACTATGTCGACGTTTCTCTCAGCTCCTCAAGCTGGCTCGACATCCTCTGGGGCAAGCTTGCCGGACCGATGGGCACGAGCTGTGTAATACTGATTCTCATCGTCACGATTGCTCTTTATTGCTTCAGGGACATCCCCGCACCGTTGCTCTTCTCGGGAATCGCGACCGAAGTGCTTCTGTTCATCCTGTTCCCGATTTCCGCAACCGGCTGGCAGGCGGCGCTCTATTCTATTGTCACCGGCTCATATATGTACGTTCTCACGTTCATGGTTTGCGACCCGTGCTTCACGCCGTTAAACGGCTTCGGGCAGGTGCTCTATGGTTTTGCCTACGGACTTACGGCGTTTCTCCTCAGAAAGTTCTCCGGCTACGAGGACAGCTCCGTCCTGGCTTTGATGGTTGTTTCCATCTTCCCGTCCGAGTTCGACCGGTTCGCAATCTTTGTTACCGACAGTCTCGATAAATTCCGCGATTATGCCGTCACGAAAATCGAAGACTACTATATCTATCGCAGATTCAAGAAATACGAGAATCTTCCCGATAACGAGGAAACGGCTCACGAGCCGGCTCCTGAAACGGAAGAGAATACCGGAAAGGACGGCGACTCGGATGAAGATTAACGGCTTCAGGTCTTCGGAACGTGAAAACGCTTCCGTCTCCGACATAAGCGACCTCCACGGTCTCGTTCCTTCTCAGGCGAGCACCGCAGGCAAGGAAGCGGTCTTAACGTCGAACGCCCTCCTTTCAACCGGCTCGATAATCGCTCCGGCAGTGGTTGTCGCAACAAGCTTCCAGAACGCACTGGCGCTCTGCATCGTGTTCAGCCTCGTGACGTTTATAACGGTTTTAATCTGCTCCTTCGTCCCGAGAAAGCTCGTCTATACTGTCAGAATAATAGTTTATACTTTTGTGGCGTCGCTCGTATATGTCCCTGTCGCGATACTTATGGAGAACATCATGCCGGCTCAGTTCTCGGCGCTCGGAGTATATGCGCCGCTCTTAATCACAAACTCATTCATCACGATGAAGACCGAATCGAAGTTCTACCGTCTCAAGCGAGGCTTCATGGCGGAGCTCTGCGGCTTCTATATCATCGGCTATGATTTAGCATTACTGTTCCTCGGCTTCATGCGCGAGCTCTTGACAAACGGCGGTCTTTTCGGAGTGCAGTTCCTGCCGCTCAGTATTCCCTCTGCCGGGACGGTCTATGGCGGATTTATCCTTCTTGCGCTCACCTCTGCCGCATACAGGTGGATTCTCAGGCTTTCCACCAAAAACAAGGATAGCTGATTTCGGAAATCAAAGGAAAGGGTGTGTACATGAATGGCTGTCTTCTTCGAGACAATCGGAGCGGCACTGCTCGCCATCATCGTTGAAAACGTAATATTCACTACAGCGTTCGGAACGAGCACATTAATCAGCCTTTCCAAACGCGACGGTCAGATTTTCTTCTGCGGTCTCTTCATAACCGAATTCTCGGTCTTATCGAGCATGATAGCATACGTCTTCGAAGGCTTGATGCTTAAGAGCGATATTTCGGCAAGATTTTTGCCGACACTGTATATAATATCACTTGGGCTGGTTTATATCGCCACGCTTCTTGTTATCTGGTTCGTCTCAAAAAAGGCGTTCAATAAAGTCAAAAGATATATTCATCTGTCGGCATTCAACTGCACTGTCTTAAGCGTGCTTTTCAACGACACCCTCATCGGCGGCGGTCTGGGGGAAAGAGTCCTTTTCGGACTCGAAGTCGGAATCGGCTTCGCACTCGCCGCATATATTCTTTCCGTAAATTACGAAAAGCTCAACTCGGATGAGGTTCCCGCCTCATTTTCGGGCTTTCCGATACATGTACTATATATAGGCATCGTCTCCATGGTGGTCTATGCACTGGGAAGGTAGGAGAGTTCTATGGCAAACTCCAGGAAATACAAAGTAAAACACTCTTCCAAACCGATGTTCAAGCAAAAGCGCAAAAAGGGCAATTCGGTTCTGGGTATTATATTTATGATTATACTTCTTGCGGCGCTCGTCTTCGTCGGCTACAGCGTCGGCAAGCCGATTGTTGAGTTCCTGTCGGGGGAGCGTGATACGCCCGCGAATTCCGGCACGGAATCCTCAAGTGACACGTCTGAAACGACGGAGAACACTACAACCGCCGCAACTTCTGCGACTACCGAAGCCACGACCGAGGAGCCAGAGCCGACCGTCGCTGTTACAAACAACATCTATTATATCTCTTACTCAAGCGATATTGCCGACTATGAGAGCTATGTTTATTCGGCTGTGGAATACGCCTCGGAGAACGGCTATAGCGGCGTCTGCGTCGAGCTTATCGCCGAGGGCGGAGCGGTAACCTATTCGTCCGCCAACACCACTGCTATTGAAGCAGGCGCAGTAGTAACCGGCGGAATATCCGATTTATCCGCATTGGTTTCGACTATCACAGATTCGGGGCTCACGGCATATGCCCGAATCTCGACTCTTTCTGACAATATCGCGTCGACCTACGACAAAACCCTCGCCTACATGATAACCGGCACCGACACCCGTTGGTACGACGACAACACCGCCAACGGCGGCAAACCGTGGATTTCGCCGTACAGCTCGACGGCTACAGAGTATATCGAAAGCCTCGTCTCAGAGATTTCCGATGCCGGCTTTGTCGGGCTGGTAGCCGGTGAGATTGAGTTCCCGCCGTTCAGAAGCTCCGATATCCGTAACTACTTCTCCGGCACCGATGTGGCGTCATCGACGAGATACCAGACCCTAATTTCGCTTGCAGAAACGGTCTATAACAGCTTCGGCTCCGCCAAGGAGTTCTATATCGAGGTCGACGCCGAGGACATCATCTCCGGCGACGCCGAAATCTTAACGGACCCGGACTCTCTTTGCACAAGCGTAATCTACGTTAATTTCAACCCCGACAGCATCGGCACCAGAATATCAAGAGCCGACGGCACAGAAGTCTCATTTGAAGGGCTCAACACCGCCTATCTTTTCAGGACGGTTTTCAATCTCGTTGAAGAGTCATTGGAGGGTACGGGAGTAACCGTAATCCCGAAGATAACCGGCTGTAAGATAACCGGTGACCTGCTTTCAGCAATCGAGCTTATGGGCTACGACATGGCAATGATAGAAGAATAAAAAGCATAAAATAAAACCCACCGATTTCACTCGGTGGGTGATTTTTTATACCAACAGGCATATCAGTCCCGAACAGCCCTCGTTGACTATTCGCTCAACTGCTTCCCTGAGCTTTTCCCTCGCGTCGTCCGGGAGCCTTGCAAACTTCTGCTCGAGCCCTTCCTCGACAAGCTCCGAAACTGACTTGCCGAAGATGTTCGTTTCCCATATCTTGAGCGGGTCGGTCTCGTAGTCGGTCATGAGATACTGTATCAGCTCCTCCGACTGCTTTTCGGTCCCGACGATGGGCGCGACCTCTGCGGCGATGTCCGCCTTGATGAGGTGAATCGACGGTGCACTTGCAGTGAAACGGACGCCGTACTTGCCGCCCTGTCTGATTATCTCCGGCTCGAATGCCGTAAGCTCGCTTTCTGTCGGCATCACGATTCCATAGCCCGTCTGCTCGACCTGCTCGAGCGCCTCCGAGAATTTCTCGAGCCTTTGCCTGAAGTTGACAAGCTCTAAGATTTTCGGCATCAGTTCGTCTTCTGAATTTAGTTCAAGCCCGGTTTCCTCACTCAGAATCTGATAGAACAGCCGATTGTCGAGCGTCACCCCGAGCCGGGCGGTGCCGTTCCCAAGGTCGACCTTCGTAATCTCGGAGCTCAACACATCCTCACAGCACCCGACCGTCTCCGAAAGCTTCTTTATATCCCTGATATACCTGAGCTCCGGGGCGGCCTTTCTTATCGAGTCGTAAAGCTCCGCCTTGAGCCAGTGCCCCTTTTTAAGAGAACTGACCCACTTCGGCATAACTACGTTTATCTCCTTGACAGGGAAGGCATACAGAAGCTCGGTGAGAATGCTCTCGATGTCTTCCTTAGTCATCGTCAAAACGTTAATCGGCAACACCGGCACTCCGTACTTTTCGCTCATCTCTGAGCATAACGAAATCGCCTCAACGCTTTGCTCGTTCTGGATGTTCATCAGCACGACAAACGGCTTCCCAAGGTCACATAGCTCGCTTATAACCCTCTCTTCGCACTCTTCGTATTCGTCCCTCGGAAGATCAGATACACTGCCGTCGGAGGTTATCACAATCCCGACGGTCGAATGCTCGGTGATGACCTTCTGCGTCCCGATTTCCGCCGCCATGTTAAAGGGAATCTCCGACTCAAACCACGGCGTTCGCACCATTCTCGGTGAGTCGTTTTCGATATACCCGACGGCGCTCGGAATCACATACCCAACGCAGTCTATCATCCGAAGGCTCATGCTTGCCACGTCCCCGAGCGTAACCTGCACAGCCTCCTCCGGGATGAATTTCGGCTCGGTGGTCATGATCATCTTCCCGGCAGAAGCCTGCGGAAGCTCGTCGACAGTGCGGTCTTTGAGATACCCTTCCTTGATGTTCGGAATGACGAGGCTCTCCATGAACCGCCGTATGAATGTCGATTTTCCGCTTCTCACCGGTCCGACGACACCGATGTAGATGTCGCCGCCGGTTCTTTCTGAAATACTTTGATAAAGTTTATCGGTAGTCATCATATTCTCCTAATCTACAATCGGTATGAGTATCATCTTCGGCTCCGTAAGGACTTCCTCGCCGATGTCGTTTTCTTCGGTGATAGCCGACAAGGTTGTGTGCGTCCTCTTTGCGATGTCCCAGGGCTCCTCGCCCTTCTCGGCGTAGTAGAGCTTCATCGCAATGTCGCAGTCCTTCTCGAGCGGGCTCGCCTCGTCGACGGTTATGCCGTTGATGAACTTATGGGACTTGCACCCGAAGAGATAGCCCTTGAGCCTTATGTCGGCGGTAATCTCCATCGCATTCGACGAAGTCAGTTTAAAAGCTGTCTGGGCGACCGTCGCATGAGCGTCGATCGAACAGCTCGAAGCCTCTTCCGGGAGCTTCTTCTCGAATTCGTCCGTGCCTTCAAGATAAATCGGCATTCCGGATTCGTTCTCGGCATAGGCAAAATAGGTGATTCTACCTCGAACCGAAACGCTCCTGTCCGAATCTGTCACCGCATCAAGCTTCCCGACCTCCGCACCTGCGCACATAACGGAAACTATTTCACCATCGTAGTAGGTGAGCGACGCCTTCGTTTTACAGCTTTCTGAAATTTCCTGCGGCACGCATTCGATATCCTCCTCACTCATCTCAAGGCTTGATTCATAGACGGTCGAATAGGCGTCCGTCGCAATCAGCACGCTTTCGAACCTCATCGCAAGACAGCTGATCTCGATATTGAGCTCGCAGCTGACCGTGTTGTTGCCGTTCTTCGCCGTCGGCTTTATCTCGCAGTCGGAAACGTTCGCCGAAATCATCACGTCATATCTTTCGTCCAGCCCCTCAACGTCCGAAATCTGCGAGAAGGGGACAGCGAAGCGAATGCTTTCGGCTTTGTTCGAGTTGTCCTCCGGGACATACAGAAGCGAGATCTCCGCTTCGCCCTTCGTCAGAAGCTTCCCCGAAAGAATCTTCTTGTCGGCAGTGATGACTGCGGCGTCGGCTCGTATCACCGTTTTTACCGCCGGTTTTGACTGCCCCAAATCCACTTCGTCCACAACCGTGATTCTCTTCGTAACGGCGATTCTCTTTGACGGATAAGTTACGAGCGATTTTCTGAGCTGTAACCCGTCGCCCGAAGCCTCCGAAACCGCCTGCCTTGCTTCGTCTGCGGTCGCCGTGACGGAAATGGAAATAATCCCTCTTATGTCCGCTCTTCTCTTGCCCGAGACCCGACAGCTTGCACTCTCGGTATATGGCATGATGCTTATCTTCGGCGACTTTGCCGCCCCCGAAAGCTCCGCCGAGCGGTTATAGGTGAGCACCTGTTCCGCCGCACACATCTCTCCTGACTCGGAAACATAAGTGAGCCTGATTTTCGCCGACAGCTCATATTCAAGCCTTGTGCCGTTCAAAGTCCTTGCGAAAATGCTCGGCAGGATTCTAAGGTTCAGGACCTTGAAAATCTCGGGATAATAGTCGGGCAGTATGTAGTCAAGCTCCACCGACTGCTGACTGACCCCGCCGCCTAAGCGACTCGGTACGGTGAAGTTTTCTTTTGTAACTTTGTAATCCATAATCTCCTCCTGAGCGGGCACTGTTTTCCCACGAACCCGCAAATTGAAAAGTGCGTAACTCGTACGTTTGCTATATCATATTCAGCTTGTTTCGTTTTCATGCCACGCTTAAAATTTCTCAAAAATTTTTTTGGAGGAGTGCAATAATTCGCATTCTCAATGTGTTTTATAAGTAGAAAATGCTTTTTCAAGGAGGAATCACAATGAAAAAATTATTCGCAATGCTTTTGGCAGGACTTATGCTCGTGACGGTGATGTCGGTGGCGGCTTTCGGCTTGGAACTTCCCGACATTTCGGAAATCGCACCCGAAGAGGGGACAACGGTTTATGCTCTTGTCATAGACGCAAGTACAGACTACAACCATCTTCAACTATGCGAGCTTAATGTCAACGACATCAATCATCGTGGGCTTTGCACTGCTACGGTAAAGGCAGACACAGAGCTTCTCAATGCCGACGGTGAAATCACTATGGAAGACATCTCGATGGGAGACATAATTGCCATGACCTATACCGGTGATGTCTTGGAAAGCTATCCCGCACAGATACTGGGGACCACAAAAGTTTACGTCGTAGACCATGTCGACACTTTAGGTGAAATTGAATCTCTCATCCCTGATTGGTGCGATGATAACGGTGATTTCTTCCCGGCATGGAACGTCTTCGCCGGTCTTCCCCAAAACCTCGATGCCACTGTCTCCGACGGTAAGGTCAAGCTTTCTTGGGCAAACATCTCAGACGAGAACTATACTGTTTACTGAAAGCGTTCATCTTCGGATGAGTGGAAGGTTGCCGGCACTGTCGCCGGGAATAGAGTAAACATCGTCGGTCTTAAGTCGGGCGTGAGCTATGATTTCAAGGTTGAAATCTGCGGCGAGGATTCCGAGGTTGCCACTATAACGGCACCATAATCAAAGTCAGACAGAAGGAGAAATATCTATACAAGTTTACCCTCCGTGCTTTTGCGGTACGGAGGGCAAGCTTTCCAAAAATGTTGACTTATGAGTATTGACAGAACCCGGGTTTAAGGGTATAATGATCTAAAAGGCAATCGGCATTTTGGTTTCACGATAAGGAGATAGAATTATGAAATGTACAAATTGCGGAAATGAAATCCCCGAGGGTGCGTCCTTCTGCTCGGCTTGCGGGGAAAAGGTTCATAATGAATATGTAGTTCAGGACGAAGAGAACGGCGGCTACAAGGGTCAACATGCGGGCAACCCGAATAGCGGCGACCTGCTCGGAGCCGGCAACGGTCTGGCTATCGCTTCGATGGTAACCGGTATCTGCTCGCTCGTGCTTTCCTGCTGTGCCGGCACATTTTCGTTTATTCTTGCAATAGTAAGCTGTGTTCTGGGCATTTATGTCATAGTCAAGCACAATGGCAGTAAGGCAATGGCAATCGCAGGTATCGCTTGCTCCGGCGTGGCGATTCTCGTGGCGATTATATCGTCCATCTTGTACGGCATTCTCTATGGTCTTTGGGGAATGGCTGAACTTGGCTACGGCTGGTATTGATGATGACCCCGTTCGCCCATAAATATCAGAAGATATTTTACATTCTGTCGCTGGCGGCAATTTTGCTGTCTGCGGCAGTCTGTTTGGTGTGCTATTTTCTGGGAGTAAGCCCCACGGACTTCATCCGTCCCTGCATCTTCAATCAGCTCACCGGCTACTATTGCCCCGGTTGCGGAGGCACAAGGGCTGTGATAAGCCTCCTGCACCTGAACATAATCCAGAGCTTCATCTACCACCCCTTCGTCCCATACGTCGCCATAATCGCCGCGATATTCATAGTGAGCTATACTGTCTCACTGATTTCAAAAGGCAAAATCGGCTACTTCAAGCTCCGCCCGATATATTTTTATGTCTCAATCGCACTGATTCTAATCAACTTTGTGGTCAAAAACGTATTGATTTATAACGGAATCTGGATAGCATAAAAAATGTCGGCTTTATGCCGACATTTTTATTCCCATTTAGCCCACACATCCGGTTGATATCCAACCGTCGCAAGCTTCCCGTTTCTCACAACGGGACTTTTTATGAGACTTGGATTCTCAAGAAGCTTCTCAATCTTGTCCTCGTCTCTGGCAAGATATTTGAGTAGAACCGCATCCTGCGACTTGTTCTTGTCGTCGATGAGGGCGTCGAGTGAGCCTACTGCCTTCAGGACATTCGTAAGCTCGCCCCGACTCATGCCTTTACTGTTCAGGTCAATCATCTGCGCCTTTATGCCGCGCTCCTTGAACCATCGCTCCGCTTTCTTTGAGTCGAAGCACTTGGATTTGTAGAAAATCTGAATGTTCATGTCTTCCACTCCTCCTACAAAACTATCGTGAACGGTCCGTCGTTCTCAAGATCTACGGTCATGTGCGCCCCGAAAACTCCCGTCTCGACTTTGATGCCCCGAGCCCGAAGCTCAGAGTTGAACCTTTCGTAAAGCCGATTTGCCTCATCGGGCTTGGCGGCTCCTATGAAGCTCGGACGGTTCCCGTGGGAGCAGTCCGCAAGAAGCGTAAACTGCGACACCGAGAGAATATCTCCGCTGACATCTTTTATCGAAAGATTCGTCTTGCCGTTCCCGTCCTCAAAAATCCGAAGCTTCGAAATCTTCTCGGCAAGCTTCGCACAGCCCTCGTCGTTATCGTCAGGCTCCGCACCGAAAAGTATCAAAAATCCCTTCCCGATACGCCCCTTAATCTCGCCATCAACCGTTACTGATGCGTGATTCACTCTTTGTATAACAACTTTCATACTACTTCCTCCACCCAATTTGCTGAGACAATTATAGCATGAACAGGGCAGGGAAGTCAAGCAAACAAAAAAGGCAGTCCCACGCCTGTGGAACCGCCTTTTATTTTGCCTATTCAGCTTAATCAGTAAGCCACGCCCTGCCACATCATAGCGTCAGCAACCTTAAGGAAGCCTGCGATGTTCGCACCGACAACGAGATTGCCCTCGTGGTCGTATTCCTTGGAAGCGTTGTATGCGTTGTGGAAGATGTTGACCATGATGTCGTGGAGCTTGCCGTCAACCTCTTCGAAGGTCCAGCTGAGTCTCTCGGAGTTCTGGGACATCTCAAGACCGGAAACAGCAACGCCGCCGGCATTAGCCGCCTTTGCGGGACCGAACATAACTCCAGCCGCCTGAAGCTTAGCAATAGCCTCGGGAGTCGAAGGCATGTTTGCGCCCTCTGCAACGGCGATTACGCCGTTTGCAATAAGAGCGTCTGCGCTCTCGCCGTCGAGCTCGTTCTGAGTAGCGCAGGGAAGAGCGATGTCGCACTTGACAGTCCAGATTCCGTGGCAACCCTCGGTATAGGTAGCACCGTCGACTCTCTCGACATACTCCTTGATTCTGCCTCTCTCGACTTCCTTGATCTGCTTGACAACATCAAGCTTGATACCGTCAGGATCAACAATGTATCCGTTGAAGTTGCTCATAGCAACAAGCTCGGTTGCCTTCTTGCAAGCATAGATTGCAACGTTTCCGGAGCCGGAAATAACAACGGTCTTGCCTTCGAAGAATTCGCCCTTCATGCACTTGAGCATTTCCTGAGTGAAGTAGCAAAGACCAAAGCCTGTAGCCTCGGTTCTCGCCAAGGATCCGCCATAGCTGAGTCCCTTGCCGGTCAGAACGCCGGTGAACTCGTTACGAAGTCTCTTGTACTGACCATACATAAAGCCGATTTCTCTTGCACCGACTCCGATGTCGCCAGCGGGGACGTCGGTGTCAGCACCGATGTGCTTTGAAAGCTCGGTCATGAAGCTCTGGCAGAAACGCATAACCTCTGCGTCAGACTTGCCCTTCGGGTCGAAGTCGGAGCCGCCCTTGCCGCCGCCCATGGGAAGACCGGTAAGGCTGTTCTTGAAAATCTGCTCGAAGCCAAGAAACTTGATAACGGATGCGTTGACAGACGGGTGAAGTCTCAAGCCTCCCTTATAGGGACCGATAGCGGAGTTGAACTGGATTCTGAAACCACGGTTTACTCTTACCTTGCCTGAATCGTCAACCCATGGAACACGGAAGATAATCTGTCTTTCGGGCTCAACAATTCTGTCGATGATTCCCGCCTCTACGATGTCGGGTCTGCGCTCAACAACGGGCTCAAGGCTCTCAAGAACCTCGCCGACAGCCTGCAAGAATTCCTTTTCGTTAGGATTTCTCTTGCAAACGTCATCATAGACACGGGCTAAATATTCGCTTTTAAATGTCATTAAATATGCCTCCTGACGGTAATAAGATTTGCACAAGTTACAGTATACCACATTATGCGGATTTTGCAAGTCCAGATTTCAGAAATTTCAAAATAAATCATCACAGCCCCGATTTTTGAGGAATCTTTTAGAGAATTTGACTAAAGCGGAGAGGGCGAAACTTTAAGGATGAAAGTAGGGGAGGAAAAGAGCGACCCTCAAAAGGTTGCTCCCTGATATTATTACTATGTTAAGCTCGGCGTTCCATTCTCAGTAGCCGCTCCGTTGTTCCTTCTTCATACTGCCATGTGTTTGTTAGTTCAAAGCCGTGACGACTGTAGAAAGCAATCGCTCGCATATTTTTCTCCAAGACCCACAAATATCGGACATCAAATTTTTCTATTGCAAAATCTAAAAGCTTTCCGCCTATTCCATCATTTGTGAAGAAGCTGTCTACATATAGTGTTTTAACCTCTTGACCGCAGATTTGGATAAGCCCTTTAACAAAGCCATCCTCATACACCCACGTTTCTTCAAGAGGATTTTTATTTGCAAGATATTCGTTTGCAACAGATAACACTTGCAATTCGCCAAACGAGTAGCTGTCATCCTGAAAAATTGGACGGAAATTCAATCTTTTGGAATAAACAAGGATTTCTGCGATTCTTGATACATCTTTTTTCTGTGCCTGCCCTTATTTCAGCCATTGCAACTCTTCGCCCCCTTCCAAGAGACAGTATATCATATCAGAACAAGAAAAGCAAGAAATCATCCGTAAAAAGACGTTATACATTGCTTGACAGCCACTAAATTCTATGTTATACTGATTTTTGCTATATTGTTGCAAAAATATAACAAAAATTCTGTGTCGGTTCCTGCGTAAATATTTTACGGTATGGTTTTCTATAGAGTAGTCCGAATATCTCTATGGGAGTATAGCCATACAAAGGAAGGAATCAAAATGAAAAACCTAAAACCGCCGTCGGCAACATCGTCTGGATCTGCAAACCGTTCTGGAAGTATGGGAAGCTCTATATCATACTTTCGGTCTGCATTTCAGCCATCTACACGCCGATTGACGACCTGATTTATGTCCGGTTTCCTGAGATAATCATCAATATGCTGAATGCCGGGCGGGCATTTTCAGCTATTGCGGTTGTCGCCGCTCTTATCTGCGGGGCGTCTTTCTTAAACAATGCCGTCAGAAAGCTTGCGAGGGCTTACTTCAACAAGAGAAAAGCCGGAGTCGAGGTTCAGGCAAATCAGGAAATCTATCGCAAGGCGATGAAGCTTGACTACCGTTATATCGACTCACCTGAGTATTACGACAACTACGCTTGGGCAGTCGACGAGTATTCAAACCAAATGGAAGCCGCACGCCAGCTTCTTATCGACTTCTTCCAGTGCGTCCTCAGTCTTGTGGTCCTCGTCTCGATAATCGCAACGCTTGGACCTTGGATTCTCCTTGCAGAAATACTTGAGATGTTCCTTATCTCAAGAATCAATGTTTTGGCGAACAAGATGCAGATTCGTGAGAAAGACGAACTCGTTCCAGTTGAGCGAAGGCTCGGCTATTTCCACAGGCTTTTCTATATGAAGGACTATGCCGCTGATGTCAAGTCAACACCTCTCGGAGAAAAAGTCCTCGCCGAACATCGCAAAACCGGAGAAAAGAAAGTAAAAGTCGTCGGCTCCTATGCCTGGAAAATAGAGATGCTCTATAACTGTCAGGAGCTTGTTTTCTCCGTCACCGAGCTTATAGTCGTTCTGTACATCGTCAGAAGCATCATCTCCGGCAGAATCGCCGAGGTCGGTATGTATATGACCCTGATGCTCTCGTTCTACCGACTTGACACTCGAATCCACAACCTCACGTTCGTTCTGAGTGATGCCAATGTCCTCTCAATGAACGTTGAGAAAATCCGCAACTTCTTCAACATGAAGTCGGAAATAGAGGTTCAGGACGAAGCGAAAGCAAAGCCCGAAACCGGTAATTTCTCTGTCGAGCTCAAAGATGTCGGCTTCTCCTATGAAAATTCGGAGTTTGCGCTTTCCGGCTTGAATCTTAAGATTGACCCCGGCGAAAAGATTGTTATAGTCGGCGAGAACGGAGCAGGGAAGTCCACCTTTGTCAAGCTCCTTCTGAGGCTCTATGACGTTAAAGACGGCGAAATCCTGATAAACGGCAAATCTATCAAGGGCTACGACATCCACGCTCTCCGCCAACAGATAGGCGTTGCATTCCAGAACACCAATATCTATGCCATGAGCCTTGCCGATAATATCTCGCTTTACGGGAATATTTCCGAGAAGTCGATGATTGAGACCGCCGAAAAGCTTGGGCTTGATGAGGTCATAAAGAAGAACAAGACCGACTATAACGCTGAGCTTACCCGTGAGTTTTATGATGACGGAATCCTCCTCTCTGGTGGCGAAGCCCAGAAGGTAGCCCTTGCAAGAGTCATGAGCCGGGATTTCAGCCTGCTTCTTCTGGACGAACCATCCTCCGCACTCGACCCGATTGCCGAGTACAAGATGAGCGAAGCAATCCTCAGTGCCGCCAACAAAGCGACCACAATCATCATCGCCCACCGTCTTTCGACCATCCGTGATGCCGACAAGATATACGTCTTCGACCACGGCAAAATAGTCGAATCCGGCACCCACGACGAACTGATGGATATGGGCAGTCACTACTGCGGAATGTTCACCAAACAGGCGGAGAATTACGTCAGAGGGTGATTACATACAGATACAAAAGAGCGACCCTCAAAAAGGTCGCTCTTACATTATTTCTTCATCTCAAGATACGGCAGCTCGCCATACCCCTTTTTCTTGTACAGATGCACAGCCGCCTCATTCTCTTTCTCCACTTCCAGTCGGAAGATGACGTCTTGGTTTGCATACTGCTCTTCAAGATAGTCAAAGAACCGACTTCCGATGCCCAAGCCTCTTTGGGCTTCTTTCAGGTACAAATCCTCGACCCAGATGCACGGCTTGCCGAACTCGGTTGAAAAGCTTTTTGCAATCATGGAATATCCGCAGACTTCTCCGTCCGACAAAAAGATGTATCCCTCAAGATACGGGCAGTCGCTGACGCAGTTGTCGAAATCGTTTGCAAAAATCTCCTCCGAGCCGTTTGTATAGACAGCCGCCGAACGATAAAACACCCGCATCATCCCGAGCACTTCGTTCCTGTCACCATATTCCATTTTTCTTATAGTAACATTCATATATATCACCTTTACTATCTGGTATTCAAACTGAAAGAACGACCGTTAAGGTCGTTCTTTTCTACTTGCTGAGCAATTTATTTGCGAAGCAAGTAGTTTACATTAGAGGCGAGAACACCTTCAGCACTGCTTGCAGAAGCTTGTACGGCGCGCCGCGTTTGTTGAGCCACTCGACGGTGACCTCTTCGCTCTTGTTCATCGTCTCGATGAAGTCCGCCTCAGCGTCTTTTACACAGCTCGATTTGTAGGTCAGGACGCAATTCTCGAAGTGGAGATAGAAGCTCCGGAAGTCGAAGTTGGCGGTGCCTACGACGCACATCTTGCCGTCGGCGCAGACGGTTTTCGCGTGGATGAAGCCGGGGGTGTATTCGTAGATTCTGACGCCGGAGTCAAGAAGCGTGCGGTAGTTCGAACGTGTAACGGCAAAGACAAGCTTCTTGTCGGGAATCTTTGGCGTTATGATTCTCACGTCGACACCGCTCTTTGCGGCATGACACAACGCCGTCGTCATCTCGCCGTCAAGAATCAGATAGGGCGTCATGACATACAGGTTCTTCGTGGCGCAGTTTATCATGCCCATGTAGCATAGCTCAACCGTCAGGTCGTCCGACGAAGGTCCGTCCGCAAAAGGTTGGACATAGCCGTCCGATTCGCATTTCTCGGTGCTCTGATAGTCGGCGTAGTCAACACAGGATTCGCCTCTTGAGTAGTGCCAGAGCTGCAGGAAAGTCTCGGTCATCTTGGTGACGGCGTCGCCCTTGATCATGATGCCGGTGTCCTTCCAGTGCCCGAAGCGCTGGACTTCGTTTATATACTCATCCGCAAGGTTGATGCCGCCTGTGAAGGCGGTGTTCCCGTCGATGACGACAATCTTGCGGTGGTCTCTGTAGTTAAGGAACGTGTCCGGCGACGGTCTGATTCTATTGAAGACCGAAACGCTGAACCCGAGCGACTGGAGATACTTCTCGTAATCCTTCGGAATCTTCGAAGCCGAGCCGAGGTCGTCATACATGAATCTCACTTCAACGCCCTCGGAGACCTTCTCTTTCAGTATATCTATGACCGAATTCAGCATTTTCCCGGGCTCGATAATGAAGTACTCTATAAGTATGAATCTTTCAGCCCTGTTGAGCTCCCTGAGGAGCTGAGTGTAATATTCCTCTCCGACGGAGAAGTATTTCGTAGACGTGTTTTTATATACAGGTGCAAAAGCCGTCTTCTCGATATATCTTAGGTTTTTCGCAATCTCGGGGTCTTCCTCGGCGATTTCTGAGATGTTATCCTGATCGGACGGCATTGTGTGCCGCATCATCTCCCGATAATTCTTGAATCTTTTGCCGATTCGTCTGTTGTTTCTTGATTTTGAAAATATGAGATAAAGCGGCGTCCCGACTATAGGGAAGATAAGCACCGTTATCATCCACGCCAATTTGAATGACGTGTTCATATTCGCGTTTGTGATATCGAGAGCTACTATAATCGCAAGCACGATAGACAACGCGTAGTACCATACAAACTTGTTTGCAAGATAGTTGACGAAGAACAGAATGACAGCTAATTGCAGGAGCACCAGGAATCCTGCAACGAATATTTTGGATTGAAATAGTTTTGCGAGCTTCCGCATGATTTCACCCCTTAGTAAAAATACTTCCTACCATTATACACCAAAATATTATCAATTTCAACCCCATGGGAAGGGACAATGTCTCAAGGGTGGTGAAATAGTTACAACTCGGTTACAACTGAGTGACAGTTTAAAAAACCTCATTGACAAGTCGGGATTCTGTTGGTAAAATAATATCATGTATCATTGTGGATTTCTGTATGGAAATCTGAAAGGAACGAATCAGTTGATGAGTGAATATAAAATGCTGTGCATGGGCTGTATGGAGCCTTTGAGCGAGGGTCAGGATGTCTGTCCGAATTGCGGACTGAGCGTCAATGCCGGAAATCTGCCCTCTTACCTCCAGCCCAAGACAGTTTTGGATTCAAGATATATCGTAGGAAAGCTCATAAAGAGCAACGGTGAATCAGCCACCTATATCGGCTATGACAACACTGAGTCCCGGAAGGTCACGATAAAGGAGTATATGCCGGATGTCCTCTGTCAGAGAGCCAAAGACGGCAGTGAGCTCATCGTCGACCAGAATTATGTTGTTCAATATAAGAATTATATGTCCGAGTTTGCTGAGCTCAATAAGTCTCTGGCAAGGCTCAGAACAATGTCCCATATCGTCGCGCCGACGGATATGTTTACCGCGAATAACACCGTTTATGCAGTCTTCCCGGAGGTTGAGGGGATAACTCTCCGCCAATATCTTCAGGATAATGCGGGAGAACTGAGCTGGGATCAGGTCAAAAAGCTCTTCCCGCCGCTTCTGACGACTCTGGCGTGCATACATAACGCCGGAATCCTGCATCGTGGAATCTGTCTTGACAACATCATAGTTACAGATAAAAGCGAGCTCATGCTCACCGGCTTTGCAATCCCCGAGATAAGGACCGCCAATACTGACCTGGCGCCTGAGCTCTACGACGGCTTCTCTGCTCCCGAGCAGTATTCTGCAAGCGAGTGGGAGGGCACTTGGACGGATGTCTATGCTGTTGCGGCGGTAATGTATCGGCTTCTCACCGGGTGTATGCCTCCCGAGCCGATGTCGAGAATCGGTAACGACTCGTTGATGGAACCGAACAAGATTAATCCCCACGTCCCGGCGAACGTTTCAAAGGTCATAACTCAGGCTATGCGCCTTTCCTGTGAGCAGAGAATCCAGAATATAACCGACTTCGTGACGAAGCTGTTCGATCAGCCAAGCTATATGACTCAGCTCCCCAGGGGCGCCACCCAGACAATCCCGATTCAGGACCCGAAGGAAAAGCGTCAGGACACAAAAAAGAAGAAAAAGAAGAAGTCAAACGCCGGCAATATCGCAATGATAATCGGCGCAGTCCTCCTCGTTGTGATCGTTGTTGCGGCGTTTCTGGCGCTCATCTCGATGCTCCTGCCGGACACCTCCGGCGACACCGAGACCACCACAGCCTCAACCTCGGCGACCACTGCGGCGCCCGTGACGACTGCCGCGACCACCGAAACGGAAGCCGCTGAGTCGACAACGGTTTCCTCCGACGAAACCGAAACCACCACCGCTACAAGCGGAACTCTCTTCGTAATGCCCAACCTCATAGGCAAGAAGTATACCTCCGTTGTCGACAGCGACACATGGAAGGGCAGACTCGAGTTCGAGGCAATCTATGATTATTCCGACGAGTACGAGCGTGGATATATCTACGATCAGGATATCCCCGAGGGAACCGACCTTTATCCCGTCACTAAAGTCAAGCTCTATGTAAGTCAGGGTCTCGCAGTCGTTGAAATTCCCGACTATATGAACGAGGACGGCACCAGAATGACGAAGGAAGAGTATGTCGCGCTTCTTGACGACCTCAACATAAAGTATGAGTGCAGGGACGTCGAGACTCCCGACACGCTTTCCGGCTACGTCATGGATGTCTATTGTGCACAGACCGGCGAAGGCGTCGGCGGCGAGATAAACGTCAAGAACGGCAACACTCTCTATGTCGACATATCGGTATTTTCACCTACGGTTGATGTGGTGGGATAGTACCCGAAATTACTTGCAGTATAGTTTGAAATTGCAGACAAAAAGCGAAAAAAATCCCGCAGGAAATATGATTTTGTACAGATAATCGGCTTAATACGCACCTTTTTTTGGTGCGTATTTTGGCGTAAAAAGATTGACATCTTGCTCGTAAAATGCTATTCTATAAGGTAGACGGTTCAAAGTAGCTCGGTTGCTCTTGCGACTGTCAGAGGCAATGCGGGTCGTTATTTTTCGAAAATATTATGATGATATAAATATTTTCGCCGGTTTTCCCAATGCTAAATCCGCACTGTCAAATATAAATTTGTTTTTTGAATTGTTTTGGAGGTACTTGTATGTCAAGAACAATCGGAATACTTACAAGCGGAGGAGACGCTCCCGGAATGAACGCCGCAATCAGAGCGGTAGTAAGAGCTTCCATAGCCAAGGGCTTCAAAGCCGTCGGCATCAGGAGAGGATATCAGGGTCTTATCGACGGCGATATGTACGAAATGAACGCAAGAGACGTTTCGGATATCGTCCAGAGAGGCGGCACCATTCTCTACACTGCAAGAAGCAAAATGTTCATGACCGAGGAAGGTCTTAACATAGCCAAGGAGAACTGCGACAAGTTCGGAATCGACAGCTTGGTCTGTATCGGCGGCGACGGAACCTTCAGAGGTGCCCTCGACATCTCGAAGAAGGGCGTAAAGTGCATCGGAATCCCCGGCACAATCGACAACGATATCGCCTGTACCGATTACACAATCGGCTTCGACACCGCTCTCAACACCGCACTCGGCATGATTGATAAAATCAAGGACACCGAAATGTCCCACAGCCGTTGCTCCGTAGTTGAGGTAATGGGCAGAAGAGCCGGTCATATCGCCGTAAACGTCGGCGTTGCAACCGGAGCTACCGAAGTAATCACTGTCGAGAAGGAGTTCAACCTTTCCGAAATCTGCCAGAAGATGCTCGAGCAGAAGGCTACCGGCAAGACTCACTTTGAAATAGTAGTTGCCGAAGGTGTCGGACATTCCGAGGACATCGGTGCCTATATTCAGGAGCACACCGGAATCGAGACAAGAGTAACGATTCTCGGTCACGTCCAGAGAGGCGGAGCCCCCACCTGCACCGACAGAGTCATGGCGGCAAGAATGGGTTGCTATGCGGTCGACCTTCTTGCAAACGGTCTCACAAACAGAGTCGTTGCCCTTAAGAACGGTCACCTCGTGGATTACGATATAGTAGAAGCTCTCGGCATGAGAAAGAATTACGACGAGCATCTACATAATCTCCTGAGCGACCTCGCCCTGTAATTTCGACGGGCAAATATTCGCAACATCAAAAGAGTAGAAAACCGAGCGTTATAGTGCCACGGGAACGGGGAGTTGTCCTGCGGACGAAACGGTTTGACCCTGCGGTTCGGTTTTCGCATCCCACTTATTTGTGCAAATAGCTTTGCAAGCAAAGCTACGCAAGTTCGTAAACGAACTTGCCGGAGTGAGTTTTGCTAGCGAACTTGAGGACTGGCAGATACAAATAATCCTTCTGCACTATAAGTCAACTTGTGTAGGAGGATTTTATTATGAAAGGATTTTTCAATCTGTTCGCCCGTTCCGCAAAGGAACTGAAAAGCGTCCGCAACCTGTGCGTAATCGCGATGCTTATCGCCCTCGATTTGGTACTCAAACTGACGATAAGCATCAAAGTCTCCAATTACATGACAATCTCGTTCGCCTTCATAGCGATGGCGGCGATTGGCATGCTCTACGGACCGACGGTCGGCTTCACCGCCGGAATGATAACCGACATTCTGGGCTACATCATCAAGCCCGACGGCGCATTCGACATCCGGTTCACTCTTATCGAGGCTCTCGGCGGACTTCTCTATGGACTGTTCCTGTATAACGCCAAGAACGACAAGTGGCTCATCGTCAGAATCGTTTCCGCAAAGGCAACGGTAATCGTGATATGCAACCTGCTTCTGACGAACTGGGCGATATCCGCCATCTACGGAAGCGGCTTCATGGCGATTCTTCCCGCAAGAATCATTAAGAATCTGGCGCAGTTCCCGGTCGACGTAATACTTCTTTCAATCTTCCTGCCTTTGGTTCTCAAAGCCTACACAAGTGCCTTCAAGGGTGCAAGGACGATTGACGAAAACCTGATTTTCAGCGACGAGAACTTCATCCACGGAATGACCTATGTCGTCTGCCTTTTAATCCTTCTCATCGGTTGCACCGGAATCGCCGCACAGTACCTGAAGAACAAGTACGACGACCAGAGCGACACAATCGAAGCCCAGCAGGAGGAAATCGACTATCTCTACGAAATGCTCGAAATCGAAAAACCGGTCACGGAGGAATAAAAAAATCGTCGGGTTTCAACGCCCGACGTTTTTGTTTGTCCCGGTTATCCCTGAACCTCATATTCATATTCACCGTTCTCGAACTTGTGGAGATAAACCCTTCTCGCAATAACATAGGTGAGAATGCACAGCGCAACCCAGAATATTGTTCCCAGAAGCGCATATACCTCAAGCTTGTCGCTCACAAACGTCAGCCAATAGCTCGTGAAGTAAAGCTCGGTGATGGCGTCAACCGCACGTTCTTCCGTCAGATATCCCGCAATGATTGCAGGGATGTAATAGACAATCCCGGTAACGAGCATCACGATTGTTACGAACAGCGGTCTGTACGCCTTGTAAGCCGTGTGCCGCTTTGCATCGTCGGCAAAAAGCATTATGAGCATAATCGCCGGAATGATGCAGGACAGAAGGCTCAGAAGCTCTGTATTGTCATAAAGCCGAAGCCTCGGAATAATCGTCCCGATAACTCCCAGAACGGCTGTCTTGCCGATGATAATTCCGAACACGGTTATCGCCCAGAACAGCCCGAACCGGCTGAGGCAGTATAATAAATCCTTAAGGGAATCTCTTTCCATATAACATCCTCCTGAACAGGTGACAAATTCTCACATTTATATTATCGTCTATTCCGAGCATTTTGTCAAGTTAATTCGTACAGCAAAAACGTCCCACTGTCTGATAAGTGGGACGTTTTTTCACTTTGACGGAAGTCAAAGTGTCAGCAACCGCAGCGGTTGCAGCTACTGCAGCTGTCGCAACTCGAGCATCCGCAGTTGCCGTTAAAGGCGAAGAGGATGATGAGAATGAGGATGATAATCCACCAGTATCCACTGAAGTTCATAAATCTGTCTCCTTTAAGAAGTATTAAAGCAAGCGTCTTGCTTATAGTTCAGTTTATTCGGGCGCTCAAAATATGTTACTGTTTATTGTCCCGCCGGCATAAGCTTAAAATGTCGGTTATGTATTCGCGGCGTGAGACTTATAGCGCCGTGAATCGCCGACGGCAAATGAATATTCAAGAAAAAACTGTCAAAGCTTGAAATGTAAATATCAGTGATAGCGAGGTCAAGTAACAGTGATTGATTTTGATAGAGTATACCCGAGCTCCGACTATACGGACAAGGCTATAAGCACGATAAAGCAGGCGATGAAGTGTGCCATGGAATTGGGGCACACCTATGTCGGCACCGAGCATCTTCTTTTAGGCTTTCTCAGGGACGGAGCCGCCCACGCCGCCGGTGAGATTCTTTCAAGCTTCGGAGTCAGCTACCAAGCCGTCAGCGGGAAAATATGCGAAATGGCGGGCAAGGGCTCGAAGAAAACGAACCTTGACGTAGACGCCTTCACTCCCGCCGCCAAGCGTTGCCTCAAATTCGCCAAGAAAACAGCGACCGATCGCGGCGCTCAGAAAGCCGGAACCGAGCATATCCTGTATGCAATCCTCGGTCAGCAGAATTCGACCGCCGGTTGCGTTCTGGGCGAGCTCACCGGCAATTCCTCGCGAATCTTTGCCGCAACAGCCGAAATAATCGAGCACGACAGCAGGGTGGGGACGACTTATCACTCACAGCCAAAAGCCCCGAATCTCGAAAAATTCGGCTTCGACATGGTCAGGAAGGCTTCACTCGGTGAATTCGACCCATGCGCCATGCGTGAGCAGGAAATCGAGCGTATAATCGGAATTCTTTTGAGGCGCCAGAAAAACAATCCCTGTCTCGTGGGCGAAGCGGGCGTCGGCAAGACCGCCGTTGTTAAAGCCCTTGCCGGAAAGATAGCCGAGGGAAATGTCCCCGAACAGCTTCTGAACGTGAGAATATACTCCCTCAGCCTGACGCAATTACTGGCGGGTGCGAAATATAGAGGCGACTTCGAGGAACGGCTCAAATATTGCATCGACGAGGCGGCAACCATCGACGGCATAATCCTCTTCATCGACGAGATTCACATGCTTATCGGTGCAGGAGCGGCAGAAGGAGCAATCGACGCCGCAAATATCTTAAAGCCCATGCTTGCCCGAGGCGAGATAAGAGTGATAGGTGCCACAACCTACGACGAATACCGCAAGACAATCGAAAAAGACAAGGCGCTCGACAGGCGCTTTTCAATAGTCCGCATAAACGAGCCGGACGAAGAGACAACAATCGGCATGCTCATGCGTTTAAAGCCAAAGTATGAATCCCATCATCATGTCAGAATTACCGACAAAGCGATAAGAAAGGCTGTCGAGCTCTCGAGCCGCTCTATTCCCGACAGATATCTCCCCGACAAGGCTATAGATATTTTGGACGAAGCCTGTTCATCTGTAAAACTCAATAACTTTACAAAGCGGCAGAACATGAAGAAGCTTGAGAGCAGTCTGTCCGGAATAACCGCCGAAGGGCTCAAGGAGCACTATCTCAGCCAACTCAGCAATAATTTCCTCACTCCCACGGTCACCGGCACAGATATTGCAAGGTGTATAGCTTTACAGACATCGGTTCCAGACGAGCATGAGCTCATCCGCAACATCCCGCATATTGAAAGCATTCTCAGAACCCGTGTAATCGGTCAGAACGAAGCCATAGAAGAAATTATAAACGCTCTCCGTCGTTCCGGCTCGGGACTTCGTGACAAGAGCCGTCCCATCTCGACTCTTCTCTTCTCGGGACCGACCGGCGTCGGCAAGACATCTCTCGCCAAAGCGGTATGCGAAGCGCTGTTCGGGAGCGACGGCAAGCTGATAAGACTTGATATGTCTGAGTTCTCGGAGAAGTATTCGCTGTCCCGCCTCATCGGTTCACCACCCGGCTATGTCGGGAGCGAAAACGGCGGCGAGCTCACGGAGTGTGTCCGCAAGTCGCCCTACAGCGTCGTCCTCTTCGACGAGCTCGAAAAGGCTGACCGTGACGTTATCTCAATTTTGCTTCAGATCTGCGACAACGGCAGTCTCACCAATTCGCAGGGCAGACACGTTTCGTTCCGTAATACCGTCGTAATCATGACGACCAATATCGTTGCTTCAAAATCCGTTTCTTGCGGCTTTATCCCAAACGAAGTTTCAGACCGTAGCACTCTATCGAGACAGTTCTCAAGCGAACTCCTGAACCGTATTGATGCAATCTGCAGTTTCAGCCGACTTTCGAGAGCTTCCTGCGAGGAATTGACAAAGCAACTGCTTTTACAGCTTAATAAGCGTGCCGCTTCAGCCGGTATTCGCCTGAGCTACGCCGACGAAATCGAGGATTTTATTCTTTCGAAGTCCGACACCTCTGAATTCGGAGCCCGCGAGATAAAGCGCGTCATCACCTCGGAGATAGAAAACCCTCTTGCCTATGAGCTGTCAATCGGCAGGAGGGGAGAGCTTATGTGCGAAATAAGTAACGGCAAGGTTCTTTTCAGAAGAAGCCTCACCGTTTCCGCATGAAAAATATATCAGTCCAAAGCCGCACTGAACGCTTGCCGGAGGTTCGAAACCGGGACAATCTGAATTTCGTGTCCGTCTTGAATGCCCGACATTCCGCTTCTCGGCACAATGCACTTTTCGAATCCAAGCCTTTCAGCCTCTTTAATCCTTTGCTCCAAATGCGACACGCTTCTCAGCTCACCGCCGAGTCCGATTTCGCCGAAGGCGATAACGTCGTCACCGATGGGCTTGTCTTTGAGCGAAGAGTATAGTGCCAATGCCACAGGCAGGTCCGCCGCAGGCTCGTTTATCTTGAGCCCTCCGACCACGTTGACATATATGTCGAGGTTTCCGAAATAGAACCCGACTCGCTTTTCAAGAACAGCCGTAATCAGCCACACACGGTTATAGTCAAATCCCGACGCCGACCGCCTCGGAACCTGTAGTCCCGACTTCGTGACAAGTGCTTGAACCTCAGCAAGTATCGGGCGCGAACCCTCCATAACGCAGGCAACACAGCACCCGGAAACTCCCGTCGGTCGCCCCTCAAGAAGCATCTGCGAAGGGTTTTTGACTTCTATGAGCCCAGAGTTCTGCATGTCGAACATGCCGATTTCGTTTGTGGAGCCAAATCTGTTTTTAGCGGCTCTTAGGATTCGATATGACAGTGTCCTCTCGCCCTCGAAATAGAGCACCGCATCGACGATATGCTCCATGACCTTCGGACCGGCGATTGCTCCGTCCTTGTTGACGTGCCCGACGATGAAGAACGGTATTTCCTCGTTCTTCGCTGTCCTCATGAAGAGGAAGGTGCACTCCCTGACCTGTGTTATAGACCCCGCCGACGAGTTCAAATCATTGATCGACATCGTCTGGATCGAATCTATGATGACGATGTCCGGCTTGTTTTTGGAAATCGTCTCGCAGATGGACCTTGCATCCGACTCCGCTAAGAGATAGAGATTTTCGGTCGTAACCCCGAGCCTCGAAGCTCTCAGCTTAATCTGCCTTACGGATTCCTCTCCCGAGACGTAAAGAATCTCTTTGTCACGTCCCATATATTCGCAAATCTGAAGCAGGAGTGTCGACTTTCCGATGCCCGGCTCGCCGCCTATAAGTACGACCGAGCCCTTCACAAGCCCGCCGCCCAGGACCCTGTCGAGCTCCGAGATTCCCGTGTGGTATCTCGTCTCGTTCTCCTTGTCGATGGGGTCAGAAAGGTTCACAATCCTGTCGGCTAAATCCACTCCGCCGGAGCCTTTCGAAAAGCCCGACGACTTCACGGCGGGCGTGAGCATCACTTCTTCAAGAGAGTTCCACGCCCCGCAGTTCGGGCATTTTCCGTTCCATTTCGGAGTTTCCGCACCGCATTCGCGGCAGACATAGGCAGTGCTTGATTTCGCCAATTTAAACAATCCTTTCGATTCCCGGACTCTTAAACTCCGTAGTCCGAGAAAACATATTCGCATATACCTGAGAAGAGCGTGAACGCCACTTCGCTCTGGTATTCTTCCGTTTCCAGTTTATCCGCTTCCTCCTGACTCGAAAGGAAGCCGCATTCCGCCATCACTGCGGGGCAGTTTGCAAAATGCAGAAGATATATCTCGCTTCCGACCGGCTTCGTCTCACGCTCGTTGTCGGGCTGTAGGTACTTCACGAAGCTGCTCTGCAGAATCCCCGCAAGCTTCGCGCTCTCCGAGCTTTCGGCAGTATAGAACATCTGCGCTCCCGAGTATTGCGAATCGGTATAGGTGTTCTGATGAACCGAGACAAAAATCGCGTTGTCGACCGAGTTCACGATAGCAAGTCGGTTCTCCATGTCCGATTTCTTCTGATTTCCCAAGCCCGTAACGCCCGGGTCATGAATCGAAGTGTCTGTGCTCCTCGTGACTATGGTCTCAAACCCCGCCGCCTCGAGCATTCCCTGAAGCTTTAACATAATGCTTAAATTTATGTCCTTCTCTTCGACGCCGTTAATGCTCACGCATCCGCTGTCGATTCCGCCGTGACCGGCATCAAGGATTATGGTCGGGTAGACGCTTTCCGCTTCGGCATCGACAGGAATAACCGCAATCGGCTCGTCAGCCGTATTTATGAACCCAAAAACCAACAGGAATGCGCACAGCATAAGAATAAGCGCACCGACCCGGTTGGTCCAAAGCTTCTTCAACATAAGAAAACCTCCGAAATCTGTTTTTACAAAACTTGTTTGTACAAACTATGAGGTTGTCTTATGAATTATTCCGAACGGGTTATTTCCCGTAAACAATCTTCGCCTTCATATCGTAGTTCTTGTACCCGATATAGAACGCAATATAGCATGTAGCGAGGAAAGTAAGCGGCAGGATAGTTATGATAAGCAGTCCGTACCACGGCAAATCCACCGCCGCCATAGTGGTGCTCACACCGTCAACCATCGTGTTCGGAGCAAATAAGTATGTCCACGGCATGAAGTAGAATGTAAGAGTCTTATAGAGCGGATAGAAGTCATACGAAATAACCCTGAACTTCGAGAGATAAACGAGTATCACAAAGATATAGTTGATCCCGGTCGGGATAAGCCCCATCATAAATCCGAAATAGGAATTGTCAACTCCTTCGAGCCTTGCATCCTTGACACCGGCTTTCTTTCCGGCTTTCCAAGCGAAATCTCCATAGAGACAGACGCAGGCACCGGTCGAGCAGATTCCGAAAACAATGCTCATGCTCACTCCGATGCTCTGATAAGCCATCGGGAAGAACATAACGATTACAAACGCGGCAAGCTCGCAGACTATGAGATAGAGCACCGATTGGGCAAGCAGTTTTGGTTTATTCATGATGGATTCATCCTCCTTGAGAAAAACGTACTTACATTATATATCATTTTCGGAGAAAGTACAATCCAAAAATAGAATTTTTCTGTCCCGTTTGGGCAAAATAGTCCGAGAAACGGAGGCTTAAGCATGAAGAAAATCAAAAAAGGCGAGAATATCCGCATTTACAGACCGAAGGGCGAGGTAATCCCCGTCTTCGAGGAAAACACGATAGTTGATAACTATACCGACGAAAACGGCAGGGTCTATAACCGCTCGGAGGAGAATATACTTCTCGCCCGTGATGAAGTAGACGCCAACAAAAAATGATTGCAAACGGGACGCCAAAGTAGTATAATCTCAGTGTAACGTGTTCTGACGACTCGGCATACTTTGAAAATAACAAAGTGTACGGAGGAGTCAGAATGGTACTTATAAAATTAGCGATAGGGCTTTTGTTTGTTTTGGCGGTGTTTCTGGCGGTGGAGCTCATAAACGAGCACTTCTGCCGCAAGGAAACGACCATGAAGCCCCAAGCCGAAATCAGAATATATTTCGAAAGCGATTGTGAATGCTTTGAATGGCTTGTGGAAAAGCTGAAAGAATCGGGAGCCGTCCGTGACTGCAAGGCTCGGCTCATTGTCGTGGATTCCGTCAAAACGGACGAATCCCGCAAGTGGCTTGAAAGCCTGCAGAAAAAGATGGGAAACGCATTTGAGATTGAATAGGGAAGTGACAGAATGGCGAAGTCATCGGCAAAGACTGAGGAAGTTAAAATATCGGGCACGGTCGACAGCGTGACTTATCGTAACGACAATAATGGCTTTGCCGTCATCACCCTCGACCTGGGCGATGAGCTTCTGACTGTTGTCGGCGACCTTGGGAATGTCGATGAGGGAGAAGAGCTGGAACTCACCGGCTCCTTCTCCGAGCACCCGAAATTTGGGCATCAGTTCAAGGTATCAAGCTGTATCCGCTCCCTTCCCGTCGAGGTCTCGGCAATTCAGCGTTATCTTGCGAGCGGCGTCGTCAAGGGCATCGGTCCCGTCGCCGCAAAAGCTCTCGTCAAGAAATTTGGTGAGGAGACCCTCGATATTCTCGAAAACCACCCCGAACGCCTGACGGAAGTAAACGGCATCACCGAAACAAAGGCGAAGAAATATGCGGAGGAGTTCCAAAAGGTAATCGGCTTCCGCAACGTCATCGGCTATTTTTCGAAGCTCGGCACTCCCACGATGTACGGCGTCAAAGCGTGGAAAAAATACGGCGACAAGACCATCTCTTTAATCGAGCATAACCCGTATATCCTCTGCGGCAACAGCGTTGAGCTCCCGTTCATGACCGCCGAGGAGATAGCCAAGGACAAGGGCATAGCCCCCGACAACTATCTCCGACTTTCCGCAGGAATCAAGTATGTACTGAACGAAAACGCCTTATCGGGGCATACCTGCCTCCCGAAGGACAAGCTCATCGACATCGCCTCGAATTTCCTTAAATGCGGCAAAGAGCTTATAAACAAGACGATTGTCTCCGAAGCCGAGGAAGAGTACTTATACATCTACATAAAAAAAGGCAAGCAGTATGTCATGCTGAAGGAGTATTTCACCGCTGAGAATTATATCTCCCGCCGGCTTTCAATCATGAATTCGCTTGCATTCGACACCGGAATCAACTATGATGAAGTAATAGACCTTGCCGAGGAAGAGTTTGACATCACCTATGAGGAAAAACAGCGCTTTGCCATCAATACGGCTCTCTCAAAGGGCTTCATGATTCTGACGGGCGGTCCCGGCACCGGCAAGACGACGACCCTCAACGGCATCATCTCCCTTCTCGAACAGCAGGGGCAGAAGGTCTTCATCTGTGCGCCGACCGGCAGAGCCGCAAAGCGTGCGTCTGAGCTCACCGGTCGGGAAGCCAAGACCATCCACCGACTTCTGGGGGTAATCCCGTCCGACGGAGACCAGTTCCGGTTCGAGCACGACGAGGAGAACCTTCTTGATTGCGACGCTCTCGTCGTTGACGAGATGTCGATGGTCGATGTGCTTCTCTTCGAGTCGCTTCTCCGCGCAATCAAGATTAACTGCAAGCTCATAATGGTCGGCGACAGCGACCAGCTCCCGAGTGTCGGTGCGGGAAACCTTCTGCACGATATCATCAGGAGCGGCACCGTGCCGGTAATCGCCCTGACCGAGATTTTCCGGCAGGCGAGCGAAAGCGCAATCGTCACCAACGCCCACAAGATTGTCCGTGGCGAAATGCCGGACCTCAGCCGCAACAACAGCGATTTCTTCTTCATACAACGCCTCGATTTCCAGTCCTGTGCCGAGCTGACGGTTGACCTCTGCCTCAATCGCCTCCCGAAAACCTACGGCTTTTCGCCGATTGACGATATCCAGGTATTAACGCCCACAAGAAAGGGACCCCTCGGCACGGTCGAGCTCAACAAGCTTCTTCAAGCCGAGCTGAATCCGCCGTCATACGAAAAGTCGGAGATAAAAACTCCACTCTATACCTTCCGCCTCGGCGACAAGGTCATGCAGGTCAAGAATGACTATGACCTCGAGTGGAAGAAGGACAAAGAGGAAGGCTCCGGCATCTTCAACGGCGACATCGGCGTCATAACGAAATTGAACGGAATCCTGGGCATCATGGAAATCGACTTTGACGGCAGAATCTGCAAGTACGACACAAAGAATCTCGATAATCTGGAATTGTCTTATGCCGCAACCGTACATAAGAGTCAGGGCTGTGAGTTTGACGCCGTCATAATCCCGATTTTGGGCGGCTATGACCGTCTCTATTTCAGAAATCTGCTATATACAGCCGTCACGAGGGCGAAAAAGCTCCTCGTAATTGTCGGCTCAGCCAAGAGGCTTGAATTTATGATAAATAACAACATAAGAATGAACCGTTACACCTGCCTTGAGGACATGCTCCGTAATGACAGCTTCAAAGAAGTCCCGGAGGGTGAAGCGGATGATTAAGGCGTTTTCAAGGCTATTAAGTTTTGTCTATCCGAACAGGTGCGGCTTCTGCGGAGCGGTCATCGAGCACGACAAGCTTGTCTGTGCAAGGTGCGCCGGCAGAGTCGAGACCGAAATCGAAGAGTCCAAAAACCGCTTTCCGCTCTATCTTAGCGTCGGTGAGGTGAACTTCTCCGGTTGCTGTGCGGCGGGAAGCTATGACGGAGTCATCCGCGACGGAGTGCTCCGGCTCAAATATCACTACGGCGAGAACGCCGCAAAATACCTGACTCCGAAGCTTCGGGACAATCTTTACCGTGCAGGCGTCGTCTCGCAGTGCGATATGATTACCTTTGTGCCGATGACTCTGACCCGCAAGAACAAGCTCGGCTACAACCAGGCGGAGATTATCGCAAATCTTCTTTCAAAAGAGCTGGGAATACCGGTCGCTAAGAATCTCATCAAAAAGAAGCACACCCGCAAGGCTCAGCATGAACAATCTTTGGAGCAAAGAAAAATCCTTGCGTCGAAGGTCTATAAAACCGGAAGAAACAGTATGGATATAACCGGCAAGACGGTGCTTCTCTGCGACGACATAGTGACGAGCGGAAGCACGCTTTCCAAATGTGCAAGGGTGCTCAAGGACAGGGGAGCCGAAAAGGTCTACTGCGCCGTCTTAGCTCAGTTAAGCGATTAGAAATAATACAGGAGGTGCCAAGTGTCGAGGCTTGATTTGGGAATAGATCTCGGGACAGCAAATATAATAATCATGACCGGCGGCAAGGCAGTCCTGAACGAGCCGACGGTAATAGCATTCAACAGAAACACCGAGGAAGTTGTTGCCTTCGGTGAGGAAGCCTATAAGATGATAGGCAGAAATCCCCCACACATCGCAGTTATCCGACCTCTCAAGGACGGCGTAATCTCGAACAACGACATGGTGCAGGAGCTTATCCGCCTCTGCATCCTGAAGGTTATCGGGCATCGCCTTATCAATCCCCGGATTGTAATGTGCGTCCCGTCGGGTATAACCACGGTTGAGAGAAAAGCCGTCGTCGAAAGCGCGGTTTCGGCGGGTGCCAGAACCGTCTATCTCATCGAGGAGCCGGTAGCGGCGCTACTTGGAGCAGGCGCAGACATCCTCAAGCCCTATGGACAGATGGTTGTTGATATCGGCGGCGGTACGACCGACATTGCCGTGACCTCTCTCGGGGGAGTAGTCGCATCCGCATCGGTAAAGTGCGCCGGAAACGTCCTTGATAAGTCGATAGTGAAGTATATCGGCGACAAATATCGCCTTCTGATAGGAGAGCGAGCCGCCGAGGAGCTGAAAATCAGCACGGCAAACGTATTCTGGTCGTCTGATGAACCGACTGCTACCGTCACCGGCAGAAGCCTTATAAACGGTCTTCCGGCATCGGTGGAAGTAAGTGAGCTCGACATTACAGCCGCGATTCAGGAAAACATCGACACGATAATTTCCGCCATCATGTCCGTATTCGAGAAAACTCCTCCCGAGCTTGCCGGGGACATAATGGAGTCGGGAATTATTCTGACCGGCGGGGGAGCCCTCATCCGTAACATCGACCTCTACATAACCCGTGAAACCGGAGTCAAGTGCCGCATCGCCGACGACCCTCTCGGCTGTGTCGCAAGGGGAACCTACCGCGTCTTCTCGATTCAGGACAAACTCCGCAACGGCTTCGAAAAAGTTTCAGTTTACTGAAAGTAAACTGTGTTTTCTGAAATTGACCCATCTGAATGTGGGTCAATTTTTATTGAATATTAATTCCATTTCCTGCCAATAATTCTTTCCGAAAGGCGGGATAACACTGACATGCAAAAAATCACGATAAGCATACTTCTGGCGCTGATACTTTCACTGATAACCCGTGGAGTGACGGGTGTGGTCGAAGTAGAAAACACCACCTCGAAGCTCGTTCGCCTCCATGTCGTCGCCAATTCCGACAGCGAGGAGGATCAGTCGGAAAAGCTCGAAGTCCGGGATGCGGTATTGGCTTATGTTTCGGAGCTCACAGCCGAAGCAGAATCCAAGTCCGAAGCCGTTGGCTTAATAACCTCGCATATCGAAGAAATTGCCGAGGTTGCCAGATCCGTGACAAGCCTCAGAGTCACCGTTTCGTATGAAAATGTTCTTGTGGACAGACGGGAATACGACGATTTCATCCTTCCCGAAGGCTACTATGACGCCCTCTGTGTCTTCATCGGCGAAGCAGAGGGCAAGAACTGGTGGTGCGTCCTCTATCCGTCTCTTTGCATCTCGGGAGCGATTTCCATAGATGATTGTGAAGCCCTCGACGACGATGATCTGACAATCATCAGCGAGCCGGAAAAAGTGAAGTACAAGCTCTTCTGCTATGAACTCTGGCAGAAAGTCAAGAGTTTCTTTAGCGACAGCAAAAGTCTTGTGGGAACATAGTCATTATTGACTTTATTCTGCTTATGCTGTAAAATATAAATATCATGAAGGGAGCGAGAACCATGCTGAGAATTGTAACCGGCGGATATCCGGACGAAAAAATGGTCATGTACGCTAAAGAAATCAGGACACTTTTGCAGGATGGCAAGGACGTCCTGTGCGTCATCCCCGACCAGTTTTCTTTTGAGTTCGACAAGATGCTCTATAACGAGCTCGGTGCGAAGGGCTTCAACCGGGTCGAAGTCAAGAGCTTCCGTCGCCTTTCGGAGGAGGTTCTCTCCAAAAGCTCGCAGAACGGCGGCTCACTCATGCGCAATGAAGAAAAAATCCCGATAATTTATCTGACGCTGAAAGAAGTCCGCCGCAAGAAGGTTCTCAAGGCTCTGACAAGATTCCTCGACAAGCCCGCCTTCATCGCCGAAATCGGGACGGTTCTTGAATCCCTGATACGTTCGGAAACAACAGTAGAACAGCTCTACCAGGGAGCAGAAAGAATAGAAGGCACCGCCGGCGACAAGCTTTTCGATATCGCCGTGATTTTCGAGGAGTATCTAAAGAAGCTTTCTGAGAGGGGACTCCGTGATGAAAGCTCCGTAATCTCCGCCGGAGCGGCTTCGGCGGATGTTTCCGAAACATTCAAAAACAAATACATATATATCGATCGCTTCAATAACTTTTCTCAGGATGAGCTCTCGATGATTCGCTCGATGGTTCGCGATTCGGTCGAGGTCAGCGTCTCCGTGACCCTTCCCGTCAGTGAGAAGCGCACCCCGACTTCCGTTTACTCTCAATCCTTCGAGACCGAGGACAGCCTTATAAACCTGTGCAAAGCCCTTAATAAAGGCTACCGCTATGCCGCATGTACAAGCATTCCCATAAAGCGAAAAGACATTACAGAATTGGCAGACTGCGTTGCTGGCAAAAATCGTACCTTCTCCGAACCGGACGGCAGTGTCGGAATCTATTCCTGCCGCTCAATCTATGACGAGGCGGACTTTGTCGCCGCAAGCATACGGGATTTGGTCTCAGGCGGCAAATATACATATAACGACATCTCGGTTATAGCAAGCGATATTTCGACCTATGAAGACGCAATCGAGACGTCCTTCGAAAAATACGATATTCCGTACTTCCTCGACCAGAAGCACAAGGCTTCGGATATGTCTGTAATGCTCTTTGCCTTTGCACTTATCGACGCCGCATCGACGAGAAAGCCCGATACCGACAGAATTATGAAGTATGTCCGTTCGCCCTTCTCCGATTTCGACGAGTTCGAAACTTCGCTGATAGAGGACTATACCGTCCGTTGGAACGTTGACGGCGAAATGTGGCTCAGTGACTTCGCCGTCGGCGAGGAAAGAGAGCTCGAACGCCTCAACTCGATTCGGCGGAAGATAATCGAGCCGCTCCGAAAGCTTCACGACGCCTGCAAGTCAGCCGACGCAAAGACGGTGGCAACGTCATTCAGCGACTGCCTCGAGGAAAGCCACCTGACCAGACGTGCCCGTGACATAATCGACAGCTACTATGACGAGGACGAAAAGCTTGAAGCCGCAAGGCAGTTCAAACAGCTCTGGAACGCCCTCATGAACTCGGTCGCCGCAGTATACAACACCATTGGCAACGACAAGCTCACTCTTAAGGAATTCGGCGAGCTATTGAAGCTCTCGCTTTCAGACAGCGGAATCTCGAACCCTCCGCAAAAGCTCTCCTGCGTCGTAATTTCCGACCTCAGCCGCTCGGTTATAACCTCTCCGAAGGTCGCTTTCACCATGGGCGCAAACGACGGCATCTTCCCGAACGATTCGAAGAAAACCGGCATTTTCAGCGGACGCGACGCCGAACTCCTCGAAAGGGAGGGGCTTTGGTTTGAGGTCAGCGACAATCGCCGTCTCTCCGGCGGCAGGTTCGATTGCTTCTCCGTCCTGACCTGTCCGAGCGAGCTTCAGATAATCTCCTATACCGTCTCCGACACCACCGGCAGACATCTTCGCCCGTCTATAACCGTTACAAGAGCAATCAAGCGTCTCAGCATCGAGCCTGTCAAGGCTGACAGCTTGCCACTATCCTTCTATTGCTCCGCACCCGAAGCGGCATTTTATCGCTACTGCGTCGGAGAATCCGAAGACGAAAACGCCCTCGAAGCGGTCAGAGAATCCCTGCAAACTCTGCCCGAATTTGAGAATCGGCTAATGCGCCTCGGAGGCTCCGGGAACAAACAGGGTCACCGCCTTTCGCCAACGGTTGCAAAGTCGGTCTTTGCCTCGCACGACATCAACGTCACAGCCAGCCGAATCGACACATACAATCACTGCCCGTTCAGCTACTTCATCCGCTACGGCTTGGGAATCGAGCCGGTCGAGCCGATGACCGTCAACCCCGCTAACAGAGGCTCGGTCATGCACTTCGTCTTTGAAAATATTCTCGAGCGCTTCGGCGATAAATTTGATATAGCAACCGACGACAAGATAAAATCCGCAGTAGACGAGCTTCTGAAAGTCTACGAGAGCGAAAACCTCGGCGGTGACTTCGGCAAGAATTATAAGTTCAAAGCCGACTATGACCGCCTCGCTTCGGCTTGCTGTGAAATTCTCTTCAATATCCGAGAAGAATACCAAGTGTCAAGGTTCCGACCTGTACGCTTCGAGTACGACCTCTCCCGTGAAAACGGCGAAAGCGTTCTTTCAATACCCATAAATAATAACCTGAAAATCAACATCCGTGGCATTGTCGACAGAATCGACGCCTACGAAGCAGAGGACGACAAAAAGTATATCCGAGTCGTAGACTATAAAACCGGCAGTAAGGCGTTCCGATTCGAGGACATCTATAACGGCCTCAATCTCCAGCTTCTCCTCTATATGGTTGCCCTGACCGAGGGCACAGACGAGAGCTTCCGTGACTGCATCCCCACCGGAATCTTTTATATGAAAGCGGGATTTCTTGAGTGTGAAGATGACTACTCGCCGCTGTCAGACGACGCGGAAAACCGCCTCAAACGCCGTGCCGAACAGCTCAAGCGCTCGGGACTCATTCTTGAAAATGACGAAGCGGTCTCCGCCATGGACGAAAATATTTCCGGGAAATATGTCCCCGTCAAAAAGAAGCGCGACGGAACCTACACCAAGCAATCAAGCGTAATTTCGGAGGAGAGCTTCAAGCTTCTTCGGGATTTTGCAAAGAACAAAACAGTGCAGTTCGGCAACGACCTGCTTAACGGCAAAATAGATGCCGTCCCTGCCGGAACCGACGCAATCCATGTCAGATGCTCAAATTGCGGCTATCAGTCGGTTTGCGCCCGTGCGGGTTACATCTATAAGCCTGTGACAGCCGAAGACGGCGAGGCACTCAAAAAAGCGATAAACTACGGAGGTGAGCAAGATGCCGAACTGGACGAATGAACAGCTTGAAGCGATAAACGCCATTGAAGAACCCGTCATAGTCTCAGCGGCGGCGGGAAGCGGCAAGACGGCGGTACTTGTCGAGCGCACCATCCGCCTTCTCTGCGACGAAAAAAAGCGCATCCCAGCAGACAAGCTCCTCGCGGTTACATTCACAAACGATGCCGCCTCCCAAATGCGTGAAAAGCTCTCCGATGCTCTTGAAAAGAAGGCAACGGACGAGCCTGACAACGCATGGATTCAGAAACAGCAGTCGCTTCTTAAGCTCGCCGACATCTGCACTATAAATTCATTCTGCTTTGATATGGTAAGAAATCACCTCGAAGAGACCGATTTCCAGAGCGGTGTTAGAATCATGGAGGAAAACGAGTCGGGGATGCTCACTGAACGAGCCCTGACGGCAGTCCTCGAAAACGCCTACCATGACCGTCGTGAAGAAACTGAACGGCTCATCTCGCTTTTCTGCAAAGAAAATGATGCCACCCTCCGGGAAATGATTTTAAAGCTCTACAGCTTCCTGCGGACTTTGCCGTTTAAAGATGTCTGGGCGGACAAGATTCTGACTTCCTTCCGGGACGGCACCGCTCTCGAAAGCGTCATCAGAGGCAGAACCGCCGATTCAGTCAATCTCTGCAAAAATTTAAGAACCGTCAGCCTTCGACTTCGCAATCTGGCAGAGAACTTAGAATACCACAAATCCGCTCAGGACATTTTCATAGCCTCCTGTGACCAAGCCGAATCGCTCTGCGACATTCCCGAAAGCCACGACTGGGACGAATGCAGAGAAATTTTCTCGACCGTTTCGTGGAAGGGCTTGCAGTCCGCCCGCCAGACCAAGGCTGAAAAAGCCGAATCCACAGCCGCCGAAGACGAGCTCTATGAGTCGGCAAAGGATTGTTACAATCGGCTCAAGGAAGTCGCCGCAGAAATTGCTGGGATTTACTTCTGCTCAGTCGCCGATGCCGAAAAGGACGCCGAGCTTTCAGCCGAATGCTTCTCGTCTCTCATGAAGCTCACAAACGAGCTCTGGGACGAGGTTATGCGCATGAAGGTCGAGAAAAACGCAGTCGACTTCGCCGACACCGAGCTTATCACGGTCAGATTACTCGCAGAATGTGATTCTGACGGGAGAATTCACAGAACCAAACTGTCGGAAGAGATTCGAAACAGCGGCAGATACGCATTGATTCTCATCGACGAGTTTCAGGATGTCAACAACCTGCAGGAGGTTATATTCAAGGCTATTTCCGATACCGACAATCTCGGTGAGATAGGCTCGAACGTCTTTGCCGTCGGCGACGTCAAGCAGGCTATTTATCGCTTCCGACAAGCTAACCCGATGATTTTCATGAACACCCGTTTGCAGGGCAAATCCCCCGACAGTCCGGTGCGCGAAATAATACTTTCCCGCAACTTCCGAAGCCGCAACGCCGTCCTCGATTTCTCGAACTATATCTTCTCTTCGCTCATGACGAATGATCTGGGCGAGGTTGAGTACACAAAAGAGGAAGAGCTCGTCTGCGGAGCAGAGTATCAGGGCGAAGACGAACCATGTACGATAATCGAGGTCGACTGCGAGGGCAAAAACTCCGCTGAAGCGGAAGAGCTCGAATACACCGCCATCGCAAGACGTATAAGAAAAATGATTAACGACGGCGTGATCGTCACCGATGGCGGGGTGCAGAGACCCTGCCGTGCGGGCGACTTCTGTGTGCTTTCAAGAAATAATCCCGACGGCGAACTTGCGGTAGAGTGCTTCGAAGCCGAGGGCTTGAAAATCGCCTCGACAAGCGTTTCCGGTTACCTCGGTTCCCGTGAAATCTCGCTGCTCATAAACCTTCTCTCAATCACCGTAAGCCCGATGCGGGATATCCCGATGTCAAGCATCATGCTTTCGCCGATAATGGGATTTACGGACGATGAGCTCGCCCGGGTCAAACTCTGTAACAAGAAGCACCGCCTTTACCGCAACATGCTCGACATCTCGGAGGACAACTCCGACATAAATCTCCGCGACAAGTGCCAAGCGGCAGTGGCTCTCATAAAAAAGCTCCGCCTCTATTCCTCGAGCATGACCCTTACACGTCTTCTCAAGAAGATTTACGACGTCACGGATTTAATCAGCCTTGCCGCTTCATACGAAGACGGCGACAAGAAGACCGCAAACCTCTATCTCATGCTCGAATATGCCAAGAGCTATGAGGAGTCCTCAAAGGACGGTCTGAACGGCTTCCTACGGTACATAGATTACATCTCCCAGAACGGCGGCGACTTCAACGAAGCAGTAACCGTCACGGAATCACAGGACGCCGTCAGCTTCAAGACCATCCACAAGTCAAAGGGTCTTGAATACCCGTTTGTCTTCATCTGCCGTCTATCAAAGAAGTTCAATAAAAAAGACCTCTACGGCAGACTTATCCTGAATACCGACGCGGGCGTCGGCATGAGCTTCCTTGACTACGGAAGCCTCACCAAGCGTAAAACCATATTCTCAGAATATGTAGAGTCGAAGAACCTATCCGAAATGCTTTCGGAAGAGCTCCGCCTTCTCTATGTCGCCATGACTCGGGCGAAGGAACAGCTCTTCATCGTCTATGATATCGACGAGAAAACCGCTGAGCGGGCGGTCTGGTTCTCTTATGAGATTGACGGCTCGAAGATTCCGTCTTCGCTCTCAAGCCGAGCTCAGTGCATGCAGGACTGGCTCACCATGGCTCTCTGCAAGCATCCGAGGTTTAAGCTTCTTCGCGAAGCTATGCCCGACGACGCCTATGCCGACACAGCCAATACCCCCGATATTTCCGAGGAAATGCCATTGGAAGTTAGTCAGCTCGAAGTTTCCGAAAAGCTTTCAGGCGAGATTCAACCCGACGAAAACCTCAAATCCAGGCTTCTCCATGCCTTTGAATTTAAGAACGACCCCGTCCTGACCTCGACCGAGGCGAAGGTCTCCGTTTCCGAGCTCGCCGCCGACGATCCCATCAGCTTCTTCCCGAAGGTTCCAAGGCTCAAGGAAACTGTTTCCGAGCTCACCGCCGCCCAGAAGGGAACCCTCATGCACCGCTTCATGCAGTGCGCCGACTACCCGCTTGCCGCCAAGGATGTGGCAGGGGAGGTAAAAAGGCTCACCGATTCGGGGATTTTCAGCGAGCACGAGGCGAAGTCCCTCGACACAGCTTCACTCTCGGCATTTTTCGACAGCGATATCTACCGCCGTATGAGCGAAAGCCCCAACGTCAGCCGTGAAAGAAGCTTTATCGTCAAGTTCTCCGATATAGAGAAACCTGAGGAGATAAAAGCTGTTTATGGTGACACCGACGGCATGATGCAGGGAATCGCCGACTGCATTTTCGAAGAGCCGGACGGCTATGTCATCGTCGACTACAAGACCGACAAAGTGCAGACGATAGAGGAGCTTGCCGATAGATATTCCATGCAGTTGTCTCTCTATAAGGCGGCATTCGATGTGCTGTTGGATAAGCCGGTCAAATCCTGCTATATCTATTCTCTCAGGCTCGCCATGGGCTCGGAAATCGCAGTTTAAAAATTTTTTTGAAAACCACTTGACAAATCCACACTCACGGTATATAATGTCAACCGTAAAGAAAGTAGCAACGTTTGCGTTCTCACCTCAAGCTTTCGCAAAGAGGTCAATAAGGTTTATTTTCGGCTTGGATTTGCCATGCCGTGAGTGATTTTATGAGCGTAAACTGTGTGTTTGCGCTTTTTTGTTGGGTTTGAACCAATATATTTTTTTCGGAGGTGTTGCGCCATAGCCAACATAGCTCATCAAATCAATGAAGAAATCCGTGACAAGGAAATCCGTGTCATCGACTCGGACGGCACACAGCTTGGGATTATCTCCTCGAAGGAAGCATTGAAGATTGCTGCCGAAAAGGAGCTTGATCTTGTTAAGATTGCGCCCACGGCAAATCCGCCGGTATGCAAAATCATGGATTACGGCAAGTACTGCTTCGAGCAGTCCAAGCGTGAAAAGGAAGCCAGAAAGAACCAGAAGGTCGTCGAAATCAAGGAAGTCAGAATGACCTCGAAGATTGACGACGGCGATTTCAATACCAAGGTTAATCAGGCGATAAAGTTCCTGAAGGGCGGAGACAAGGTCAAAGTTTCCATCAGGCTCCAGTTCCGCAAGGGAGTCCCGCTTCATTCAGAGCTCAGCGACAAGCTTTTGGATCAATTCAAAGAGGCAGTCGCCGAATATGGCACATTCGACAAGCCCGGCAAGGTCGAGGGGAGAAACATTACACTGATGATTTCCCCGAAGGCATCCAAGTAAGTATATAATTTAAGGAGGATATCCAAATGGCAAAGAATAAGATCAAGACCCATTCCGGCACCAAGAAGCGTTTCAGCCTCACCGGCACCGGCAAGGTCAAGTTCCAGCACGCTAACAAGAGACATCGTCTCGTATCCAAGGACCGCAAGGCAAAGAGAATCGCCAGAGGCACGGCTTACGCTTCAAGCGCAAACGTCGAGGCACTCAAGAAGACAATTCCATACAAATAATAGGGGAGGTAACAAATTATGGCTCGTGTTAAGGGCACAATGATGACTCGTAAGAGAAGAAACGCAACCTTGAAGCTCGCCAAGGGCTACTGGGGTTCAAAGAGTACTCACTTCAAGATGGCTAAGCAGGCTGTCATGAAGTCTGGCAACTACGCATATATCGGAAGAAAGCAGAAGAAGCGTCAGTTCAGACAGCTTTGGATTGCAAGAATTTCCGCCGCCGCCAAGGCAAACGGAATGAACTATTCAACACTTATGAATGGTCTCAAGAAGGCGGGCATCACCATCAACAGAAAGATGCTTTCCGAAATCGCAATCAACGATCCCGCAGGCTTCACCGCAATCACCGAAAAGGCAAAGGCAGCACTCAACTAATAAAATAAGGTAACCACGCTCCACGCGGGCGTGGTTATATTTGCATTTAGGCAAAGTAATTACGGACGCTGAAAATTTTTACGAAAATGGAATTTAAGTTTATAACAAGCAGGGATAACCCACTCATAAAAGAATATATTAAACTGCGTGATAACAAGAAATACCGTACCAAGGAGCAGAAGTTTGTTCTCGAGGGCGCAAGGCTCACCGTTGACGCCGCAAAGTCGGGGGTCTCGCTCGAAGGCGTCTTCATAACCGAAGAAGCTCTTGAAAAATATTTCGATGATATAGAACTTCTGAAAGCAAGCTCAAAAGAAAGAATATATCTGATTTCGGATAAACTTGTCGCAATGATGGAGGACACAAAAAACTCCCAAGGCGTCTTTTCTGTCGCAGGGGTACTTGACAAAAATCTCGGAGTCGGTAAAATAAAAACAGGAAGTCGTTTTGCGGTTCTTGACGGACTTCAGGATCCCGGCAATGTGGGAACCATCCTGAGAGTTTCGGATGCCGTCGGCTTGGACGGCGTTTTCCTCTGCGACTGCTGTGATGTCTATAATCCTAAAACAATCCGTTCGACAATGGGCTCGATTTTCAGAGTTCCGTTCAGAGACGACCTGAGCTTTCCCGAAGCGGCACAGCTTCTTCACGACTGCGGAGTCGTTCTCTATGCCGCAGTGGTCGACCCGGATGCTGAAAGCATCCGTGAGACCATATTCTGCGGTAGCTCATGCATCGTAATCGGCAATGAGGGTAACGGTCTAAGCGACGAGGATGTAGCTCTTTGCAACAAGCGCATCACAATCAGGATGAACGGCAGTATAGAATCCCTGAATGCGGCAACAGCCGCCGCAATAACGCTCTGGGAAATGACAAAATAACCGAAAAGGGGAATGCACCATGACGGAATCGACGAAATACTGGCTCTGGCTGACCTTAGCCTATAGACCCGCAAACTCAAGAAAGTGAAACTTTCTGTCTCACTATAATTCCGTCGCGGAAGCTTATGAGCATGTCTCCTCGGGCGATTTCCGGAATGTTCTGCCTCAGGACAGAAATTCGTTTAAGCTCGCAACCATGGAGAAGGTCGAAGACTTGATCTCGGAATGCGAGAAGCAGAGAATCAATATCTATTCCCACGACGACCCCGATTTTCCCGACAGACTCCGTGAAATCTATAATCCGCCGTCGGTATTGTTCACCCTCGGTAAGCTTGATTCGATTGACGAGAGCGTCATAATCACCGCCGTCGGAACAAGAACCCCCGACGACTATTCAAGAGCCATCACTTCAAAACTCATCGGCGAGCTCGCACACGCCGGAGTGACGATAGCGAGCGGTTGCGCTTCGGGGCTCGATTCGGTTTCCTTGGTTTCCGCAATAAAGGGCGGCGGCAGGGTCTACACCGTCATGCCCTGCGGACTTCTTTATGACTATCCGAAGAACTCGGGCGCCATGAAAAAGGCGGTTTCCGCACACGGAGCCGTCATCAGCGAATATCTTCCGCACTCCGGTTCGACCGCTTTGAATTTCAGAATGAGAAACAGAATCCTCTCGGCAATCGGCTTGGGAACCCTCATTTTGCAGGCAGGCTCATCGAGCGGTTCATTAAGCACAGCCGCATTCGCCCTCTCTCAGGGCAAGGATATTTTCTGTGTCCCTCCGCATAACCTTTATGATGATTCCTACTCGGGCGTTGTTTCGCTCCTTCGGGACGGCACAATCCCCGTGTTCGACTCGAGAGATATCCTGAATGAGTACTACAGCGTCTATGCACACAGACTTAACTACAGTGCGGATGTCTTCTCCCAGAGAAGCGAAAGCGGCATTTTCGGCATCAATCGCAATCAGGAACCGACGCCCATAAGACGGTCCCGCAAGAAGACCCACCAAGCAACGCGAAACGAAGAGCCGGCGGAGCCTGTAATAGAGCCAAGACCCGCTCCCGACCTGTCGGGGCTTTCCGACGGCAGGCGCAGGATAGTCGAATATATCCTTTCGAACGGGATAGTGCTGTTTGACGAGATAGCCGAGAACGTCGACGGAATTGTCGACCTCGAAATGACTCTAACGGAGCTCGAATTGGACGGAATAATCCGTTCGCTTTCGGGAAACCGCTACACTGTCTAACATATCCCGGATTGAAAGAAGAAAGGCAACTAAGTAATGTCAGATTTAATTATAGTAGAGTCGCCCTCGAAGATTCACACCGTCAAGGGAACCTTGGGGAGCGGCTACGATGTGGTTGCATGCGTCGGTCATGTAAGAGACCTCCCCAAGTCTAAGCTTGGCGTTGATATAGAGCACGGCTTCGAGCCCACCTATGTCGACATCAAAGGCAAGGAGAAGGTCATCGACGACATCAAAAGGCGTGCCAAGAAGGCGGATCACGTCTATTTTGCAACCGACCCCGACCGTGAGGGCGAAGCGATCTCGTGGCACCTCGCCACAATCCTCGGCTTTGACCCGAACGAGAAAAACAGAATAACATTCAATGAGATAACAAGAACCGGCGTAGAGGCGGGAATCGCCGCTCCGCGCTGTATAGATATGAACATAGTAAACGCCCAGCAGACAAGAAGAATCCTTGACCGAATCGTCGGCTACAAGCTTTCCCCGTTCCTTTGGAGAAAGGTCCGCAAGGGTCTCTCAGCCGGACGTGTCCAGTCGGTTGCCGTCAGAATGATTGTCGATCGCGAGGAGGAAATCAAAAAATTCGTCCCCGAGGAGTACTGGTCTATCGAGGCAAAGCTCCTTGGCAAGTCCTCCCGCAAGGCTTTTACAGCCCGTCTCACAGCCGTCGACGGCAAAAAGACGGAGCTCAAAACCAAAGAGGAAACCGATGCAGTACTAGAAAAAATTGATGGCGGAGATTTCGTAGTGACCGCCCTGAGGAAAGGCACACGCTCAAAGGCTCCCACAGCTCCGTTCTCGACGGCATCGCTCTTGCAGGATACCGCTCAGCGCTATAACTTCAACTCAAGAAGAACTATGAATATCGCTCAGGAGCTCTATGAGGGCGTCGAGATAGAAGGCTTGGGAGCAGTGGGCTTGATTACCTATATGCGTACCGATTCACTTCGAATTTCCGACGAGGCTAAGGCTTCCGCCGCACAGTTCATCACCGACAATTTCGGCATTCAGTACCTTCCCGAAAAGCCCCGCAACTATAAATCCGGCGGCAACAATGTTCAAGACGCCCACGAAGCAATCAGACCCACAATGATTGAGCTCACCCCCGAAAAGGCGAAGCCGAATCTCACGAACGACCAATACAAGCTCTATAAGCTAATCTGGTCAAGGTTCTTGGCGAGCCAGATGGCGGACTGCCTGATGGACACCCAGAGCGTCACCACAGAAGTGAACGGTTGCACCTTCAAGGCTTCCGGCTTTGCAGTCAAGTTCGACGGCTTCACCGTTCTGTACGAGGAATCTAAGGACGACGACTCGGAGAATATACCTATTCTTGCAAAAGGCGACGTTCTGAAGGTCAGGTCCGTAGACGGAATCCAGCACTTCACACAGCCTCCGGCAAGATACACCGAAGCGACACTCATCAAAGCGTTCAAGGAGTACGGCATAGCCCGTCCGTCAACATATGCGACTACCATAACAACCATCCTTCAGCGTTCCTATGTCGAGCGTGAGGGCAAACAGCTCAAGCCGACGGCATTGGGCGAGGTCACAACAGAGCTGATGAAGGATCACTTCGAGGACATCGTCGACGTCCAGTTCACGGCTCAGATGGAATCGAATCTTGACGATATCGAGCTCGGCAAGGCCGACTGGCGGGAAACGCTCGGAGAGTTTTACGAGGGCTTCGATAAATCGCTCAAGCAGGCTGAAACCGACCTCGACGGCAAGCGCGTCAAGGTCCCCGACGAACCGACCGACCGGATTTGCGAGCTTTGCGGCAAGCCAATGGTAATAAAAATCGGCAAATACGGAAAGTTCCTTGCATGCTCCGGCTTCCCAGAGTGCAAAAACACCAAGACCATTGTCATAGAGGCTCCCGGCAAGTGCCCCTATTGCGGCAAAAAGATTTTGCAGAAGAAGACCCAGAAGGGCAAGAAGTATTTCGGCTGTGAGGATAACCCGAAGTGCGAATTTATGACATGGGATACCCCGACAAACGAGGTCTGCCCCAAGTGCGGCTCGACCCTCTTCCAGAAGGGCGGAGCAAAAACGGGCAAACTCCTCTGTCATCAAAGAAATTGCGACTACGAAAAGGATTTGAGCGGTGAATAATATCGTCAGTGTAATAGGCGCCGGTCTTGCCGGCTGTGAAGCGGCATGGTGCCTCGGAAATATGGGGATTCATGTCCGGCTTTACGATATGAAGCCGAATAAATTCACCCCCGCCCACAAATATAACGGGCTCTGCGAGCTCGTCTGCTCAAATTCCCTGAAAGCAGAAAAACCGGATTCAGCGGCGGGACTTTTGAAACTCGAAATGCGCCGTCTCGGCTCGGTCACGATGCCCGTGGCTGACGAAACCCGGGTTCCGGCGGGAGGAGCTCTGGCGGTCTCGAGACAGGACTTCTCCGACAAGGTCACCGAGAAGATTCTCGGTCACCCGAATATAGAATTTATTTCCGAAGAGATAACCGAAATCCCCGACGGATATGTTATAATCGCCACGGGACCGCTCACGAGCGATGCACTCTCCGAAAGCATAAAGTCCCTCATCGGTGAGGATTATCTCTATTTCCACGACGCCGCCGCCCCGATAGTGACCCGTGACAGCCTCGACATGTCAAGAGTTTTCGAGGCTTCGAGATACGACAAGGGCGAAGCGGACTATCTCAACTGCCCCATGAACAAGGACGAATATCTCGCCTTCTATAACGAGCTCATCCACGCCGAAACCGCACCGTTACATGAATTTGAGAAGTCCGGCTCGGATAACTATAAAGTCTACGAAGGCTGTATGCCGATTGAAGCACTCGCCAAGCGTGGCGAGGACACAATGCGCTTCGGACCCATGAAGCCGGTGGGTTTAATCGACCCGAATACCGGAAGAAGACCCTACGCCGTGGTTCAGCTCCGGAAGGAGAACGTCGAAGGAACAATGTTCAATCTCGTCGGCTTCCAGACAAATTTCAAATTTGGCGAGCAGAAGCGAGTCTTCTCGATGATTCCGGGGCTCAAGGATGCCGAATTCATGCGCTATGGCGTCATGCACAGAAACACATACCTGAATTCGCCGATGCTTCTGGATCGCCACTTCTGCCTGAAGAAGGATGACAGGATTTACTTCGCCGGTCAGATGACGGGCGTCGAGGGCTACACCGAATCGGCGGCAAGCGGAATCTATGCCGCCATGAGCCTCGGAAGAAGGATTCTTAATCTTCCCGAGATAACTCTTCCCGTCGAAACGATGATAGGCGCGCTTTCGAACTATGTCGAAATTGGCTCGCCCTCCGGCTTCCAGCCGATGGGCGCGAATATGGGAATACTGCCGGAGCTCGACGAGCTCTTACTTCCCAAGAGAATCAAAAACAAACAACTTAAATATCAGATGCTTTCCGAGCGCGCAATGAACGCTCTCGAGAAGGCACTGTCAGAGAATCAGGAGGCATAAAAATGGCTGATAAAATCCGAGTAATAGTTGACGCCTTCGGTGGTGACAACGCTCCGCTCGAAGTAATCAAGGGCGCAATCGATGCCGTAAACGGATTGGACGTCGACATAACCCTTGTCGGCGACGAAGAGAAGATAAAAGCTTGCGCCAAGGAAAACGAGCTCGATATTTCGAATGTCGCCATTCACCACGCCCCTCTGGTTATGGCGGTCGAAACCGAGCCTACAAAGATTCTTAAGGAATACTCCGAAAGCTCGATGGCGGTCGGGCTTAAGATGCTCCATGACGGCGAGGGAGACGCCTTCGTTTCCGCCGGTTCAACGGGAGCTCTGACAGTCGGTGCCACCTTCATAGTCAAGCGCATGAAGGGCATCAAGCGTTGCGCCATCGGCATGGTTCTCCCGACGACTGCGGCACCCTGCATGGTTCTTGACATCGGCGCCAATTCCGAATGTCGCCCAGACATGCTCGTCCAGTTCGCGATAATGGGCTCCGCCTATATGAACAAGCTCCAAGGTGTCGAAAACCCGAGAACAGCACTCATAAACATCGGTGCCGAGCCGACCAAGGGAAGAGACCAGGAGGTCGAGACATATAAGCAACTCGGCAACGCTCCTGTCAACTTTATTGGAAACATAGAAGCCCGCGAGATTCCATTGGGCGGCGCAGATGTCGCCGTAACCGACGGATTTTCCGGAAACCTTGTACTTAAAACCTACGAAGGCATGGGCAAGCTCATCTCGGCATATGTGAAGGATGTATTCAGCGGAGTAACCGGAAAAATCGCCGGGCTGTTCGTGCTCAAGAGAATTAATGCGATGAGAAAGAAGCTTGATTATTCGGAATACGGCGGTGCACCTCTTCTGGGTGCCGCAAAGCCTGTAATCAAGGCTCACGGTTCATCGAACGCAAAAGCCTTCTATAACGCCATCCGTCAGGCAAAGCTCTATATCGAGAACAACGTTACCGAAGAAATAGCCACAGCTCTTGAAGAGATGAAGCAAAAAGAGACAGAGGAGAAGTAATGGAACTTACGAAATTAGAAAAATTTGAGCAAAAATTAGGCTATACCTTCAAAGACAAAGACCTGCTTATCGAGGCTTTGACTCACTCGTCCTATGCAAACGAATCGGGTCGGCTTCATGCCGACTGTCATCACACGAGAAATTCCAACGAACGTCTCGAATTTTTAGGGGATTCGGTCCTGTCGATAGTTGTCTCTGAGTATCTGTTTGAAGAATGTCAGGATTACCCCGAGGGTGAGCTGAGCAAGACCCGTGCGACTCTCGTCTGCGAGAAATCCCTCGCCAAGTTCGCCGAGCAGATAGACTTGAAGGAATACATCTACCTCGGTAAGGGCGAGCTTTCGAACGGCGGCAAAAACCGTCCGTCGATAATCTCGGACGCTTTCGAGGCTGTAATCGCCGCTGTATACCTCGACGGCGGATTCGAAGCGGCAAAGAAATATGTCCTCCGGTTCGTCCCCGAGAACGTTGAGGAAGCCGCCGCAAAGGAATACGACGACTACAAGACCGTCCTGCAGGAGATAATCCAGAAGAACCCCGAGGAATCGGTCGAATACGAGCTCGTCTCCGAGTCGGGACCCGCTCACAGACGCTCGTTCACAGTCGACGTTATGCTCAACTCAAACGTCATCGGCACCGGCACGGCAAGCTCCAAAAAGCGTGCCGAACAGCTCGCCGCAAAGGAAGCCCTCAAGCTTATGGGAGCGTTGCCTGATGCCAAATAAGCATGCAAACCTCTCCATCTTCGTCCCGCATATCGGCTGTCCGCACAAGTGCACGTTCTGCAATCAGAACACCATCACCGGGCAGACATTTATCCCTCATGCAAAAGACGTCGTGGAGACCTGCGAGAAGGCTCTTTCCGACGGCGTTGACATCTCGAACACCGAAATCGCCTTTTTCGGCGGTAGCTTCACCGCCATCCCCCGAAGCTACATGCTCGAGCTCCTTGAGCCGGCGAAGAGGTATGTCGATATGGGATTTAGGGGCATCCGCCTCTCAACCCGCCCCGACGCCATCGACGAAGAAATTCTGCCGATACTCGGGAGCTACGGTGTCACCACAATCGAGCTCGGTGCCCAGTCTATGTTTGACGATGTCCTTGAGCTCAACGAGCGTGGACACACGGCAAAAGACGTAGAGAATGCTTCGCACTTGATAAAACAGCACGGTTTCACTCTGGAACTGCAAATGATGCTCGGTCTCTACGGCTCAACTGTTGAAAAAGACTATGAAACCGCCTTGAGAATCGCTGATTTGGAGCCTTCGGAGGTCAGAATCTACCCGACCGTAGTGCTGAAGGACACAAAGCTCGGCGAGCTATACACAGAGGGCAAATACAGGACATATGAATTATCCGAAGCCGTCGAGCTCTCGGCGAAGCTTTTGGATTTGTTTGAGCAAAGAAATATAACTGTCATAAAGCTTGGACTCCATTCGTCAACCGATGTCGAAAGCTCCATGCTCGGAGGAATCTATCATCCGGCGTTCAGAGAGCTTTGCGAAGGCGTTCGGGCAAGAAACACGATGGAGAAGCTTATGAATGGCGGTGTGTCCTATACCTTCACCGTTCGCCCCGACTATCTGTCGAAAGCACTCGGTCACAAGAAAAGCAATATCGAATATTTTCGTTCGAAGGGGATAGAGGTCACGATAAAACCGAAGCCGTCCCAGACGGAAAATATTCTCATTAAGGAATGATAAAAGCGTGTATTTGAAATCTATTGAGCTTCACGGCTTCAAATCCTTTCCCGACAAGGTCAAGCTTGAATTCGGAAAGGGTCTGACAGCCGTTGTAGGTCCCAACGGAAGCGGAAAAAGCAATATAGGCGACGCAGTCAGATGGGTTTTGGGGGAGCAGTCCTCCAAGACTCTTCGTGGTGGAAAAATGGAGGACGTAATTTTCGGAGGAACCGAAAAGCGCAGTCCCATGAGCTTTGCGTCCGTTACACTTAATATATCAAACGAAGACCGCACCCTCGAAATAGATTCCGATGAAGTCAGCGTCATGCGTAGGCTTTGGAGAAGCGGCGAGAGCGAGTACATGCTAAATGGCGCTCAGGTACGTCTAAAGGATGTCCTCGAGCTCTTCATGGACACGGGTCTCGGTCGTGACGGCTACTCGATAATCGGTCAGGGCAAGGTTGCCGACATCATAAGCTCGAAGTCGGGCGACCGCAGAGAGATTTTCGATGAAGCCGCCGGGATCTCGAAGTTCCGCTACAAAAAAGCCGAGTCGGAGCGCAGACTTGCTTCGGCGGAAGAAAATATCCTAAGATTAAAAGACATACTTTCGGAATTAGAGGGCAGAGTGGAGCCCCTTCGAATCCAGTCCGAAAAAGCGAAAAAGTATCTCAAATTAGCCGACGAGAGAAAGCACCTCGAAATCTCCGTCTGGACAAACAAGCTTGAAGAACTCAAGGCAAGTGAAACCGATACCGGAAACCTTCTTCTTTCGTCTCAGGGCGAATATGAGCATCTTACGAACGAAATCTCCCGGTGTGAAGCCGAGATAGAAGAGCTCGCCGCAAAGCGCAGACAGTCAGCCGCCGCGGCGGAGGAATACAGGGCTAAAATCGCCGAACTCACCGAGAAGAGCTCCGAAGCCGCTTCGGATATCGCCGTGTATAAGAACAACATCATGCACTACGAGAGCGAGATTGTGAAAGCCGAGAAAAAGCGTCAGGAGCTCCTCGACGCCGAAAAAGAGGTCGAGAAGAGCATTTCCCAACGCCTTTCCGACTCTGAGCGAATCAAGGCTGATTTGAAGTCACTTAATGAAGAGGTTGCGGCGCTTGAACGTGAGCTCACCGGCTTGAATGTCGAGGAGAACGAGCATGAAAGCGACCTGAACACCTCCCGAGAATCGCTCAACCGAGCATATGTCGAGCGCTCAGAGCTCAAGTTCGCAATCGCCAATGCTCTTCGGGACAAGAGCGACGCCGAAAACGAACTTAAGGACGCGTCGGCACAGATTGATACCCTCAAGCTCCAGATAACCAAGACCGAAAGCGATGAGCAGTCGGCACTCGACGGCGTATCAGACGTACTCAAGCAGATTTCCGAGCACCAGAACCGCCTTTCCGGCTTCAACATGCTCTATCAGAAGAAAACCGAACAGCAAAAGAAGCTGTCGCAGGAATTTAACGACGCTGAACTCAATAAGCGCTCGCTTGAATCCCGCCGTCAGATGCTCATAGATCTCGAGAACAGCATGGAGGGCTTCGCCGGAAGCGTCAAGAGCGTCGTAAAAGCAGGCAAGTCGGGAAGACTTCAGGGCGTCCGGGGAACCGTCTCCCAGCTTGTTTCGGCAGACCCAAAATACAGCCTTGCAATCGAGACTGCCCTCGGCGGTGCCATGCAGAACGTCGTCGTCTCAAATGAAGAGTCGGCAAAGGCTTGCATCCGCTACTTGAAAGAAACCAACGGCGGCAGAGCAACTTTCCTGCCGATTACTTCGGTCAAGGGCAACGTCCTCAATGAACGTGGTCTCGACACGGAAGAGGGCTTCGTCGCGATGGCTTATGAGCTACTTGACTGTGACGAGGAATATTCCGGCATCATAAAATCCCTTCTCGGCAGAACCGCAGTCGCCGAAAATATCGACCTTGCCGCAAATATCGCAAAGAAGCACGGATATTGCTTCAAGATAGTCACCCTTGACGGTCAGGTCATCAATTCTGGCGGCTCCTTCACCGGAGGAAGCTCATCGAAGAATTCGGGCGTCCTCTCAAGAAAGAACGAAATCGCAAAGATAGGGGCACAGCTTGACAAGCTGGAATCCGACCTGTCAAGACTAAGGGAAAGGCTACAAGCCGCCAACGCTGAAGCCGAAAAGTTAGGCTTTGATGTTGAAGGCGAGAAGGACACCATCTCCTCGATGGAGTCAGACAAGCTGAGATTTGAGACCGAAGCGGAAAGACTGAGGCTGTCATCGGAACAGCTCAAGGATCGTGTCTCGGACATCGAGAAATCGGTTCTCTGGAATCAAAACAAAATTGCAACCTCCGAGGAAACCAAGACTTCATCGGAGATTAAGCTTGCCGAGCTTGAAGCCGAAATCTCGGTAATCGAGGGCAAAATCAGCACAGCCGGCGAGGAGAGTGCCTCCCTTAAGAACCGTCGTGAGGAGATTTCAAACGAGATTTCCCAGAAGCGTCTTCGTTCCGCGGAGCTTGCCAAAGACATCGAAGCGGCGAACCAGTTTATAGAACAGCTCAAGACCGGCATCGAAAGCTCGCATGCGTCGGCTACGGAATACCTCGACAGAAAAGCCGAGCTTGAGCGCCAGATAGCTCAGGAAAACGAGAATATCGCCGAGCGTCAGCGCGAAGCCAAGGAATCGAAAATCACAGCCGAAAGATATTCCGAGAGAATCCGTCAGGAAACCGACGGCTCACTTGAATACGAGCGTCAGGAGAACTTAGCAAGGGCTAAGTCCAAAGAAACCTCGGGTCTGAAAGAATCCGTCATGAGCGAAATTTCGAGGCTTTCGGAAAGACTCGAAACCATCCGCCGTGACAGCTCCGACATCATCGGAAGCCTCTGGGAGTCCTACTCAATGACTGCCGAAGAAGCGGCATCTCAGGCTGAAAAGCTCGAGGACGTCGCCGAAGCCAACAAGCATCTGACCGAAATCAGAAACAAAATCCGGTCTCTCGGCTCGGTCAATACCGACGCGGTTGACGAATATAAGGAAGTCTCCGAGAGATATGAGTTCTTGTCGAAGCAACTCGAGGACGTCACGAAATCGAAATCCGAGCTCGAAGCTCTCATCGACGACCTCACCGTGAATATGAAGAGGATGTTCTCGGAAAGCTTCGAGAAGATTAACGAAAATTTCAAACTGACCTTCTCAGAGCTATTCGGCGGCGGCAGGGGAGAGCTGATTCTCACAGACCCCGACAACGTTCTCGAATCGGGAATTGAGATAAACGTCGCACCTCCCGGAAAGGTAATCAAGAATCTTTCACTTCTTTCCGGTGGCGAGCAGGCTTTCGTCGCGATAGCCATCTACTTCGCAATACTCATGCTCCGTCCTTCGCCCTTTTGCATCCTCGATGAGATAGAAGCGGCACTCGACGACGTCAACGTAACGAAGTATGCGCAATACCTACGGCACTTCACCGACACAACCCAGTTTATACTTATCACTCACCGTCGCGGCACGATGGAAGAGGCGGATGTCCTCTATGGCGTCACCATGCAGGAAAAGGGCGTATCGAAGCTCCTCAAGATGGACGTTCACGATGTCTCCTTCAGCGACGACGAGATTAACTAATAACAAAGGAGAATTATATGGGCTTTTTTGATAAGCTGAAAGCAGGACTTTCAAAGACCAAAAACGGTCTCATGAGCGGGATAAACAGTCTGTTCAGAAGGGGAAACCTCGATGACGACTTCTATGATGAGCTCGAAGAGCTCTTAATCCTGTCCGATTTAGGAGGCAAGACCTCCGAAGAAATCGTTGATTCGCTCAGAGAAAGAGTAAAAGAGAATAAAATCAAAGACCCGATGGAGGCAAGGCAGGCTTTGAAGGACATCATCACCGAAATGCTCGGCGAAGACGTGCCGCTCAATCTTTCGACAAAGCCGTCCGTAATCCTCGTAATCGGCGTAAACGGAGCCGGAAAGACAACTACCATCGGCAAGCTTTCCTATCAGTTAAAGAACGAGGGCAAGAAGGTTCTCGTTGCGGCGGCTGACACCTTCCGAGCCGCGGCGGTCGACCAGCTACAGGTTTGGTGCGACCGTGCCGGTGTTGACATAATCAAGCACGCCGAGGGAAGCGACCCTGCGGCTGTGGTCTTCGACGCTATGGATGCCGCGAAAGCTCGTAACGTCGACGTTGTAATAGTCGACACCGCAGGAAGACTTCAGACCAAGAAAAACCTCATGGCGGAGCTCTCAAAGATTTCGAGAATTGTCCATTCCAAGGCGGAGGACTGCGCTCTCGAGGTGTTAATCGCTCTTGACGCCACCACCGGTCAGAACGCCGTAAATCAGGCTCGGGAATTTAACGAAGCCGCCGATATCACGGGAATAATCTTAACCAAGCTTGACAGCACCGCCAAGGGCGGAATCGTCATCCCGATAGTAAACGAGCTCAAGGTGCCCGTAAAGATAGTAACCGTCGGCGAGAAGATTGACGACATCCAGCCGTTCGTCGCCAAGGACTTCGTAGATGCGCTGTTCGATGAGGGAGGGGACTCGCAATGAAGATGATACTTGCTTCAAATAACCCGGAAAAGCTCCGCGAGGTCAAAGAAATTCTGACACCCTACGGAATTACGGTTATATCTCAGTCAGAAGCCGGAGTAAGGCTCGAAGTCGAGGAAACCGACACAACTTTTGCCGAGAACTCCGAACTCAAAGCAAGAGCCGTATATGATTTGACCCACATGCCCGTAATCGCCGATGATTCGGGAATCGCAGTTGACGCTCTTAACGGCGAGCCGGGAATCTATTCCGCCAGATACGGCGGCGAAGGTCTCGACGACGTCGACAGATGTAATTTGCTTCTTAAGAATATGGAAGGCGTTCCCGACGATGACAGAACCGCCCGGTTTGTCTGCGTCATAACCTACTTCGACGAAAACGGCGCAAAGCACCAGTTCGACGGCAAAATCGAGGGCAAAATCGGCTATGAAATGATAGGTTCGAACGGTTTCGGCTACGACCCGCTTTTCATGGTCGGCGACCGTTCACTCGCTCAGTATACCGACGAAGAAAAGAACAGCGTCAGTCACCGTGGCAATGCTCTTCGCAAGCTTGAGGCTTACCTGAAAGACAATCAGAAGCCGAAGAGAGCTTCAAAGCTCAATTCAAAACAGAGAAGCTATTTGAAAGCCTACGCCGCAAATATCGAGCCGTCGTTCCAGATAGGAAAAGGCGGAATCAGCGAGGCACAGGTCAAGTCAATCGACGACTACCTTACCGCTCACGAGATAATCAAAATCAAGTGCCTTGAGAATTCGCTTTATACCGCAAGAGAAGCGGCAGAGGAGCTCGCCGACAAGACCGATTCCGAAGTGGTAATTACCATCGGCTCAAAGGCGGTTTTGTACCGCAGAAACCCGAAGAAGCCGGTTATTGATTTCAAATGATGAAAATAGCGATATTCGGGGGCACCTTCAACCCCATTCATAACGGACACCTGAACGTAATAGATAACGTCCTGAAGGAACTGAATCCGGACAAGCTTATCCTGATGCCGACCCATATCCCGCCACACAAGGCGGTGAAGGACCTGGCATCTGACGAGGCAAGGCTCGAAATGTGCCGGCTTGTAGCTTCGCAATATCCAAGTGTCGAAGTCAGCGACTTCGAGATTAAATCCGAGGGCAAGAGCTACACCGTCAACACGATGGAGCATCTTCACAGTATCTATCCTGATGACGAGCTCTACTTCGTCATGGGAAGCGACATGCTTAATACTTTCCTGACATGGGTCAAGCCGGATAGAATCATGGAGCTTTGCACTCTCGTCTGTGTCTGCCGTTCGGAAAGTGACAGAAAGCAGTCCGAAGCTAAAGCTGAAGAGATTCGCACTTGTGGCGGCAGATGTAATCTCATAGATTGCGAAGCCGTCGAGGCGTCGTCAACCGAAATTCGTGCCGACCTGATAGCGTATAACACCTCTTTCGGACGGATTCCCGAATCTGTTGAGCACTATATTCTGGAAAATGGGCTTTATAATTTTGACAAAACGAAGTATAATAGCTACAGGGAATATCTTGAAGGGATTCTTTCCGAAAAGCGGTTCAATCACTCGCTTAACGTCGCCGACGAGGCACTGAAGCTTGCAGTCCTCAACGACTGCGACCGCGAGAAAGCCTATTTTGCGGGACTTGTCCACGACATCTGCAAGGAAATCCCGATAGAGGAACAGTACGAACTCGTTCTCAGGTGTCCTCTCAACGTTACAGAAGTTGAGCTTCACGCCCCAAAAACATATCACGGTATCGCCGGTTCGGTTTTCTTAAAAGAGCATTTCGGAATCACCGACCCAGACATTCTCTCGGCGGTACGTTACCACACAGTTGCCAAAGGCGGCATGAATCTTCTTGAGAAGATTATCTACATGGCGGATTTAATCTCGAAGGAGCGCCATTATCAGGATGTCGAGTACTACCGTGATGTTACCCATAAGGATTTGGATTTGGGGCTATACGAAGCGATGAAGTTCTCGATTGAGGATTCCATCTCGAAAACCCGCACCATCCCGACCCTTACACTTGACGCCTACAACGAATACACCCTCTATAAGCAGAGCCTTCAAGGCGAGACGAAAAAGTAGGAACCAAAGGATTCAACGCCCTTTTGAGATAAGCTATGAAAGAGCGATTGAAGAAAATACTTTCTAAATTCGAAAGAGAAGAACGCCCGAGGCTTCGTTTCCGACGTGGGGACAAGCTCCCTCTGATGATGGCGATTGCCTGCATCATAACAGCGGCGGCGACCTATATGGTCTTAAGCGGCACTGCGGCATATGCCAGAAAGCTTTCTGCCTTAAGAGCCGTGACGCCGGAAAGCCCAAGCTATGAGCTTCAGGGCTACTCCTATGAGCCCGCCACCACAAAACGTAATATTCTTCTGTCGGTAACCGATGGGGAAGAGCTGTGTCGTATCCATATTTTCACTTTTGATGAGGACAAGCATACTCTTGATATCTCAGATATCCCGCCTGATACCCTCGTATCCTGCGGAGGCTTTGAGGGGACACTTGCGGAAGCATACGAAACCGAGGTTTATACGGAAATAGTCTCGATGGCGCTGAATTTGCACATTGACGGCAGTATGTCTGTGAGCACGGAAACCGTCGCAGATTCGGTAAATCTTCTCGGCGGAGTGAAACTGACTCTTGACAAAGAGCTGAAAATCGGCGAAAATATAATCAGTAAAGGCGAAAGAACCGTGATGGGGAGCGTCGCAAAAATTATCCTTTCGGACAGCGACTCATATACCGACAGAGATGCGGACAGAATTGATGCCTATCACCAACTTCTCGTCTCGTTTATCTCGACTTTGAAGGAAAAAGGTGCGGTCGAGTGGGTAAGCCTCACAATAGATTTGCTGGTAAACCACGTCGAAACCGACATGACCGTCAGCGAGATTATAGAGCTTATAAATCTCCTGAACGAGACAAGTACAAAGAACATTAATATCAATTTGATAACAACAGAAAATTCAAAGTAAAGGAGCCAGAAATGACAGAACAAGAAAAAATCATGGCAATCGTAAAAGCACTCGATTCAAAGAAAGCCGAGGACATCCGGGTAATCAAGATAACCGACCTGACGATAATAGCGGACTACTTCGTTATCGCCGGCGGCACTTCGACGACCCACACCAAGGCTCTTGCCGACGAGACGGAATTCAAGCTTGGCGAGCTCGGAGTCAAGCCCGACCACATCGAGGGCGTCGACGGCGCAAGCTGGATAGCAATGGACTTCGGTGACATCATCGTGCATGTCTTCTGTAAAGATACCCGTGCGCAATATTCGCTCGAAAAGCTCTGGAGCGACGGCGAAGTTATTGACATATCGGGAATGCTGTGCTAAAATATAGCGCAGTAGATTAACAAAAGGGTCACCCAAGTAAATTATAAGGACTGATACACATGAAATATGATTTCGCGGCTGTCGAGAAAAAATGGCAGGATTATTGGGAAGAAAACCACACCTTCGATGCTAAGATAGACCATTCGAAGAAGAAGTTTTATGCCCTCGTCGAGTTCCCTTATCCTTCGGGAGCAGGACTTCACGTCGGACATGTCAAGGCTTTTTCGGGTCTTGAGGTTGTCTGCCGCAAGAAGAGACTCGAGGGCTATAATGTCCTCTTCCCGATAGGCTTCGACGCCTTCGGACTTCCGGCTGAGAACTACGCCATCAAAACCGGCGTCCATCCGAGAATCTCCACTGACCAGAATATTCACCACTTCTCCGAACAGCTAAAGAAGGTCGGCTTCTCGTTCGACTGGTCCCGTACCGTCGACACCACCGACGAGGACTACTACAAGTGGACGCAGTGGATATTCTTAAAGATGTTCGAGAACGGTCTTGCTTTCAGAGACAAGACCCTTGTCAACTATTGCCCGAGCTGTAAGGTTGTTCTCTCGAACGAGGACTCACAGGGCGGCAAGTGCGACGTCTGCCACAGCGACGTTATCCAGAAGCCGAAGGATGTCTGGTACTTAAGAATTACTGACTATTGCGACAAGCTCCTCGAAGGACTTGAGGAAGTGGATTATCTCCCGAACATCAAGCTCCAACAGCAGAACTGGATTGGTAAGTCCACCGGCGCATTCGTCAACTTCGAGCTCAAGGGTATTCCCGAAAAGCTCAGAATCTACACTACCAGACCCGACACCCTCTATGGCGTTACCTTCATGGTAATGGCACCCGAGCACCTGATTATCGACCAGTACAGTGATAAGATTACTAACTTCGATGCTGTCAAGGCGTATCGTGACGAGTGCGCCAAGAAGACCGAGTTTGAAAGAACTCAGCTCGTCAAGGACAAGACCGGCGTCAAGCTTGAGGGCATAAGCGCAATCAATCCCGTCAACGGCACCGAAATCCCCGTCTACATATCCGATTATGTAATGATGGGCTACGGCACCGGCGCAATCATGGCGGTTCCCGCACATGACCAGAGAGACTATGAGTTTGCCAAGAAGTTCGGCATCGACATAATCGAAGTCATCAAGGGCGGAGACATCTCAAAGGAAGCCTACACCGGCGACGGAGAGATGGTCAACTCGGGCGAGCTCAACGGTCTCACAAACAAGAAGGATTCCATCGAAAAGATGATAGAAGTCCTCGAACAGAAGGGCGTTGGCGAGAAGGGCGTTCAGTACAAGATGAAGGACTGGGCGTTCAACCGTCAGCGTTACTGGGGCGAGCCCATCCCGATAGTTTATTGCGAACACTGCGGAATGGTTGCCGTTCCTTACGAAGAGCTTCCTCTTAAGCTTCCGAAAGTTGAGAACTTTGTTCCCGGCTCGGACGGCGAAAGCCCGCTTGCCAAGATTGACAGCTTCGTAAATTGCACCTGCCCGAAGTGCGGACGTCCCGCCAAGAGAGAAACAGACACCATGCCTCAGTGGGCAGGCTCGTCGTGGTACTATCTCCGCTATTGCGACCCGCATAACAACGAGGCACTTGCTTCGAAGAAAGCACTCGACTACTGGATGCCAGTAGATTGGTATAACGGCGGCATGGAGCACGTCACCCGTCACCTGATTTATTCAAGATTCTGGCACAAGTTCCTCTATGACATCGGAGCCGTAAACACTTCGGAGCCCTATATCAAGCGTACAGCTCAGGGCTTGGTTTTGGGACTCGACGGCGAGAAGATGAGTAAATCCAAAGGCAACGTTGTCGACCCACTCGACGTAATTAACGAGTACGGCGCAGATGTCTTAAGAGTTTACACCCTCTTCATGGGCGACTATGAAAAGGCGGCTCCTTGGAGCGAGTCGAGCGTCCGTGGCTGCAAGAAATTCCTCGAAAGAGTCTGGGCTCTTCAGGACACTTTGATTGACGGCGACAGCTATCGTCCCGAATTCACTTCGAAGATGCACAAGCTCATCAAGAAGGTTTCATCCGATATCGACACGATGAAGTATAATACCGCAATCGCCGCTATGATGACAATACTTAACGACTTTGCGGCGGCAGGCTCCATCAATCGTGCCGAACTGAGAGATTTCCTCATCATGCTCTATCCCTTCGCTCCTCATATCACCGAAGAGATGTATGAGAATTGCAACTTCGGCGGCTATATCCATGATGCCAAGTGGTGCACCTATGACGAAGCGCTCTGCAAGGATTCGGAAGTCAAGATTGCCGTTCAGATTAACGGTAAGATCAAGGATAAAGCTATGGTTCAGACAGAAGCTACTTCCGATGAAGTTCTCACTCAAGTAAAGAGTATGGACAAGATAGCATCGGAGCTGACAGGCAAGACAATCGTCAAGGAAATCTACGTCAAGGGTAAACTCGTCAACATCGTAGCAAAATAATTTTTGAAAGTTGCAAATTTCTCTTGACTTCTATTCTCGTTTGTTCTATAATGTATCTAGTCGCATTGTGCGAAAGTGGTATAACTGTATCAGCTATGACCGCATAAATCCTCTGTCCCAGTGACAAAGGGAGGGAACAACAAATGGCAGAAATACACGTCGGCAAAAACGAATCATTGGATACCGCCCTTAAGCGCTTTAAGAGATCTTGCGCTCGTGACGGTGTTATCGCCGAGGTACGCAAAAGAGAACACTACGAAAAGCCTTCTGTAAAGCGTAAGAAGAAGTCGGAAGCTGCTCGTAAGCGTAAGTACTGATTAACTTAAAATCAAAGGCGAGCAGACGGCGATATCGTCGGACTGTTCGCCTTTGCTTTTTTGGAGGAAAAATGCTTTTCAAGCCGAAATACGTTTTTAATTCCATCGCCGATATCGACATCGGCTTTCTGAAGCAGGAAAATATAAAGGCTCTGATTCTGGATCTGGATAATACCCTGACAACTCACAACAACCCGATTCCGAACGAACGAATAGGGCAGTGGCTCGAGGGTATGAAGGCTGAGGGTCTGCCGATGCTGATAATGTCGAATAACCACTATGAGCGTGTGAAGCCCTTCTCGGAATCCTTGGGACTCGATTTCGTCTGTGATGCCGGAAAGCCCCTCGGCAAAGGCTATCGTGAGGCTGTCGAGCGCCTTGGATTGTCGAAGAAAGAGGTCGCCACGGTCGGAGATCAGATTTACACCGATGTCCTCGGTTCAAATCTCCACGGAATCCGTTGTATTTTCACGTTTCCTATCGTCTACGAAACCGGCTTTTGGTTCAGAGTAAAAAGAACACTCGAAAAGCCGCTATTGCCAAAGAAAGAGAGGGCACTTAGATGACAGCTAAATTCGGACCCGCCGGAAGCTCCGAAGCGTTCTCGAAGATATACAAGAAATCCTCGGATATGCCGAAGTACTTAAGTGAAATGGGTCTCGATGCCTTCGAATACCAGTGTGGGCAGGGAGTCAGAGTAACAGAAGCCACGGGATTGGCGCTCAGATCCGAAGCCGAGAAGTGGGGCATCAGGCTCTCACTTCATTCGCCTTATTTCATCTCGCTTTCAAGCGTCGAGCCCGGAAAGCGCGACAAAAGCATCGACTACATATTGCAGTCCTGCCGTGCGGCAAAGCTCATCGGAGCGGACAGAATAGTAATCCATTCCGGCTCATGCGCCAAAATCTCAAGAGAATATGCCCTTGAGCTCGCATGCGAGACTCTTTTCCGGGCAAGGAAAGCGGCGATTTCGGAAGGATTCGAAGACATTCACTTCTGCCCCGAAACTATGGGCAAGGTAAATCAGCTCGGAACTCTTGAAGAAGTCCTTACTCTTTGCAAGCTTGACGACACCTTCCTGCCGACAGTCGATTTCGGACATCTGAACGCAAGAACCTTCGGAGCCGTCAATTCAAGCGAAGCATTTGCTGAGATTCTTGACAAAATAGAAAACGAGCTCGGAAGCGATCGCCTGAAGGTCTTCCATTCCCATTTCTCAAAAATCGAATACACCACCCCGGGCGGCGAGAAGAAGCACTTAACATTCGAGGACACTACCTACGGTCCCGAATGCGAGCCACTTATGGAGCTTATCGCCAAGCACAACCTGGCACCGACCTTCATCTGCGAAAGCGCGGAAACTCAGGATATAGATGCGCTCACCATGAAACAAGTCTATAATAATTATTTATCGGGAGGAAATACAAATGAGCAAATTTGAAAAACTGTTTGAAGTAATGCCCGAAGGCATTGACTGTGCGCTTATCACGGCGGACGTCAACAGAAGATACTTCACCGGCATGAAGTCATCCGCCGGCACCATTGTCGCCTTCAAGGACAAGGCTTATCTCATCATCGACTCAAGATATTTTGAGGTAGCTTCTTTGACCGTCAAGGATGCCGAGGTAATCCTTCAGGGCAAGCTTTTCGAGCAAATTAACGAGCTTTTAGAGAAGCACGGCGCGAAGAATGTCGCAATCGAGAGCGACTATGTAACCGTTTCCCAGCTCAACGCTTTCAAGGAGAGAATCACAGCCGCCGAGGTTGTTTCTTCCAATGATTTGAGTAAGGCAATCGGCGAGCTTCGAATCGTCAAGACTCAGGACGAAATCGAAAAGATGATAAAGGCTCAGAGAATCGCCGAAAAGGCTTTCGGGAACGTCCTGAACTTTATCAAGGTCGGCGTCACCGAGCGCGAAATCGGTCTCTGCCTCGATTATTACATGCTTAATAACGGTGCCGAGGACCTCTCGTTTGAGACTATCGCCCTGACCGGCGCAAACACCTCCCGCCCTCACGGCGTCGGCGGAGACACCAAGGTCACCGAGCACAGCTTCGTCCTCATGGACTACGGCGCTACATACGACGGCTACCACAGCGACATGACCCGCACTGTCTGCGTCGGAACACCCACCGAAAAGATGGCGGAGGTCTATAACGTTGTTCTCAAGGCTCAGCTCGAAGCTATGAAGCACATCAAGGCTGGCGTAAGCGCAAGCGACGTTGACAAAGTCGCCCGTGACATCATCACGGAAGCCGACTACGGCGATAAATTCGGACATTCTCTCGGACACGGCGTGGGACTCGAAATTCACGAGGCTCCGGCAGCAGCACCCTCAAGTAAAACTGTGCTCAAGGAGAATATGATTGTCACCGACGAGCCCGGAATTTACCTTCCCGGTGAGTTCGGAGTCAGAATCGAAGACTTTGTTATCGTCAAGAATGACGGTTGCATAGACATGACCGAGGCAGAAAAGTCGCTTATAGTGCTCTGAGAGTGAAAAATTCGGTGCAAATTGCACATATTTCGCTTGGAAATAGCTAATATTTCGAATTACCCCTTGCATTATTCACGATTATCGGTTAAAATAGGAATACTAAAAGACATTCTTCGGATGCTTATTGTATGCCGAAAGAAAATGGAGGACAATATATGATTTCAGCAGGTGATTTCAGAAACGGTGTAACTTTCGAAGAGGACGGCAACGTCATGCAGGTTATAGAGTTCCAGCACGTCAAGCCCGGCAAGGGTGCGGCGTTCGTCAGAACAAAGACAAAGAATGTTCTTACGGGCGCAGTTGTTGAGAAGTCCTATAACCCCACTGCAAAGTTCCCGACAGCGTATATCGAGAGAAGAGACATGGAGTATTCATACTCCGATGGTGAGCTCTACTATTTCATGGACGCTGAGACCTACGAGCAGATTCCCGTAAGCCCCAACGATTTTGGCGACAACTTCAAGTTTGTCAAGGAGAACATGGTTTGCACAATCCTTTCCTACAAGGGTAAGGTATTCGGCGTAGAGCCTCCGTTCTTCGTAGACCTCGTAGTAATCCAGACCGACCCCGGCTTTGCTGGTAACACCGCAACCAACGCCCAGAAGCCCGCAACTCTCGAAACCGGTGCCGAGATCAAGGTTCCGCTCTTCATCAACGAAGGCGAGACCATCAGAATCGACACCAGAACGGGTGAATACATGGGAAGAGCCTAAAGGCTCCGAGCTTAAAGGCTCGAGCTTAAAAGCTCAACCCCGGGAAGAGTTTAATGCCTTCCCGATAGACCCGGCAATAACGTAACCAGGCTCTCCCGTATGAGTTCTTACGGGAGAGCACAGTTTGCTACATTGGGACATTACAGTATTTTGATTATGGAAAGAATATAGGTGGCATATGTCAACATCGTCAACATCCGGCAAGAAATTCGACACTAAAAAGCTCGTTCTGGCGGCGCTTTTTTCCGCACTCGCATATATAGTAACTCTGGTATTGAGAATACCCTTTGTCCCGTCCGTAAGTTTCCTCAAATATGAAGCCAAGGATGTCGTAATCGCCCTCGAGGGCTTTATCTTGGAACCGTGGTATTCCGTTGCAACCTCTGTTATCGTTTCTCTTATCGAAATGGCAACCGTCGGCACAACCGGAATCATCGGAGCGCTTATGAACGTTATTTCAACGCTCTCGTTCGTAATTCCGGCAACCGTTATTTATAAGTACAACCGCAAGGTTTCGGGAGCAGTTCTGGGACTTGCCATCGGCGTCGTCTTCATGACCGGTTGTATGCTCCTCTGGAACTACTTTATAACGCCCCTATATATGGGCGTTTCGAGGGAAGCTGTGGCGGCGCTCCTCATGCCGGCGTTCTTCCCGTTCAATTTCATAAAGGGCTTGATAAATGCCTGCCTCACGTTCATCCTCTATAAGCCGGTAATGAACGCCTTAAGACACGCAAAGGTCCTGCCCGCATCTTCTGGAAGCGCACCCAAAAAGGGAACAGCCGTCGCTATCAACATAGCGGTAATCGGCGTCCTCGCATGCGCTCTCGGAATCGCAATCTGGTTCAGCACTAGGGGCTAACAGCACAAAGTGCTGACAGCACTAAGCGCTGATATACAAAAATAGATAGACAAGGTGATACATAATGCTTACACTTGATAAGTTTGAAGAAGCGTCTGAAGTAGTAAAACAGGCGACACAGGAAACCAAGCTGATTTACAGTAAGTATTTCAGCGACAGAACCGGCAACAAGGTTTATTTAAAGCCTGAGAATATGCAGGTCACGGGTGCCTATAAGGTTAGAGGTGCTTATTACACAATCAGCACACTCTCTCAGGAGGAACGGGACAGAGGTCTCATTACCGCCTCTGCCGGCAACCACGCCCAGGGTGTTGCATATGCCGCCAAGGCATACGGCGCAAAGGCTGTTATCGTCATGCCGACCACCACTCCGCTTATCAAGGTAAACAGAACCAAGAGCTACGGTGCCGAAGTCGTTCTCCACGGAGATGTCTACGACGAAGCATGTGAATATGCTCTCAAGCTCGCAGAAGAGAAAGGCTATACTTTCATCCATCCGTTCGATGACCTGACAGTAGCAACGGGACAGGGAACCATAGCCATGGAAATCGTCAAGGAGCTTCCTCTCGTCGACTGCATTCTCGTTCCTGTCGGCGGCGGTGGACTCGCAACCGGCGTTTCCGTTCTTGCAAAGCTTTTGAATCCTAACATCCATGTAATAGGCGTAGAGCCTGCCAGTGCGGCTTGCCTGACTGCTTCCTTCAAAGCGGGAGAAGTCGTAACTCTCCCGAATGTCAGCACCATCGCCGACGGCACCGCAGTAAAGACTCCCGGCAAGAAGATATTCCCGTATTTGCAGAAGAATCTTGACGACATCATCACAGTCGAGGACGACGAGCTTATCGTCGCGTTCCTTGACATGGTCGAGAACCACAAGATGATAGTCGAGAACTCGGGACTCCTGTCCGTTGCGGCACTCAATCACCTTGACTTCAAGGGCAAGAAGGTAGTATCCGTCCTGAGCGGCGGCAATATGGACGTCATCACAATGAGTTCAGTTGTCCAGCACGGTCTCATCCAGAGAGATCGAATCTTCACCGTTTCCGTCCTCCTGCCTGACAGAGCAGGTGAGCTCGTAAGAGTTGCAACCGTCATCGCAAACGAGCAGGGCAACGTCATCAAGCTCGACCACAACCAGTTCGTCAGCACCAACCGCAATGCGGCTGTTGAGCTGAAGATTACTATGGAAGCCTTCGGCACCGATCACAAGCAGAGAATCGTCAAGGCTCTCGAAGACGGCGGTTTCAACCCGAAGGTTATCACCCCGAATCTGTAATTTAGTCATATTCACGAGTTTGTCCATGCCATAAGGCTTGACAAGCCGTGTGTGACTTGCTATAATCGAAACATAATAAAAACCCTTATCAAGAGAGGCAACAGGAGCCTTCGGCTCCTGGGGAACTGGCCCTATGATGCCCGGCAACCTGTTTTCAAGGTGCTAAATCCAGCGGTTTAACCGAAAGATGAGGAAATTCGAACTTTTGTTCGATTCGAACCCTGTTCGAAAAAAGTTTCCCGCGTTCGGCAACCCGAGCGCGGTTTTTATAATCATACGAAAGGACAATAGAAATGAGAAGTTTATTCACTTCCGAATCAGTTACCGAGGGGCATCCCGACAAGGTCTGTGATCAGATTTCCGATGCCGTCCTAGACGAGTGCCTTAAGCAGGACCCGATGTCAAGGGTCGCCTGCGAGACTACATGCGCATCAAGCCTTGTTATGTGCATAGGTGAAATAACCACAAAAGCTACAATCGACATCCAGAGCATTGCCCGTGATGTCATAAAGGATATCGGCTATGACAAGCCGGAATACGGCTTTGACTCCGAGGGTTGCACAATCCTGACCTCAATCCGCAAGCAGTCTCCCGACATAGCGATGGGCGTCGACAACTCTCTCGGGGGAAAAGACCAGAACGAAGGCGATATCGGCGCGGGAGATCAGGGCATGATGTTCGGCTATGCCTGTGACGAAACCCCCGTCCTCATGCCGATGCCGATTTACTATGCACATAAGCTCACCCGCAAGCTTGCGGATCTGAGAAAGACCGGCGAGCTCGGCTATTTAAGACCGGACGGCAAGAGTCAGGTAACAGTCGAATATGAAGACGGCAGACCCGTTAGAATCCACACCGTTGTCATCTCCACCCAGCACGACCCCGACGTTTCTAAGGAGCAAATCCACCAAGATATAATCGAAAAGTGTATAAAAGCCGTAATCCCCGAGTCGCTCATGGATGATAAAACCGTTTTCTATGTCAACCCGACCGGAAGATTTGTAATCGGCGGACCGTGCGGCGACAGCGGTCTCACCGGCAGAAAGATTATCGTCGACACCTACGGCGGCTACTCTCGCCACGGCGGCGGTTGCTTCAGCGGCAAGGACCCGACCAAGGTTGACCGCTCGGCGGCATATGCCGCAAGATACGCTGCCAAGAACGTCGTAGCGGCAGGTCTGGCTCGGAAGTGCGAAATCCAGCTTGCCTATGCGATTGGAGTTGCCCGTCCAGTTTCACTACTTGTTGATACCTTCGGCACCGGCAAGGTCGGCGACGATATTCTCGCCAAAATAATCGGTGAAGTCTTCGATTTCAGACCGTCGCATATCATAGGCGATTTGGATCTCCGCAAGCCGATTTATCGCAGTATTTCAGCCTATGGTCACATGGGCAGAGAGGATTTGGATTTGCCTTGGGAAAGAACAGACAAGACTTCGGCTCTTCTTCAGGCGTTGAAACAGTAGATTTGAGCGTAAATTCGCCGGGTGAGGACAAGTCCCTTAAGCTCCGCGAGAAGATATTCTTAGCTGTCGTCATAGTGATTTTCATCGCCTCGGCGGCGGGAATATTCGCCGTGAGATATCATAAGTCGGACTCGTTCAGCCTTCTTCTTGCGGATGAGACCGAGCAGTACGACCTCAGTATCATCAACTCCGCCACGGTCGAGGATTTCATGGAAATTAAAGGTATCGGCGAGGTCAAGGCGAATGCCATCGTCAATTTCCGTGAATCCATAGGCGGTTTCACGGACATCAACCAGATTACATATATCGACGGCATTTCCGATGCGACCCTCGAGAAGATAATCGAATATTTTTATGGCGACGAGTCGCAGGCGACGTCGCAAACGGCGGAATAATAAAGTAAAAACAAAAATCGCTCTTTCACAGAAGTGAAAGGGCGATTTTGTAATGCTTAGGAGACTCTTCAAGATAAAAAGTGGAGCTGATACCCAGATTCGAACTGGGGACCTCATCCTTACCAAGGATGCGCTCTACCGACTGAGCTATATCAGCACCATCTGACACGATTCATCCGTGCCACGATTTGATATTATAGACTACTCGAGCCGATTTGTCAAGACCTTTTTTGAAATTTTTTTGCGAATCCCGATATTAACTTTTAATCCTTACCGGAAATTTCAGTTGAGATACTTTCGGTTGTGCTTTCGGAAGAGCTATCGTTCGTCTCAACCGAGGGAAAAATGGTGCCCTCGGGACCGATGTTGACTCCCGCCATGGAATAGTAGCTCGTTTCGGTCGGCATGTTCTTTCGTGTGAGATTCCGCTTCAAAATCGCCGACAGAAGGTCGAATATAACCGCAAAGAGCGGAACTCCGATAATCATGCCGACAATTCCGAACAGATTTCCGCATACGATGATGGAGATAAGAACCCAGAAGGACGAAATGCCGATTCTGTTTCCGAGAATTTTCGGACCGATGATGTTGCCGTCAATCTGCTGGAGAACGAGGATGAATATAACGAACCAGATAACCTTTCTCGGCTCGGCGATAAGCACCAGTATTGCCGAAGGGATAGCTCCGATGAACGGACCGAATATCGGGATAATATTTGTGATGCCGATGATGATTGAGATAATCATTACATACGGCATGTTGAGAATCAGCATACCGACGGCACAGAGACAGCCGATTATGATGGAGTCGAGAATCTTGCCGTAGATGAACCCGAGCAAAGCATGATTTGTGCTTGAGGTGAAGGTAAACAGCGGATGGTAAACTCTTTCGGGGAAGATACCGACGATGAGCTTCTTAGCCTGCATCTGCAGAATTTCCTTACTTGCAAGGAAGTAGATGGCGACGAAGAACCCGAGGATAAAGTTCTTGACCGAGTTCGCAAAGCTTAAGAGACTTGTCAGGAGCGTCGAAAGCTGAGAAGCGAGGTTCAATACAAACGAACTCAGGTAGGATGTTATGTTGTCGAGCTCATTGTTGACGGTGGTCGCAATGCTCGGGTAGTCGTCCAAAAGCTTCGTAATCCAGCTTTCAACCGCCGGATAGACTTCGTTTACAAGACCGTCGTAAATTCCCGGAATGCTCGAAATAATCTGCGGGATGACCGCCATGATAACCAAAACTATAACTGCAATTATGATTATAGAAGCAACCGCAATGCCGATGGCTCTTGAAATTTTCGGATGGGCTTTTTTTCTGAAAACGGTTTTCCTGAGAATAATCTCGGTTCTCTTCACCATCGAATTCATGATGAACGCTATGACCAGTCCCCAGATTACCGGCTCAAGAACGCTGAGAATGTTCCTGAAGAACGAGCTCACCGTGTCCCATTGGAACAGAGCCAGCACCACTAACAGTACTACAGTGATAAATGCAAAGCAATAGCCGAATATCTTATTGTATTTTTTATTGTCAAAGAATCTCAATTAAAATCCCCCAAGTTTTTGTCATAACCGGTTAAAGCGTTAGCTTTAACCTAAGCAAATGCAAAGCATTTGCTTATAGTATACACTATGCAGACGTTAAATGTCCATACCCAAAAGTGAAATTTTTAGAAAAAGATAAAAATCGTCTCCCCGGTATTTTCTTTTTCGACCGTTTGTGGTATACTTAACAGGTGCAGATTTTGAACACGGAGGAAAAAAAGTGGCAGATAACTTTACTGAGCTAAAAAGAAAAGCTCTTACAAAATATTTTTCAAATCTCAATGACATGCAGAGAGAGGCAGTCTTCACGGTTGACGGACCTGTTCTGATATTGGCGGGAGCCGGAAGCGGCAAAACGACGGTGCTCGTAAACCGTGTTGCCAACATGATTTATTTTGGCAACGCCTACAACGATACATTCAGATATTCCGGAGTAACCCCTGACGATGAGAAGTTTCTCGAGGATTACGCCGCCGGCAGAACCGACGACAGCGAGCGCCTCAGAACCATCACCGCTGTAAACTGCGTCAACCCTTGGAACATCCTTGCAATCACATTCACAAACAAAGCCGCAGGTGAGCTCAAGGACCGTCTTCACCAGATGCTCGGCACTGTCGCCGATGGCATCACAGCAGCGACTTTTCACTCGGCATGCGTAAGAATACTCAGGCGTGAAATCGACAAGCTCGGCTATGCTTCGAGCTTCACGATTTACGACACCGATGACACCCAGAGAGTGATAAAAGCCTGCTTGCAGGACTATAATATTTCAGACAAGAGATTTCCGCCGAAGGAGATTATGCGTGAGATTTCGTCTGCAAAGGAGTCTCAGGTCGATGAAAACGAGTATGCAAAGCTCTCGATGGGCGACTACCGCAAGCAGACTATCGCAAAGATTTATTCAGAATACCAGCACAGGCTCCGAAATGCGAACGCCCTCGACTTCGACGATATAATTTTACTCACGGTCAAGCTCTTCGAGGATTTTCCCGACGTACTCGAGCACTACCAGAACTTATATAAATACATATTGGTCGACGAATATCAGGACACCAACATGGTTCAGTATCGCCTGATTTCGATGCTCAGTGCCAAGCGAAAGAATCTTTGCGTCGTAGGAGACGACGACCAGTCAATTTATAAATTCCGAGGTGCAACAATCGAGAATATCCTCTCGTTCGAGCACCAGTACGAGAATGCAAAAGTAATCCGTCTCGAGCAGAACTACCGCTCAACTCAGAATATACTGACCTGTGCCAATGAAGTAATCAAAAACAACCGTAGCCGCAAGGGCAAGAAGCTCTGGACATCTGCGGGCGACGGTGAAAAGGTCACCGTCTACGGTGCCGCAACCGAGCAGGGCGAGTCGAAATACGTCGCCGAAACGGTTCTGAACTATATCAAGGACGGCGGCAAATATTCCGATAATGCTGTTCTTTATCGCATGAATGCCCAGTCAAACTCAATCGAAAATGCCTTCATGCGAAGCGGAATTCCATACAAAGTAATCGGGGGCTTAAAGTTCTTCGACCGAAAGGAAGTCAAGGACATCATCGCCTACCTGTCGGTCATCAACAACGAGAACGACCTCCTGCGCCTCAAGCGTATCATCAACGAGCCGAAGCGTGGAATAGGAGCCGCAACCGTCGATGCCCTCGAAAGCATCTCAAGAGACCTCGGCGAATCACCCTTGCAGGTAATGCGTATGGCAAGAGATTATCCGATTCTCTCCCGTTCTGCTCCGAAGCTGATGAGTTTAGCCGACATGTTCGATGAGCTTCGGGACCATGCCGAGCTTATCCCGCTCCCGGAGCTTCTTGATGAACTTATGGAGAAATCCGGCTACAAAGCATTCCTCAAGACTCAGGACGACGAGGGTGCAACAAGACTCGAGAACATCAACGAGCTCAAATCCTCGATGGTAAGCTACTTGGAGGAAGCCGAAGAGCCCTCGCTTTCCGGATTCCTTGAGGACGTCGCCCTATATTCAGACATTGACTCGATGGATTCTTCCGACAGCGTAACTCTTATGACCGTCCACTCTGCAAAGGGACTCGAATTCAACAACGTTTTCGTAGTCGGAATGGAAGAGAATATCTTCCCGAGCTCCCGCAGTATGGACACAGAAGAGGATATCGAAGAAGAGCACCGCCTTGCCTATGTTGCGATAACCCGGGCAAGAAAGCACTTAAGCCTCAGCTACGCCCGCCAGCGTCTTCTCTTCGGTTCGACCAACTTCAATCGCCCGTCAAGATTCATTTCCGAGCTTCCCGACGAAGCAATCGAAAAGCACACGGAAAGAACCTCGGACGATTATCAAAGAAGACCCATTCCGCAGTCGCATACGTCAACAGCTCCGTCCTACCTACAGCAGGCGACAAAGAAGCCCCAGACCGCAAAAACTACGGATATCGACTTCTCGGTCGGCGACAGAGTCCATCACAACGTCTTTGGCGACGGAACCGTTCTGAAGACTACCAAAATGTCCAACGACATGCTTCTTGAGGTCGCATTTGACAGCGTCGGCACCAAGAAGATAATGGCGGCATTCGCGAAAATATCCAAGTTGTAAACTTGTAGATTTAAGGATAATAAACTATGGCTAACTATACATATGATGATTACCTGACAGAGGATATGCTGAGTCTTCACGACGAAATGGCGGTGAAGATTCTTCTGTGCTATTTCTTAAGACAGATTAACCGCCCGATAACCCCGACCCAGCTTGCGGAAATCGCAACGACCGACGGCACTGTGAACTATTTCGTCTATTCCTCGGTTGTCGAGAGTATGCTTGAAAGCGGGATGCTCTCACTCGAGAAAAACGGCGACGAGGAATACTATGTCCTTTCCGAGGCGGCAAGAGCAGGAGCCGACAGCTTCAAACAGCAGGTTCCGGCGCGCTTCCGCAACAAGATTCTCTCTTCCGGTCTTAAGTTCTTCGCCAAGCTCAAGAACGACAACGACGTCAGGGTCTCGGTTTCCGAACAGGAAAAGGGCTATCTTGTCGGAGTCACATGTCAGGACTCGGGAACGGTCCTGATGGACTTAAAGCTCTTCGCACCCGATGAGGAGCAGGCGAAGCTTCTTGCCGAGAAGATAAGACTCAACCCGACCGATTTCTATGCGAAGGTAATCGACTTCGCAACCGAGAACGAAGAATACCAGCCCGAGGTAAAGGAGGTCGACGATCTCTGATGGAAAACAACAGCTTCTTCGCGCTTACTTCCCATATGAAGTACATAAACCGCTGGGGACTCATGCGCAATACCCGCAACGAAAACATCGCTGAGCACTCTCTCGACACGGCTATCATAGCGCATCTTCTGTGTGTCCTCCGCAATGACCGCTTCGGCGGAAACGTCGACCCTGACCGTGCGGCTGTTCTCGCAATCTTCCACGACACAACCGAGATTATAACCGGCGACCTGCCGACACCCGTAAAATATCTCAACCCCGAAATCAGAACCGCCTATAAGGACGTCGAAGCCGCCGCAGTCGAAAAGCTTCTCGGCTGTATCCCCAAAGATATAAGAGGGGAGTACGACGGAATTTTCAAGAGTGAGGACAAAGAGCTTCTTCGTCTCGTCAAAGCCGCCGACAAGATTTCCGCACTTATAAAGTGCATCGAGGAGCGGAAGTCCGGCAACCGTGACTTCGAGGAAGCGGAAAAACAGACCTTCGAATCAATCAGGGCAATGGGAATCCCCGAGGCTGACATGTTCCTCGACGAATTCCTTCCCGCATATGAGCTCACTCTCGACGAGCAGGCTTGACTATATCCACAAGGGTGATTATATTGCTTAAAAAGCTTTTTATCAAGGACTATCAAAATACCTCCGACCCTCAAGTCAGAATCAGATACGGCATCGCCGCCGGAGTTTTCGGCGTGCTGACAAACGTCGTTCTGTTCCTCTTCAAGCTTTTGGTGGGACTTATGTCGAATAGTATCACTGTCATCGCCGACGCTGTAAACAACCTGTCCGACGCATGCTCGTCCGTCTTCACGATGATTGGCTTTAAGCTTTCAAGCCGTCCCGCAGATAAAGACCATCCCTACGGTCATGCAAGGTATGAAGAAATCACTGCTTTGATAGTTGCGCTTCTTGTCCTCTGTGTCGGAGTCCTCTTTGCGAAAAGCTCGATAGATAAGATTATCACACCATCAGAGCTTGAAATAAGCGTCGTAACCTATATCGTTCTGATAGCGGCGGTCGCAGTCAAGCTCTGGCAGTATTTCACCTACTTGGACTTCTCGAAGGCTATCGACTCGGATGCCCTTAAAGCCGATGCGGTCGACTCAAGAAACGGCATCATCACGACCGGTTCGGTAATCCTCAGCATGGCGGTCATGCAGATTTTCAAGGTCAACCTTGACGGCTGGTTCGGACTTATAATTTCCGTATTCGTTATAATCTCCGCCATAAGAACCCTTTCCGAGGTCATCAGCCCTATGCTCGGCGAGCACCCCGACGAGAAGATTGTTGAATCCATCTACTCGCTCGTCCGTGGCAGAGAGAACGTCGTCGGCTATCACGACCTCATAATCCACAGCTACGGGGCAGGGAAGTGCTATGCTTCTCTTCACATCGAGGTCGACGCTTCGCAGGACATCTTCCTTCTTCACGACATGATAGACACCATCGAACGTGAGGCGCACGAAGAGCTCGGAATACTCCTGACTGTCCATATGGACCCGGTCGACATGCACGACCCGCTCAGAGCCAAGCTTCACGACATTACCGTGGAAGCCCTCCGCGAAGAATTCGGGAGCGACCTCGGCATCCACGATTTCCGCATTGTCGCCGGTCCCACCCACACAAATATACTTTTTGACATTGTAGAGCCGTTCGGAGAACACTATGATTTAACCCGCATCGAAGCCCTTTTGACGGAGAAGTATCTTGAGGCTCACGACCCCACACAATACTACTTCGTCATCAACGTTGATAAGAAGATGGACTGATGAAAAAACGTAAACTCAAAAAATCCGACATTGCCCTGATAGCCGTTTTCGTTCTGGCGATACTCTTCAACGTAATTGCCCGACTGTCGACGACCATATCCGACTTCTATGTTCAGAAAATCTATCCCGTAATCTCGACGCCGTTCATCTGGTTGTCGGGACTCTTCCCGTTCTCGGTCGGCGAGGTTATGATTGTTCTTGCCGTGCTTCTCGTCCTCATCGGCTTGCCGGTGTATATAATCTTTATGATAGTGAAGCGCAAGGATAAGAAGCTCACCTCGAAAATAAGCGGCTTTTCGCTCAGGTTTGTCGCTTGGATAGTGGCGTATGTCTTCATGACCGAAACGCTCAACTGCTTCGTCATGTAACTACATAGACGAATGCAAGGAAGCTCTTACAGCTATTTCCGAAGATTATTCTCAGCTTTCGGGATATTACCCGAACCCCAAGGGCATCTTCTTCTCCTACTTCATGTCTCAGGAGAGCATTATCGGCTTATATATCCCGTTCGCATTTGAAGCCACATACAACCGTGACCCGCAGGACATCTCGAAGCCTGCAACCATCTGCCACGAGCTTGCCCACCTCAAGGGCATAATTCAGGAGGACGAAGCGAGCTTTGTCGCCATGGTCGCCTGCTTCAATTCCGACTGCGCCGCCGTCCGCTACAGCGGGCTTGTGGATGCTTTCTACTATCTCTATTCAGACGCCAAGGAGCTCATCGGCACTTCCTATGAAGACGCCCTTCGGGAAGCCATCGCAAACGTCCCGTCGGAGGTCTGGGACTACGACCTCTACTCCTTTAAATCCACCTATTGGGAAGAGAATGAAGATAAAGAAATAATCCCGACCGAAACGGTTCAGGCTGTTTCGGAAGCCCTGACGGATGCCAACCTCAAGTTCAACGACGTCGAAGAAGGCATTGAAATCTATTACGAAGTCACCAAGCTCCTGATGGACTACTACGCCGCAGGAGGCACCATCTGAACATAAAAAACGACCCGGCAAATTCTGTCGGGTCGATTTTATTACTCATGCTTGTTTTCTCGGTGCCATCCGTCTGTTTCTTTGTGCCACAGAGCACTCAAAAGCCTTTATCATTGCCGGCGAAAGCTCGGGGCAGTCTTCATCAAACGTAATCGGCTTCTTTGCCGCCGCTCTGATTTCCTCTCTCTGCTCGTCAGTCAACGGCGGTAGTTCTTCAAGAGTTACTGTTCTGATCATAATAAAGTCTCCTTATGTTTACATTATACTTCATTCCCAATAAAAAATCAACTCCCCGGAAATCTTTTCTACAAAAATAATGTCCATACCGGTTGACAAATCAGCGATTTGGTGCTATGATAGATATGGTTTTACACCGAAATATATTTTGGAGGAATTCAAATGAAGAAATTTGTATCAATCGCAGTTGCACTCGTCATGGTTCTTTCCTTGACTGTCTGCGCATTTGCTGATGATCTCCCGTCTGAGGACACTGTTTTCTGGTCCAATGGTAACTGGGCTGATTACACCCTTGATAACATCACCATGCCTGAGCTCATCGAAGCTCTTCAGACCGAAGGCGCTTGCCTCTCTATCACAAGAGACACCGAGACTCATCTCGTATATGATGACGGCGTTTGGGAAAAGTTCTGCATCCTCGACTCTTGGTGGAGTGGTGTTGACGTGACCACCGGTTATCAGTGGGTTACTCTTGGTACTGGCGGAACTACTTCTGCAGATGAGCCCGATGGTGGCATCATCGACTGTGTTTATGACGATGGCGTAACCATTCTCTGGGATGGCGCTACTGTTGCACAGGCTTTGATTGACGGCGGCTTCAATTCTGAGGGCGGCGTTACCCTTATCAACAACAGCTCTAATGATGATTCTTACAAGATTACCAACGTTTCTGTTGTTATCTCTGAGTATGCTACTTCTACTTCTTCTGCTGAGGAAGAGACCGAAGAGACCACCGAAGAGGCTGAGGCTACTGAGGAAACCACTGAAGAGGCTTCTGAGTCCACCGAGACCACCACTGCTTCTTCTCCTGACACCGGTGTTGCACTTGCCCTCGTTCCGATGGCAATCGCTGGCATCGCTGTAGTTTCTACCAAGAGAAGATAATCACTTTTCTGTCATAGATTAAGACCGTGAGCTTCGGCTTGCGGTCTTTTTCTTTGGCATCAGCCGGTGGTGGAGGGGTTTGTGTAAATTTGAGGTAAATTTCGATTTTTCGGTTGACAAACACGAGATATGGTGGTATGATAATAGAGGTTTTAAACCAAAATATATTTTGGAGGAATTCGAAATGAAGAAATTCTTATCAATCGCTGCTGCACTTGTAATGGTTCTCTCCTTGAGCGTCGTTGCATTTGCTGACACTACAGTCGATTCAATGGACATCACTGCTTCCGCAACTCTTACCATTCTTGACGGTGTGGATTATACCGATGAGAGCCTCTATCTCTACGTTTACTTCACCGCTAATGATGAGGAGCATTATGGTTGGGGCGCAGGCGCTCTTAACGATTCTGGTTGGGCTTCCAACATCGTAAGTGTTGACATCAACGAAGACGGTTATGTTGCTTTTGCTCTTACCGACATCGCTGCTGCTTACACCGAAGCTGGCTATGATGTAGCTGATGGCGTCATCCTTAACTGGTGGGCTGACTACGCTAGCCTTACCGGCGTAGAGCTCGTTTCCACTTCTGCTGATGCAGCTGCTGCTGAGACCGAAGAGACCACTGATGAGACCGAAGAGGCTGAGGCTACTGAGGAAGCTACCGAGGAGACCACCGAGGAAGCTACCGAAGAGACCACCGAGGAAGCTACCGAAGAGACCACCACTACCACTTCTCCTTCCACCGGTGTTGCACTTGCCCTCGTTCCGATGGCAATCGCAGGTATCGCTGTTGTAGGTTCCAAGAAGAGATAATCACTGATTGATTTCAAAAAGACCGTGGGTGCATGCCTGCGGTCTTTTTCTTTCGCAGAAGCCTTAGGGAAGGCGACATCTGTAGGGGCGGATATTATCCGCCCGTTTCGTCGCAAATCCTCTGTTGTCATAAATTCCATGGTGTTGTAGGCGCTTTAGTGGCGGGTGGATGATATCCGCCCCTACATTTCTCTAATCCTCATATTGCAATTTCCTAAATTTTGTGATATCATGTACTTGAAATATTTTATAGATAATTGGATTGGAGGAGATTTTTAATGGCAAAGGTGAATTACAGTAACCCTGTAGAGCTCAAAATAGCAGGATATATGGCTTTGAAAGAAGCACTCGGCGTGGATAATGCAATACGCTTTATGCAGGATTGTTACCCTGGTTCCGGCGATTATACGAAAGAAAAGTATGAGCGTCCCGACATTACTCACGAAGAAGCTGTTGCTCTGATTAAGGAATACGAAAGAACCAAGACCGCAAACTGACCCTGCGGTCTTTTTCTTTCCCATCAAAAACTTTCCCGCGAATTTTCCGATATTTATTGACAAATCCGAGTTGGTGTGTTATCATAGATATGGTTTTAACACCAAAATATATTTTGGAGGAATTCACAAATGAAAAAAGTATTGTCAATCGCTTTGGCGATAGTCATGGTTCTCTCTGTCAGCGTTGTTGCTTTTGCTGATGACGAAGTTATCTGGTCTGAAGATACTTTGTTCTTCACCGCAGGCAACTGGGCTGATTACACCCTTGAAGATGGTGATGGACTTCTCGAAGCTCTGCAGGTAGAGGGTGCTGTTCTCGTTATCACCAGAGATGCTGAGAGTGGCGTTACTGGCGGCGGAACCTCAGATTCTTATGAGAACTTCATTCTCATCGATTCTTGGTATGTTTGCAATCCTTATGTTTGGCTCGGAACTGCTGGTCATACTGCCGCTGATGAGCCTTCTAAGGAAGGTCTTATCGACTGCTTGTCCGACGACGGTCTCGTTGTTACCTATGATGCTGCTACCGTTTATGCTGCATACGAGGCTGGAGGAGCACTCGATGGTGGTTCACCTATCATCATCATCAACACTTCTGCTGAAGGCGCTTACAAGGTAACCAACATCTCTGTTGTTGTTCCTGAGACTACTGAGGAAGAGGCTGTTGAGGATGTCAACGCTTCTGAGGAGACCACTGAAGAGGCTTCTGAGTCTACTGAGACTTCTACCGCTTCTTCTCCTGACACCGGTGTTGCACTTGCCCTCGTTCCGATGGCAATCGCTGGCTTCGCTGTAGTTTCTTCTAAGAGAAGATAATTCCACACGAATTCACCGACTAAGACCGTGAGCTTATCGCTTGCGGTCTTTTTCATTGGCTCCCCTTGATAAGGGGAGCTGGCGCCGCAGGCGACTGAGAGGTTTTGAACATTTCGAGCGAAATATTCGCGTTGTCCCTTGACAATCGCTCAAGAATGGTTTATCATAAACAGAGTTACAATTTATAAAGGGGATATTGCTATGCCTAAACTTCTGATTGACGAGATATATAAGAGCGTGAAGGGGCTTCTGCCGAATGATAACGCCGCCGACGGGGCGACTGTCACCGTTGAGGGCTGGATGAGAACCAACCGCTCGAATAACAACATCGGCTTCATTTCTTTGAATGACGGCTCCTGCTTCACTAATTGCCAGGTGGTCTATGAGGCTGAAAAGCTTCCGAACTATGCCGAGATTTCAAAGCTTCTGACCGGCTGTGCCGTCAGCGTCACCGGCAAGCTTATCCACACTCCCGAGGCAAAACAGCCCTTCGAGATTAACGCGAGCGAGATTACTCTTCTCGGAGCTTGTGATTCAAGCTATCCCTTGCAGAAAAAGCGCCATTCTCTCGAATTCTTAAGAGAGATTCCGCACCTCAGACCCAGAACAAACACATTCATGGCGGTATTCAAAATCCGCTCGATAGTCTCCCAGTCGATTCACCAGTTCTTCCGCGAGAACGGCTTCAGCTATATCCACACGCCCCTCATCACCGGCAACGATGCCGAGGGTGCCGGCGAGACATTCACCGTCACCACCCGCGAGGACGGCGATTATCAGAACGATTTCTTTGGCAAGCACGCCTGCCTGACCGTCTCGGGTCAGCTCCATGTCGAGCCGTTCGCTCTGGCTCTTGGCAAGGTCTACACCTTCGGACCAACGTTCCGTGCCGAGAACTCCAACACCCCCTATCACCTGAACGAATTCTGGATGGTAGAGCCCGAGATGGCGTTCTGCGACCTCAAGGGCGATATGGCAGTCATGGAGGCACTTGTCAAGTATATCATAAAAGATGTTCTTGAAAGCTGTCCCGACGAGATGAAGTTCCTGAACGATTTCGTCTCCGAAAAGCACGATCTGATCGACAAGCTTGAGCACGTCATGAACTCCGAGTTCAAGGTCATCACCTACACCGAAGCTGTCGACTATCTCCAGCATGCGGATGTTCAGTTTGAGAACCCCGTCGAGTGGGGCATGGACTTCTTCAAGGAGCACGAGATTTATATCTGCAATAAAGTCGCCAAGGGTCCCGTTTTCCTGATAGATTTCCCGAAGGACATCAAGGCGTTCTATATGAAGCTCAACCCCGACGGCAAGACGGTTGCGGCATGCGATTTGCTTGCGCCGGGCGTAGGAGAGCTCATGGGCGGCTCTCAGCGTGAAGAGAACTTCGATGTTCTTGTCAAGAAGATGGAAGACATGAACATGGACAGAAGCACCCTCGAGTGGTATTTGGATCTTCGTAAATACGGCGGAGTCGTTCATTCCGGCTTCGGTCTCGGTCTCGAAAGAATCCTTATGTATATAACCGGCGTCTCGAACATCCGCGACGTCATCCCATACGCAAGAACACCCAAGAGCCTTAAATTCTGAACAAGGAGGAAACAATGGCAAACAGTTACAAAGTATTTTCAGACGTCACCTGCGATATAACCAAAGAGATGATTGAGGAGCTTTCCGAGGTCACCTTCGTCCCCATGAACATCACCGTCGGCGATGAGGGCTATGTCTACAGCTACAACGGCGACGGAACAATAACCATCGAAGAGTTTTACCAGAAGCTGAGAAGCGGACTTTTCGCCTCGACTTCCCAGATTAACCCAGAAGTCTATGAAGAGTTTTTCGAGCCGGAGCTCCAGAAAGGCAACGATATCGTCTACATAGGTCTTACATCCGGTCTTTCACAGACCTTGAACGCCTCAAGAGTTGCCGCAAGGAATCTTTCGGAGCAGTATCCCGAACGCAGGATTGAGATAGTAGACCCGTTCGACGCCTCTCTCGGTCAGGGCTTCCTCCTTTATGAAGCGATTAAAGAGATGAGAACAGGACTGAGCATGGACGAGTTTCTTGCATGGATTGAAAAGCATAAATACCATGTCTGCCACTGGCTCACTGTCGAAACCTTCGAGCATCTCAAGCGTGGCGGAAGAGTTTCTGGCGCAACCGCCGCAATGGGCACAGTCCTTCATGTCAAGCCGCTTCTCACGCTCGACGACGAAGGCAAGCTCCAGACAATAGCCAAGCCTCGCGGACGCAAGCAGGCAACCGCCGCTCTCATCGAAGACGTCAAGAAGTCGATTCGTCCTGACATCGGCACATTTATCCTCATCGGACATGCCGACAACCTGACAGCCGCCGAGGAAATCCGTAACGAGCTGAAAGAGCTCTACCCGAATTCCACCATCGGAATCACAGATATCGGACCGGTAATCGGAGCTCATGTCGGACCCGGAATAACAGCCGTCGTCCATTGGGGAGACAGACACTGAATAAGATAACAAAAGCGGAGTGAAAACCACTCCGCTGTTTTTTATTTTGACTTGTTCCGCTTCTCTTCGATAAAGTTCGTCGCCTCGGTGTCGGCAATGTTGAGAGCTTGCGCCAACGGATAATCCCGGAGGGCATTTCCGACGAGCCTCGTGTCCTCGCCCATCGAGAAGCCCATGTGCCACCGGATAGCCATAGCCTCGTCCCGGGTGAGCTTCATAAACCCCGAAACGATATATACCGACTTCTCGCCGTGCCCATAGGGGAGGGTGTCGTTATAGTCGTAATAGGGAACCTTCTCCCATTGTCCCGTCTTGTCGTTCTTTACGTTTCGCATACTCACAACGTATGTATTAGTCTTGCATACATCGTGCAGAAGTGCGACGATAGCAATCGACTCGTCGCTGAACGAAAGCCCGAAGCTTTTCGCCCTGTCCGTCTCGAGATAGGATTTCAGGCACTCGTAAACGTTGATGGAGTGCTCACAGAGTCCACCCTCGAAGGAATTATGGAATCTTGTCGAAGCCGGAGCCGTGAAGAAGTCGCAGTTTTTCGACTGAAGATATTCAAGAAGCTTCTCCGAGCCCTCACGCTTGATATTTCCGGTGTAAATCTCTATGAATCTGTTCTTGTATCCCTGTGCATCTAAAGTCACTTTTGCTTTCCTCCCGTAATTTCGCTATCCTGATTGTATCATAAATTCCCGACGATTTCAACTATGTTTCCAAACTGTAATAGATTTTCGAGCTCAAAGACCTTGCACTAAATCGCAAAAGGTGCTATAATAGCATAGATAGTAATGTAGCGCAGTGTGCCTACCGTAATATAAACGAAAAGAGGTAATATGGATGCCGAGAAGCATGACCGGCTACGGCAGGTCCAAGAAGACCTTCGGAAATCGCGAGATAACCGTTGAGCTTCGTGCCGTCAATCACAGATTTTTCGAGTTCAGCGCAAAATACCCTCGTCAGTACGCCTTTATCGAGGACAAGCTGAAAGCCCTTTATGCCGCAAAAATCAACCGTGGCAAGGTTGAATCATATATAACAATCAATACAACCGACGGCTCCGATGTGAACGTAAACGTAAACAGTGAACTTGCAAAGAATTATATCAATGCGCTTCGCACTGCGGGAACGGAGCTCGAGCTCCGCGACGATCTGACACTTTCCCAGCTTTTCAGAATTCCGGATATCTTCACCGTTACCAAGCAGGAGACCGACGAAAACGAAATCTGGCAGGAGGTTTCCGAGGTGGCAACGGAAGCTCTGAACGGCTTTATAGCTATGAGAGAAGCCGAGGGCGCACGCCTGAAAGCCGATATTTTGGTGAAGCTTGACAGCATCGAAGCGATGGTGTGCGAGATAGAAAAGCGTTCTCCCACTGTTACGGAAGAGTATCAGAAGAGGCTCTATCAGAGGCTTCAGGAGGTCCTTGACGGCAAGAACATCGACGAGGCGAGAATCCTCACCGAAACCGCAATCTTCGCCGACAAAACAGCTGTCGATGAAGAGACGGTAAGGCTCCACAGCCATATCGCCGCATTCCGCGAACTGCTCGACGAAACCGAGCCTATCGGCAAGAAGCTCGACTTCCTCGTTCAGGAGATAAACAGAGAGATAAACACCACCGGCTCCAAGTGCTCCGACCTTACGATAACAAAAATCGTTGTCGAGCTCAAGAGTGCGGTCGAAAAGATAAGAGAACAGATTCAGAATATCGAATAGGAGAGATAATATGAACGTAGTTGATATCGGCTATTCCTGCTACGTCTCGACGGATAAGATTGTGGCGGTAGCCTCTCCCGATACCTCCCCGATAAAGCGAATCATTCAGGAGGCAAAGGACCGCGGCTCGCTCATCGACTGCACCTTCGGCAAGAAGAACAAGTCGGTTATCATAACCGTCAGCGACCACGTCATACTCTCTTCAAGGACAGCCGAATACATTTTAGGGACAGACAAAGGGGACATTGAAAATGACTAAAGGAGTGCTATACGTCTTTTCCGCACCGTCCGGTTGCGGCAAGGGAACAGTGCTTACGGAACTGAGAAAACGGATGCCGGAGCTTAAATACTCCGTCTCGGCAACCACCCGGGCACCAAGAGACGGCGAAGTCGACGGAGTGCATTATTATTTCGTTACAAGAGAACGCTTCGACGAGCTCGTCGAAACCGGCGGAATGCTCGAGCATGCAACCTTCTGCGGCAATTCCTATGGCACACCGAAGGAAAAAGTCTTCGAGTGCCTTGATAACGGAATCGACGTAATCCTGGAGATAGAGACCAAGGGCGCCATGATGGTTAAGGAGTCCTATCCCGAAGCCGTGATGATATTCATGCTTCCGCCTTCAATCGGTGAACTCAGAAACCGCCTTGAAAACCGTCATTCCGAGACCGAAGAAGTTATAGACGGCAGAGTAAAAGAAGCCGCAAGAGAAATCGCCGTCGCCGGGAATTACGATTATGTGTTCGTAAACGATGATGTTTTGGAAGCGGTTGAAACCCTCTATCGGATAATGACAGTATCAAAGAATTTAGTTAAGATAAACCAAGACCTGATAAAAGGAGTGTTAGACAAATGTTGAGACCTTCAAGCTCACAGATTTTAAAGAACGGCGAGAGTGTATACTCTCTGGTAGTTGCGGTTGCAAAGCGTGCAAGAGAGATTATCGACACCGCCTATGAAAACAAGGAAGTAATCGACGTAAAGCCGGTCAAGACCGCCGTCGACCAGTTCGCAAACGGCGAGTACAAGCTCATTGAAGATCCGCCCCTCAAGAAAACTCTCAAGAGATGAGTGGCACGTCCGTCCATGCGGCAAAGGTAGTCCTGTCGGGAGCCGACTATGGCTATGATAACGAATATACCTACCGCTATCCCGATATTCTTTTCGGGACGGTTCGTGCCGGCATGCGTGTCCTCGTCCCGTTCGGCAGGGCTAATACAAAGCGAATCGGTCTTGTCACCCGGGTCTACGAAAAGGAGCTCACCGATGACATCACCATAAAGCCTATAATCAGTCTTATCGACCGTGAGCCTCTGATAAATGACGAGCTTCTTGACATGGTTTTCTGGCTCAAGGAGCACACCTTCTGCACCTATTTTGAGGCGTACAGAACCATAGTGCCGGCGGGCTATACCGTCATCCGTAAGAGCGTCTATACTCTTTCGAACCATAAGCCCGATGTTCAGCTGACAGATGAAGAATCGAAGCTCTATCAGGCACTACTCGGCGCGCAGTCCCAAAAAGAGTTTGACAGCATTTTAGAGGACAAAGATTTCCTGATAAGCTCGCTTCTTGACAAGGGCATCCTCGAAGAGGAAGATGAATTCAAGCGCCGTGTCGGAGACGAAACCGTCAGAATGGTCAGACTTTTCCTAGATTATCAGCCGGACGGCAAAGCATTCACCCCGAAGCAACAGCTCGTCGTCGATTTCTTAGAGGAAAACTCGTCGGCTTCAATAAAAGAGCTCTGCTATATTCTCAGCATAACCCAGACAATAATCACCTCGATGCTCAAAAAGGGCATCCTCGAGGAATACAGATACGCGTCCCTTCGGACACCCAAAAGCATAACCGAGCAGAAGCTTTCTTTGAATAGCGTGGTCCTTTCGGACGAGCAGAAAGAAGTCTATGACGGTATCTCAAGGCTCATGGACGAGGGAAAACCATGTGGAGCACTCCTTCACGGAGTCACCGGAAGCGGCAAAACCGCGGTATTCATAAAGCTGATTGAAAGAACGATAAAATCCGGCAAAGGCTGTATTCTGCTTTTGCCCGAAATATCATTGACCCCTCAGATGGTTTCGAAATTCTGCGCCTACTTCGGCGATACCGTCGCTGTTGTTCATTCGAGCCTGTCTTTGGGACAAAGAATGGATGAATTCAAACGAATTTCTCGCGGAGACGCAAAGATAGTCATCGGTACAAGAAGCGCCGTCTTCGCACCTATGCCCGATATCGGGCTCGTAATCATGGACGAAGAGGGCGAGAGCAGCTATAAATCGGACGCTTCGCCGAGGTATCACGCCCGCGACGTAGCAATCAAAAGATGCGGCAACCACAACGCACTTCTCTTGATGGCGTCGGCAACGCCCTCGCTCGAAAGCTACTATTACGCAAAAAGCGGCAGATATCACTTATTTGAGCTCAACCACCGCTACAGCGGCTCAAAGCTTCCTCAGGTGGTGGTTGCCGATATGCTCCTCGAAGCTGAGGAGGGAAACGGCGGCATCTTCTGCACCGATATGGTCAGAAGAATCTCGGAAGAAACGAAAAAGGGCAAGCAGACAATTCTTCTCCTCAATCGCCGAGGCTTTAACACCAATGCCACCTGTCTTGATTGCAGGACGGCTGTCAAGTGCCCTCGCTGTCAGGTTCCGCTGACTTATCATAAATCGAGCGGAAAGCTTATCTGCCACTATTGCGGCTATTATGTCTCATTCACCGGCAAGTGCCCCGAATGCGGAAGCGACAGGGTAAGGCTCACGGGACTCGGCACCCAGCGCCTTGAGGAAGAGTTGACGAACGCTTTTCCCGACGCAAGAGTTTTAAGGATGGATGCCGACACGACCTATTCAAGATATGCCTACGAAGAGAAGTTTGCGGATTTCGAAGCGGGCAAGTACGATATAATGCTCGGCACCCAGATGATAGCAAAGGGTCTCGACTTCCCGAATGTCACGACCGTCGGCGTCATCTCGCTCGATAATTCCCTCAATGCGGGAGACTATCGGAGCTACGAAAGAACATTCTCGCTTCTCACACAGGTCTGCGGCAGAGGCGGCAGGGGAGACTCGGAAGCAGTCGCCTATATACAGACCTTCTTCCCCGACCACCACATCATCAAGCTAGCTTCCGAGCAGGACTACAAAGGCTTCTATGAGCAGGAGGTTTCGCTTCGCAAAGAGCTCATCTATCCGCCCTTCTGTGATATCTGCACTGTTTCATTCTCATCGACGATAGAATCGGACGCACTCCGAGCCGCAAACGAATTCGTCTCAATGATGCGCCATAATCTTGATGCTGTTGATAAGAAGTTCCCGCTTCGTGTTCTCGGACCCGCAAAATCCGGTTACGGCAGGATCGGCGGCAAGTACAAGTATGCACTGACAATAAAGTGCCGGCTCTCAAATGCTTTCCGGAGCTATATGTCCGGGCTTCTCAAGGAAACATATAAGAATAAAAGCTTTTCAAACGTAAAAGTCTACGCCGACATAAACGGCGATTCATAAAACATAGGAGGAATGCCACTTGGCACTCAGAAAAATAGTTACAGACGGAGATCCGGTGCTTCTTAAAACCTGCAAGCCGGTGGAAAAATTCGACCGGCGTCTCGGAGAACTTCTTGACGACATGAAGGACACCATGTACAAAGCCGAAGGGGTCGGTCTTGCCGCATCTCAGGTTGGCATAATAAGACGTGCGGTTGTCATAGATACAGGTGAGGGGCTTTTCGAGCTTGTCAACCCCGAGATAACCTACCGCTCCGAGGAAACCCAGCGTGGAGTCGAGGCTTGTCTTTCCTATCCCGATATCGCCGGCTATGTCACCCGTCCGAAAACCGTTAAGTTCAAGGCGCAGAACCGCCTCGGCGAGTGGTACGAAAAAGAGGTCAGCGACCTGTTTGCAAGATGCGTCTGCCACGAGCTCGACCATCTTGACGGCGTAACGCTTCCCCAGAATATCGAAGAGATTTACGAAGAGCCCGAGGAGGAATAATACACCTTGAATATAGTTTTCATGGGAACGCCGAGCTTTGCGATCCCTTCGCTTGAAGCCTTGATAGAAAACGGACACACCGTTTCTGCGGTCTTCACCCAGACTGACAAGCCAAAGGGCAGGGGAAACAAGATAGCTTTTTCTCCCGTCAAGGAATATGCGTTCGCACATGATATACCCGTATATCAGCCGAATTCCCTCAAAAAAGAGATTTCCGAATATCTTCCGATTCTCGAAGAACTGAACCCCGACATGATAGTCGTCGCGGCTTATGGGAAGATTCTTCCGGTTGAGATTTTGAATCTCCCGAAGTACGGCTGTATCAACGTTCACGGCTCGCTTCTCCCGAAATATCGCGGTGCCGCCCCGATTCAGTGGACGGTTCTTAACGGCGACGAATTCGGCGGCATAACCACCATGCAGATGGCGGAGGGTCTCGACACCGGCGACATGCTCTTATCCGAAAAAGTAGCCGTCAGGGAAAACGAAACCGCATCGGAGCTCTACGACCGCCTTTCCTATGTCGGCGCATCGCTTCTAATAAAGACAATAGACGGGCTTGTCAAAGGCGAGATAACGCCTGTTAAGCAAAATGAGGCGGAAGCCTCCTATGCCCCGATGCTCACAAAAGATATGTGCGCAATAGATTTCACTAAATCCGCAACCGAGGTTCATCACAAGATTCTCGGGTTGTCCGATTCTCCCGGGGTCTGCTGTTACCTTGATGGCAAACGCCTGAAGGTCTATAGAAGCGAGCTCGTTTCGACCGAGAATGCAAATCCCGAATCGGGAATAATCATAAATGAGCACGATTTCACCGTTTCCTGCGGTGTCGGTTCCGTAAAATTTACGGAAATCCAGGCGGAGGGCTCTAAGCGGATGAGCGTTTCCGACTATTTAAGAGGCAGACCCGTCAAAAAGGGCACACGCCTGACCTCCGCTCAATGATACAAAATTTACGAAAGTAGAAATATAAATGCAGACACCGAGAGAGATTTGTTTGGGACTACTCCTGAAAGTCGAGAAAAATTCAAGCTTTTCGAGCATTGCGCTCGACAATACGCTTTCAAGAAACTCTGGTCTTTCCGATGTCGACCGGCGGTTTATCTCCGCTCTCTACTACGGCGTCATCGAAAGAAGAATCACCCTTGATGCCGTTATCGGGAAATACTCGAAAAGACCGATTGAAAAGCTTTCTTTAGAAATCCGGGAAATCCTGCGAATGGGAGTCTATCAGCTTCTCTATATGGATTCTGTTCCCGACAGTGCCGCTGTCGACGAGAGCGTCAAGCTCGCAAAGCGCAATAATCAGTCGGCATCCGGCTTCGTGAATGCGGTCCTACGAAGCTTCATCCGTGACGGCAAAAAGCTTCCGGACGATAGTCTGTCCCTCGAGTATTCCTGTCCCGAGTGGCTCGCAGACATGTGGCTTCGGGATTACGGCGAGGAGATTGCCCTTTCTATTCTCAAAGCTTCCCTCGGAAGACCTCCTACAACAGTCCGCTTCAATACAGCTAAATTCGAAACTTCGGACATATTTGCCGAACTCGCAAAAGATAATATCGAAGCCGCCCCGAATGAAGAAATTCCCGACTGCTACGACCTGAAGAATTGCGGTTCCGCCGAGAGGCTTTCGGCATACAAAAAGGGCATGTTCCACGTTCAGGATGCCTCTTGCCAGATTTGTGCCACCGAATTGGGTGCAAAAGAGGGCGAAACTGTCCTCGACGTATGCTCCGCTCCCGGAGGCAAGGCGTTTACTATTGCGGAAATTATGGACGATGTCGGAAATGTCTTTGCTTTCGATCTTCACGCAAACCGAGCAAAGCTCATCACAGAGGGTGCGAAGAGGCTCAATTTGAGCATTATTTCGGCATCCACCAATAACGCGAAAATCTTCAATAGCGAGATTCCGATGGCAGACAGGGTTCTTTGCGACGTTCCGTGCTCAGGTCTCGGAGTAATCGGGCGTAAGCCGGAGATTAAATATAACTATTCATGTGAGGACGATTTGGGGCAGTTCCCGATAGTTCAGTACGAGATATTGAAGACATCGGCGCGGTATGTAAAGCCGGGCGGAACTCTTGTCTATTCTACCTGTACTCTGAACCGCAACGAAAACGACAACATAGCCGAGAGATTTTTAAAAGAAAATCCCGATTACGAGGGCTCAAAGCTGTCCCACTTTGATGATTACAAGGCAACCGTAACGCCTGCGACCTGCACATATGGCGGCGACGGATTCTTCATGGCGAAATTCTTAAGAATCGGGTGAACATCTTGACTGATAACGCAAGACTTGATATACTGTCAATGAGCCTTGAAGAGCTGACGGACAAGATGCGGGAGTTTGGCGAAAAAAGCTTCCGGGCATCTCAGATTTACGAATGGCTCCATCAGAAGCAGGTAAGAGAATTCTCGGAAATGACGAATCTTTCGCTTGCATTGAGAAATAAGCTCTCGAATGAGTTTTATATCGAAAAGCTTTCCTGCGTCAGAAACCTTAAGTCAAGCCTTGACGAAACCGAGAAGTTTCTGTTTGAGCTGTCCGACGGCAACCATATAGAAACGGTTCTTATAAGCTATGAGCACGGCGATTCACTCTGTGTCTCGACTCAGGTCGGGTGCAAGATGGGTTGCAGATTCTGCGCTTCGACCATAGCCGGCTTCAAACGAAGCCTCAAGCCCTCCGAAATTCTTTTGCAGCTTTACGAAGCAGAGAGGATTTCAGGCAGGAAAGTCTCGAGCATAGTCCTTATGGGCATCGGCGAACCGCTTGATAATTTCGATAATGTCGTGAGATTTCTCGAGCTTCTGTCAAGCGAAAAGGGCACCAACATGAGCCTGAGGCACGTCTCGCTTTCAACATGTGGGCTTGTCGACAAGATTTATGAGCTTGCGGAGCTGAATCTCGGACTCACGCTTTCTATTTCTCTTCACGCGACCACCGACGAAAAGCGAAGCGCATTGATGCCGGTGAATAAGAGATATAATATAAGCGAGCTTATGAAGGCATGCCGTGACTATTTCGCAACCACGGGCAGAAGAATCTCGTTTGAATATTCCCTGATAGACGGCACCAACGATACAATGGAGGACGCAAAAGCGCTCGCAAAGCTGGTAAGCGGAATGCCGTCGCATATAAATGTAATACCGATAAACAAAATCAAAGAGCGCGACTATCACTCTTCCCGCACCGCCGCCGAAAGCTTCTGCAAAAAGCTTCAGGGTCTCGGCGTGAACGCAACCGTCCGACGCACCTTGGGCGCCGATATAGACGCCGCATGTGGACAGTTAAGGCGGGAATATGAAATATAAACACAAAATCAATTTGGAGGTGACAATGTGTTTGCAGCCGGAAAAACCGATATAGGAAAACTCAGAACCGAAAATCAGGACAAGTTCAGAATATGCGTAATAGACGACGAAACCGTCTTTTCCGTTGTTTGCGACGGTATGGGCGGAGCGGCATCGGGCGGTCTTGCCAGTGAAATGACTTCTAATGCCATCTATGAGCGGATTCAGCTCAGCTATCGCAGCGATATGGAGCCAAAGAGTGTCAAGTCGCTTCTTGTTTCCGCCGTTGAAGCGGCAAACGCCATTGTCTATAACAAAGCTGTCGAAGATCCGAGTAATGCCGGAATGGGAACAACCTGCGTCTCCGCTCTTGTACATAAGAATCTCTTAAGTATAACGAGCGTCGGCGATTCGAGAGCATACCTCATGGATGACAAGGGAATCAAGCAGATAACAAACGACCACACGGTTGTGGAGTACCTCTTCTCAAACGGAATGATAAGTGAGGATGAGATGAAAAAACACAAGATGAAAAATGTCATCACCCGGGCGGTCGGGGTCGACAAAATCGTTGAGCCGGATTACTTCGAGGTCGACCTGACCGGTGGGGAATATATCCTAATCTGCACCGACGGACTTACGAACTACCTCACGAAAGAGCAGATATATGAAATGGCTTACAAACAGCCAATAGAGCACGCCGTGAATGAGCTTATCGACACGGCAAATGCCAGGGGCGGCAAGGACAACATTACAGCCGTACTCATATCGGTTTAAAAGGAAAGGAGAAGTGATTATGGACAAATTCATCGGTCTGAAGCTCGACGGAAGATACCAGATTACCGAGCTCATCGGTGTCGGCGGAATGTCTGATGTCTATAAGGGCATAGACATAATGGAAAACAGAACCGTTGCCGTAAAGATACTCAAGAGCGAATTCGCCGAGAACGAGGAATTCGTCAGATATTTCAGAAACGAGAGCAGAGCTATTGCCGTTCTGTCTCATCCGAATATAGTCAAGATTTTCGATGTCGGTTATGAGCATGACCTCCAGTATATCGTCATGGAGTATATCAACGGCATCACACTTAAAGAGTGCATCGAGCAGAAGGGAATGCTCCAGTGGCGCGAGTGTGTCCACTATACAATCCAGATTTTAAGAGCCCTTCAGCTTGCCCATGACAGGGGAATCATCCACCGCGATATCAAGCCCCAGAACGTCATGCTTCTGGCGGACGGCACCATCAAGGTGATGGATTTCGGAATCGCATGCTTCTCCCGCCAGAATGCAGGAACGAATACCGAACGCACCATGGGCTCCGTTCACTATGTTTCTCCCGAACAGGCGAGAGGCGAGCGCACCGATGAGCGTGGAGACATCTATTCCGTCGGCGTCATGATGTATGAAATGCTTACCGGAAGAAAGCCCTTTGACGGTGATACTCCCGTTGCAGTGGCTCTTAAGCACATGAACGAGGAGCCGGTAAGACCTTCCGAATATAATTCCAACATCTATAAGGGTCTCGAGGAAATAGTTCTTCGGGCTATGGAAAAGGACCCCACCAAGAGATATCAGTCGGCATCCGGTATGATTCGCGACATCGAAGCCTTCAAGAATGACCAGAGCGTCACATTCGGCTACTTCGACGAGCCTGTTAAGAAACCCGAACAGCAGGCGGGACTTTTGGACGGCATCAAGACTACTGTCTCCAAAAAGCGTGCCGCAAAGCCGAAAGTCAAGAAAGAAAAGCCGAAACCCGAGCCTGTGGAAGAGCCCGAGGAATATACCGAAGAGGATTATGACGACGATGACGAAGAAGAGGAAGAGCGTCCCCGCCATAATTTCATTCTCCCGATTCTTGCGGCAATGACTGTGACGGCGATAATCGTCTCGACGTTATTTATGGCGAACGTCATTCTGGGGGCTTTCCAGACGACGGCATCGTCTTCGAATGACTACACCATGCCGAATCTGATAGGGCTCAACTACTATGAGGCGCGTTCGCTTTATTCGGAGATTCAGCTCGTCGCTTCCGAGGAGTACAGCTCGGAATACGAATCGGGCATAATCATGGAGCAGGAAAAGGCGGAGGGCAGAATCGTCAAGGTCGGCGACGCCATCAAGGTAACCGTAAGCAAGGGCACGAGAACCGTCACGATTCCTGACGTCGTCAACTACCACTATTCGTCCGCATATGCCGCTCTGACGGGTGAATCTCTCACGGTTCAGCGAGTTGAAATAGAAAGCGACGATATTTCGTCAGGCTACGTCGTCAAGACTGACCCTGTTGCATATTCAACCGTTGAGGAAGGTACGACCGTCAAGGTCTATGTAAGTATCGGTCCTTCAACCGAGGATACGACAGTTCCTTCGCTGGTCGGCAAGACAGCTTCCGAGGCACAGAGTCTCCTCGAAGATAACTACCTCGTGCCGAAGACACAGTATGTCGAATCGAGCGAGGAAGCCGGCACAGTAATCGACCAGAGTGTCGAAGCCGGTGAAACTGTAACGAGAAATACCACTGTCACCATTTACGTCTCCGACGGTACCGTCACCGAGGAAGAGGAAGTGGATTTGGGCGACGGAACAACCGATGAAGAGGATACCACGACAACCACGACCGTCATAAACGACGGAACCACCTCTACCGACAACACGGAGGTAGACGGCAATACGGTTGTCCTCAATATCGACATCCCATCCAAGGCTACTAACACCTACTATGTAACCGTTTACAACAGCGAAAACGGCGAAGCTCTGACGAGCACCATCACAATGAACGGCTCCGAGTATGCGGGCGGAACGTTGTCGATAATGCTGACCGGCGAAGGCTCGATGACCGTATATGTCATGGCAAAGAGCCCGAGAACGGGTCTCCAGATGACGTTTGCCGAGTATGAGATTGACTTCACGACCGGCACATACTACCGTTCGAATTACTGGTCGTCCGCATTTACAATCATTGATTCCTGATGACGTTTGAAGGAGTAATAATAAGCGCGTTCGGCTCCGGCTATAAAGTAGCCGCATACGACGGAACAACTTATGTCTGCAAAGCAAAGGGAATATTCCGGAACAGGGATATTTCCCCTTGTTGCGGCGACAGAGTGAATGTTGAGATATCAGATAATTCTGAGCCGCTTATAACCGAAATTCATCCCCGGCGCAACGAGATTATAAGACCGCCTCTTTCGAACCTCGACCAGATGGTCTTTATAATGTCGACCTGCGAACCTCCGCCGAATCTTCTGATGCTCGACAAGTTCTCCGCAGTGGCGCAGTATAAGGGCATTGAATCGGTTATCGTCTTCACGAAGACAGACAAACAGCCTGCAGATGAATATGTCAGGATATATCAGGGCGTCTATCCCGTTTTCGAGGTGAACAACGAAACCGGCGAGGGCTGTGATAAGGTCAAGGAAGCCCTCAAGGGCAAGTTTTCCGCCTTCTGCGGAAACTCCGGCGCAGGGAAGTCCTCTACTATTAATAATATCTGTCCCGAGTTCGGGCTTGCAACAGCCGAGATAAGCAAAAGCCTCGGCAGAGGTAAGCACACAACACGCAGGGTCGACATCTTCGAGCTCGACTACGGCGGCTACATAGCCGATACGCCCGGATTCTCGACCTTCGAGACCGGGAAGTATGACACCATTCTCAAGGGCGAGCTTGCCGATTGCTTCCCTGAATTCCGTGAATACCTCGGCGAGTGCCGTTTTCAGGATTGTTCCCACACAAAAGAAACCGGTTGCGCCATTTTGGAAGCTGTTAAGAACGGCAAAATCTCCGAAAGCCGCCACAGAAGCTATTGCGAGATGTATCGCGAAGCGTCTTTAATAAAGCCTTGGGAGCTCAAGGACAAATAGAAGCGTTAGCAATTTTCGATTTTCCGAATATTATGTACAAATACATATGTATGGGAGGAATCAGCATGAAAGTTGTTATCGTCAAGCCGTCGAAGCCGATAAGAGGCATTCTTCGGGCTATCTTCGGAATTAAAAAAGAAGCCGGCTGTTAAGATTAATTTGTCCCTTGCCTTGGTGTAAGGGACATCTTTTCATAAAATCCGTAATAGAATTCAGTATGCTATCATTCAGAATTCTAAAAACGGACATCCATATCGGCTTCGGATTTTTACTTGTAACCGCTGTTAGCTTCTTGGAGCCGAACGGCATAACGGGCGCATGCCTGTTCTTTTGCTTCATGCACGAGCTTGGGCACCTGCTTGCTATGAAAATTACGGGAGCGAAAGTGACCGCCATCCGCTTTTACGGAGGAGGAATCGGCATCTCGGCAGATACAGAAGAGCTGAGCAAGCCGGCAAGGCTTCTCATCTATTTGGCGGGATGTCTGACAAACCTTCTGTTTGCATTGGTTTTGAAAGACCCAATAAATCTCGCCATAGCCCTGTTCAACCTGATGCCTGTGAGCTATTTCGACGGCGGGATGATACTGCGGCTACTTTTCCCAAACAGTGAGAAGCCGCTTGAAATAGTGTCGGGAATAACTATATGCTTGTTAATACTTGCTTTTTTCACATCTGCATTGACTGAGCCGGCGGGAATTTCAATATCTCAGATAATGACATTGTTCGTAATAATCGCATCCGAGCTGATAGACGGGGAAGTATAAGCACTGTGTTGTGCAATTTGCACATACTAAGCGATTTTAAAGAATGTGATTTTTACGAATCTCACTATTGAAACACCAGACCTGATGTGATATAATATTAAAGCATTTGAATTCCGTTGCGTGTTCCGAGCGCAAATGGGGGTTAATGCCGGTTTTATAACATGACATTAAAGCGGATAGTCCTCTGACTTCGTTATGCGGTCAAAATCACCGATAGAAGTGTATGAATGTCTGAAATCAAACAGGAGGAGTTTTAAAGTGGACGCTTTAAAAACAATCGCTCAGTCGAGCATGAAAACAGAAGTCCCTCAGTTTTCTGTCGGTGATACCGTAAGAGTACACGTCAGAATTCAGGAAGGTGACAAGTCGAGAATTCAGGTCTTTGAAGGAACTGTAATTGCTCGCAAGCACGGTGGAATCAGCGAAACCTTCACTGTTCGCAGACTTTCCCATGGTTGCGGCGTTGAGAAAGTATTTCCTCTCCATTCTCCGGTCGTCGAAAAGGTTGAGGTCGTCAGACTCGCTAAGGTCAGAAGAGCTAAGCTCTATTACCTCAGAGACAGAGTTGGTAAGGCTGCCAAGACCAAGGACGCTATCAGATAAAATCGACTCAAGAGAGAAGCTCAGCGATGGGCTTCTTTTTTTGACGAAAACCAACGGAATCGGTCGGAATGTGTCGATATTCACATCGAATTTACATGGGCAAAATCCGGCTAAAAATTTCCTCGAATTTTTTGCAAAATCCCTCTTGACAACGTTCGCGACATGTGGTATATTAGTATCACTGTCCGCGAGGGAAACCTGACGGGCAGAAAAAATGCCCTCAAAAAACAGCCCGAAAAAATTCAAAAAAGTTTGAAAAAAAGGCTTGACAAACTCGGGAAGACATGATATAATAATCAAGTTCGCTCGAGAGAGGGAG
>JAJQFI010000005.1 GCA_021201235.1 Oscillospiraceae bacterium | reverse complement strand
CCCCTTTTGGCACACGACTTTCCCCAATGGAAAGTCTAGTGTGTTATACCTTTGCAAAATAACCGTCGGACAAAAACTCAATACTGTATTACAAAAGGGAGCCAAGTATCGGCTCCCTTGTTGATTCATTCGGCTGTTTTGGAAAGGTATATCAGTCTTCCGCTTGATGCTTCTTCCTGAATATCTTCATTACGAACAGAACAAATCTCCTCATTCGGGATCTGGTTTTTGCGTCCATTGGCACAACTCTCTCAATGTATCTCATTATTGAATCAGCTACATTTTCCTCTGTAACCTCCCTTGGCGCTATTTCGGACAAATCGCTCGCAATACTCTCAACAGCCTTAGCAGTTGCAGCTTCACTGTCCCTCTTGTTCGGAAACTCTTTCTTAATGTCACGGAGAATCGAGAGCATGGAGTTCTTAAGCTTCTCGATGTCCGCCTCGTTCTCGCCAATCTTGGATGTTTGTATGAGATCTACGTCTTTCTTCAGTTCGCTCTTATTCACATCGGGATTGTCCTTTAAGCTCAACAATTTTGCTTCTCCGTAATCCAACAGCACGTTTCTTGACATATATCCGCCTGCCATATCGCCTTCAAAGTAATTGCGTATCTGGGTGCAGAAGCGCGGGAACCTCTCATGCTCAAGAAGCCGGTTCAGAACATCAACGTCAATCTTGTGTGTCATCAGCCTCTTAACGGATTTCATCGAGAGCCCAAGCCTCGAAATGTCGTAGCTTTTCTGTGATTCAATCGGTGTAAGTCCAAGTAAATAATCTGTAGAGACCTTGAAATGCCTCGCAATGTCAACCAGAAGGTCGGTGCCGACGTTTGTCGTCTCTCCTCTCTCCAACCTGCTTATCTGCGACGGTGTTACATGAATGAGCTTCGCAAGCCCCTTCTGAGATAGATTCTCCCTTTCACGAAGCGTCTTAACCTTGTAGCCAATGCTGTCCCTGTCAATTTCGTAATCTTTATTCATATCGTATTCCTCCTTCTAATTTTATTGTATCATCTCCTGTGCAAATTTGCAATAATAGAGAACAATTTTGTCGCTGTTTACGTTTTTCGCTTGAAAACTGACGGCGGCATTTTTTTGCCGTAGAATAGACATACGATCGATCGGAATTAAAAATTAAAGGAGATCAAAATGAATATTTTTGAAGAAGTCAAAACAACCGTCTCACCGAAACAAGCCGCCGCACATTACGGCTTGGAACCCAATCACAACGGCATGGTCAGATGCCCGTTTCACGAAGACAAGCATCCGAGCATGAAGCTGAATGAGGATTACTTCTACTGCTTCGGATGTGGTGCGAGCGGAGATGTAGTCGAGCTGACAGGGAGACTTTTCAGTCTGACACCCTACGAAGCCGCAAGGAAGCTTATGGAGGATTTTGGGGTAGAGCAAATCGACAAACCAATAGTCTATCACAAAAGCACTTGGGAACGAGACATGGATATACTGTTCCGGTATCTGAGAGTGCTGAAACAATGGAAGGAACGGTATGCTCCCCAATTCCCGGAAGATATTCCGGACAGACACTTCATCGAAGCCTGCCAGAACATTGAGTATATCGCTTATCTTGTAGATAAGCTCACATTCTCGGACAAAGACGAGCGAACAGCTCTTATGAACAAACTTCACGAGAGCGGATATATTGAACGACTAAGAGAGGAGGTCAGCCATGAATAACCCTGTCTGGTTCGACGGCAAGAACATAAACGAAGCCTTGTTTTGCAGTGAGTTCTTAAGTAATCGCAAGATAATCTTTGCGAACAATGCTTTCTTTACTCCCGACGGAAGAGTGATGGATGATCTGCCTCTCAGAGGAGAAATCTATGATGAACTTCGGCACTGTGCTGTGAACAACATTCCCGGAAGGATTAACAACATCATAGAGGTAATGAAGTTAGCCGCACAGGTTGAAGATTTTCCACTGGAGGAAGACAAGATACATCTTTCAAACGGAACGCTTTACCTTGACGGAAGTTTTATTGAAGGTAAACCTGATGTTGTAAGAAGCCGATTGCCGGTTTCCTATCGTCCGGATGCACCGGAACCGACGGTGTGGTTGTCTTTCTTGGATGGATTGCTACACGCTGAAGATATTCTCACACTTCAGGAGTTCATAGGCTATTGTTTAATCCCAAGCAACAAAGGTCAGCGCATGATGATCATCAAAGGCAACGGCGGTGAGGGCAAATCTCAGATTGGAGTAGTGCTTTCATCGTTATTCGGAAGCAACATGAAAGACGGAAGCATCGGAAAGGTATCTGAAAACCGCTTTGCAAGAGCAGACCTTGAACACATTCTTTTGTGTGTAGATGACGATATGCGTATAGAGGCACTACGTCAAACCAACTACGTTAAGTCAATAGTAACAGCTCAAGGCAAGATGGATTTAGAACGAAAAGGTAAACAGAGCTACCAAGGATATATGTTTGCAAGACTACTGGCATTCAGCAACGGAGACCTGCAAGCATTGTATGACAGAAGTGATGGCTTTTACAGAAGACAATTAGTCCTTACTACAAAAGAACGTCCCATTGACAGGATTGACGACCCGGACATTTCAAAGAAGATGAGAAGCGAAGCAGAGGGTATATTCCTGTGGGCGTTCAGAGGGCTTCAACGTCTTGCCGAAAACAACTTCAAGTTTACAGAGAGCCAACAGACGAAGAACAACAGAGAGTCTGTCAAAAGAGATAACAACAATATCTTTGACTTTTTAGAATCCGAGGGGTATATCCGTCTTAACGAAAACGCTACTGCAAGTTCCAAAGACCTGTATGAGGTTTACAGGATGTGGTGCGAGGAGAACTCCCTTATCCCACTCAAATCCCGAAGCTTCAGCGATTGCATGGTAGCAAATGCCGACAAGTACCATTTGGAGCATTGCAACAACATCACGAACTCAGCAGGACGCAGAGTGTGGGGATTCACTGGAATTGAAACAATAGCAGAGAACACCGCCAATTCGCAACGTACATACATACCGGTCGAATGGGTGGAGTGATGTATGTATGTACATAGTGATTTACTGTAAACACAGATATATAAGGAGGTAAAAATGTCTAAACCGCAATACGCAATTCTCCGCTTTGCGAAATACAAGGGACCGGAGATTTCAAACATAGAGGCTCACAATGAGAGGACGAAAGAGAAATACGCCAGTAATCCCGATGTTGACACAAGCAAGAGTCACCTGAACTTTCATCTTGTGGAACCAGCGGGAAAGTATCGGGCTGTTGCAGAACAGCAGATAAAAGATGCCGGTTGCAGGACAAGGACGGACAGCGTTCGTTTGGTGGAAACTCTCGTTACCGCAACGCCGGAGTTCTTCAAGGGCAAGAAGAAAGATGAGATAAAAGCTTACTTTCAAGAAGCTTTTAACTTCATCAAACAACATCAGAAGCCGGAAACCATCATCTCCGCAACAGTACATATGGATGAGAAAACGCCGCATATGCACCTGTCTTTCGTGCCGTTGACAGAAGACAATCGCTTGAGTGCCAAGGAGATTGTCGGGAACAAGAAGAAGCTCACAGAATGGCAGGACAGGTTCTGGGAGCATATGGTCAGGAAGTATCCGGACTTGGAGCGTGGAGAGAGTGCATCATTAACCGGCAGAGACCATATTCCTCCGAGGGTGTTCAAGCAGATGACTCAGCTCACTGCTCAGAAAGAAAAGTTGGAGGAACTAATTTCAAGTGCCAACCTATTCAATGCCAAGGGCAGGATTGACGAGATTGAGAAGCTTCTGGACAAGTACATCCCCGCTGTCGAGCAGATGCACACGACGCTTAAGAAGTACAATGTGGCATTTACTACAACGACAACAGAGAACAAGAAGCTCAGGAAGAAGAACGAACAGCTTACGCAGTCACTTGAGAAGTCGTCGAAAGAAAGCGTCCTCAAGAAGCTGGAGGATGAGAGGTTGAGGCACCAGTACTTAGAAGCAGTGGAAATTCTGGAGAGGATTCCGCCGGAGGTTGTGAGGAGTTATACTTGCAAACCAGACGCACAACATAGGAAAACTGGATTGGAAAGATAAATCGAAATGAAAGGAGATTAGCCTATGGCAGAAAACACAAAAGTAGAATGGCTCGAAAGCGAACAGGTTCCACGTTTCCGATATGGCGAGCAGGAATATGTTATGCTTAATGACAGCATTGAAGTTGTGATTGACGGGGTGCTTTATAGGGTCAAGAGCATATACATAAACAACCTCACTTTTATGGGAGACGTTCTGGATACCCTGACAATGGAAAAAATCAACCGAACAGCGGCATAATTTTTCATTTCCATAGATATGTCCGTGAACAGGGTTGGAACCTGATTGATTACTATGTTGATGACGGAGTGTCAGGCACCACGTTTGACCGTCCGGGGCTGAATCGACTGATTGGTGATGTCACCGCCGGAAAAGTCAATCTGGTGCTGTGCAAAGACCTTAGCCGTTGGGGACGGGATTATATCGAGTGCGGTAAGTACACCGATTATATCTTTCCCTCACTGGGATGCCGGTTCATCGCACTCAATGACGGCGTAGATACCCTGCACAAAAACAACGAGATGGTCATGATTCTGAAAAATGTCATGAACGATCTCTACGCCAGAGACACCAGTAATAAAATCAAGGCAGTAAAGAAATCCACTTTTCTGTCCGGCAAGTATGTGGGTGCTTATGCACCACTCGGCTACCAGAAAAGCCCGGAGGACAAGCATGTTCTGATTCCTGACCCGGTGACAGCTCCTGTTGTGAAGCGTATTTTTGACCTGCGTTGTCAAGGATTAAGCTACCGGAAGATTGCCAGCACCTACAATGAAGAAGGAATACCAACACCGAGTACCTACTACTATATGTGTCAGGGCAAGCCGAACATCCGCAAAGAGGGAGGTTACTGGCAGGGACAGACGGTCAAATCCATTCTGCAGAATGAGGTCTACCTTGGACATATGGTGCAAAATAAAACCGGTAATGTGTCCTATAAAATTCACAAGCAGGTAGAGAAGCCCAAGGACGAGTGGATCAAGGCGGAAAACACTCATGAGCCGCTTATCTCGCAGGAGGTCTGGGAACAGGTACAGAGAATTGGCGAACAGCACACAAAGTACCGTACGAAAAAGGACGGAACCACTTCATTGTTTTCCGGTATCCTCCGTTGTATGGATTGTGGTACCACCATGCGCTATTACCATGACGGCAGGAAGCATAAAGATGGTTCTCCGTCAACATACCACAGCTATGTGTGCGAACGATATGCCTCCGGTGGAAAAACCGTCTGCTCCGCTCATATTCTTAATCAGAGGGTCATTACCAATATTGTTCTTCTTGACATCCGGTTGAAGGCAATGTGGGCGCAGAACAATCCTGAAGACCTGAAAGAGAAGATTCGCCGGCAGAAGCACTCTGCCGAAGCAGAACAGCTCCGTTCACTGCAAGGGACACTGGTAGCCACGGAAAAACGACTGTCTGAGTTGGAGCGGTTGGTTATGAGTGCCTATGAAGACAAAGTGAAAGGGGAAATCCCCGAAGCCCTCTGTGTGCAGCTTATGCACAAGTATGAGGACGAGCGTCTGGAAAAGCTGGAGCAGAAGTCAGAACTCACCGCCAAGATAGAGGCGATGGAACAGGTCGAGAGCGAAACTAACGAGTGGATTGGCATGATTCAGGATTACTCCCATCTGGAAGAACTTGACCGTCCCACGCTACTGCGTCTCATCAATCGGATTGAGGTCGGCGAGCGCAAGATGGTGAACGGTCAGGACGAACGTGAAATCAAAATTTATTACAACTTTGTCGGGTTTGTAGAAGTGTAAGAAAACATCAACGGCAACCTTGCCGGAGAACATCGTTCTTTATGTAAGGTTGTCGTTG
>JAJQFI010000025.1 GCA_021201235.1 Oscillospiraceae bacterium | reverse complement strand
CTCCCTCTCTCGAGCGAACTTGATTATTATATCATGTCTTCCCGAGTTTGTCAAGACCTTTTTTCAAACTTTTTTTGAAAGTTTTTTCCTGACTTTTGAGGTGCTATCGCTTTGCGAAAGAACTCGGTAGAGTTCTTTCTGAGACAGACCCGTCAGGGGATGTCTCGTAGACAGCTTTAATAATATATCACACTTGGATTCGATTGTCAACCCCCAATTTTCACTTTGTTTGAAATTCGACCTTTTGCACAAAATTGCGACTTCTATATGGTCAACATGCACAATCGGGCACGCTTCTGTCGCCCATTATATCCATTTTCTTTCAGGAATTATCCCGAATTCGTGCGCTATACTAATTCCAAAAGCAAACGAAAGGACTATATATAATGAAATCTATCACTTCAAAAGTCAAGTCTCTTATTATAATGGTGGCGGCACTTGCTCTTACTGTTTCGATATCCGCAACAGCAACAATCGGCGGAGGTCTCTCCCAAGGCTTGAAAGTCGGCTCCTCGGAAGCTCTCTCGAAATTGGGCTCTGAGGGCTCGGAGGTCACGGCAATTCAAGAGGCTTTGCAGGAACGAGGTCTCTTCTCCGGCGAAGTCACCGGCTATTACGGTACCAAGACCCAGACGGCGGTCAAGCGCTTCCAACAGCAGAAGGGCTTGACGGTTGACGGCATCGCCGGTCCCGAAACCCTTGCGGCTCTTGGCATCAGCATCGGCTCCGTTCCCGAAGCTACGGAATCCAACATCAATCTCCTGGCGCAGATTATCTCCGCAGAAGCCCGTGGCGAGCCCTATGAGGGACAGGTCGCGGTCGGCGCGGTCGTCCTCAACAGGGTCGAGCACCCGTCATTTCCCGACACCATCTTGGGAGTAATCTATCAGGAAGGCGCATTTTCGGCGGTTGATGACGGTCAGTTCTGGGAGCCGGTCGAGGATTCCTGCTACGACGCCGCCCGCGACGTCCTTAACGGCTGGGACCCCTCCGGCGGCGCTATCTACTATTATAATCCCGACAAGACCTCGAACGCATTTATTACGTCACGACCGGTGATTACGAAGATTGGGAATCATCTGTTTTGTTCCTGAGAGAGAAAAGTAGGGGCGGATAATATCCGCCCCTACACCTGACTTTAATTATACATTACTTCTTCGCCTTAATCTCTTCCGCCACCATCTCAACAAACTCATCCATTCCCATGGTGGTGGTGTCGGTGTGGTCTCTGCGACGGACGGAGACGGTGTTCTCCTCCTGCTCACGGTCGCCGATGACGAGCATATAAGGAACACGGGAAACTTGAGCTTCTCTTACCTTATAGCCGGTCTTCTCGGCGCGCTTGTCGGCGGTGCATCTGATGCCCTTCGCCTTGAGAGCTTCGATGATCTTGTCGGTGTACTCGTTGTTGCGGTCGGTAATCGGGAGAACTCTGACCTGCTCGGGTGCGAGCCATGTCGGGAACTTGCCGGCGTAGTGCTCGATAAGAACGCCCATGAATCTCTCGATTGAGCCGAAGACGACACGGTGAATCATTATCGGGCGGTGCTTCTGACCGTCTGCGCCGATATACTCCGCCTCGAACTTCATCGGGAGCTGGAAGTCGAGCTGAATTGTGCCGCACTGCCATGTTCTGCCGAGGGAGTCTTCGATGTGGAAGTCAATCTTCGGCCCGTAGAATGCGCCGTCGCCTTCGTTGATGGTATAGGGAAGGTTCATCTCCTCGAGAGCCTGCTTCAGGGCATCGGTTGCGTGCTCCCAATCCTTGAGCTCGCCCATATGGTCCTCGGGCATGGTAGAAAGCTCGACGGCATACTTGAACCCGAAGAGGCTGTAAACCTCGTCGATAAGACGGACAACGCCCTTGATTTCGTCAGTAATCTGCTCCTCGGTCATGAAGATGTGCGCATCGTCCTGAGTGAAGCATCTTACTCTCATCAAGCCGTGGAGCTCGCCGCTCTTTTCGTGGCGGTGGACAAGTCCCAACTCGCCGATTCTGAGAGGCAAGTCTCTATAAGATCTCGGCTCCGACTTATAAACGAGCATTCCGCCCGGGCAGTTCATCGGCTTGATTGCGAAATCGGTGTCGTCGATAACGGTTGTGTACATATTCTCTTTATAGTGATCCCAGTGACCGGAGGTCTTCCAAAGATGGCGATTGAGAATCATCGGGGTTTGAACCTCGACGTAGCCTTCGCGCGTATGGAGCTCGCGCCAGTAGTTGATGAGCTCGTTCTTGATAATCATGCCGTTCGGGAGCATGAACGGGAATCCGGGTCCCTCTTCACTCAGCATGAAGAGCTTCATTTCCTTGCCGATTTTGCGGTGGTCGCGCTTCTTAGCCTCTTCGAGTCTCTGGAGATATTCTTCCAAATCCGCCTTTGAGGTGAACGCCGTGCCATAGATACGGGTGAGCATCTTGTTCTTCTCGCTTCCGCGCCAGTATGCACCGGCAACAGAGGTCAGCTTGAAAGCCTTGACCTGAGAGGTATAGGTGACGTGAGGACCGGCGCAGAGGTCGACATATTCGCCCTGCTTGAAGAAGCTGAGCTCTTCATCCTCAGGCAGGTCGTTGATAAGCTCGACCTTGTAGGGCTCGTTTAAGTCCTCCATGAGCTTGATTGCTTCGTCACGGGGAAGAGTGTATCTCTCGAGCTTAAGGTTCTCCTTCGTAATCTTCTTCATCTCGACCTCGAGGGCGTCAAGCTCCTCCTGCGAGAAGCCGCCTTCCTTGTCGAAGTCGTAGTAGAAGCCGTCCTTGATGGAAGGACCGATTGCGAGCTTGGTGTCGGGATAAAGTCTCTTGACAGCCTGCGCCAGGATATGCGCCGCAGTGTGTCTGAGAGCGCCTCTTCCGACCTCGTCGTCAAAAGTATGCTCCTCAATGTGCCCGTCGTGGAAAATTACTTTCATTTTATATATTCCTCCTGCAAAAAATTTACTAATCAAAAACGCCCCGTCTTGACATGTTTATGTCAAAACAAGGGCGCAATAGCGCGGTTCCACCTTGATTTATAGCTCAAGTTATCTTTATCGCAGATCATACGGTGCATTCTTCATACACTGCTCCGGGGTGGTGTCCATCATCCCAAGCCGTGCCCTGCTTCCACCACCGCAAGGCTCTCTTTGCCGACCAAAGACAGGCTTCCCCATCAACGCTTTACTTTCTATAGTGTAACACTGAGAGATTGATTTGTCAAGAGGTATTTTTACGGTTGAAAGCGGAATTTTAGTTTTTGAAGTTTATTGACAGGAGTCGTTTTGTGTGGTATAATGTCGATGGTGAGAGGTGGTCACTCTTTCCCTGCGAAGGGAGGTGGACGCTGATGGAGATTATTTCGATTTTATCGTTAATCTTGGACGTAATAGCTATTGTTATTGCTGCCTTCACTATCGGTTACACCGTTGGTAGTAACCAGAAGAAATAACCGCACCTGATTTTGTCAATCAAGTGCGATTACAAATTTCATTGTCAATGACTTTGGAAAGAGTGGTCGCTACCTGAATTGCCGTTCAGGTAACCTCTCACCACTTTTATTATACCCCGTCGCTGTTGATTTGTCAACAGCTTTTTTATTTCAGTATTGTTGTCGCCTTCGGACCGATAAGTGACTTCTCGATTTTCTTGTCCTTATCCCCGACAACTATCTTCTGCAAAACGAGATTCTGCTCCATGCCGTAGATGCGGAGGGTGTGTTCGCCGGATTCGAGAGTGCAGACATACTCCGCCGTTCTGCCGGCGCGCTGGATGGTGTCGTCCCACTCGGAGCTCGAGCCGGCTATATAGCCCTCGCCGAGGGTGTCTACAACAGCGATTTCGCCGCCGTCAACCCGGACGCCCATGTTGAGATGGTTGCCGTGGTCAAACGACAGATTGCAGTTCTGACCGACATAGAAGGTGAATTTATACTCACCGTCCGATTCGACTGCGAAATTATAGTCGAGCCATGCGCCTTCGCCGGCTTCGAAGTTTTCGGAAAGCGAGGGGAGCATCTTCATCGAGGACTTGCTCTTGCCGTAGCCGACAAGTTCGATAAACCTGACTTCGCCGTTCCTTGACGCCCCGCTCGCCGCAAACTCGTTCGAGTTCATGACGGTGAAGCCACAGCTCGGCATATGGAGCTTCGGAAGCTTATATCCGCTCGTGTCGACGACTTTCGCGTTGACCAAAATCTCGAGATTGTTATATTTCGACCGAAGAGAGATGTTGCCGGTCTTCGATTCGCCGAGCTTCGACCAGTCAATCGAGACGGTGAACGCCGTGAATTCGTCGTATTCGCCCTTTGTCTCGCCGCCTATCACGATAAAGTCGTCCGACGGGATGATTTCGTAGTGAACAGGCTCAACACCGGCATTTGTGAGAGTGACTGTGTAGGTCTGCTTCTCGGTAGATTCGAAATCGGGTAGGGAGAAATGCCCATAGCGGCAACCTCTCCTGATTTTGGGGAGACCCGCAATCATCACCGACTCCTTGGTGGGCTTGACGGTGTGAGGGATAATCTTGACAGCGGATTCGGTGTTCCAAGCCGAGTAATTCATGTGTGAACGTGCCGTGACATTGCCGAGGATGTCGTCGTGGAAGCTCTTCATATAGTCGGGCGCACCGAGCATGATTCCGTGCCACTTCGAGGTGCCGCTGAACTCCTCGCCCAAGTCGCAATACTTCTCGGAAAGCTCCTCGTCGTACTTAAGATACTTTTCAATAAGAGTTGCCAGAGTGTTCGCAACGGTCGAGCCGCGACCGGCATAGAGCTTGTTGAAGCCGAAGAGAATCTGGATTCTTACGACGTTGGCGCTCGCAACTGCGGGATAATAGACCATCTGGTAAAACGGGATGTAGCAGTCGGAGCTCTCGGGGATTTTCCCGAGGAGTGCGTCAGCCCTTGCGATTATGTCCTCCGCAAAGCCGAGTTTTTCCTGCGCCTCACCGTAGTAAAGCGGGCTGTAGCTGAATTCGCCGTCGGCGTGCAACGTTTCCGGCTTGCAGATTCCGTTCAGCCATGTATAGTCGTAGAGAAGCGAAGCGATTCCCGCTATCTCTCTTTCGCCGATGTTATCGTCAGCCGCAAACTGCTCCCTCGCCCATGTTTTCAGATACTCGTCGCAGTTGTTGGGATTACTTGAGCCGTAGGTCTCGAAGTCGTATGCGAGGTTCATGAAATACGAAAGCGGAAGCTCCATCGGGCGGATGTCGCCGACGTTCACAATCCAGGCGTCGTCGATTCCGTATTCATATGCGGCGGTCAGGTTCTCCCATGTGCGCTGAAGCGGCATCGTGTTGATCCACATCGAGGTCTTCGGCGCTCCGACATAGTCGAAGTGATAGTAAAGTCCCCAGTTGAACCTGTCGCCTTCGCCGAGCTCCGGGAGAGTACGCAAGTAGCCGTTATTGTCCTCGCAGAGCATGACGATTCGGTTGGTATCAGCTCCCAGAAGTCCGGTAACGTCTGGGGCGTCGCGAAGCCCCTTGCCGACGGCTTCGGCGGGATTATCTCTCGAACCGCCATACCAGCAGTTTTCGACTTCTTTATATACAGCCAAAAGCCTCGGGGAGTTCTCAACGCCGTGATTCGTGAGAATTCTGTCCTGAGTGCGGAGGACAGCCTTCAGAAGCTCGATATTTTCTTCTGTAGTGAGAGTGTGATTCTTGTCGTCGATGAGGACAGAGTCGTTCTCGCCACGCATTCCAACGGTGAACATCGTGTTCAAGCCGCCGTTACGATAGATTGCGTCGCTCCAGAACTTCTCGATGTTGTCCGGGTTCAGCATATAGTTCCAGACCTTCTGTCCACGATCAGAGGAAATCTTTGGGTCGTTATAGGTGATATTGTTGTTCCAGTAGCCCTGGAGCTTGCCCCACTCCTCGCCGCTTCTTGCCATCGGCTCGTGATGGGATGCTCCGACCGTCACGCCGTATCTGTCCGCAAGGACGGCGTTTGCAAGCGTCATCGGGTACTCCCCGGGCTTTAAGTAACCCGGCTTTTCGGTGGCGGTGTCGGTTTTCGGCTCATCAATGGGTGCATTTTCGTGACCCTCTTGGTCGCAATACATCAGCCCGCCGAGCTTATGGTGATACTTTTTCTCGAGCTCCGCGAACCGGGAACCGGGCGCAACGCCCTCCATGCCGTCGATTGAGAAGTTGTTCGACCACATCGCCGGCCACATATAGTTGCCCTTGAGCCTTAAAATCAGCTTGAAGACCTCGTCATAGAACATGTAGTTCAAGCCCCCGAAGTGGCTGTCGGCAAAGCCGTTGAAGCAGGGGTTCTCGTCGTTCATGAAGAAGCCCCTGAAATTGACGGAGGGTCTCTTCGAGACGGTTTCGAGCTCGGAAACCGCTACAGAGAGCTCACTGCGCTTCCTCGGCTTGACATCCGCCCACCAAATCCACGGGCTGACGCCGAAAATGTCCTCCGTGATGTGGAAGATGCCGTAGATGGCTCCCCTCTTGTCCGAGCCGGCGATGATAATCTTGGTGCGCTCGCCGTCATTCTTAACTCTAATCTCGTATCTTTCCCAGTCTGGCGACTTGAAATTGTCGCATGACGGAGAAATCGCCCAGTCGATTCCCTGAGCCTTAATCAATTCGTCCGAAACAAGTCCCGCCATCAGGTATACCCCCGATTCGGGCTCGTTGGAAACTATTTCGGGGCGTGAGCCGCAAAGAGCTTCGATATCGTCGGCATAAGCCTCGGCGATAAGAGAAAGCCCGTCGAAAGCGGAACCGGATTTATCCACATAAATCGGCGCCGCACTCACGGCGTTCCCGAGAACTATACTATTTATATTGTCAGAAAGCATATTCAAACCTCCATAGCTTTCATAGCTTTAGCTATTGGTACAACAAGCGATATTAAACGAAATCATTATACTATAGTGCGCCACGGGTTTCAAGTCAAATCTGTAAAAAAGTAAGATAAAAAATACAAAAAGAAAAACCACCTTTCGGCGGTTTCTCTCTTTCTGCAGGTTGTGAAGCAACCTGTCAGCACAAAATTTATCTGAGGGCAAAGAAATTAGCTTTATAAGTGTCAGGCAACACTGTGCTTTACTCTGTCTTCGACCTCTGCGTGCTTCGCGTTGTTGAAGCGGTCGAGGGTTCCGACGAGGTAGCCGGTGATTCTTCTGATTCTCTCGAAGTTTGCGGGTGCAAAGTGATACTCGATGTCGACATAATCACCATCGGGACGAAGAGTCATTTCGTCTATTACCTTGCCTTTGTGGATGCTTTCAGCGCGTGAAACGTACTCAGAAACTTCTTCCTCGGTCATTTCGCCGATTACGTTTACCTTCATTTGACTTCCTCCCTATCTGGTATTATTTCTAAGAAATAATTATTTCTTAGAAACATTAGCCCATAAATCTTGGGTTCGTATTCTATGATAACACAATATCTTGAGGTTGTCAAGAGGATTTTGAAGAATAATTTGAGTTATCCCATCACAACGCTTACAGAGTGCTCTGTTCCCGCATCGAATACGGGCAAAACGTTGCCGGAGAGGCGAACGCCGTCGCAGACGATGGATTTTACGCCCTTCGAGATGTTGTCGGGGTTCTTGACTTCGATGTTATAGACACAGCCTCTGTACTCTCTTCTGACGGTGAAGCCGTCCCATGCGGTCGGGATGCTCGGGTCTATCTTCAAGCCGTCCCAATCGGGAGCGATGCCGAGGATATACTGCGAAATCGCAACGAAGTTCCATGCGGCGGTTCCCGTCAGCCACGAGTTCTTTGCCTCACCGACGACGGGGGCGTCTCTTCCCGAAACCATCTGAGCGTAGACATAGGGCTCGGTCTTGTGTATTTCGGAGATGTCCTCGTTATAGGCGGGAGAAATCTTGGAATAATATTCGAAAGCTCTGTCGCCGTGACCGACATATGCCTCGGCGCAGATTATCCAACCGTTGTTGTGGCAGAAGACGGAGCCGTTCTCCTTGTAGCCCTCGGGGAAGGAGCCGATTTCGCCGTACTCAACGTAGTATCTTGAATACGGAGGATAGAGGAGCACCAAGCCTTGGTCGCAGGAAAGGTACTTGTTTACGCTCTCGAGGGCTCGAAGATCCTTGCCGGAATCCGCACCGATGCCCGCCATGACGGCGAAGCCCTGCGGCTCGATGAATATCTTGCCCTCGTCGCACTCCTTGGAGCCGATTTTTCTTCCGAAGTCGTCGTAGGCTCTTACGAACCACTCGCCGTCCCAGCCGTATGCGAGGACTGCGTCCGCCATCTTCTTCATAGCGGTTTCAGCCTCGACTGCGTCGTCCTCCAAGCCTCTTCTGCGGCAGATTTCGACATAGCCGGGGATTGTGAAGTTGAAGAGTGCCGCAACGAATACGGACTCTGCGACTTTGCCGTCCTTGGATGTCGTGGTCTGGAAGCTCTCGCCCGATTCGGTCGAGAAGCAGTTTAAGTTCAGGCAGTCGTTCCAGTCGGCACGCTGAATCAGCGGCAAGCCGTGAGGACCGAGGTTCTCGGCAACACGCTTGAAGCTCATCTTGAGGTGGTGGAACATCGACTGAGCCTGCTCGGGGTCGTTATCATAGGGAACGGACTCGTCAAGGATTGTCCAGTCGCCGGTTTCCTTGATATATTGAACAGTGGAGAGAATCATCCAGAGCGGGTCGTCCGAGAAGTTGCCGCCAACCTCGCCGTTGCCCTTCTTGGTGAGCGGCTGATACTGGTGGTAGCAGGTGCCGTCTGACATCTGAGTCGACGCAAGGTCGATGATTCTTTCCCTTGCCCTGTCGGGAATCTGGTGCATGAAGCCGAGGAGGTCCTGATTCGAATCTCTGAATCCCATGCCTCTGCCGATTCCGCTCTCGAAGTAGGAGGCGGAGCGGGACATATTGAAGGTAACCATGCACTGATACTGGTTCCAGATGTTGACCATTCTGTCGACCTTGGTCTCGGGAGTGGTGACGGTGAACTTCGAAAGAAGCTTGTCCCAGTAAGCCTTGAGCTCCTCGAGTGCCTTGTCCGCCTTCTCAGCGGTGTCGAACTTAGCGAGCATCTCGTGAGCGACGGTCTTGTTGAGGCTTCCGTCGGGATTAAACTTCTGGTCAACGGGGTTCTCGCAGTAGCCGAGGACGAATACGAGATCTTTCTCTTCGCCCGGCTCTAAACTTACACTTACGCAGTGCGAAGCGACGGGTGCCCAGCCGTGAGCGGCGGAATTGCGGGGCTTGTCCTCGAAGACCGCATCCGGCTTGTCGAAGCCGTTGTAAAGCCCGAGGAACTTCTCTCTGTCGGTGTCGAAGCCCGAGATGGGAGCGTTTACCGAAAAGAAGGCATAGTGGTTTCTTCTCTCGCGGTATTCGGTCTTGTGATAAATGGTGCTGCCCTCAAGCTCAACCTCGCCGACACTGAAATTGCGCTGGAAGTTGTTGGCGTCGTCGTTGGCATCCCAGAGGCACCACTCAACGAACGAATATAGGTTGAAATCTTTCTTCGCATCGGAGGTGTTCTTAAGCGTGATTTTGTGAACCTCGCCGTTGAAGCCGACGGGGACGAAGAAGGTCTCCGAAACCGAGATTCCGTTCTTTGCGCCATTTATAATAGTATACCCCATTCCGTGACGGCAGGAGTAGCTGTCGAGGTCGACCTTGACAGGAGACCATGACGGGCTCCATACGTCTCCGCCATCGTTGATGTAGTAATATCTGCCGCCCATGTCGGCAGGGGCGTTGTTATAGCGGTAACGGGTGATTCTGCGGAGTCTTGCGTCGCGATAGAAGCAATAGCCGCCGGCGGTGTTGGAAATCAACGAGAAGAAGTTCTCGGTGCCGAGGTAATTAATCCAAGGCCACGGAGTCTTCGGCTCGGTGATAACATACTCCTTGTTTTGGTCGTCAAAATAACCGAATTTCATATACGTTCTCTCCCACTGTTATAGTTTGGAATTACGCAACTAAGCGTTCATAGTAATTATACTCTTTTTGGTTGCGATTGTCCATATCTCTTGGGGCATTTTTATCAAAAAATGAATAAAAATTCGTCCCGTGTGCAAGACTAATCCTGCACCGAAATTTTGGGAAGCTCTTAATGTTAAGGAGTGAGTGATATAAAGATACTGGACAGAATCGCCTTGTTTCTTCTTATCGTGGGAGGCATCAACTGGGGACTGGTCGGGATTTTCAAGTTTGACCTTGTCGCCTACCTCTTCGGCGGCTCGGCGGCAATTATATCGAGAATAATCTATATAATAGTAGCCGCCTGCGCCATCTGGTGCGTGTCTCTCTATTTCAGGAATACGAGGTTAATCGAAGAATAAAACAAAGCCGTTCACTTACATGGTGGGCGGCTTTAGCTTTTTAACCTCTTCCGAATTGCACAAAATTCCCAATATCGGTTCTTGTCGATATGGAGATTTTTCTTAATTTTCTGTCAAGGCAAAATTTTTAGCTTGACTTTAGCGGTGGCTTGGTGTATACTACACCTATATTGGTATTTTGGGATTGAAAGCGGTTGCCGCTTGTTCCGTGGAAGAGTTTAAAGCATTAGGGGGAGTCAAATGGCTTCGCAGACACAAAATGACAGCAATAAGGATTATGTCGAAATAGACCTTATGCGCCTGATGAAGGCGGTATGGCAGAAGGCGTGGGCGGTTGTTCTGGCAACGCTTTTCGGTGGCATCATCGCGTTCGCATTTGTTACACTGGCGGTAACTCCGCTTTACGAATCAAAGGTACTTATGTACGTCAACAACAGCTCGCTCGACCTGAGCACCACAAGCTTCAGTATATCGTCCTCCGATATCTCGGCTTCACAGAGCCTTGTTGATACTTATGCGGTCATCCTCAGCACAAGAACCATTCTGAATCAGGTTATCGAGGAAGCGGATCTTGACTATGACTACGACGAGCTCGTCGAGATGATCGAAACCTCAGCTGTTGACAGCACCGAGGTCTTTCAGGTTGTTGTAACCAGCCCTGACCCCAAGGAAGCGGCTCTCATCGCCAACACCATTGCCGAGGTCTTCCCCGATGTCATCGACGACATCGTCGAGGGCTCCTCTGCAAAAATTGTTGACTATGCTGTTATCCCGACAGAAAAGGCTTCTCCGAGCGTCACGACCTACACTCTCGTAGGTGCGCTCATCGGATTCATTATCTGCGTCGGCGTCATCGTGGTTCTCGAGCTCATGGACAACCTTATCCACAACGAGGATTACCTCCTCACAAACTACAAGAACATCCCTGTACTCGCCTCTATTCCGGATATGGACATCACCACCTCTTCGAAGAGCGGTTATGGCTACGGTTACGGTGGCGGAAGTCACTCACATAATTCCAAGTCGGGAGGTAGCGCGAAATGAATGTAAAACGTCCCGAAAACGTAACGCCTGCAGCATCGCAGACGGCTCTGATCCCCAAACAGCAGAGAATCGGCACAAACCTGAGCTTTGCGGTATCGGAAGCATATAAGCTCCTCAGAGCGAATATCATGTTCAGCCTTCCGAACGACGGCGACAGATGCCGTGTCATCGGAATGACCAGCTCGATGCCTTCAGAGGGCAAGTCGACAACGAGCCTTAACCTTGCATGCTCCATTGCGGAGACCGGCAAGAGAGTCCTCGTTATTGAGGGAGACATGAGACTTCCCACAATGTCAAGAAGACTCGGCGTCCCGAAGGCTCCCGGACTTTCGAACCTTCTGGCGGGTCTCTGCTCGGGAAATGAAATTATCCACCACTCCGGTCTGGTCGACGGACTCGACGTTATAACCGGCGGAGATATTCCCCCGAACCCGAGTGAGCTCCTGGGCTCCGAGAGAATGGCAAAGGTAGTTGAGGCTCTTTCCAAGGGCTACGACTATATAATCTTCGATATGCCGCCGATTTCGTCCGTTTCGGATGCCTTGGTCATCTCGAACCTCGTTGACGGAATGTGCGTCGTTGTAAGAAGAGACTATTGCGACCAGCAGACCCTTGCTGACACCGTAAGACAGCTTGAGTTCCAGCATGTAAAGATTCTCGGCTTCGTCTTCACCTATTCCGAGGTTCTCAAGAAGAAGTACAAGAAGTACAAGAAGGGCTATGGCTACGGCTACGAATACGGCTATGGCTACGGCTCAAGCGCTCAGCAAGCCGCTAAAATCGCAGGCAAATCCGCTTCAAGTGGGAGCGGAAAATGATAGATTTTCATTCTCACATTCTCCCCGGAATTGACGACGGGAGCAGAAGCGTCGACGAAAGCTGTGAAATGCTCCACGAATCGTTCAGACAGGGCGTCACAACGATAGTCGCGACCTCCCACTTCTATGCCGAGGAAAACTCGCCGAGGAGGTTCATCGAAAGAAGAGCCGAAGCCTATGAAAAGCTGAAGTCGCACCTCGATGATAAGATGCCCGAGATTCTTCTCGGCGCAGAGGTCAAGTATTTCGAAGGAATTTCAAGGTCCGAGGATGTCGGACTTCTCAAAACCGAGGGCACAGACCTTCTCTTGGTCGAAATGCCGTTTATGAAATGGAACGACCGGGTTGTGAACGACGTCATCGAGCTTTCCTACTCGGGAGCAAGGATTATCCTCGCCCACGTCGAGAGATATTTCCAGTTCGGAGCGGAAAAGTATCTGCCGGAGCTCTACAGAAGCGGCATGTACATTCAGGTGAACGCCGGAAGCTTTGTCGGAAGCAGATTCAGGACAAAAAAGGTCATGAACATGCTCCGCGACGGCAAAATCCACCTTCTTGGGTCCGATTGTCACAACATGAGCAGTCGCCCGCCGAACATTTTGAGTGCTCGCAGAGAAATTTCTAAAAAAATCGGCGATAAAATGCTTGACAAATTAGACGAGATGAGTTATTATATATTACAAGAGTCGTCCACATAGGGCGAATCGTCCCTTGTCGATGAATTAATCGGCTCATCAACATATTCAACAAAGTTCGTATATCTCGTTCCAATATGAAAGAAGTTGGTTCGTGTATATATAAAAATTTAGTTTTTTTGGAGGGCTAAAGACATGAACAAATTTATGAAAATTGCACTTGCAGTTGCTCTCGCAGCCGTAATGTGCGTATCTGCCGTTGCAGATACTGCTGTCCCCAGCATCCAGCAGAAGGCTGCTCCCGAAGTTTCTACAGCAACAGCTACCGACGCTGATGGCAACGAAGTTACCATCGACGCTGCAGAGGTTGTTGTAACCGCTTTCAGCGACGCTGATTCTCTTGATGCAGACGCTCAGGAAGCTCTTACTTCCGCTTACGAGCAGATCCTCGAATCCGAGTCTCTCGAAGAATTGGTAGCAACCATCCCTGAGGGTCACACTGCTGCTTACCTCTTCGATCACACTGCTGCTTACCTCTTCGACATCTCCGTTACCGGTGATGCTGCTGCAGTTCTCGCAGCCGGCGGTTCTGTAACCGTTACCATGGAAGTCAACCTCGGCGGTGCTTCTGAAGTTGCTGTTTTGCACAACTACTCCGGTTCTAACTGGAGAGAAGAGCCTTCTGAAGTTGTTGGTACCAACAAGCTTCAGGTTACATTCACCTCTACTTCTCCTTTCGTTATCACCGTTAGCAGTGACAGCACCATCTTGGTTTCCGATCCTGCTGAAGGCGTCGTAGGAGATACCGGTGTTGATGTTTCCGGTGCTACTACTTCTTCCGCTATGCCTTATGTTGTAGGCGGCGTTGCTTGCATCGTTGTTGCAGGTGTACTTCTCATCGTTGCTAACAAGAAGAAGGTCAAGTAATTAAGAGGGAATAGTAATGAAGTTCAGGGTGAGAAAAAACCTTGTCAAGGTGATTTTCTATCTTCTGTGCGTATTCTTTCTGATAGTAGGTATAGTGCTGCTGCTGAACGCTTGGGAGCAGCAGCACTATTCTAATGTTACCGACACGGAGGAAGAGAGCTCGAGCACAAGGGTTGAGTATAACGGAACAACCTATAAGCTCAACCGGCACATTGATACTGTGCTTCTGGTCGGAGTTGACAAGTATCTCGCCTCTACAAACAGCGACACTTATGTCAACACCGAGCAGGCGGACTTTCTGATGCTCGTCGTCATCGACACAGAAAACGAATCCTACAAGGTTTTGCACATCAACCGCGACACCATGACCGACGTTCAAGTTCTGGGCGTAACGGGTGCTGTCGTATTTTCTTCTTATGAGCAAATTGCGCTCGCACATACCTATGGCTCCGGTCAGGAGGACAGTGCCGAGAACACGGTTGACGCAGTCTCGAATCTCCTTCACGGAGTCGACATCGATCACTACATCACCGTCACGATGGACGCTGTTTCAATCATCAACGACGCTGTGGGCGGGGTTACCGTCACGGCGCTTGACACGATCAACGACGACATTGTCGAGGGCGAAACGGTCACCCTTCTTGGTGAAAACGCTCTTCTGTATGTCAGAACAAGATACGGTCTCGATGACAGCACCAATCTTCACAGAATGGAGCGTCAGGAGCAGTATCTGAGAGCCCTTATGGAGCAATTCAAGGCGGCGTGCGACGAGGATTCCGACTTTGCGCTTGACATGGCTATGGAAATCACTTCGTATATGGTCTCCGACTGCTCGGTAAACGACCTTTCGGACTTCTACAGTGCGATGAGCGACTATGAGTTCACCGATTACCTCACCATCGAGGGCGAGGCGGTCCTGGGCGACACCTATATGGAGTACTACGTCGACGAGGACGCTCTTTACGAGCTCTGCCTCGAGCTGTTCTACACTCCGATTGAATAAGAGGATAAGACATTGAAGATACCTTCCAGAATCAGAAGTAAGCTTCCATTGATAATTTCGGCGGCGATTGTTATAATCACATTTGCCGCCCTGTTTATATTTTCGGGGCAGAACGGTGAGGAATCGTCGAAGCTGAGCGGCGTAATCGTCGACTTCGTGATGAAGATATTTAAGCTTGATACCGATGCCGCAACCGTCAGCACGGTGACCTTCATCGTCCGTAAGCTCGCACACTTCACGATATTCGCTATCCTCGGCGCAAGCCTCTATAGCTTCACCCGTTCCCTGCTCCTCAAGCGTCCCTACATCTCGACATTGATTGTCGGTCTCGCCGCGGCTACACTGAACGAGCTACAACAGCTCACATCCGTCGGCAGAACCGCCAGCCCCCGGGACGTCGCGATAGACTTCTCGGGAGTAGTGGTCGGCAGTGCGATAGCTCTCGGGGTTGCGAGATTAATCACCCACCGCCGGGAAATAAAAAAAGACTGTTGACAAAACAGCCGTAATCGGGTATAATAAAAGCAAGCGAGCCGAACTGAATACCACTCAGTTCCGGTTCAACCTAATATGTGCTACTACTAATAGCACTAGTTTGGAGATTGACCGTCCCTTTATGGATTAATTCGGGCGGTTATTCTTTTTGTCCCCGGATTTTAAGCCGAGAACGCCAAGTACTATGCCCGCAATCAGATCTAAGAGCGAAATCACGATGGAAATCGCATCAGAAATCGTCATAGCGACCACCTCCTCAGTTTTTAAAAGGTTAAACCGCTTTGCTCCCTTGCTGTGGATATTATAACACACGTTTTTCATTCTGTCAATCTCATTCAGTAAACCCCTCAGTCTCCATTCCGACTGAGGGGTTGTCGTTACTTCACAAATATCCTCGGCACACGTTGCGAGATGCCGCAGACTATTTCGTAGCCGATGGTGCCGCAGAGCTCGCCGATTTCGTCGGCGGCGATGGATTCGTCGCCGTCCTTGCCGATGAGTGTTACAGTGTCGTCGACTTCGGCTTCCGGGATGTCCGTCACGTCAATCATCAGCTGATCCATGCAGACACGCCCGAGTATTTTCGCACGCTTGCCGTGAAGAAGAAGCTCGCCTTTGTTCGAGAGAAGCCTCGGACAGCCGTCGGCATAGCCGATTGTGACGGTTGCTACTCTGGTTTCATGCTCCGTCTTATATGTACGCCCATAGCCTATCGTTACTCCCTCGGGGAGTGTTTTTATTTGCGAGACGATGGACTTGAGTTCCATCACCGGCTCGAGCTCGACCGGCATCTCCCTCGAGAAGTCGGGCTTCAAGCCGTAGAGCATGATTCCAAATCTTACGAGGTCGCTCCTCTTGTCGTAGTGATACATAGCCCCCGCCGAGTTCAGGAAATGGAGCTTGTCGATGAGGACGAGGCGCTTTTTGAGCTCGTCCCGGACGGCGCAGATTAGTTCAATCTGCTTTTCGGTGAACTCGATATCATCGGTCTTTAAGCTGTCGGCAACGGGGAGATGGGTGAAGAGCCCTTCAACCTCGAGCCCGGGCATTCTTACAATCTTCTCGGCATCGTCGGCGATTTTTGAAACGTCGTCGCCATAGTTAAGCCCAATTCGGTTCATTCCGGTGTCGACTGCGATGTGGCACCTGACACGCTCGCCCTTCGGAGCGTTGAACGAGAGCTTTTCGGCATATTCAAGGTCGGTTATCGTCTGGATGATGTCGTATTCGATGAGCTCCACTGCATCCTCGGGAGGAGTGTAGCCCAAAATCAGGATTTCTCCCGCAACGCCGAGATTCCGAAGCTCCTCCGCTTCGACAATATTCGACACGGCGAACCAGTTGATTCCGGCGTCCTCAAGCCGGGGGATTATCCCCTCACAGCCGTGACCGTAGCAATTAGCCTTGACGGCGCACATTATTTCAGCGTCGGGGTCGATGAGGCTCCGACATTTTTCGACATTGCGCTCGAGCCTGTCAAGGTGGATTTCAGCCCACGCACGCCTTAAAACTTCATTTTTCATTATGTATGCTTCCTCCTTGGGAATGCTGATTAGACTTTTTAAAAGAATTTCCCCTTTTTACTTGCAAAAAGGTCGGTATTATGGTATGATTTTTATAGCTACGCAAATATTATGCGTCTTATTTGGGGGAAATATGGAGCCGATAGTTTTTAACTACAATCCCGAGTTTATAACCGACCGTCCGCACACTGCCTGCTTCACCGGACATCGCCCCGAAAAGATTCCGTTTTATGAAGACGAAATCAGGATGCGGATGCTCAAATCCATGCTCATCGAGCGGATTTATCGCGCCGTCGACGAGGGCTATCGCACCTTCATCACCGGGATGGCAAGAGGCGTCGACATCTGGGGCGGAAGAGTCATCTACACCATGAAGCACCAGAGACCTGAGCTTGATTTAAAGCTCATCGGGATATCTCCCTACAAAAACGAGACGGAAAAGCTCCGCGGCACAGACATCTATGACTACGGAATCGTCCGGCAGGGGTGCGACGAGATGTATTATCTCTCGGAAGACTACTTCCAGGCATGCTATCATCTTCGGAACCGCCTGATGGTCGACCATTCCAACCGCGTTATCGGCGTAATCTGCGACTACAAAAGCGGCACGGGGAATACTATAAAAGAGGCGAAGCGTCAGGGCTTGGAGCTCGACATAATCGACCTCAATCACTGCGGATTTTTCGACGACGGTCAGACAAGTCTTCTGTAATATTATAAGACATACGAACTCAAATTGCAATAGCGGATTAAGTCACTTTATACTGATAATTTGGTGATGATTTCACACGGAAAGACGGTGGTCAATATTAAAAAGCGTTCTTCACAGGCATCGGTCGTAATCATCTATCTTGCGACCATGCTCATATGCTTACTGCTGTTCGGCTTTGCCGCCGTAACACTGCTCGATATATTCGTAACCCAGCCTGCTCTCGAGGCGGAAGCCGCCGAAAGCGGCACCTCGACCGAGGAGGAGGAAACGGTCGACTATTCCGACGCCACCGAAACGATTCTCTTCGTCGGTGCCAACGGTCAGGACCTGAACGCAATAGTCCTCCTTCGGGTCAATCCTCAGGAAGGAACCATCGCGATTGTCCCCGTCTCGAAATACACGATAGCGACGGTCGACTCCTCAAGCGGCACGATTGAAAGCCTCTTCGACACGGGCGGAATCAGCTATCTCAAGACCGCCGTCGAGAACGCCTTCGGGCTCACCTGCGACAAATACATCAAGATTACAAACGACGGTTGGGCGGAGCTTGTCGAGTATACGGGCGGCATGACGAGCTATGTCTTCCCCGAGGACCTCTACTATAAGGACACGGAGACGGGCGACCTGACGAGCTTCTATGCCGGAAATTCCACCCGCACCCTCTGGGGCGACGACATCAGAAGAATCGTCACCTATCCCCTCTACTCAAACGGCGAGCAGACAACGGTTCAGGTCATCGGCGAGATTGCCGTGGCGCTCATAAACGACGCCTTCGAGTCAAACGCCGCAAGCATGAAGACGAACATCCAGAACATCTTCAACACTATCTACAATAATTCCGACACCGACATCACCTCGAAGACATTTGCCAGCGTCAGAGACGCCTATGAGTATATGCTCGAGACGGCTTCGTCCCCCGCGACATACAGAATGCCGAGAGGCGAATGGAATTCGAGCGGCTATTTCGAGCTTGATTCCGAAGCGGCGGCGGAAATTCAGGAATATTTCGGACTTACATCCGTTTTGGACGAATAGGAGGTCAGCATGGAAATCAGCACGGAAAACAGAGTCAAGGTCAGAATAATTGGGAGGGAGTACACCCTTGTGACGGAGAACTCGCCGGAGTATACCGAAGCTCTGGCGGAAAAGCTTGATGCACAGATGAACTCCATGCTCGCCTTCGGGAACAACTTAAGCGGCATCGACGTCGCCATCCTCTCGGCTCTCGACGCTATGGACGAGGCACAGAAGGCTTCCGACAACGAGGACAGCATGCGCTATCAGCTCGGCGAGTATGTCGCAACGGCGAATCGCTCGAAGCAGAGCTACGATGCGGCAAAGCGCGAAATCGCACAGCTCAAGAAGCGCATCGAAGAGCTCGAAAAGAAGCTGAACGAGAGCAGTCTGTTCTGATGAGTAACATTGAAAACAAGCCGGAGCTTCTGGCTCCCTGCGGGAGTATGGAGTCGCTTGCGGCGGCTCTTAAGTCGGGATGCGACGCTGTCTATATCGGCGGTCTTAGCTTTTCGGCACGGCAGAACGCCGGGAACTTCTCGCACGAAGACATTCTTGAGGCTGTCGGAGAATGCCACCGCCGTAGCGTCAAGATTTATCAGGCGATAAACATCGCCGTTTTCGACAGCGAGTTTGAATCGCTCGCCGAAGAGATTAAATTCGCCTGCGATGCCGGAATCGACGGGCTGATTGTACAGGACAGGGCGGTCGAGCGAATCGCTCGGGAATCCTGCCCCGACATGCCGCTTCACGCCTCGACGCAGATGACGCTTCACTTTGCCGACGGCGTCCTCTGGGCGAGGGAGCACGACTACAAGAGGGTCGTTCTTTCGAGAGAGCTCGACCGTGAAACCATCCGGAAGCTGTCGGAGCTTGGGGTCGAGACGGAGATTTTCGTCCACGGCGCACTCTGCATGTCCGTTTCGGGGCAGTGCTATTTGAGCGCGATGATAGGCTCTCGCTCGGCGAACAGAGGACTTTGTGCGGGAGCTTGCAGGCTCCCTTTTTCGTCGACCGGAAAACCGAGGGACAAGTATGCTCTTTCCCTCAAGGATTTGACTCTTATAGAAGACGCCGACGAACTGCAAAATATCGGCGTGTCGTCCCTCAAAATAGAGGGCAGAATGAAGCGCCCTGAATATGTCTCCGCCGCAACAGGCGAATTCCGTGCGGCACTCAGTGGCGAAGAGTATGACTATGAGCTCCTGCGCTCGGCATTCTCGCGAAGCGGCTTCACCGATGGCTACTATTCCGGCAAGCGCAACGCCACCATGTTCGGCGCCCGCTCTTATGAAGACGTCACCGACATGACCGCTTCACTCACGCAGATTCACGAAAAATATAAGTCAGAATATCCGAGATTCGAGCTCTCAATGAGATTAACCCTGAGACGTGGCGAGCCCTCAATTCTGACGGCAACCGACGGCGTAGAAACCGCCACCTTTACGGGAGCCATCCCGCAGGAGGCAATAAACCGTCCGTTGACGATTGAAGCCGCAGTTTCACAGCTCGGCAAGCTCGGCGGGACGCTATACCGTGCGGGAGAGATAACAGCCGAAATCGACGACGGGCTTATGCTCCCGCTGTCGGAGCTCAACTCCCTTCGGCGGCAGGCGGTCGAGCATTTCGACAAGATTCGACAACAGAAACTGACCGTCAAGAAAGACTTCACGCCCGCAAGCTATCTCCCCGAAGCCCCCGAAAAGCCGAAAAAGCCGATTTCATGGTGGGTCTCGGTCGAAAAGCTCTCCCAGCTTGAGCAGATAGACTGCGAACGGGTTATAATTCCCTCTCGCTCGCAAAATCATATATAGAATCGGGATTTGACCCGAAAAAGGCGATAATCTCGCCGCCTCGGTTCACTCTGCATGCCGAACGGGTTGAAGCCGATTTGCGGGAGGCAAAAGCCCTCGGGTTCGACGAGGCGATGGCGACCAACTCGAGATATGTTTACATGCTCCCCCGGCTTGGGTTTGAAGCAATCGGCGGGTTCGGGCTCAACATCACAAATTCGCTCTCGGCAGACGAATATGCCCTCGACGGGCTCTCAGCCCTGACGCTCTCATTTGAACTCAAGGTGGCACAGCTTTCGGGCATCAGAACCGCCGTCCCGAAGGGCGCAATCCTCTACGGCAGACTGCCGCTCATGATAATGGCAAACTGCCCCATCAAGGCGGAAACGGGTTGCAAAGCCTGCTCCCACAGCCTCACAGACCGCACGGGGACGGTGTTCCCGGTAAAATGCCGGATGAAAGATGGCGAGGACTATAACGAGCTCCTCAATTCGAAGACTCTCTACCTCCCAGACAAGCTCGGCTATTTCGACATTGATTTCGGGATTCTTATGTTTACCGATGAGAGCGCAGAAGAAATCAAGGCGATCCTCGAGGATTATAAAACCCAGACTCCCCGAAAATCCGGGAAAGAATGGACAAACGGACTCTATTTCAGAGGGGTGCTGTAACATGTCAACACTTAACCTACAAATAAAAAAGCTCCGACCGGATGCGATTCTGCCGCAGGCGGCGACCAAACTGAGTGCCGGCTTGGATTTGCACGCCTGCATCGACGAGCCACTGACCGTCCCTGTCGGCGAGATTGTGACTATTCCCTGCGGGATTGCCGTATGCCCCGATTTGACGGACGGCAATGTCGTCATGCTCGTTATAATCCGTTCCTCATTAGGCAGAAAGCACGGGCTGACGCTTGCTAATTCGGTCGGGGTGATTGACAGTGATTATCGGGGCGAAATCCTCGTGCCGATTATCAATCACGGGAGCGAGCCCTATACTTTCGAGCCGGGCGAACGCTTTGCCCAGCTTGTCCCGCTGTTTGTCCCCACATGCACCGTCACAGAAGCGGAAGAATTGCCGGAATCGGACAGAATCGGCGGCTTCGGCTCTACGGGAAGAATTTAAGGAGGTCACTATGTTCAGATTTGCCATCATGGGCGCCGGTCATATTGCCAATAAATTTTGTGATTGCGTGAGAAGAATAGACGGTGCGGAAGTCGTCGCAGTTGCCAGTAAGTCGGGCAGAGCGAAGGACTTCGCCGAAAGAAATAATATCCCCGAGTATTTCGACAGCTACTCGAAGATGCTCGAGGCTGTCAAGCCCGACTGCGTCTATGTCGCGGCGACGTCGAACGCGCATTACGAGCTCAGTAAGCTCTGCGTCGAAGCAGGCGTGCCGGTTCTCTGCGAAAAGGCGATGTTTTTGAACAGCGCCGACGCAAGAGAGGTCTTCACCCTCGCTGAAGAGAAGGGCGTTTTTGTCATGGAGGCGATGTGGTCAAGGTTCCTGCCGGCGGTCGTCAAAGCCCGTGAGTGGATTCGCTCAGGGCGAATCGGCGAGCCGATTTATGCCACCTCCGCAATCGGCTTCAAAGCCGAGGAGGACCCCCTGAACCGCTACTACTCGAAGGCTCTCGGCGGCGGTGCGGCGTTTGACCTCACTGTTTACGACTATGAAATCCTCACGTTTCTTATCGACAGACCCGCCGAAGTGGTTTCGGCACATGCCGTCAAGACCTCGGGCGAGGTTGACCTGACCGACCATATACTCCTGAACTTCACGAAAGACGGTTGCAGGGACTGCCTCGCCGTCTGCGAGAGCACGCTCCTCGCCAAGCTTGACGAGAAGATTGTCATCTACGGCTCGGAGGGCAAGCTTGAACTCCCGAGACCTCATTTTGCGACCGATTGCTATTTGTATAATGCCAATTTCGAGCTCGTGGACAGCTTCAAAGACACCGAAACCGAGAATGGGTTTGTGTATGAAACCGAAGAGGCTATCAAGTGCATAAAGGCGGGCAAAACAGAAAGCGAAACCGTGCCGCATAAGCTGACTATTTCGTGTGCGGAGATGTTTGACGAATTACTGGTTTCCTGAGCGCCCAAAGCGCCGCCACGCACGGGAACACCATCAAGCCGTTGAAGATATCGCTTATTTTCCATGCCGCAGAGAGGCTGACGACGGCGCCTGTGAAAACGGCGGCGATGAGGGCGATTTTATAGGGCAGGACCGACCTTTCCGAAAGGTATTCGGCGGCGGAGAGCCCGATTTTCGACCAGCCGATGATGGTTGCCGTGGCGAAGCCTGCGGTGCAGAGGGATATCGCTGTGCCGGAAATGCTCCCGAAGACGCTTTCGCAGGCGGCGGAGACGAGAAGCGTTCCGTCAAGCCCCGTTTCCACGGCTCCCGAGCACAGAATCGCAAGCGCCGTGAGGGTGCAAATTACAAAAGTGTCGATTATCACCTCGAACATGTTCATGAGCCCCTGCTCTCTGGGGCTTAAACCGCTTCCCGCATGGATTGCGGCGGTCGTCCCGAGACCCACTTCGTTCGAGAAGACTCCCCTCTTGAAGCCGACGCTCACCGCCTGCTTCACCGAAATCCCCACAGCCGCACCAATGGCGGGCTTCAAGCCGAACGCCGAGCGGAATATCTCAGAGAAAACTTCGGGCAATTTCCCGACATTCGCGGCAATAACCGCCGTGACGATGAATATGTATATAATCGTGAGAACGGGCATCATAACGGATGAGGCTCTGCCGGTGAAATCCCGTCCCGAGAAGAGGCATGCGGCGACCAAAACGGCTAAGATTGTCCCGACGGCGACGGGGCTTATCCCCGATTCGGAGCTGACGGCTTCGGCGGCTGAATTCGACTGCACCATCCCGCCCATTCCGAAGGACGCAAGAACGGTGAAGAAGGCGTAAAGCCTCGCCAGGAACTTCTCGCCCATTCCGTCGCGGATAGCATACATTATTCCGCCTTTTTTGCCGTCACGATATTCTATACTTAAGACACCCTCGGCGATGGAGACAGCCATCCCGAGGAACGCCGAAACCCAAAGCCAGAACACGGCTCCCGCTCCGCCCAAGGTGATTGCAGTGGCGACCCCTGCGACGCTCCCCGTCCCGACGGTTGCGGCAAGCGCCGTTGACAGAACCCGAAATCTGTTCTCACCGTCGCCGGAAAAACTTTTGCGGACAGTCTTAATCATCTGTCCCAAACAGCGGACTTGCGGGACGTGTAAACGAATAGTATAATAAATTCCAAAGGAAATTATAAGCGCAACCGTCGGCAGACTCCATACGAGGTCTGAAAGCTTATCAAGAAAGGGCATAATTCCTCCCATGCGAAAATATCAACCAAAAAGAGCGGCATTGATTGTCATTGATGTCGCGATAGTAGTGCTTGCGGCAATACTCACCGGCTTCACCGTCGGGTATTTGTCCAACTACAAAATAATTATGACTCTGCTTCTTTGTTTATTCTGGCTTGCGGCGATTCTCTTTGCGGCAATACTACTGCCGGCTTATTTTTCGCGCACCGTTATATACATCTCCCCTTCGGAAATCTCGATGAAAACCGGCATAATCTACGTCAAGCGCCACCACATGAGAGCCGACGCCATGCAGTACGTCTCGACTGTCACGACCTTCATGTCAAAATATACGGGGCTCAATTTCGTGATTCTTCGGGCAATGGGCGGCACGATGGTCTTGCCGTTTCTTGGGCTCGACGACGTCAGGGAGGTTGAGGAATTAATGAGGGATTCTCAATGACCGAACGCACCGTCAAACAGCATCCGCTGAAACTGTTTTCCTACACCACAAACTATTTCTGGCTCCTTATCTTCCCGATTATAAGAAGCCTTTATTCCATTTCCCTCGATGTCAATTCTCTTCGCGTCTGGCTCGCGGGCACTTGGATGGACTTGCTCGTAATTGCGGCAATTCTGATTTTTGCATGGAGACGGTGGGAGCATGTCTATGTTAAGTTCGACGACACGAAAATCTCCGTCACCAAGGGCAAAATATACTCAACCTGCGACATCATCTATTACGACACGATAAGCTCCTTAAGCGTCAATCAGACCCTGTTTTTAAAGCTTTTCGGCGCTTGCACCGTCACTGTCGGCACGAACGCCGGCGCCATAAGCCGTGCGCAGGATGATATCTCGCTGACCCTTCGGAAATCGGACGCCGACCGGCTCTATGCCCGGGTGAAGAAGTCGAGGGCGAAGAGCCTCCGCTACTCCGTCACGCCGAACAAATTCAGTCTCATACTCTATTCGTTCATCTCGTCGTCAACCCTTTCGGGGACGGTTGTAATTCTGGCGTTTCTCTATGAAACATCGCGAATGTTCGACCGAGAGGTCGAGGCACAGCTCATTATGGATACACTCAGCGACTTTGTGAACCGAATCTCGGTTTACGTCTCGCCGGTCGTGGCGGGCGTTTCGGTCGTCATAGCTGTCGGCTGGCTGGTCTCGTTCATGACGAACATCTTCAATTTCTGGGACTTCTCGCTGACCCGTTGCTCGGACAGCCTCTATATCAAGAGCGGTCTCATCGAGCGAAACCGGCATATTCTCTCGCTTGACAAGATAAACAGCGTGGATTTGAGGCAGAATCTCATCTCGAAGCTTTTGAGAATATCATCGCTTCATTGCGACTGCGCCGGCTACGGCGAGACAGGCAGAGCCGAGACCTCGGTCGTCATGCCGATAGCAACGGAGAGGGAAATTAACTCCACCGTCGCCGAAATCTTCCCGAGCATCCCGTCCGAATCGGTCTATCACAAGCCGAAGCTCGACCTCAAGCCGATATTCCAGAGCTACTGGATGTTCTACTATGCGCCGATTATACTTGCGCTCCTGCCGCTGACAGCGTTCTTTGTCCTCTTCGCGATATTCCCCTCGTGGCGCTCGGTTATCCGTGTCGGAGTTATCGTTGCGGAGGTGCCCGCAATCTGGCTCACCATCGTCAAGACGCTCGCAATCTTCAAGACCGGCATCGCCGTGAACGGGGATTATGTCACGATGCGGTACTCGAAATTCTACACCTTCCACACAACAGTCGTCCCGAAGGACAGAATCGTGAAGGTGGTAATCAGGCAGACCTACCTTCAGAACCTCACCGGCAACTGCTCCGCCGTCATCTACACCTCCTCAAGAGGCACCTCGAAGCATGTCATCACCGGGCTCCGCCTCAACCGCACCCTCGGCTTCTTCGAGAAAAATGGGGTGGATTTGTATTTTGAATAATCGATTTCCCCGCACTCTGCGGGGATTTTCTTTTATCTCTATTGACAAATACACACTCGGTGTGTATAATATAAATATAAGAAGTTGGTGCCGGTGAAGAAGAAAGACCTGATAAAATTATTGGAGAGTAACGGATGGTATCTGAAGAGAACCGGTGGGAATCATGACATCTATACGAACGGTGCCGATTGCGAAACGATACCACGGCACAACGAAATCAAAGAGAATCTTGCAAAGGCGATAATCAAGCGCAGAGGGCTTAAATAGCCGACTAAGGAGTGATTTTATGAAAAATTCTTATCCCATCATCCTGACCCCGGATGAGGTTGGGTTCACGGTTTATATTCCGGATTTTGAGATTAATACTGAGGGCGATACCCTTACCGAAGCTATCGAGATGGCTCGGGACGCTATCGGGCTCATGGGCATCGACATGGAGGACGACAAGAAGGCTCTTCCGATGCCTTCGGAAATCGGTGCGGTTGACCACTCCGACAATGATATCGTCACCCTCGTTGACGTCGACTTCTCCGAATACCGCCGCAAAAACGATATGCGAAGTGTCCGCCGCAACGTGACTCTTCCGTCGTGGCTCGACTATGAAGCCGAGAAAAGCGGTCTCAATGTTTCGGCAATCCTGCAAAAGGCATTGAAGACGGAATTGCATATCAGTCAGTGATGACAGTCCCCGCACTCTGCGGGGCTTTTTCTTTCTCCCCACCACACCCACTAACGAATTTGGTCATTTTCACGAAAAAAACGCCTCTATTCACAATTTAGTAACACACTGAGGCTGAAAATATGCTACAATCTTCGTAATAGTCGATAATTGTGCTTGTTTATATTGAGCAGTGCAGTTTTTGCTCAGTTCAAAATCTAATGAATCAGGAGAGAAAACCATGTCCAACAGACTTTTTCAAGGTATAATTCAGCGGATGCAGGAGGTTATAAAGTGCGAAATCGGAGTTATTGATTGTGACTCCCATATCGTCGCTTGCAGTGATTCCTCTAAGGTAGGTTACACAAATGACTTGATCTCCTCAGAGCTGAGCAAATCCTATGATTACTTCATGCGCGACGGTTATACCTATATGCCCATCGGCGGCAAGGGTTCCGCTGAGTTTTATGTCTTCGTCGAAGGCACTGACGAGCAGGCGTATAAATATGCGGGGCTTCTCTGCATCAGCCTTGAGAATGTCCAGCAGTTCTACGACGAGAAGTACGACAGGGGCAACTTCGTCAAGAACGTCGTCCTCGACAACATCCTTCCCGGCGATATTCCGCTGAAGGCTCGGGAGCTCCACTTCAACTCGAACGTCCCGAGAGCCGTCTTCCTCATAAGAATCATCTCGTCGAACGACATTTCCGCCTTCGACGTCATCCAGAACCTCTTCCCGGACAAGACCAAGGACTTCACCTTCACCATCAACGACAAGGATATCGTCCTCGTCAAGGAAGTATGCTCCCTTAACGACCCGAGCGACCTCGAGAAGCTTGCCTATTCGATTGCGGACACGCTCCTGAGCGAGTTCTACACGAGGGTCAACATCGGTCTTGGAACCATCGTCGACGACGTCAAGAACCTCGCCGTTTCCTTCAAGGAAGCGCAGATGGCTCTCGAGGTCGGAAAGGTATTCGACACCGAGAAGAGCATTGTAAGCTACGAAAACCTCGGCATCGCAAGACTCATTTATCACCTGCCGACCACCCTCTGTGAGACCTTCCTCAAGGAAGTCTTCAAGAAGGGCTCAATCGAGTCCCTCGACCAGGAAACGCTCTTCACAATCCAGAAGTTCTTCGAGAACAACCTGAACGTTTCCGAGACCTCAAGAAAACTCTTCGTCCACAGAAACACTCTCGTATATCGTCTTGAGAAAATCAAGAAGCTCACCGGCTTGGATTTAAGGGAGTTTGACCACGCAGTCGTATTCAAGATTGCTTTGATGGTCAAGAAGTACCTCACTGCAAACCCTGTCAAGTTCTGATTTCAAACTATAAGCCGCAATTATTTGCGGCTTAGCTATCGTACATACAAATGCGGGCGGATAATATCCGCCCCTACTACGCACTAACTACGGAGAATAAAATGGTAGAATTCAAAAATGTTTCGTACACATACCCAAACGGACAACACGCGTTATCCAAGGTGAACCTGGATATTTCGGACGGGGAATTTGCTTTTGTCGTCGGTGCTTCCGGCGCGGGCAAGTCCACGCTCATAAAACTGATTTTAAGAGAACTCACCGCCACTCAGGGCGAAATTCATGTCAACGGCTTCGACCTTGGGAAGCTGAAGCCTCGCAAGGTCCCGGAGCTTCGGCGCACCATCGGCGTCGTATTTCAGGACTTCCGGCTTATCCCGAACCTGACCGTCTACGACAACGTCGCGTTTGCGCTTCGTGCAATCGACGCACCGACAAAATACATCCGCTCAAGGGTGCCCTATGTAATAAGCCTCGTCGGGCTCGCACAGAAGGCTAAGTCCTATCCGAACGACCTTTCGGGCGGCGAACAGCAGAGAGTCGCTCTTGCAAGAGCCCTCGTCAACGACCCACAGCTCATCATCGCCGATGAGCCGACGGGAAATGTCGACCCGGCAAGAAGCTTCGAGATTGTCGACCTCTTAAAGGGCATCAACGCCTGCGGGACGACAGTCCTGATGGTCACCCACCAGCACGACCTGGTCCGCTACTTCGGCGGAAGAATCATAAATATCAACACCGGCGAGATTGTCTTTGATGAAGTCATAGGAGGAGCAGATGAGGCCTAATAGCGTTAAATACCTTGTGGGGCAGGGCTTCAGAGGTATATGGTACAGCAGAATCAACTCGTTTGCCTCGCTCTGCATCATCACCATCTCGCTTCTGATGGTCGGAGTTTGTGTGCTTTTGGGTGCCAACATCAACGAAATGATTGGCGCAATCGAGGACAAGAACGAGGTCGTCGTCATTATCGAGGACGGAGCGCCCGACAACAACATAACCCTTCTCGGCGAACAGCTCGCCGAAAACGACAACATTTTTGAAGTCACCTTCTATTCAAAGGAGGAGGCTTGGGAAGAGATGCAGGAGAGCATGACCGACGAGGAAAAGAGCCTCTTCGAGCTCATCGAGGATAATCCCCTTCCCGACTCCTATAAGTGCAGGGTTTCCGACATAACCCTTCTTGACGAGACGGTTGCGGAAATCGAACAGCTCCAGTCGGTCGAAAGCGTTTCGGCGTCAACCGAATTTGCGAGCATCTTAATAAGCATCAGAAACATCTTCGGAGTGCTCTTCACGGCTTTGACTGCGGCTCTTATCGTGGTCTGCTTCGTAATCATTTCGAACACGACCCGCACGAGCGTCTATGCCCGTCGGCGTGAAATCAACATCATGCGCTATGTCGGCGCGTCGAAGAGCTTCATCCGTATTCCCTTCTTTGTTGAAGGCGTCGTCCTCGGCATGCTGTCAAGCGTGATTGCATACGGGCTCACATGGCTCGCCTATGTCAACGTGTATGACACACTTTCTCAGGACTTCGAAATCTGGACGATATTCGGCGTGAACGGACTCATCACATGGAGCGACATCGCCGTTGTAACCGCCATCGCCTATCTCGTCGCGGGAATCGTAATCTCAGCGATAGGCACGGTATTCTCAACAAGAAAGCACTTAAACGTCTAGCAGTTCGCTGACGCGAACTTTCTCCATACAGGAAGGACTTCCTAATGAAACATCGCACATTTTTTAAACGCTTCAATATATTCTTGACCGCCCTGGTTGTCGGGTTGACGGGAATCTTTCTGTCGACCGGCACGGCGTCCATCCATGCTGATTCCTCGCAGGAAGAGCTTGAGGACAGACTCTCGGAAATCGCCGACGAGATGGACAAGCTCGACGCAAAGATTGACTCCATGCAGGACGACATCGACAAGGAAGAGGAATATCAGGACTCTATCGACGAACAGATTGAGACCACCGAGGAATACATAAGAACTTTGGCGGAGCTCATCTCGGAATACAACTCCCAGATTGAAGACCTCGAAGCCGAAATCGCGGAGCGCGAAGAGGACATCGCCGCAACGGAGGAGAAAATCGCCGCCGAGGAGGAGGAAATCGACTATAACGTCGACCTCTACTCGAAGAGAATAAGAGCCCTCTATGTCTCTCAGAACGACTCGATTGCAGGGATTCTTCTCGGGTCGAGTGACTTCTTCGACATGCTCATGCGAATCGAGCTCATAACGAGGGTTGCGGAGTATAATAATAACCTCATCCAGACGCTTCTTGACCTCAAAGAGAGCTATGAAAACGACAAGGCGGAGCTCGAAGGCAAAATAGCCGACCTCGAAGCCGCCATCGCCGAAGTCGACGCGAAAAAGCAAGAAGTTGAAGACAGGAAAGCTGAATGGGAAGAAGAGCTTGACGGCTTGGAAGCCCTCTATGCCGAGAGCAAGGCACAGATCAAGGCTCTCGAAGCCCAGCAGGCTTCATATGAAGCAAACAAAGACGCTCTTGAAGCTGAACAGGCTGAAATAGAAGAGGAAATCGAGCGAATCATCCGTGAAAACGCAAGAAGCGAATATATCGGCGACCTTGAGCTCGGAACCTTCCTCTGGCCCTGCCCGGGATACTACACCATCACCTCCGGCTACGGCTCACGTTGGGGCTCGATGCACTACGGCATCGACATCTCCGGCTCGGGCATCATGGGCGCAGACATCACCGCCGCGAACTCCGGCTATGTCCTGACCGTCTATAACGGCTGCACCCATAACTACGGCAAGTCTTCCTCCTGCGGCGACGGAGGCGGCTTCGGCAACTACTGCATCATCGACCACGGCGGTGGATATGTAACGCTTTATGCTCACGCCACGAAGATAACCGTCAGCGAAGGCGACTATGTCAATACCGGCGACGTCATCGGCACCGTCGGCTCCACCGGCTACTCAACCGGTGCCCACCTGCACTTTGAAATCCGTGTAGACGGCGAAAGACTCGACCCGGAGAGCTTCAATCTGATTAAATATTAAAAGATGACCTTCGGTCATCTTCGAAAGTTCGGCTTTGCCGAACTTCCAACCCAGCACTAAGGAGAGAACGCGACCTTATGAACAAAAAAATATCCCTCGGGCTCGCCATCTCTCTTATGGCGATTGCGGCGGCTCTGACGTTTATCATCTCGACGAGCTACTCTGTCAGCCTTTATAACAACCTGATTTCCGACGTCCAACAGCGTGCGGAGATGTATACAAAGCTCGAGCAGATTGATACCTACGTCCGCTCCTACTACAACGGCACCATCGACGAGGATGAGCTTATCGAGTCGCTTGCGGAAGCCTATATCGGCGTTCTGGGCGACGCAACCGGCGGTGCCACCGCTGAATACTACGACGAGAACGAATACGAGCTCTATCAGGAGCATGTAAGCGGAACTCATCTCGGCGTGGGAATCTATTTCGAGGATGTCGGCGGTTGCCCGAGCGTCACGGACATTATCCCGAACGGTCCCGCCGAGTCTGCGGGAATTTCGGTCGGCGACAGCATCATCGAAATCAACGGCTACTCGGTTCTCGAGATGGGCTATGACTGGGCTTACTCGATGCTCACATCCGAGGCGGGCACCCAGCTTACGCTCACCGTCCGCTCCTCGGGCGAAGACACGAGCTACACCCTCACCACCGTCCAGATGACCGTTGCGACCGTCAGCTCGGACAGCTTCGACGGCTACGGCTATATAAAAGTAAACGAATTCTCGGAAATTACCTACCGCCAGTTCATTGCGGCGTATCTGAGCCTTCTGTCGGACAGCTCAACGACCGGCATCATAATCGACCTTCGGAACAATTCGGGCGTCATTTTCGACCTGGTCTTCAACCTTCTGAATGTCCTTCTGCCGGCGGATTCCGTCCCCTATATCTCGACCTCTCTTGACGGCACCCAGTCCTCGGGTGATCTCTGCGACGGCACCAATACGCCGTCAATCCCCGTTGTTGTCCTCGTCAATTCGAGAACCTCGGGACCGGCGGAGCTCTTCGCGGCGGCTCTTCGTGACGGCTTGGGCGCGACGATTATCGGAAGCACGACCGCAGGCTCAGCACAGCTCACCGAGGTCTACAGCCTATACGACAGCACGGCGATAAGCATCCCGACGGCAACCCTTTCGGGACCGCTGACGGAGTTTTCCGGCACCGGCGTCAAGCCCGACTATGAGGTCACCCTCGCGGCAGACCTGAACTCGGATTTAAAGCTATTAGACGAAACCACCGACGGCTGTATTAAGAAAGCGATTGAAGTCCTTTCGCAGAGCAGTACGACGACTGTGTCGGATGATGATTAGAAGTTCGGCTTCGCCGAACTTCGCTATTTTCAGCAAGGCTGAAAATAGCACCTCTCAGTCACGCTACACGTGCCAGCTCCCCTAAGCGTAGGGGAGCCTTTTTTATTCTCTCAAAACTTGTATAGAACGCAAAAAGCCTCCCCTGTTAAGGGGAGGTGGATGCGCGAAGCGCAGACGGAGAGGTTATTTCCGCATCATATTCGCCTTCAAAATCGCCAGTTGCGTCTTGCTGTCCGGAATCTCGCCGTTCATGACCATTTCGACGGCTTTTTCGAACGGGATTTTTACGACGTCGATGAACTCGCCGGGGTCGAGGTTCTGCTCGCCGAAATCGAGCCCTTCCGCCATATACATGTATATGATTTCCGTGTCATAGGCGACCGTCGGGTAGAGGTTTCCGAGGTATGTAATCTTCTCTGCCGTCGCGCCGACCTCTTCCTTGAGCTCACGGATGCCGCAGTTTATCGGCTCCTCGTTTCCTTCACGCTTGCCGGCGGGAAGCTCAAGAAGCACCGTCTTGAACGGGTATCTGAACTGCCGGACGAAAATAATCTCATCGTCATCCGTCAGAGGCAGGACGCAAACGCCGCCGTTGTGCTCGATGACTTCTCTGTAGCTCGTTCTGCCGCTCTCAAGGAGAACCTTGTCCTTCCGAAGATTCACAACTTTTCCCTCGAAGATTCGCTCAGTCGAAAGCGTCTCTTCGTTCAAATGCTTCGGGATTTCGTTTTCTGCTTCTACTCCCATATTAATCCTCCAGATAACGAATTACTGCGACGACCTTGCCTATAATCGACACTGAGTCGGAGATAATCGGCTCCATTTCGTCGTTTTCGGGTTGCAAGCGGTAATGACCGTCTTCCTTGTAAAAGCGCTTTACGGTGGCGTCCTCTTCGTCTACGAGGGCGACGACGATATCGCCGTTCTCGGCGGTTGCGCACTGCTCAACAACTACCGTATCTCCGTCAAGGATTGCGGCGTTAATCATCGACTCGCCACGAACCTTGAGTGCAAAGAGCTTGCCGTCATAGTGCTTCGAAGAAGTGAAATTAAGATACCCTTCAATCTCCTGAATAGCTGTAATCGGAATTCCGGCGGTGACTGTGCCGAGGATCGGAACCTTCTGTCCCCTCTCCTCTCCGACAAGCTTTAAAGCACGGTTAAGGTGCCCGTCCGGCTTCTCGATGAGACCTGCGTCCGCAAGCTTCTGAATGCTTCTGTGGATGGTAGAGGTTGAGGGGTTGCCTATCGCCTTGCATATCTCGCGAACAGTGGGCATAACGCCGACCTCTGCTCCCTGTCTTATACATTCGTAAACCGCTCTGTCTCTGTCATTAAGTTTGACTTCTGCCATCGCTTCGTTCCTCCTTTAAAATTTTTGAAAGTTTATGTGAGACCTTATAGATGTCTCCACAGCCCATAGTTATAACGAGGTCGCCCGGTTTTATCTCCGACCTCAGAAACTCCACGCATTCGTCGAATGTCGGAGTCAGGACGCACCCGTCAATCTTTTCGGCGAGGTCGCTCGCCTTGACGCCGTAGGTGTTCTTCTCGCGGGAGCCCATAATCTCGGTTAAAACCACCAAATCGGCAAGCTTCAGCACCCTTGCGAAGTCGTCCATGAGTGTGTATGTCCTCGAATAGGTGAACGGCTGATGCACGGCGATGATTCGATTGAACCCGAGACCCTTCGCCGCCTGTAGCGTTACTTCAATCTCTCTCGGATGATGTGCATAGTCGTCGGCAATCGTGATGCCATTCACTTCCGCAAGCTTCTCAAACCGTCTCTCTGCGCCCTTGAATTCGGCTAAACCCTTGATTATATTTTCATCCGAAATGCCGAGATACCTGCAAGCCGCAATCGCCGCAGTGGCGTTCAGGACGTCGTGCTTGCCCGGGACGTGGATTTCAGCGTCAAACAGCATAGTTCCCTTATAGAAGACGGAAAACGTCGTCAGAAGCCCATGGATTTCGTGTATGACGGGGTAATAGTCGTTTGTGTCCGACCAGCCGAAGGTAATCAAGTCTTTTCCTGAGACACCCGCAACTGCTTCGAGGGTGTTCGCGTCGTCGCCGTTATAGATAAGGCACTTCGTGGCATTCCCGGCGAATTTATGGAACGACGCTTTCAGGTTATCCATCGTCTTGAAATAATCGAGGTGGTCGGCGTCTATATTAAGAATTATCGCGATGTCGGGATAGAGCTTCAGAAACGTGTCGACAAACTCGCAGGACTCGCAGACCATCTTGTCGCCGTTGCCGGTTCTGCCCGAGCCGCCGATTGAGCGGAGCTTCCCGCCGATAACACAGCCGAAATCCTCGCCGGATTCACGCATAATCTCCGCAAGCATCGAGGAGGTCGTGGTCTTCCCGTGAGTTCCCGAGACGCAGACGGCATTATCATAGCTCTTCGTGACGAGCCCCAATAGCTCCGAGCGCTCGAGGACCGGCACGCCGCTTGCCTTTGCGGCAATGAGCTCCGGGTTGTCGCTCATGATGGCGGCGGTGTGGACGATGAGATCTGATCCCTCGATATTCTCGGCGCGCTGACCCATGAAGACGGGGATGCCCATCGCACGAACCTGCTCGAGTGTTTCCGTCTCGTTATTGTCGGAGCCGGTGAGGTAAAAGCCCATTCCGTGAAGAATCTGAGCCAGAGGGAACATCCCGCTCCCGCCGATGCCGATGAAATGTATATGTTGCTTCCCCGCAAGGATTGAGTCCCTGGCGAGAGAGAAATGTTCTGACATGTATAAACCCCCAACAACAAAAGTTCACCTTAAGTATATTACATTTCGAAGAAAAAATAAACACCTTTTCGGGAATTTTCTCAAAAAAATTTCGTTTCGGGCTGATTTCCGGCTCCCGGGGTGGTATAAAATCCCGCAAGCAAGGCAAAAATAGGCTTAGATTTAAATTTGAAAGGACAATTTGCCATGACAATTACGGGTATCAAAGTAAGAAAGCTCATCCCCGAGGGGAAGCTCAAGGGAATCGTGAGCGTCACCTTCGACAACGCCTTCGCCGTCCACGACATCAAGGTCATCGAGGGCGAGGACCGCCTCTTCGTCGCCATGCCCTCGAGGCGTGACGACACCGGAGTATTCAGGGACATAGTCCATCCCATCTCGACAGAAGCGAGGCAGGAGATGGAATCGGAAATCTTAGAGGCGTATTATAATGCGAAAGCCGGCTGAGCCGGCTTTTTTCATGTGATGTGTCCTCGAGCCTTCTGGGCTACACTTTTGTCGTTATCATAGGACAACACGGCATCCGCCCGGTCGATTTCCACCCACTTGATGTCGGCAATCTCGTCCTCCTGCGGAACAAAATCGGTGTTCTTCGCCTTGGCGAGGAAATAGACCACCGTTTTGTGAGTCCCCTTTTTCGGGGAGTAGGACACCGTCTCCCGGAAGGTCTGGTCGATGATGACCTCGATTCCCGTCTCCTCGAAAATCTCCCGAGTGGCGGTCTGAATCTCCGTCTCACCTTCTTCGACGTGACCCTTTGGGAACGACCAATGCCTGCTGTTTATGTGCTTTACAAGCAGTATTTCCGTGTTGCCATGAAACTTGCGCCAGACAATCCCGCCGCACGATTTTTCATGAAGCATACTGGTCCCTTCTGCACGGCGACAACGCCCCGTGCGAAATTTCAATGTTGAGTATATTGTACCACAAATCAAGATGTTTTGCAACGGGGATTTTAAAAAGAGACGTAAAAAGAAGAGGACAGATTTCTCTGTCCTCGGAGGGCATTGCTTTTTCAAAGTTTTCTGTTAAATATCAAGTATAGACACAATACTTAAGTATTGTCCTCAACGAACTTGACGAGCTCGCCGACGGTCTTCATTCCTTCGATTGCTTCATCGGGAATCTCCATGTCAAACTCATCCTCGAGAGTCATTATAACGTCGACAACATCAAGGGAATCCGCACCGAGATTTTCGAAAGTGGAATCGGCAGTGATGTCACTGACATCCATGTCGAGCTGATCGGCGATTATCGCCACGATTTTATCAAATACCATAAAAGTGCCTCCTGTAATAGATAAGCCTTATCGAAATAGGTCTACGATAAGTTTAGCGTGTATGAGCCTATTTGTCAATAGGTTTTGCAAAGTTTTTTGGGATTATAACTTCGCTCTGTCCTTCGCTCTCTGAATATTCGAAAGTGTCTTCTTTCTGAGTCTTATATTCTTCGGCGTTACTTCGACAAGTTCATCGTCCGCGATGAATTCAAGGCTATCTTCAAGGCTCAGTACTCTCGGGGGAATGAGGCGCAAAGCGTCGTCACTGCCGGAGGCACGGGTATTCGTCAGGTGCTTCTTCTTGCAGACGTTGACGACCAAATCGCCCGGCTTCGGGGAGACGCCGACAATCATGCCCTCATAAACGGGAGTGCCCGCACCGATGAAGAGAGCTCCCCTCTCCTGCGCGTTGTAAAGACCATAGGTTACGGCTTCGCCCGTCTCGAAAGCCACGAGAGAGCCGTTAGAGCGCCTCGGGATGTCGCCCTTATACTGCTCGTAGCCGTAGAAGACGGAGTTCATGATGCCCTCGCCCTTGGTGTCCGTTAAGAATTCGTTTCTGTAGCCAAACAAGCCTCTTGCGGGGACGTGGAAGACAACCCTCATTCGCGAGCCCATCGGGTTCATCGAGACCATCTCGGCTTTTCTGGTGCCCATCTTCTCCATGACTGCACCGACAGACGTCTCGGGAACGTCGACAACGAGCTCTTCAATCGGTTCGCAGAGCTTGCCGTCAATCTCTTTATAGAGGACTCTCGGGGTCGAAACGCCCATCTCATAGCCCTCACGGCGCATGTTCTCGATAAGTATTGAAAGGTGCATCTCGCCACGACCCGCAACTTTGAACGAGTCGGTGGAGTCGGTCTCTGATACCCGAAGCGAAACGTCCTTCAGAAGTTCTCTGAAGAGTCTTTCGCGGAGGTGGCGCGAGGTGACATACTTTCCCTCTCTGCCCGCAAACGGCGAATCGTTGACCGAGAAGGTCATCTCGACCGTCGGCTCGCTTATCTTGACGAAGGGAAGCGGCTCAAAATTCTGCGTGTCGCAGATGGTGTCGCCGATGGTGATGTTCTCAATTCCGCTGATGCAGACGATGTCGCCGACCGTCGCCTTCTCTGCAGGGACACGCTCGAGACCGGCAATCTGATAAAGGGTGACAATCTTGCCTCTATAAGGCTTCTTCGTCTCGTGGTAGTCGCCGATGGTGACCTCCTGATTAACCTTGACGGAGCCGCGCTCAATCTTGCCAATGGCGATTCTGCCGACATAGTCGTTATAGTCAATCGAGGACACGAGAAGCTGCAATGGCTCCTCAGGCTCACCCTCGGGCGCCGGGATATATTCGAGTATCTTGTCGAAGAGCGGAGTCAGATCCGTTCCGGGGGTGTGCTCGTCCGTTGATGCGGTGCCGTCTCTTCCGGAGCAGAAGAGAATCGGGGAGTCGAGCTGTTCGTCCGAAGCATTGAGGTCCATAAGAAGCTCATAGCACTCGTCGATTACTTCGTCGATTCTCGCATCCGGGCGGTCAATCTTGTTTATAACGATGATGACTCTGTGCCCGAGCTCCAAGGCGTGCTGCAAAACAAATCTTGTCTGGGGCATGGGACCCTCGGCGGCGTCAACGAGCAAAATTACTCCGTCAACCATTTTGAGGATTCTCTCGACCTCACCGCCGAAGTCGGCGTGACCGGGGGTGTCGACGATGTTGATTTTGACGCCGTTATAGACGACCGAGGTGTTCTTGGCGAGGATGGTTATTCCCCTCTCGCGCTCGATGTCGTTCGAGTCCATAACTCGCTCGTTCACGACCTGGTTTTCTCTGAATGTACCGCTCTGCTTGAGCATGCCGTCGACCAAGGTTGTCTTTCCATGGTCAACGTGAGCGATTATAGCGATGTTTCTCAAATCATTTCTAATCAATTTACTTCCTCTTTCCGATAAAGTATTTTCTTGACCAATGATATTATATATTGTTTGTCGGGGAAAATCAAGAGTTATTTATAAGTTGGAAGTTTGCCGAAGGCAAATCTTTCGTCTTTTTTGCATGGCAAAAAAGACTCTCCCCAAGACTGTGCGCTCAGTTTGGGGAGATTTCTTTGAAAGTATGATAAGTGCGATTCCATTCGGAAAAAAGCTCTTATACCTATAATACAAATCGGGGCGCCGAATTATTGCACCCCGTTCGCATTTTTTTCTGAAAAAATTTTTTGCCGTGCCCGTCAATCAGTGATGAGCTTCATGAACTTCTTGTTCTTCTCAAGTAGCTTGAAGAGGATGATGCCCAGGACGCAGACGCAGACGAATTCGCCGAAAGCTACCTCCAGAGCGGAAATCCAGAACGGAAGCCCAACGAACCAGTAGAGCTCGGCTCCGACTATCAGACCGTTGAAAATGACCGGGAAGATTGACGCGACGTAGATATTCGGGCTGTACATCATGCAGATTACAGCCAAAACTGTCGCCGCCGTTCCGAACGCCATGTCCACGATTCCGATGGTGCTGAATACATTTGCGAGTAAGCACCCGAGAATCAAGGAAATGCCGTAGTCCTTACGGTAGAAGCAGAGGAGCATCAGCGCTTCGGCAATCCGGAACTGGATGTTGCCATAGGATAGCGAGCTGAGCGCCAGAGTCAGTGCGACATAGATTGCCGTCACTACCGCTAATTTCACAAGTCTTGATACGGATAAGTTTTTCATGTTAAATTACTCCTTGTTTTTTATCCGGGTGGTTTTCAAGGTGACACCCGTTATTTTTTTGCCGGAAGACCCCGCACTTGCAACAGTTTCCCCCGAGCCTGACTATTATAGCCGATTATCCTTTGGTTGTCAAGACGTTTATAAAAAGGTTGCCCCCAACCGAGATTTGGGAGGGCGGTTGGGGGCGAATAAAGAGAATGAAAAAGAATGGATGAAACTGTCGTGATTATTCGGCAGAGGGCTGATTCATCTGCTCAGCTGCGGCGTTTGCCGCGTCGGTTCTTGCCGTGTTGCGGACCACACCATAGATGGAATCGTGAATCTCTTCTGCGGTTCTCGTGTCTACGGGTCTCGTGACAATAGGCTCTACGGCATCCTCCTCCGGCTCGTCGTCAACGATGGGAGCCAAGGAGGTCATGTTAATCGGCTTCGGGGTCGGACGGACGGGAGTTGCGGGAGCGGCGGAAGCGTTGTGTTCGGCAAATGTCTCATTCTTGACGACCTCGACGTTGTTATAAACCTGCATGCCTGTGCCTACCGGCAGAAGCTTACCGATGATAACGTTCTCCTTAAGTCCGAGGAGATGGTCGGTCTTGCCCTTGATGGCGGCATCCGTGAGGGCTCTTGTCGTCTCCTGGAAGGAAGCGGCGGAGAGGAAGCTCTCGGAGCTCGAGGAAGCCTTGGTGATACCCTGGATAAAGGGAGAGGTCGTGATGAGCTTGGCTTCTTCGTTGCCGGCGTCGATTTCTTCCTGAATCTCGCGGTTCATCTGCTCGACTTCGTTTCTGTCTATCAGCGAGCCCGGCAGGAGATAGGATGATCCCGGATCTTCGACCTTGACTCTGCGGAGCATCTGTCTTGTAATGACTTCGATGTGCTTGTCGTTTACGTCAACACCCTGGAGTCTGTATACCTTCTGAACCTCGGTGATGATATAGTTTCTTACAGCCTCGGTGCCCTGAATTGCAAGGATATCGGCAGGATTCTTGGAGCCTGCGGTGAGCAAATCGCCTGCCTTGATCTCCTCGCCTTCCTTGACGACGATTCTATAGTCCCAAGGAATCGAATACTGCTGAACATCGCCGGTTTCGGGGTTGGTGACAACTATCACGCGGCTCTTCTTGATTTCGTCGAAGCTTACGACACCGTCCGTCTTCGAAAGGATTGCGGCGCCCTTCGGCTTTCTTGACTCGAAGAGCTCTTCAACTCTCGGAAGACCCTGAGTGATATCCTCGGCTGATGCAACACCGCCGGTGTGGAAGGTTCTCATTGTGAGCTGAGTACCCGGCTCGCCTATGGACTGAGCGGCGATGATACCGACAGCCTCACCGACTGAAACGACGGTGGAGTGAGCCAGATCCATGCCATAGCACTTGGCGCAGACGCCGCGCTTCGACTTGCATCCCAAGACCGATCTGATTGCGATTCTGTCTTTTCCGACGGACTCAAGATACTTGATAACCGTCTTGGCGTCGTCGTGGGTCATGAGCTTGTCATTGGACATTACAACCTCGCCGGTTGCTTCGTCGATAAGGTCTTCGACCAAGAATCTTCCGACAAGCCTCTCGTCAAACGGTTCGATAAGCTCGTTGCCGTTCTTGATTTCGAATACGTCGATGCCCTCGTGAGTTCCGCAGTCGTCCTCGGTGATGATGACGTCCTGAGAAACGTCGACAAGTCTACGGGTGAGGTATCCCGAGTCGGCGGTACGAAGAGCCGTATCGGTAAGTCCCTTTCTTGCACCTCTGGAGGAGATGAAGTATTCGAGTACCGTAAGACCTTCACGGTAGTTAGCTCTGATAGGCATTTCGATAGTAGCACCGGAAGTATTTGCGATAAGTCCTCTCATACCCGCAAGCTGTCTTATCTGAGCAAGAGAGCCTCTCGCTCCGGAGTCGGACATCATGTAGATGGGGTTGTACTTATCAAGGTTATCCTGCAAAGCGACGGTTACATCGTCGGTCGCCTGAGTCCAGATGTCGATAAAGCGCTTCGACTTCTCGGCTCTCGAAATGAGACCACGCTTGTACTGCTTGTCAATCTTGTCAGCCTTTCTGTCCGCTTCGGCAAGGATATCCTTCTTCTGAGGCGGAATTACGGCATCGCTTACGGCAACGGTGATACCCGACTTTGTCGAGTACTTATAGCCCATCGCCTTTATGTTGTCGAGCATTTCGCTCGTCTTGGTGGTTCCGTGCTTGTTGAGGCAGTGGTCGATGATGTCGCCGAGCTGCTTCTTCTTGACGAGGAAGTCAACCTCGAGCCCGAACATCTTCTCGGGGTCTTTTCTGTCGACATAGCCGAGGTCCTGAGGAATGCTCTCGTTGAAGATGAGTCTTCCGACGGTGGTGTCGATAATCTTCGTCTTTTCCTCGCCGTCGACCATGCGGCTTACTCTTACCTTAATCTTAGCCTGCAAGGAGACGATTCCCGCCTGATATGCCATCATGGCTTCGTTGACATCTCTGAAAATCTTGCCCTCGCCCTTCTCGCCGTCCTTGACGAGTGTCAGGTAATAGGAGCCCAAGACCATGTCCTGAGTAGGAACGGTTACAGGCTTGCCGTCTGCGGGCTTAAGGAGGTTGTTGGCGGCGAGCATGAGGAATCGAGCCTCTGCCTGAGCCTCAACTGACAAAGGAACGTGAACAGACATCTGGTCGCCGTCGAAGTCGGCGTTGTATGCTGTACATGCCAAAGGATGGAGCTTAAGAGCTCTTCCTTCAACGAGTACCGGCTCGAAAGCCTGAATACCGAGTCTGTGGAGCGTCGGTGCACGGTTAAGAAGGACAGGGTGACCCTGAATAACGTTCTCGAGTGCGTCCCAGACCTCGTCTGTGCCCTTTTCGACCATCTTTCTTGCCGACTTTATGTTGATCTGCGGGTTGGTGTCGACGAGTCTCTTCATTACGAAAGGCTTGAAGAGCTCGAGCGCCATCTCCTTCGGGAGTCCGCACTGATACATCTTGAGCTCCGGTCCTACGACGATAACCGAACGTCCGGAATAGTCGACACGCTTGCCGAGAAGGTTCTGGCGGAAGCGTCCCTGCTTACCCTTGAGCATGTCGGAGAGCGACTTGAATGCACGGTTGTTGGGTCCCGTTATGGGTCTTCCGTGACGACCGTTGTCGATGAGTGCATCGACAGCTTCCTGAAGCATTCTCTTTTCGTTTCTGACGATGATGTCGGGAGCGTCGAGCTCGAGCATTCTCTTGAGTCGGTTGTTACGGTTGATAACTCTTCTGTAGAGGTCGTTAAGGTCGGAAGTCGCATATCTTCCGCCGTCGAGGGGAACCATAGGTCGGAGGTCCGGAGGAATGACCGGAATTACATCCATAATCATCCACTCGGGCTTGTTGCCGGAGGTTCTGAATGCCTCGACGATTTCGAGCCTCTTGAGTAGCTTAATTCTCTTCTGACCCTGCGGCAGATCCTTGAGTTCAGCCTTGAGCCCGGCGGCAAGTGCCTCGACGTCGATTTCGCGGAGAAGCTCCTGAATAGCCTCTGCGCCCATCTTGGCGGTGAACTTGTCCTCATAGCGCTCCTTGGCGTCCTGATACTCGCGCTCTGTCAGAATCTGCTTCTTGACGAGCCCTGTGTCGCCCGGGTCGGTTACGATATATTTTGTGAAGTAGAGAACTTCCTCGAGTCTCTTCGAGGAGATTTCGAGCATCTGTCCGATTCTCGAAGGTGTTCCCTTGAAGTACCAGATGTGGGAAACGGGAGCCGCAAGCTCGATGTGACCCATACGCTCACGTCTAACCTTGGCTCTTGTGACCTCAACGCCGCATCTCTCGCAGACCTTGCCCTTGAAGCGAATCTTCTTGTACTTGCCGCAGTGGCACTCCCAGTCCTTGGTCGGACCGAAGATTCTTTCGCAGAAAAGACCGTCTCTTTCAGGCTTCTGCGTGCGGTAGTTGATGGTTTCGGGCTTTGTTACTTCGCCGTGCGACCAGCTTCTTATCTGCTCGGGCGAAGCAAGACCGATTTTTATAGAATCAAATACGTTAAATTCCAAAATGCAAACCCTCTTTACATCGTATTACAGTGTGTTACTGCACTTTCCCCACAGAAACCGCAGGTTTCTGTGTGCGGTCCCGAAAGGAAACGCATTTATTCGATTATGTCGTCCGAATCGGAATCCTTGACCGAGAAGCCTTCGAAGCCGGAATCGTCGTCCTCGTCCTCGTCTCCGAACTCGTCATAGTCGTCGCCTCCGTAGTTGTCGTCAATTCCTTCGTCCGCTACTTCGCTCATTCCGTAGTCGTCGTCGGGATCTGAAACAGGCTGAGGAATGATGTCGTTATCGTCCTCGAAGTCCTGCTTGAGGTCGATCTCCGCTCCGTCAGCATCAAGTACTCTTACATCGAGTGCCAGCGACTGGAGCTCCTTGACGAGAACCTTGAAGGACTCAGGGATGCCCGACTGAGGAACGTTCTGACCCTTGACTATTGCCTCGTAGGTCTTGACTCTTCCTATCGTGTCGTCCGACTTGACGGTGAGGATTTCCTGAAGTGTGTAGGCGGCGCCATAGGCTTCGAGCGCCCAGACCTCCATTTCTCCGAATCTCTGTCCGCCGAACTGAGCTTTACCGCCGAGCGGCTGCTGAGTAACGAGCGAATAAGGACCGACGGAACGTGCGTGAATCTTATCATCAACGAGGTGGTGGAGCTTGAGGTAATACATGATTCCGACGGTTACGCGGTTGTCAAAGGGCTCACCGGTTCTGCCGTCATAGAGGGTTGTCTTACCGTCCTCCGCCATACCCGCAAGCTTGAAGCACTCGCGGATATCCTCTTCGTGTGCACCGTCGAATACCGGCGTCATAACCTTCCAGCCAAGCTTCTTGGCAGCCATACCGAGATGGACCTCCAAAACCTGACCGATGTTCATTCTTGAAGGAACGCCCAGGGGGTTAAGAACTATATCAAGCGGTGTTCCGTCCTCCAAGAAGGGCATATCCTCCTGAGAAAGGATTTTCGAAACAACACCCTTGTTGCCATGTCGACCTGCCATCTTGTCGCCGACGGAGATCTTTCTCTTCTGCGCAATATAGCAACGGACAAGCATGTTTACTCCGGGCTGGAGCTCGTCGCAGTTCTCAGGCGTAAATACCTTTACGTCTATGATGATGCCCGACTCGCCGTGAGGAACTCTCAGCGAGTTGTCTCTAACTTCTCTTGCCTTCTCACCGAAGATTGCACGGAGCAGTCTTTCCTCGGCAGTAAGCTCGGTTTCGCCCTTGGGGGTAACCTTGCCGACGAGGATATCGCCGCTTCTTACTTCAGCACCGATTCTGATGATGCCGTTTTCGTCGAGGTCCTTGAGCGCATCCTCGCCGACACCGGGGATATCCTTCGTGATTTCCTCGGGACCAAGCTTGGTCTCTCTGCACTCGAGCTCATACTCTTCGATGTGGATTGATGTATATGTGTCGTTTCTTACAAGCTTTTCGTTCAGAAGTACGGCGTCCTCGTAGTTGTAGCCTTCCCAGGTCATGAAGCCGATGAGGGCGTTCTTGCCGAGGGAGATTTCGCCGTTGCAGGTCGCGGGACCGTCGCCGATAACCTGATGGGCGTCGATTCTCTCGCCCTTGCTTACGATAGGTCTCTGGTTCGTACATGTAGCGGAGTTACTGCGCTTGAACTTTGTAAGAGGATAGGTGTGGAGCTCGCCGCTGTCTTCACGGACGACGATTTCGGAAGCGTCAACCTTTTCGACAACGCCGGCGGCATCGCTTACGACCGCGACGCCCGAGTCGACGCAAGCCTTATACTCCATGCCGGTAGCGACAATCGGAGCTTCGGTTGTGAGAAGCGGAACTGCCTGCCTCTGCATGTTAGCGCCCATCAGAGCACGGTTAGCGTCATCGTTCTCGAGGAACGGAATCATCGCCGTAGCGACGGAAACGACCATCTTCGGAGAAACATCCATGAAGTCGATGTTCTCGCGGTCGATTTCCATAATCTGATCGCGATATCTGCCGTTGACCTTGGGACGAGCAAACTTGTTGTCCTCCGTCAGAGGCTCGTTCGCCTGAGCAATCATGTAGTTATCCTCGACGTCGGCGGTCATATAGACAACCTCGTCGGTGACGACTCCCGTAGCCTTGTCAACCTTGCGGTAGGGAGCTTCGATGAAGCCGTATTCGTTAATCTTCGCATAGGATGCGAGATAGGAGATAAGTCCGATGTTAGGTCCTTCAGGGGTCTCAATCGGGCACATTCTGCCGTAGTGGGTGTAGTGAACGTCTCTTACCTCGAAGCCTGCTCTGTCTCTTGAAAGACCGCCGGGACCGAGGGTGGAAAGTCTTCTCTTGTGGGTAAGCTCCGCCAGAGGGTTCGACTGATCCATGAACTGCGAAAGAGGAGAGCTTCCGAAGAATTCACGGATTGCCGCAGTAATCGGACGGATATTGATAAGAGCTGTCGGAGTTACGGTCTCGATGTCCTGAGACTGGATATTCATTCTCTCGCGGATGACTCTTTCCATTCTCGCCATACCGATTCTGAACTGGTTCTGGAGGAGTTCGCCGACGCATCTGATTCTTCTGTTGCCGAGGTGGTCGATGTCGTCGACATTTCCGATACCCTCGCAGAGGTTCAGGAAGTAGCTGATTGTCGCCCAGATGTCCTCGATTGTGATGTGCATGGGTATCAGCTCTTCGCGGCGAGCCTTTATCTGCTCGACCAATTCGTCGTGGTTTGTGGCGCTCTCGAGGATTTCCTTCAGGACTGTGAACGAAACCTTCTCGTTGATGCCGAAGGGCTTTGCGTCGAAGTCGATATACTCGCCTATGTCGACCATGCCGTTGCCGATAATCTTGACCTCGACATGCTCAACCTTGTGGGTAACTTCGCCGTTTGCATCGGTGATCATTTCTCTCTTTTCGACGTCGATATAGACTTCCTTGACGCCTGCCTGCTCAATCTTTGCCGCCAGTTCGCTTGTGACCATGTCGCCCGCATCGGCGAGGATTTCGCCCGTCAGAGGAGCAACAACCGGTCTTGCCAGAACGTAGCCGGTGATTCTTGAGGCAACGCCGAGCTTCTTGTTGTATTTGTAACGACCGAATCTGCAAAGGTCGTATCTTCTTGCATCGAAGAAGAGGTTATTTATGTGAGTGATAGCTGTGTCGACCGTCGGAGGCTCGCCCGGGCGAAGTCTGCGGTAGACCTCAAGGAGTCCTTCCTCGGTTGAGGTGGTGGAATCCTTCTGGGTGATGGTTTCCGAAAGCCGAGGGTCGTGGTTAAAGAATTCGTCGATTTCCTGATTGGTGCCGATGCCGAGAGCACGGATGAAGGTGGTAATCGGAATCTTTCTGTTCTTGTCGATTTTGACATAAACAACGTCATTCGAATCCATCTCATATTCGAGCCATGCGCCTCTGTTCGGGATGACCGTTGAGCTGAAGAGGTCCTTGCCGACCTTGTCCTTCTCGACGGCATAGTAAACGCCCGATGAACGAACGAGCTGGGAAACAACGACTCTTTCCGCACCGTTGATGATGAAGGTGCCAGACGGAGTCATGAGTGGGAAGTCGCCCATATAGATTTCCGAGTCCTTGATTTCGCCGGTCTCGAGGTTGTGGAGTCTTGCAGTTACACGAAGCGGTGCCGCATATGTGGTGTCCCTCTCCTTGCACTCCGCAATAGTGTACTTGGGCTCATCATCGAGCCTGTAGTCAACAAAGCTCAGCTCCAGCGTCTCGTTGTAGTCCTTGATAGCGGCTGTATCGCGGAAGACCTCTCGAAGACCTTCCTCCATAAACCACTTGTAGGAGACTTTCTGAATGTCGATAAGATTCGGCATCTCGAGAACTTCGTCAATTTTCGCGAAGCTCTTTCTGACAACGTGCTTGCCAAGCTGAACGTCCTTGACATTGACCATTAGCTTATCACTCCTTGTATTCAGATAGGTTTTAATTTGCAAATAACGCTTGAAAACGCCCGCCCTCTTGACACGCTTTCGCCCAAAAACCGGTGATTTTGTACAATCCGCACAAATCCACAGCCGATTTTCAAGAAAAGTTCGTGAAAAAATTACGCCCAATTTTGGGCTTATTATAAAAAGGCGTCTTTTTAGCCATTATGAATCAGTATCATAGTATACACTAATTTCCAAGGCTTGTCAAGCACTTTTTTAAAAAATTTTTCTCCCCATGCAATAATCCGCCCCTCTGATGTGTTTTAATAATAGAACAGCATTCAAGCTGTGATATATGCACACCCTACTAAAATGAAAGGCGTGATATTATGAAAAGAAAAATACTTACTATCCTGGCAATAGCCTGCTCGGCGGTTATTCTTGCGGGGTGCGGGGCGAGTTATGCCACCGACTCGGCTGCAAACGTTTCCAGTTCGTATTACGACTCCGACTTCGGTTGGTACGACGACTACGAGGTTGATGAGTCTGTGGTTGAAGCCGCCGAATCCTCCTCCGACTCAGTCTATGACGACACCGACGTCGAGGCTTCCACCCGAAAGCTCATCAAAAACCGCACGATGGACGTGCAGACGGTTGAGTATGACCAATTTGTTGCGGATCTGAAGAGCTACGTTTCGCAGTTCGGCGGCTATATCGAGAGCTCCTCCGAGTCGGGGAACTCCTACTATTCAAGTGGGCTTAGGTATGCGGATTTCACCATCAGAATCCCCGCCGATTACTATGACGAGTTTGCCGAAGCGGTCGGCAACATGGCGACGGTCACCTATAGCTATGAATACGTCAACGACGTCACCTCTTCATACGTTGACATTGAAGCCCGGCTCACGGCTCTCAAAACGGAGAGGGACAGCTTCTTAGCCCTTATGGAGAAAGCCGAAACGGTCGAGGAAATCCTCCAGATTCAGAGCTACCTTACTGACGTGAATTACGAGATTGAATCCTACACCGCTCAGCTAGAAACCTATGACGACAGGATTTCCTACAGCACATTTTATATAGACGTAAGTGAAGTCCGTCGCATCTCGACCGAAACGAGCAACCCGACCGTCTTCGAGCGAATCCGCTCGAACCTCTCGGACAGCTTCTATAACATCGGCGAAGGCTTCAAGGATGCGTTCGTCTGGATAGTCAGCGCCCTGCCGTATATTGTGCTCGTCGCGGTGCCTGTTATAATTGTTGTGGTTATTGTTAGGGCTGCGACGAAGAGGTCGAAGAAGAAAAAGGCAGAAACAGAGGAATAACCCCTCGGAAACCCCTCCACCGGCTTCGCCGGTCCCAGTTTGCAAAGCAAAACTGTCTCCCCATTTCAGGGGAGGCTTTTTTTGCTCTTACAAAAGTTTGTACGGATACAAAAAGGCTCCCCTGTCAAGGGGAGCTGGCGCCGAAGGCGACTGAGAGGTGCTATTTTCGGCAAAGGCGAAAATAGCGTGGCTCGCTATTAGCGAGCCACTATTTTTATGCCTCCATATACTTCCTAATCGCCTCATCAAGTTCCGGAAACTCTCTCTTTACAGAGATTATCTTCCCATCTCTGATGAACCCGTGCTTTGATTCGGCGGTGGCGCAGATTTTCCCGGTGTTACGGTCGAACATCTCGTAGCCGATTATCAGGGACACGCCGGTGTAGCGCTTGATGCTGACACGAACCTCGACCGTGTCGTCGTACATGACGCTCGTTTTGTAGTCGATGCTGAGCGAGACGACGGGGGAGACGATTCCGTTCTCCTCGACAGTCTTGTAGCCGAGACCCATGTCGTCCATCATCTCGATTCTCGCTTCCTCCATCCAGTGGATATAGTTCGCGTGGTGGACAACGCCCATCTGGTCGGTCTCGTAGTAGTGCGCTTTTCTTAAATAGTTATGGACCATCTTGCGCCTCAGTTCGTGAACGGGATGCAGGGCTCATAGGCGATGCGGATTTTCGGGAGCTTCTCGATTGTGGTGAAGCAGTCTATCGCTCCGTCCTCGTTCTCACCGCTTGCCGGAGGGCAGAATATCTTTAAACTGAGCTTCGTCTTGCCGTCAAGGGGATTTTCGTAGAACGCCGGCATCAGGTCGACATACTTAGCCTTCGGGGACTTATAGAACCATCTGTCGTTAAGCTCAATCATCATGTTCGATTCGTCGTCCTCGTCAAACCAGAGCTCACAGAAGGTCGGGTTTTCCTCGAACTTGAGGGGGATTGCGATTCCGTCCGAGTCCTCCGAGCTGCCCCAACGAACGGTTACGGGGAGCTTCTGTTCGCCCGAATAGTCCATCTTCGGCTCGAACCAGTCCTCGTGGATTATCTTCTTGTATTCAGCCATCAGCGGCTGTTCGATTCCGACCTCGGGGTTGTTCGGGTCCTCGAGCTCGAGTCCGAGTCTGCCTCTGTCGCGGAACTGATAGAGCGCGAAGCCCTCAATCCACGTCGCCTTCTTGTCGACGACCATGTCGCAGAAGTGGCGCATAATCTTGCACTGGTCATAAGGACCGGTGACGTCGCCGTCGGCGTTGTGCTCGCTCATGACCATCGGCTTGACCATGCCGGTGGATTCTTTATACCTCTCGTAAGTATCCTCGAGCGACTTATAGACCGCCTCGGCACCGGTGTAGCCATAGGAGCCGCCGCCCTTCTCGGCAATATCATAGGGCCAGCCCCAGTGAAGAGCCATATACTTGTCAATCGACCAGATGTCGGTTTCCTGAGCCGCCGCCGCAAACTCTTCTTCTTTCTCAAGCTTTCCGGTTGCGGGGTCATAGCATCCGGCGCAGAGAATCGTCTTTACGTTCGGTGCGTATTCGTGGAGGATTTTCGCGAATCTTGCAAAGAAAGCACCAACCTCGGCATAGGTGCAACGCTTATTGAAGGAGAACCAGTTGCCGGTCGCCTCGTGATTGACACGAATCATCAGTCTTCCGAAGGGAAGCAGGTCTTTTGCAATCGCAATCAGATGCTCGTCCGAGACATGCGGGTCGATTGTGAGCGTCAGGATAACGTCCTGACCGTGCCTGCGGATATCTCTCATCTGCTCGAAAACAGGTGCGTCCTTGGAGCCGTTCAAGCCTCCGCCGTAGGTATAGTAATCGTCATATGGGAAGCCCCAAGCGTTGGTGGTGTCCTTTGAGGGGAACGCAACGCTCGCCCTGACGGGGAAGCCCGCATCGAGGGGATAGTAGCAATACATGAGGTTGACGGCGCGGTGCGGTCGCCCGAGCTTATTTAAAATGTAATCCTGATTTACATACTCGCCGCGCTCACTGCCGTTCGAGAGGTCAACCGAGCAGTTTGCCTTGCCCATATGTATACCATAAATCTTATATTCTGCCATTGAAAAAATCACCTGTCCCTGAGTTTTGAAATCTTAATATGAGTATAAAGCATTCGAGGGGCAAAGTCAACAGATTTTTGTCTGTAAAATCCGCAAAATTCGTGAGGAAAATGTCGAAAAAGCGGTTGAAATTATGAGTGAAATGGAGTAATATTGTTAGTTGTTTGTAAAGTGATTAGGGGGAATATCTCTTGTTCAAGATAAAACGGGGCGAAAGCTCAAGAACTATGGACATGACGACGGGGTCGCTTCTTCCGAAGATTATCCGGTTCACGATTCCGCTTATGGCTATGGGCATGCTCCAACTTTTGTATAACGCCGCTGATATCGTGGTGGTCGGTCACTGGGGAAGCGATAACTCCCTGGCGGCGGTCAGCTCGACCTCGGCACTCATAAACCTTATAGTAAACGTCTTCATGGGTCTTTCGGTCGGCACCTCGGTCGTCGTCTCCCAGCATTTCGGTGCGGAAGAGATGCGCGATGTCAGCGAAACGGTGCACACATCAATCGCAACGGCTCTTGTCTGCGGGGTTGCAGTCGGAATCTTCGGATTCTTCGCCTCAAGGCAGATGCTCGTCTGGATGGATTCTCCAGAGGAAGTAATCGACCTTTCGGCACTCTATGTCAAGATTTACTTTATCGGCATGCCGGCAAACATGCTTTATAACTTCGGTGCGGCGGTTCTCCGAGCCGTCGGCGACACAAAGCGACCTCTTTATTACCTCACCGTTTCGGGAATCGTGAACGTAATCCTGAACCTCATATTTGTAATCGGCTTCAAAATGGACGTTGCGGGAGTTGCGCTTGCCACGATAATCTCTCAGCTCATTTCCGCAGTACTCGTTACCGTCTGCCTTATGCGTTCAGACGGACCAATCAGACTCTACTTAAAGAAGATAAAAATCTACCCCAAGAAGCTCGTCGAAATCATCCGGATCGGACTTCCGGCGGGAATTCAGGGCTCGATATTCTCGATATCGAACGTCATCATCCAGTCGTCGATAAACGGCTTCGGCTCGGCGGCAATAGCGGGCAACGGCGCCGCTTCCAACATCGAGGGCTTCATCTACACGGCGATGAACTCGGTTTATCAGGCGTCAATAACCTTCACCGGTCAGAACTACGGCGCGAAGCAGTACAAGCGCATCAAAACGATTGCCTTCGAGTGCATGGGCTTTGTCGTAATTGTCGGCGTCGGTCTGGGGCTTCTTGCGAAAGCCTTCGACACTCAGCTCTTGGGAATATATACGGATAATTCCGAAGAAATTGCCTTCGGCGTCGTCCGAATGTCGGTCATCATGTTCACATACTTCCTTGACGGCACGATGGACACCCTCGTCGGACTCCTGCGAGGCGTCGGGCACTCGGTTCTGCCGACCGTCACGACGATAATGTTCGTCTGCGGCTTCCGAATCATATGGATAAGCACCTACTTTGCGCAGTTCAAAGCCGCCCACCCCGACGACCCCGCCGCCTGCCTGAGGGTTCTCTATATGTCCTACCCCATCTCGTGGACGATGGCGACGCTGTCGCATCTTGTGTGCTTCTTGGTGATTTATCGGGGGATACTGAAGAAAAACAAGTCGCAATAGAATCTGTTTCGACTTTGAATGGCTCCGCATGGAAGCATTAGCTCCCCAAGGGAGCTATTTATTTTCGTCAAAATGCCCATTTCTCCCTTTTAACGTAATAAAATTTCTTTGTGTTTCTACTGTTGACAGTTGTACTTGAGTGGAGTATAATGTATAGGATGGTATTTTGTAAGATGGCATTTTATAAGATACCGCATAATACGTCGGCTCCGGCAAGTTGGAGGCGACTTACGAGGTGTTTATAATGAGAGTTTATAATTTCAGTGCGGGTCCCGCAATGCTCCCGGAGGAAGTTCTGAAGCGTGCGGCGGACGAAATGCTCGAGTATGGCGAGAGCGGACAGTCTGTTATGGAAATGTCCCACCGCTCAAAGGAGTACGGCGAGATTATCGCAAGCGTCGAGGCTAAGTTCCGTGAATTAATGGCTATCCCCGACAACTACAAGGTTCTGTTCCTGCAGGGCGGCGCATCAAGCCAGTTCGCAATGGTTCCGATGAACCTTATGAACAAGAACAACAAGGCTGATTTCGTTCTCAGCGGTCAGTGGTCCAACAAGGCTTATCAGGAGGCTTCACGCTATGGCAAGTGCACCGTCGTCGCTTCCTCCAAGGATAAGGTTTATTCATACATCCCCGAGATTGACGAGTCGAAGCTCGACCCCGAGGCGGACTATTTCCACATCTGCTATAACAACACCATTTACGGAACCAGATTCACAAGTCTTCCTGACACCAAGGGAGTTCCGATTGTTGCGGATATGTCTTCCTGCATTTTGTCTGAACCTGTTGACGTTTCGAAGTTCGGCGTTATCTATGCCGGTGCCCAGAAGAATATGGGTCCTGCGGGTCTGACTGTTGTCATCATCCGCGAAGATCTCATCGGCAACGCTATGGACATCACCCCGACCATGTTCAACTATCAGATTCATGCGGACAACGGCTCGATGTATAACACTCCTCCGACCTACGGAATCTATATCCTCGGTCTCGTTCTTGACTGGGTCAAGGAAAAGGGCGGACTCGAGGCTATGAAGGAAATTAACGAGAAGAAGGCTAAGCTTCTCTATGATTGCCTCGACGAATCGAAGCTCTTCAAGGCAACTGTTTCCGGCAAGGACCGCTCCATCATGAACGTTCCCTTCGTCACCGGAAGCGACGAGCTTGACGCGAAGTTCGTCAAGGAAGCAAAGGCGGCAGGGCTCATCAACATCAAGGGTCACCGCACCGTCGGCGGCATGAGAGCTTCCATCTACAACGCTATGCCTTATGAGGGCGTTGAAAAGCTCGTTGAATTCATCAGAAAGTTTGAGGCTGAAAATGTATAACGTACTCACTTTAAATAATATTTCCCCTTCGGGTCTCGACTGCTTCGACAAGGAGAAGTATGTCGTCGGCTCGGAGACCGCCAATCCCGACGCAATTATGGTTCGCTCTGCGGGAATGCTCGACTATGAGTTCGGCGATAAGCTTCTTGCAATCGCCAGAGCCGGTGCAGGCGTCAACAACATCCCGATTGACCGTTGCTCGGAAGCGGGAATCTGCGTCTTCAACACCCCCGGTGCAAACGCTAACGCCGTCAAGGAACTCGTTTTGGCGGGACTTATCCTCTCCTCCCGTCGCGTCCCCGCCGCTATCGACTGGGCAAAGACCCTCAAGGGTCAGGGCGACGCAGTAGGAAAGCTCGTTGAAAAAGGCAAGGCTCAGTTTGCCGGTCCCGAAATCTCCGGAAAGACCCTCGGCTTGGTCGGACTCGGCGCAATCGGTGCTAAGGTTGCGAATGCGGCTCTTTCACTTGGCATGAACGTCATCGGCTACGACCCGTTTCTCTCCGTCAATGCGGCTCTGGGACTCAAGCCCACCGTCAAGGTTGTCAAGACCCTGCAGGAAATCTACGCCGAAGCAGACTATATCTCGCTCCACCTGCCTTACAACAGTGAGACCAAGGACACTGTCAATAAAGAGTCCATTGGCAAGATGAAGAAGGGCGTCAGAATCCTGAACTTCGCCCGTGGCGAGCTTGTAAACACCGCTGACATCATCGAGGCTGTCGACAACGGCTCCGTCTCGACCTATATCACCGACTTTCCGAACGACGAGCTTCTCTGCCACGACGGAATCGTCGCGATTCCGCACCTCGGAGCTTCGACCCCCGAGTCGGAGGACAACTGCGCTTATATGGCGGCTGTCCAGCTCATCGACTATGTCGAGAAGGGATCGATTCACAACTCCGTAAACCTCCCCGAGTGCGAGCTTGCGAAGACCGCCGACCACCTCGTCTGCGTAATCCACAAGAACGTCCCGGCAATCATCTCGCAGATCACATCGTTCATCTCAGCTGACGGCTGCAACATCGAAAACATCGCCAGCAAGTCGAAGAAGGACTGGGCATACACCATGCTCGACATCACCGGCGACTCCGCCGCTGCTGTCAAGGATATTGAGGGCATTGATGGGGTTACGAGAGTCAGGGTGCTGTAAGCACAACCCCGTTCAACCCCTTGAACCATCCGACCCATAAACCGGTTTTCAAAAAAGCAATCAAAAAGGGTATGTACTTTGCAGTGCATACCCTTTTATCTTTAACCTTGAGTAATCTCACTCCTTCTCCCTATCCACAAAGTAATTGAGAATAATCAATGCTGTGGTCGTCAGCAGGACGCAGATTACTGCCATCGCCATGCCGACCGAGACGCTTCCCTGCTCGAATTCGCGGACGATGAAGGTCGAGACGGTCAGGACGTTCGGCGGGGAGATAAGGCTTGATGCGATAAGCTCTCTGAATGAAATTATGAATATCATCATCCATCCGCTGAGGACGCCTTTGAAGAGAAGCGGGAAGGTAACCCTTCTGAAGACATAGACGCTGCTTCCGCCGCAGACCTTTCCGGCAAGCTGGAGGTTCGGTCCTATCTGCATGAGTGCCGAAGAGGTATACTGAATCGAGTAGGGCAGGAACATCACGACGTAGACGAGCACCATAAATCCGAGTGTGTTATAGAGCGGAATCGCCTTGTAAATCTTGTTTCAGAAAATCATCAGCCCGATTGCAAAGACGATATTCGGAATCATCTCGGGGAGGAGCGCCTCCAACTGGATGATGTTCTTCCACTTCTTCGCCTTCTGGATGCAGACGGTCACACATACGCCGATGATGCTCGCAATCGTTGCGGATGAAGCCGCAAGCCCGAGGCTCGTTAGAATCGCCCTTATGCCCTTTGAATTGCCAACGAAGAGCTCTTTATAGTGCTCGAGGGTGAAGTTGCCTGCCGCCAGACCGTAACCACGAAGCTTTATGAGCGAAGTTGCGATTACCGAGAAATACGGAATCCCGACTGAAAGAAGCAGGACAATGAAGATATAGACGGCGCTCAGGACGGTTATCCACTTTTTATCGGACTTCTTCTCGGTTTTGCGACCCTTGCCGCCCACGAGGTGGTATGTATGCTTCGAGGTGATGTAATTCTGTACAAACCAGAGAACCATGCAGATGGTGACGAGGACGCTCGAGAGGCTCGAAGCCTTGCCGAAATCAATCGGTGATGTCGTGGCGTAGCGGTGGATGTCGGTCGTGAAGACATAGAAGCCGATTCGCTTGCCGAGCGTCGAGGGCGTGCCGTATTCGGAAAGAGTCTTGACGAAGACGAGAAGCGCTCCGATGGCATAGTTTCCCGTGAGGAGAGGCATTGTCACCTTTCTTAAGCGATACCAGAACCCTGCGCCATAGATAGCCGCACTTTCTTCAAGACTTCCGTTCAGATTCAGGATTGCGTTTTTGAGAATCGTCGTCAGGAACGGGAAGACATGAAGGCTCATCACAAGGACAAGTCCGCCAAGCGTGAAGAAGCCTTCCGAAGCCGTTCCTGTCCACGGAAAAAGCTGTTGGAAAAGCCCACGCTTCTGCATAAAGAGAATCTAGCCGGAGGAGGAGATATAGGGCGGCGTCATGAACGGAATCATCAGGACGATGTCGAGCCACTTTTTGCGGGCAAAGCTTGTTCTCGTTAAGATAAATGCGAGTGGCGTAGCGATTATTGTCGAAGTGATGACTACAAGAACACCCAGTAGCAACGAATTTCCTATCGTCTCAAGGTTGTCGCTGTCGCAGATGGTGGCGATGGCGTCGGCAAAATCGATGGTGCCCTCATCTGTTACTATCGCCCTTGCGAACACCGTCAGAATCGGGACGACTATCAGAAAACCGAGAACCAGTGCAATCACAATATACAAGGCATTGGATTTTATCTTCTCTTTCATTTTTCCATATTCCTTTCAACAATCGGCACCTTGATATGTATATACAAGGTGCCGACCGTTTTTATATAGACTACTTTAAGTTAGGGATTACTCGCAGAGTTCGTTGAGCTTTGCCGCAATGCTGTCCGCATTCTCCATCATCCAAGTCCAGTCAAGGTCGAAGGTGGGAATCTCATCGACGTTGGTTCTGTTGTCGCAGGTGATGTCGGATCTTCCGGGGAGAAGGTAAGCGTCGGCAACCAACTGCTGTGCATCGTCGCTCATCAGATAGTCGATGAATGCCTTTGCGTTCTCGACATTCTGGCTACTGCTCAGAATCATTGCGGGTCTCGGGTTGATGACTGTTCCCGATTCGGGATAGTAGATTGCAAGAGGCTCGCCCTTTGCAATGCTCGAATAGGCGTTATAGTCAACACCGGCGACGAGGATTGCCTTCTCACCAGTGGTAACAGCTTCGAGTGCCGCCTTGTTGGCTCCGGGGACTGTCATTCCGATAGCCGCCATAGCTTCGAATGCGCTCCAGTCTTCACCTGTTGAGTACATGTAACCGGCTAAGAAGTCCTTGCAGGAGCCGGACTTTTCGGGGTCAGCGATTGCAAGAAGGTCGGTATAGGCTTCGTCGGCAAGCTCGTCCCAGTCGGCATCGAGGCTCTCGATAAGAGTGGTGTTGTAGATAACTCCGACTGCGGAAGCGCTGGTTCCGAAAAGCATATAATCTTCGTCAACCCATCCGTCATAAAGAAGGTCTGCGTTCTCGGCGTCCTCATAGCTCATGAGAACTCCGGTTTCCTTGAGGGAAAGACCGTCTGACCAGGAAGCGAGAACTACGACATCCGCAACGGGGTTGTCCTTTTCGGCTTCAAGTCTTGCGAGGATTTCGCCGGTTGTGCCCTCGAAAAGCTCAACGGTGATGCCGGTTTTCTCTTCGAAGTCGGCTATGTACTTCTCGTTAAGACCAGAGGGACTCGGCATATAGACTACCAGCTTGCCGGAAAGCTCGGTGGTTTCCTCTTCTGCTTCCTCGGTGGCTTCTGTTGCCGCAGTTGTGGCTTCGGTTGCCTTGGTGGTGGCACCGGTTGTGGTTGAGGAACTGCTCGTAGAGGAGCTTCCGCATCCAACTAAGCTGAACGCAAGCATAACTGCGATCATAAGGCTAAATATTCTTTTCATAACATTTCCTTTCTCGACTGATAAATAGTCGAAAGCTCAGAATTTTTGAATACTCTCGTTATATACATAAACAGACACCTTTTCTTCAAGCTGTCTGACGGGAGACAATGCAACCCAGCGGTTCCCCTCGTGGTCCAAAATCAGCTCATAGCCGTTTCCGACAAACTGCTGACTGACGACGCTTGCATCAAAGCAAGCAGAATTCTCTTTCTCTTCAAAGCTCATCGCTTCCGGGCGGAACATCGAGCTTTCATCAATCCAGTTCGATTTGCCGATAAAGTTCGCAACGAACCTGGTCGACGGGGATTGATATATTTCTTCGGGACTGCCGTACTGCTCAACATGTCCCTGATTCATGACGGCGATGCTGTCGCTCATGCTCATTGCCTCTATCTGGTCGTGGGTGACGAATACCGAGGTGATGCCGAGCTGTTCGGTGAGATTCCAGATTTCAATGCGCATCTCTTCGCGCAAAATGGCATCCAGAGCCGAAAGCGGCTCATCAAAGAGGATACATTCGGGACTCGCAACGATTGCCCTCGCAAAGGCAACTCTCTGCTGTTGTCCGCCGGAAAGCTGTTCGGGCATTCTGTCGGCATAGTCCTCGAGTCTGACAGCCTTCAGAGCATTCCGGACCTTTTCGTCAAGACCGTCTTTTTTGTGTCTTGCTCTCAGAGGAAAAGCGACGTTCTCGTAAACCTTAAGGTGAGGAAACAAAGCAAAATCCTGAAATACAAACCCGAGATTTCTCTTCTCGGGAGGCAGATTGATTTTCTTTTTCGAAGAAAAGACGCAGGTGTCGTCATAATAGATTTCGCCCTCGTCGGGAGTTTCGAGACCGGCAATCATCCGAAGAATCGTCGTCTTGCCGCAACCGGAAGGTCCGAGAAGGGTTGTGAACTTTCCACTTTCAATCGTCATGCAAAGCTTTTCGATGGCGAAGCTCGTCCCGAACCGCTTGCAAATATCCTTTAGTTCAATCTTCATTTCGAATTCTCCCTGATATCCAAAAGGCTGTATAAATCCTCGCCTGTCATCTTTTCAAAATACGTTTTCAGCTCAAGGTTTTTCTCAAGCTTTCCTTCGGGATAGCTCCCGTACCGATGCCTGATGTCCTCCGCTCTTTCTTCAAGACTGACAGCCCCGGTCTTTCCCGCCAGTCCGTCGCAAAGCTGAATCAGCCGGTCGTAGTCGTCAAACTCTGTCTTTAAAAGCGCCTCTTCGACCTCTTTTTTCTCCTTAGAAGTGATGTCGCAAGCTCCTACATAATTATCAAGCCGATGGCAGTTGAAAGAGTGCGTCAGGCAAACCCTCGCCACCTCGTCATATCCAAGGCTTAGCATGTAATGATAGCCGTCGTAGATATGTCGCATCTGAGACTCGCCGAAGCTCCTGCCGATGTCGTGCGGTAAGCCCAATATGTAAGCTTTTTCGGAATCAAGCGAGCCGGAGTGAACCGCGATAATCTCAGCCGCCCTCGCCGTAACCCTGCTGTGGGGCACCCAAGCCCCGGGAGACTTCGCTTCTCCACCGCAAAGTAATTTTTCCGCTTCGTATCTGCTCGGCAACATAATATCACTCATATTTCAATCGCTTATTTTCAAGCCTTATTGTAGCACAGACCGTTTGCAACAAACAATCAAATTAAGGTTAAATGGGGGTTAAAGATGAGGCGTGCGTTTGGATATCCGTCTGCAAACAACTGCAAAGAAACAGAAAAACGGCGTGACCATGTAGTCACACCGTTTTTGAACCACCATAGAACTAAATAGTTACTTGTGGGTATTTATTCCGCCAGCCCCTCTGCAACCCCCATAACGAGTATACCCGCCATGACGATTGCGATGGCGATGTACTGCTTCGGGGTGAGTTTTTCTTTCAGGAAGATTCTTGAAAGGACTATCGAAACGATGCTGTATGCCGAGATGAGAGGCGCCGCGACGATGGCGTTGCCGCTCATGGCGTAGACATAGAAGTACTGTCCGGCGGTCTCGAAAATTGCGGCGGCGACCTTGTCTCCCTGCTTCGGGAGGGCTATCTTCTCCTTCTTGATAACAAGAACATAGAACAGAAGAATCAGCGCGACAATCAGGAACGTCAGCATATAGGAAATGTTCGCGACGTCCTCGATGTTCTCTTCCGTAACGTCGACGAGCGGCGTGAGCTCGATATCGAGATAGAACGCGTCGAAGAAGGTTCCGAGTGCGTCAAGAACCGCATAGACGAGCGGGAAGATGAGCGCGACGAAGCCGTTAATATACTTCTTGTCGGTGTCTTTGACGTCCCCGACTTCCTGCCTCTCGAGGATTCCGATATAGACAACGCCGATTGTGACGAGTATTACCGAAACTGCCGACATCAATTCGAGGCTCTGCCCGAGGAAGATGATGCAGAGAATCGTTACGACCGCTCCGGAAGAGTTTTCAACCGGCGAGCAGATGGAAAGCTCAAGGTAACGAAGTCCCGCATAGCCGACGACCATCGAGATTATGTACATAAGCGAGGTCGGCAGATAGTAAATCAGGTTCAGCGGGTTATAGTCAAACCCGTTTGCCACGAGCATGATTATCGCCTGAATGCCCATGATGAGACCGACTGCGATGGCGGTCAGATAGTGACTGTATTTTTCGGTTTCGTCCGCACCCTTCTTATAAAACAGGTCGGCGGCACCCCAAAGAAGCGTCGTCAACAGCGTGAATAAAAACCACATAATGTTAATCCCCCAACTAATAATAGTTTTCACAAAAGTGCAAGTTTGTATGATTTGAAAGTATATCATAGTTGGGGGAGGTTGTCAAGAGCCGATTTTTCTTTTTATTTTCGCCCACAGCCCGCTCTTGTGCTTTATTTCCTCCGCAAGCTGGGTCTCTTCCTGTTGAAAGATTTCCTGACAGCTTCTCGGGCTTGCCGAGTCCTTGATCCGGTGATAGGTCCCGTCGGGTGCCATCACACGGGCTTTCACGTTGTCGAGCTGGAGCTCATCTATGATGTGAAGAAGCCGCTTTCTGGTCTCTTTGTCTGTAACGGGACATGCGACTTCGACCCTTCGCTCGGTGTTCCTCGTCATAAAGTCCGCCGAGGCGATGTAGAGCTTCGCGTCATTGCCTCTGCCGAAGCAGTAGATTCTTGAGTGCTCAAGGTACCTGCCGACAATCGAGAAGACTTTGATATTATCCGTCAAGCCTTCAATCCCGGGTAAGAGACAACAGATTCCTCGGATATTCATGACAATCTCGACTCCCGCCTGAGACGCTTCTGCAAGCTTGTCGATAATCTCGCGGTCGGTGAGGGAATTGAGCTTCAGGAAGATATAGCCGTCCGACTTCTTCTTTATCTCCTCGTCGATGAGCTCGATGACACGCTCCTTGAGGCTGAACGGTGATACAAGAAGATGCTGATACTTGCCGTCAAGGTTTGCGGTCGCCATGTTCTGGAAGAGCAAAGCCGCATCCTCGCCGATTTCCTGATTGGCGGTCATGAGACTGAGGTCGGTATACTGCTTTGCGGTCTTCTCGTTATAGTTTCCGGTGCCAATCTGGGTGATGTACCTGACGTTCCCTCCGCCACGGCGGCTATGCTCCCTCTTTGTGATGAGGCATATCTTCGAATGAACCTTGATGCCCTCGAAGCCATAGAGGATGGTGCATCCTGCCTCTTCAAGCCTTTCTGCCCAATAGATGTTGTTCTGCTCGTCAAAGCGCGCCCGAAGCTCCATCAGAACGACGACGTGCTTGCCGTTTTCCGCGGCGGCACAGAGATATTCGACGAGCCTTGCCCCTGCGGCGAGGCGGTAGATGGTAATTTTGATTGAGAGCACGCTCGGGTCAACCGATGCCTCCGCAATCATTCTCAAAAACGGCTCCATCGACTCGTAGGGATAGAACATGAGAACGTCCTGCTTTTCGATTTGCGGGATAATCTTCTCGTTTTTGTTGAGATAGGGTGTGAAATGCGGCTTGTAGACGGGGTCGCAGAGGGTCGCAACGCTTTCTTTCGGCAATAGGTCGCTGAGTGAGAATAAAAAATCAAGATGAATCGGGCACTTTGTCGTGAAGACCTGCTCACGGCTGAGTGAAAGCGTCTTGCAAAGCGTCATGATGAGCTTTTCGCTGAGAGTCCCCTCGATTTCGAGACGGACCGGCGCCAGACGCCTGCGCTTCTTCACTATCTTCTGCATGAGCCGCCTGAAATCGGTCTCGACATCGTATGCCTCGTCCTCGGGCGAGATGTCGGCGTTGCGGGTGACGGATATGACTGCTTTCTCGGTGATTTCGTACTCGGGGAAGACAAGGCTTGCGAACTCGCAAAGAATGTCCTCCGTCAGAATAAAGTGCACTCCCCGCTCCTCAAGCCTTACGAACTTCGGAAGCTCATTCGGCACAGGAAGAATCCCGATGAGCTCCTGACCGTCCCGCTTGAGGGACAAGATTATATTGAGCCCCTTGTTCGGCAGATGTGGGAAGGGGTTGTGCATGTCGACAATCTGCGGCGAGAGAATCGGTCGGGCTTCGTCCTCGAACCATAGCGTCACCTGCTTCTTCGCCTTCTCGCTAAGGTCTCCGTAGGAAAATCTGCATATGTTGCACGCCCGGCAGAGGGATTCCAATTCCGCCATGACTTTATCGCGCTTTTTATAAAGCGGTATCAGTGCCTTGAATATCGCCGAGAGCTGTTCCGAGGGCGTTTTGCCGGTCTTGTTGTCGATGTGCTCTTCTTTTAACAGGCTCATATCGTGAAGCGACCCGACGCGAACCATGAAAAACTCGTCAAGATTCGACGTGAAAATCGCCGCGAACTTGAGTCTCTCCATCAGCGGCACGCTCTCGTCCTTCGCCTCCTCGAGAACTCTTTCGTTGAACCGAAGCCACGAAAGCTCCCTGTCCTGAGTATACCTTAAGTCATTCATATAAGCTCTCTCCAATAACATGCTTGATAAGATACCCTTCCCGAACTCCGCACATGCTCACGGTTATCTCCTCGGCGTTCAGTGCCTTTGAGACGGTCTCGAGGACGATGAGCCCGGGGATGATGGTGTGGATTCTGTCGGGGACGATCTTGAGAAGCTCGTGGACGTTGTCGCTGTCCTGCTTCCTGATGCGCTTCAGGAGCATTTTGAGCTCTTCGATCGAGATTATATTATAGTCGTCCGAGCGGCAGAAGAAGTGGTTTGCGACCTGCGAAGCCGCCCGAACCGTCCCGCCGACCCCGCAGATGTGGGCGGCAGGCGAAAGGTCGACGTTCGCCCTCGTTAGCTGCTCCTCAACGGCTTTCTTAATCGCTTTGCGCTCGTCCTCTGTCGGATAGAAGCCCTTGACATAGCGGTTAAAGAGGTTCAAGCTTCCAATCGGCAGACTGTAGGTCGAGAGGATTTTTCCGTCTTCGTAACGGAGGATTTCGGTCGAACCGCCGCCAAGGTCAACCATGACGCCCTTTTTGTGCGTAATCCCGAGGGTAGCACCGGTGAAGCTGAGAACCGCCTCTTCCTCTCCCGAAATAACATTGACCGGAATCCCCGTCTCATCAAGTATACTTGCGACGACCTCCTCGGTATTCGAGATGTTCCGAAGCGGAGCCGTCGCGAAGACGTGCATGTCCCTGATGTCAAGGTTGTCAAGAAGCCTCTTGTACTCGGTCAGGGTCTTGCAGATAATCCTTACGCCCTCCGAAGGAAGCCTCCCGGATTTTATATAGCTCGCAATTCCCGCCATAGTCTTTCTGTGCATGAGAAGCCGGTTCTCGCCGCCCTCACACTTATAAACCGACAGCCGTATGGTGTTCGACCCGATGTCAACAATTCCGCAAATCATTGCCGCATTCCCCCATCTTTGTATTTTAATCATATTCGGGATTATTATAAGCAATGATGTGTAAAGTTTGATAGCACGGGAGGGTTAAATTTGCGTAAAGGGAATCCCTTTCAGCGTGGAATATTACCCTCGGTATACCCTCATTCACCCAAATAAAGAATGTTGAAAACTCTGTGAGTTTATTGAAAAGAAAAGCCCGAAATCAAGGGGTTCTCAACATTTTCAACCGAGTTTTCAACAAAAATTCAAAGAATACCGATTGTAAATGAAAAAATATGGCACCAATCCTCGAAAAAGCGCGAATAATTTTTAGAGAAGATTCGGAAATTTCGGGAGGGTATTTTGTTAATTCTGACCCCTTCAACTCCCCTAGCCTGACTTTTCAATATATTTTTGTCCCAAAAATCATGACTTTTCAAACTTTACTATTCTGTAAAACTATTACAAAGAGATTTTTTTAAAAACCGGTTGCATTTTTCTTACGGATAGTGTATACTATAAGTGGATGAAAATCCGTAAAGAAGGCGTTTCGCCGCCTGTACCCCAAGTGCGAGCTGTAAAGAGGGCGTTTCGCCGCCCGACAAAAAAGTGCGAACTGTCAGAAGGCGTTCCGCCGCCTATACAAAAAGTGCGGGCTTGTAAAGAACTGAGGAGGGTTTGCCCTCCTCTTTTAGTAAGAGGTTGACTATGGACGTACAATTCAGCGACTTCGGCATCTACACGGTTGATGTTCCTTATCTGAAATATCTTCATGATGTCGACAGCGAGGTGTTCTACTCGCCGAACCGTTATGAAACAAAGCCTTTTCTCGGAATAATCATCGGCATTGGTGCCGGAGCAGACGGCTTTACATATTTCGTTCCCTTTTCTTCCAGCAAACCGAAGCATCTGAACTGGAAAAACGTCTCCCGTGACTGCTTTTTGATATACGAGATTGTGAACAAAGATAATCTGTCACCGAAAGCAATATGCAAGCCGGACAACAACGGAAAAGTCAAACATATTATAGCTGTATTGGATTTGAAAAAGATGATTCCGATACCATCGGGGCTCTATCACAGGGTAAATTTTTCCGACATTTCCGACACCGTATACCGTGGAATACTTGAAAAAGAATACCGCTTCTGTCTGAGCATCAGGGATAAAATCGCCACTAATGTCGCACAGATTTACTCCGACCAAAAAAATTCCGGCGTAATACGACCGTTCTATTGTAACTTTTCAAAGCTCGAAGAAGCCTGCAAAAAATTCTGTGAAGAACAACAGCCTCTGCCTATAGCATAAAAAATCCCCGCTCACCGCGGGGACTTTTTTTGACTTATTTATCTCGTCGCCAACCAATCATGCGCCAGATCAATCGCCTCGAAGAGGCTCTTTTTCTCGGTCGTCTTGGTTATGCGCTCCATGACGGGGACGTTCTCGTCGGTCAGCATTCTGTAAACCCTGACCTTCGTCGCGACGTCGACGTCGCCCTGCTTCTCGGAAGCGGCTATCTGCATATAGACAACTTCCTTGTCTCCCATGCTCCCGTAGTAGAGCTCGTTGCCCTTGCGAACAAGCGGCATGCCCTTATATTCAAAAAACTGTTCTGCCATAACATTCCGTTCCTTTCTTCAAAATGTAGTGCAAGGCACTCAAAGCCTCCCCTGAAAGGGGAGGGGGACCGCCGGCGAAGCCGGTGGTGGAGGGGTTACCATGCCATCAAAATATCATCACTGGTTCCGCCGTTTATAAACGTCTCCAAGTTCGTCTTAAGCGTCTGGATATAGCTTATTGGCTGACTGAATGAGGTCGTGCCGTTCATCTTGATCGTGACGCGGTTGTTGCCGTCGTCGTAGAACTCAAGGACATCTCCGCCCGTCTCGGTGATAATCTCCATCTTGCAGACAAGCTCGGCGTCTTCAGCCGGGTCTTCTAAGCACAAGTCGTCGATGGGACACTTCAGAATGAACTGATAGAGCACTTTAAAAGTATCAATATCGACAAACTCGTTATTATAGGTCGCAACGAGATAGTCTTCATCCTCGTCGGCGGTTACGTCGAAGTAGTAATCGGTGGTCTCGCCGTCCTCATAGAATTCGATGTTGATATAGTCAACTCTGTAGATGTAGTTCGAGGTCATAAGGCTCGACATGATATCAACCGGCATGAAGGTCGTCCACGGAAGGTCGTCAACCGCGAAGGTATAAACGCAGTCGATTCCCTCGTAGTAGCCGTAGTAGTACGCCGGCTCACTGGTGTCGTTGCCCGAGTCATCGGTTGCATATGACGCAACGTTTCCGATTATCAGAGAATAGGTCTGGAGCTCCGCCTCAATATAGACGGTGCAGAACGGGTCGTCAAGCCCGTAATACTCCCAGTCCTCCTCGGTCGGGAAGGGGCAGACAGCGTCCGAAGCAGTCAGTCCCCAGAGTCCATAGATAACGTCGTTTGAGTTGGTAATATCAAGATATGCGTAAACCGGCGAGGTCATGACCTGCGAGGAAGCCATCGAGACTTCGTCCGTCGCATAGTTCTTGGTGTCGTCCTCGAAGGTGATGTCGTAATCGAGGTCCTTCCTCGTGACAATCATATAGTCGATGGTCGGCGAGGTGCTCGTCGAGGTGAGCTCACTGAGGATTATAAGGCTGATGAAGTCCTCTTTTGCATAGTAGAAGTATCTCGAGGAGTTCGAAAGAACGGTGTAAACGTCATTCGAGTCGCCCATTCTTACATAGACGGTCGAGCTGGTCGAATCCGCCGAGTCGATTCCGTAATAAACGGTGTACTCGGTGCCGTCGTTTAAGGTTACGACTACCTTTGCGGTCGGGTCGTCCTCGGAAAGCCCGTATTTTGCGAGGTCCTCGGCGTTCTCTTCAACAAGCGACTGAGCCGTTATTGAGGAGATGCAGTTTCCCGCCGCCGCAAGGGTGGTGGAGTTCTGATTCAAGCCCTCGAGCTCGTCTATTGTGAAGGTTCCGTCGTCCTGAGTGACGGTGTATTCGCCGTATTCGTTCGAGATGACCATCGTTGCGATGTCGTCGCGGCTTCCGCTGTAGACATAGGTCGTCGTGTCCTCGGTTGTATCGTCGGTCGAAATGCTGACGTCAACCTGAGTGAGGAGAAGTATTCCCAGAACAACAAGCAGGCAGAGTACGAAAACAGCAACGACTATAAGGCTTCTTTTCTTTGAGGTCATTATCTGTGTCTCCTCCTCATCCATACAACAACGCCGATTACGATTGTGATTACGGGGATAACTCCGGCGAAGGCAACATTAAGTCCGTTCTGGACGGATTCCGAAACCACAACTCCGCTCGAAGAAATCGTCTTCGAGGTGATTGTGATTCCCTCGGTCTTCTCGGTTATCTCGTTAATGAGGCTTATGAAGAAGTCGCCGTTGTTGAACTGCGAGCTCGACATGAGCGTCGAAAGAAGCATCTGGTCTGAGCCAACGGCTATAACGTGAGTGTAGCCCGAAATATGGGTGTCCTGATTGAGAACCTTATAGGTTCCCATTGCGACGGAATAGAAGCTTCCACGCTCGGTGGCGTCGTCAGTCGACCAGTCGTCGGAGGTGTCGTACATGTCCTTGAGGACAGCATTTTCCGAAGTCTGAACGAGTATCTGGCAGGTGTAATAGCCGTCGCCGTCGTCAAATCTCGTGGAAACCGCTCTCGAATTCGGAACATAGAGTGAAAGATAGGGGTTAGAGATATCGTCGCTGTAATCCTCCGAAACTATTGTCTGGAAGGTGTAGTTCTGATAGTTTGCGTAATAGCTCGTGCTGGTCTCATAGATTACTTTTGATTCAACCGTGAGACCGTATTTATAGAGAAGAGCATCTAAGTTAGGCGTCTCAGCCTGCTCGACGGAAGCGACATAGATGAGGTCCTTCTCGAGCTCGCCGTTGTTATAAAGCCAGGTCTCAATCTTCGAAATCTCGTCTGTAGTATAGTCAATCTTCGGAGCCGGAATGATGACAAGGTCGACGTCCTCGGGGATGTCCTCGGTCTGGATGTTAATCTCAGTCAGGATATAGCCGTTCTTGTCAAGAAGGTCTGTTAAGCCCGACACGTCCGATTCGTTTGCACCCGGGAATGTGAGCGTTGCGACGGTCACGGGGTTCGCATCCGTTACGGTCATGATAGCGCTCGTTATCGCCTGCTCGGCGCAGGAGCCGGTTATCAGCCCGTAGGCATCAAACATCTCGTGGGTATAGAGTGCGCCATAGGAGGAAGCATAGGAGCTCAGATAGCTCTCATAGTCCTCGGCAACCTCGATAATATCGCAAAGGGAGACAATCTTGACTCTTGTGTGGTCGCCGTCGCCGAGCTCGATGATGATGTCGCCGGTCTCAAGAGACTGCGAATAGTTTGCGACAAAGTCGGGGTTCGAGTTGAGGTCCTTATAGCTTACGACTATAAGCGGGTTGTACTGGGTGTACTTGTCAAGAAGCTCCGAGCACTGGACGGTATAGTCGCTTATCGAACGGTATTCGTCCTCGGTGCACATAACGGTCACCTGAACCGCAACGTCGATTCCCTCGATATACTCAACAGTCTCGTCCGAAACGGAATAGATGCTGTCGGATGTCAGGTCGATTGTAATCGGGAAGCGGTCAAAAAGCATCGTCATGACTATGTTGACTAAAACTACTGCGGCAACAAACAGGACTGTCATCGCCGTCGCGAACGAGCCGTGCATTAGCTTGCGCTTGTTGAGCGGCTTTCTTTCACGCTTCGGCTTAACGGCTGTTCCGGCGTTCTCGTTTGCTTCTTTTTTCTTCAATTCTAACTTCATTTTCTTCGCCCTCCTTAGCTCCAACGGCGTCTTTCAATAACACGGACGGTCAAAAACAGGAAGACGACCACCATGCTTGCAAAGAAGAGGACGTTTGAAAAATCGAAAATTCCATAGGTGAAATAGGTGTATCTCGTGACGACTGACAGCTCATACAGAATATTTGCAATCCAGTTTACGTTGATAAGAGACGCAATCGACGAAATGAGATACATGCAAAGTATTGCGGCAAATCCGCCGACAGCGGCGATTACCTGGTTTTCGGTAAGAGACGAGACGAACATGCAGATTGCAATGAATGCCGCACCGATTAAGAGGAGCCCGACGATATTTCCCATAACCTCGAGCCACTGAACCTCGACGAAGAAGTTAAGTACTATCGCATATACAAAGGTGATTGCAACGCCCATCGCATAGACCACGAGCGCCGCCAGATACTTGCCGACCACCAGCGAGCTGAGGCTAATAGGAGCTGTAAGAAGGCACTGGTCGGTCTTGTTTTTCATGTCCTCGGAAATCGTTCTCATCGTCAAAATCGGGATAAGAACCATCAGGACATAGAATAAAAGCGTGAACATCGTCGACATATCGCTCGTCATATAGAGAAGTCCGTCAAGCGAGCTTGTCGAGACGGCTGTTATTCCGAACAGGACGCCCGAAGCGGCATAGAAAGCCGTCAGGAAGATGTAGCCGATAAGCGAGGTGAAGTATGAATTCAGCTCTCTTTTGAATATTGCTTTCATGCCTTTTTCGCCTCCCCGTGGTTATCTAAGGACTTTACGTCCATTGATTCCGCTTTTTGGTTCATAAACTCGTCAACGCTCTCGCCCATCGTAAGTCTTAAGAAGATGTCTTCAAGAGTAAGCTCCGAAGGTTTTAAGCCCATGATGTACCAGTTGCGGGCTGCAAGACGCTTGTTGAGCTCGCGCCGGATGTCCGTTCCCTCGACAGCTTCGATATTGTACTCCCAGACGCCTTTTTCACGCTGCATATCCGCAAGGACGGAAACAACTCCGGGAATCGAGCTTATTACTTTTATTACTTTCTCTCTCGGTCCGTCGATTCGAGCAATCAGCTTGTGGTCGGCGGTTAAGGTGTTCGAGAGGTTGTCGGTGGTGTCGTCGGCGATAATTTTGCCGTTGTTTATGATTACAATCCTGTCGCAGACCGCCTGAACTTCGCTTAAGATGTGCGACGAAAGGATAACCGTGTGGTTCTTTCCGAGCTTCTTAATCAGCGTTCTTATCTCGATAATCTGCTTCGGGTCGAGTCCGACGGTCGGTTCGTCAAGGATAAGGACGTTCGGGTTGCCGACAAGTGCCTGAGCCAAGCCGACACGCTGTTTATAACCCTTTGAAAGGTTCTTGATGAGGCGGTTATAGACCTCCTCAATCTTGACAAGCTCGCATATTTCCTGCAGGTGCGTGTTCTTTGGAATCTTGCACCCCTTGAGCTCGTACATGAAGTTTAAGTATTCCTTTACGGTCATGTCAAGATACAGCGGCGGGAACTCGGGGAGATATCCTATCTCCTTCTTTGCAAGAAGCGGCTCCTCAAGGATTTCCTTGCCGTTTATATACGCTTCTCCGCTTGTGGAGGAGAGATAGCCCGTCAGGATGTTCATTGTCGTGGATTTTCCTGCGCCGTTCGGTCCGAGGAAGCCCAGGATTTCACCGTTGTGAGCCTCGAAGCTTATGTTGTCGACCGCCAGTTTATCGCCGTAGGATTTACAAAGGTTTTTTACCTCAATCATCGGGTATTACGTCCTTTCCGGTAAATTCCGATATATACTTCACACATTATACACCGTTTTTGTGTACACATTGTGTCAACTCATTGAAACTGCTATTTTGTAAGCATCTCCAGCGAGCGGTTGATTCTCTTGACGGTTTCCTCTTTGCCGATAATCTCGGCAATCTCGAAGGCTCCGCCGGGGGTGAACTGCTTGCCGCTGATGGCGACACGAAGAGACCAGAGGACATAGCCGTTCTTGACTCCCATCTCCGAAATAAGCTCGAAAAGCTTGTCGTGGAGGTTCTGGAAGTTCCAATCACTCTCGGGGATAGCTTCGAGAACAGGCAAAGCACGGGTCAACGCATCGACAGCAGTCTCACGATTGGTCTTCATCTTCTTGTTCTCGTAGAGACTCAAATCATAGTCGGGCATCTCGTCGATAAAGTCGACCTGCTCGGGGATTTCTGAGAAGACCTCGGTGCGATTCTGGAGAAGCGCCGCAATCTTTGCGATATCGACGTCCTTCTTGACTACGCTTCTGATATAGGGCTCTGCGTATTCCGTGAACTTCTCGGGGGTAAGAGCACGGATATACTCGCCGTTGATAGCCTTGAGCTTCAAGGGGTCGAAGATAGCCGGCGACTTCGAAAGCCCGTCGATTTCGAACTCTTCGATGAGCTCAGGAAGCGAGAATATTTCTCTTTCGCCCTTCGGCGCCCAACCGAGGAGAGCGATGTAATTTATGATAGCTTCGCTCAGGTATCCCTTTGCAACCAAGTCTTCAAACGATGCGTCGCCGTTTCTCTTCGAAAGCTTGTTGTGCTTGTCCTTCATAATCGGTGCGACGTGGATATACTTCGGAACCTCCCAGCCGAATGCCTCATAGAGGAGGTTATACTTCGGAGCGGAGGCGAGATACTCGTTGCCTCTTACGACGTGGGTGATGCCCATAAGGTGGTCGTCGACGACGTTTGCAAAGTTATAAGTCGGCATGCCGTCCGCCTTCAGAAGAATCTGGTCGTCAAGGGTCGAATTCTCGACTGTTATGTCGCCGAAGAGCTCATCGTGAAATGTCGTTGTGCCCTCGAGCGGAATCTTCTGGCGGATGACATAGGGTGTGCCGGCGTCAAGCTTCGCCTGAATTTCTTCTTTTGAGAGGTTGCGGCAGTGGCGGTCATACATCGGGCTGATGCCTGCGGCTTCCTGAACGGCTTTAAGCTCGGTCAGTCTGTCCTTGTCGCAGAAGCAATAGTATGCTCCGCCCTTTTCGACAAGCTCAAGAGCGTATTTCTTGAAAATGCCCATTCTTTCCGACTGGACATACGGTCCGTAATCGCCGCCGACGTCGGGACCTTCATCCCAGTTAAGTCCGACCGCCTTGAGCGTGCGATAGATGGTGTCGACTGCGCCCTCGACATATCTTTCCTGGTCGGTGTCCTCGATTCGAAGGATGAACTTTCCTCCGTACTTCTTGGCTATAATATAGGTATAAAGTGCCGTTCTCAGGTTGCCTATGTGCATATAGCCGGTTGGTGACGGCGCAAACCTCGTTCTTACTTCACTCATTTTCTTCGGTGACCGATGGGTTTTCCATCAGTCTTCCTCCCTTCTTTTGTCTATGTCCTTATTGATAGTGGCGGTGAGTTCTTCGACGGACGAAAATCTCTTCTCGTCCCGATAGAACTGCTTCAGCTCCACTTTTATATCCATGCCATACAGGTCGCCGACGTCGCCCAATATGTGCGTCTCGAGCCCGATTTCACCCGAGTCGCTGACGGTCGGCTTGACTCCTACGTTCGAAATGCCCTTAAGCTTTTCGTTGGTGCGAAGCACCGTAACGTCGCTTGAATAAACCCCGAATCGGGGGACTATCTTCTTCGGCGTCAGGGGGATATTGACGGTCCTTATTCCCATCTCGCGCCCCATGCTCATGCCGTGGGTGACATTGCCACCAAAAAAGTACTTATACCCGAGGAGCTCGTTTGCTTCGCTCATGTTTCCGCTTTCGATAAGGGCTCTTATTCTCGTTGTCGAGACGGTCTCGCCGCCATAGCTCAGGAGTTCGACAATTTTCGACATCATCCCGTAGCTTTTGCATAGCGATTTCAAAAGCTCCGCATCTCCGGCGGCGTTCTTCCCGAAGCGGAAATTCTCGCCCGAGAGAACCATGTCAGCCCTGAGCTCTTCCCCGAGAATCCTACTTACGAAGTCCTCGGGGCTTGTGTCCCTGACCTCGGGGAAGCTCGCGAATATGACCCTGTCGGCGCCGTATTCAAGTAGCTTCTGCTCTTTCTCTTGGTCGGTCAGGACAAAGCTTCTGTGCCCCTTGGTGTCGACCTCGCTTGAGCAAAATGTGTAGACTATCTTCTCATCTGCATTTGTATCGCAAAGAGCCCGAAGAGCCGCCTGATGCCCGATATGGACCCCGTCGAAGAGTCCCAAGAGCACCGCCCTTTTTACTGTATTATTTATGTCAATCACCAGAAATTCTTTACTATTCTGATTTCGCCGTCCGTGACCCGGCATAAGCCTAAGAATTCACTTCCGTAAATTCTGAAAATCTCGCCTTCTTGAGCTCCACGGACCCGCTTTGCGTCAAGCTTCACGCCGTTTTTATACATACGGGTCTGGGCTTCGGAAAGCCTGAGCTCCCCATAGCATCCGAAAAGCTTGTCCGTTGCGATGATTCTTGACGAAGCCACTTCCAAAGCGTTTTCGCTGGCTCTCAAGTCTTCGAGAGGAATGCAATCATTAATTCCGAAGCCATGCGCCGAGATGCGTCTTAAAGCAGTCATACAACCGCCGACCCCGAGCGAATCGCCCAAGTCGTTTATAAGCGTGCGGATATATGTGCCCTTCGAGCAGGAGACAAGAAGCGTTCCCGTCCTGTCGGCTTCGTTATATACTTCGAGCTCAAGACTGAATATAGTAATCTCTCTCGGCGTCCTCTCGACGCTCACGCCTTGACGAGCGAGCTCATAGAGCCGCTTGCCGCCTACGGACACAGCCGAATACATCGGCGGGAGTTGGGAGATAACGCCCCTGAACTGCGGCAATTTACCCAAAATTTCGGCTTCCGAAACCGGTTTATCCGATTCCGACAGCACCGTTCCCGTGATGTCCTGAGTGTCGGTCGACTTGCCGAGTACAAATCCGGCACGATATGTCTTTTCGTCAATCGGGAGTATGTCGCTTGCCCCGGTCGCCTTGCCGATTAAGACCGGCAGGACACCCATCGCCATAGGGTCGAGGGTTCCCGTGTGCCCGAGCCTCTTTTCGTGCAGAAGCCCACGCAAAACAGCGATAACGTCAAACGACGTATACCCCGAAGGCTTGTCTATAAGCAGGATACCACCCGGAACGATTCCGTTAAGAGGAGTTCCGGTTGTCACAGATACTTCCTTGTGACTTCAAGAAGCTTCATCATGACTTCTCTTGCCTTGCCCTCAACGGTGCAACCGGATGCACGGAGGTGTCCTCCGCCGCCGAACTCGCCGCAGATTGCCGCGGCATCGGCATCGGTCGTCCTGAGAGATACCTTGAACATCTCGGGGTTGTCCTCCTGCTGTTTGAGGGTATAGCCGAACCGGACGCCCTCGATTGTAAGAGGAATCTGCGCGAATGCGTCAAGCTCCGAGCGGTCAATCTGGAAGTCGGCGATGTCCTTATTGGTGGCGGTCAGGATTCCTATCTGTCCGTCCTCGAAGAAACGCATCTCGCTGATAAGCTTCTGCTCGCACATGACTCTGCCTCTTGACTTGATGTCGAACATCTTTCTGTTGATATGCTCGAAGTCGACGCCCATTTCAAACATCTTCGCCGCCGCAATGTGTGCCGCAGGCGTCGTGTTCTGGAACTTGAAGCACCCCGTGTCGGTTGCGAGACCCGTATAGAGGTTCGTCGCAATCGGAAGGGTGATGTCGGCGCCCATATGCTCAAGGAGCTCGAAGATTATGAGGCAAGCCGCCGAAGCCTGCGCATCAACATATGATTTCTTCGCAAAGAACCTGTTTGAGCCGTGGTGGTCGATACAGAGGTCAATCCTGTCGGCATATTTCTCGAGCTCGTCGCCAAGAAGCGTTGTGTCGGAGATGTCGACCGAGATGACGAACTGCTCCTCAAAGAGCTCGGGCTGATAGTCACCAATCATGAAATCAAATCTGTCGGGGAAGCCGTCGGAATTAAGGACATTTGCCTTCTTTCCCAAAGATCTCAGATAGAGGCAAAGCCCCATTCCCGCACCGATGCAGTCGCCGTCGGGGCTCTTGTGCGTGAGAATGCTCACATTGTCACAGCCCCGAAGGATTTCCGCCACCTCTTCATAGCTTGTAAGTCTCGTATTTTCCATCTTAGTCTTCGTCCTCCCTGATGTCCATTTCCCTCAGTAGTTTGGAAATGTGTGCGGAGTATTCGCTCGAATCATCCGCTATAAACTTGAGCTCGGGAGCCTTTCTTATGTGAAGGCTGTCGGAGATTCTTCTTTTTATCATTCCCGACGCGCTTTCAAGCCCCTTCACGGCTTCCTTCGCCTCTTCAATACCGTTTAAACTTGAAACGTAAACTCTTGCGCTCGAACGGTCTCTCGTGACCTCGCACCTGACAATCGTGAGCATCCTGTCCTTGATTCGGGGGTCTTTCAGCTCCCCGAGCATGGTGCTCAAAATCCTCTGCAAGTCCGACGAGAACCGCTCCGCTTTATGATCAGCCATAATATTCTCCTCTCGTAGGTTAAGCCTCCCCTGAAAGGGGAGGGGAACCGGCGAAGCCGGTGGAGGGGTTACTCCGTTTCATTAAGCTGATAAGCCTCGAACACGTCGCCTTCCTTGAAGTCGGTGAACTTCTCGAGCGTGATACCGCACTCATAGCCCTGTGCAACATCCTTGACGTTGTCCTTGAAGCGCTTCAGGCTCGACATCCTGTCATCTGCAATGACTATACCGTCACGGACAACTCTGACGAGGTCGTTTCTTGAAATCTTTCCGGAGGTGACATAGCATCCCGCAACCTGACCGACGCCGGTAATCTTGTAGACCTGACGTACTTCGACACGGGCTGTGTCGACCTCGGTATACTTCGGCGCAAGCATGCCCTTCATAGCCGCTTCAATCTCTTCGATGGCTTCGTAAATAACTCTGTAGGTCTTGAGTTCAACTCCGTCGCGCTCGGCGTTCTCCTTGGCAACGGGGTCGGGACGGACGTTAAATCCGACTATAATCGCTCCGGAAGCTCCTGCAAGCATGACATCCGATTCGGAAATCGCACCTACGCCGCCGTGGATAACCTTGACCTTGACCTCGTCGTTCGAAATCTTCTCGAGCGACTGCTTAACTGCTTCGACAGAGCCCTGAACGTCCGCCTTGACGATGATGGGAAGCTCCTTGATTTCGCCTTCGTTAATCTGGTCGAAGAGGTTGTCAAGAGATACCTTCTGAGCCTGCTTGAATACTTCTTCCTTCGCTTCCTGCTTTCTCTTTTCAACGAGCTCTCTTGCAAGCTTTTCGTCGGCAACGGCGTTAAATGTGTCGCCTGCCGCCGGAACCTCCGCAAGACCGGTAATCTCAACAGGAACCGACGGTCCCGCCTCGTTGACGGTTCTGCCCTTGTCGTCGGTCATCGTTCTGACACGTCCGACAGCGATGCCGGCAATGATGACGTCGCCCGAGTGAAGAGTGCCGTTCTGGACGAGGACAGTTGCAACAGGTCCGCGACCCTTGTCGAGCCGAGCCTCGATGACGCTTCCCTTTGCCGGACGGTTCGGGTTCGCCTTAAGCTCCTTTACATCAGCTACAAGAATTATGTCCTCAAGGAGCTCATCTATACCCATTCCGGTCTTCGCCGAAACGGGGACGCACATGACGTCGCCGCCCCAAGCCTCGACAACGAGGTTGTGCTCGGTGAGCTGTTGCATGATTCTGTCGGGGTTTGCGCCCTCTTTATCCATCTTGTTGATGGCGACGATTATGGAAACTCCCGCCGCCTTTGCGTGGTTGATAGCCTCAACCGTCTGCGGCATGATTCCGTCGTCGGCGGCTACTACCAAAATAGCTATATCCGTGACCATTGCACCTCTGAGTCTCATAGCCGTGAATGCTTCGTGACCGGGGGTGTCAAGGAACGTGATGTCTCTGCCGTTTATGGAAACTCTGTAAGCACCAATGTGCTGGGTGATGCCGCCCGCCTCGGTTGCTGTAACGTTTGCATGACGAATCTTGTCAAGAAGCGAGGTCTTGCCGTGGTCGACGTGACCCATAACAACGACAACGGGGTCTCTGGGTTGCAAGTTCTCGGCTGTGTCCTCTTCGTCGACGATGAGTCTCTCTTCAATAGTGACGACGACTTCCTTCTCGACCTTAGCTCCCATCTCCTCGGCAACGAGTGCCGCGGTGTCGAAGTCGATGACCTCGTTCTGGGATGCCATAACTCCGAGACCGATGAGCTTCTTTATAACGTCGGAAACTGTCGCCTTCAAGCGGGTTGCGAGCTCGGAAACGGTGATTTCATCAGGAATCTGAACACGAACTTTGAGCTTTCTTGCCCGCTCGAGCTCCATGCGCTTCATTCTCTCGGCTTCGGTCTCACGTTTTGTGGAGAGCTTCTCCTTCTTCTGCTGACGGGACTTCTGGGTGAGCTTCTGCTTCTTCTGATAGTTGTCGCCGCCGCGGTTCTTCGAGTCCGCAAGGTTGTCATAGTGCTCGTTATACTTGTCGATATTTACATAGCTTCCCCTTGTGTCGACAACGTGGGTCTTCTCACGCTGTGCATAGGTGGTGCTCTCCGACTTTCCGGTGACGAGCTGGATTCTTTCGCCACGTTCCTTCTTCTTGGCGGGCTTTTTGTCCTCTTTGCGGTGCTCTTTTTTCTCTTCAGCTTTGGCTGTTGCTTCCTGAACGGGAGCGGCTTCCGCCTTGACCTCCGGCTTCTCAACAGCCTTCTGCTCTTCGACCTTCTCCGTCGGCTTAGGCTCAGCCTTTGGCTCTTCCTTCTTTTCCGGCTTCGGAGGCTTCGGCTTTCTTATGGGACGATAGGAGAAGTAGTCGTCGAAGTTCTCCACCTGATTCTTGTGGGTGAAGACCTCAAAGACATAGTTAATCTCCTCCGTCACGAGAATTGTCGAGCCTTTCTTTACGCCATAGACAGGCGCAAGGCAGTCGATGATGTCGTTCACCGGCACGCCCAGGTCTTTGGCAAGGTTTGATAATTTATATTTCGTAATCATAGGCAAATCTCCTTATTTGGGACTGGTGCTTGTCAACCGTTTCTTGGCGGCTTTCGCAAATCCCGCATCGGTCACGGACATGATGCCGTAGACCTTTCCGAGCGCCTGACCTACGTCATACATGCTCTCGGGAATTTCGTAGAGAGGCGTTTCATACTCTTCGCAAATGCGGGTAATCTCGTTTTTCGAACGCTCCGCCATGTCTTCGGTGACAAGGACGATATATGCTTTTCCGGAGCGGACTGTGCCCTTGACTTCGTCCATTCCGAGAGTGAGCTTTCCCGCCCTTCGGCAGATGCTCAGTAAATTCATTATATCAGCCATCTTCGCCGCCTTCCAGGGTCTCGACCTCCGCTATATCGTGCGACAATCTTTCGTAAATCTCTGCGGGGATTTCGCACTCAAGGCTTCTCTCAAGGCATCTTTTCTTTCTTGCCTTTTCGAGACATTCCTTATTCGGGCAGATATACGCTCCTCTTCCCGACTTCTTACCGGTCGGGTCGACGAGGATTTCGCCCTCGGGGGTTCTCACAATCCTTACAAGCGACCTCTTTTCCTTGGGCTCACCGCACCCGAGGCAGGTTCTTATAGGCTTTTTCTTCTGCTTAATCATATTACTCTCCGGTTGAAGAAGACTCGTCAGAGGCTTCTTCAGCTGCGACAGCAGCTGCTAGCTTATCGGGAGAAACGATGTCAATCTTGTAGCCGGTGAGTCGAGCCGCAAGCTTGGCGTTCTGTCCGCGGTTGCCGATAGCGAGCGAAAGCTGAGACTCGGGAACGACAACTCTTGCCGACTTTATCTCGTCGCTTTCGATGGTGACGCTCATGACCTCGGCAGGTGACAAAGCCTGCTTGATGAATTCGGCGTCGTCCTCCGAGTACTTGATAAGATCAATCTTCTCGCCGCCGAGTTCCGAGACAATCGCACCGATTCTTGAGCGGTGGTTTCCGATGCAGGCGCCGATGGCGTCGACGTTCTCGTCGTTCGAGGAGACAGCAATCTTGCTTCTTGAGCCGGGCTCACGGGCTATGGACTTTATCTCGACGATTCCGTCGTAAATCTCGGGAACCTCGAGCTCAAACAGCCTTCTTACAAAGTCGCGGTGAGTTCTTGAGACCTTGACCGAGGGCTTTCTGTCGGGATTAAGTATGCCGACGACATAAACCTTGATGATGTCGCCCGGCTTGAGTTCCTCCCCGGGGATCTGCTCTCCCTTCGGGAAATAAATCTCGTCCTTGTCGATGGTGAGGATAGCGTTGCCGGTTGCCGGCTCGACCTTCTGGACGGTTGCGGAGACGATTTCGTGCTCCTTGTCTTTATACTGCGAAACAAGTCTGTCGCGCTCGAACTGCTTGAGGTCGGAGCGAATCGACTGCTTTGCCGAGGAAGCCGCAACTCTTCCGAACGCCGACGGGGAAACGGGAATCTCGACCGTCCCGTCGACATAAGCGTTTGCATCGTATGTCCTTGCCTGCTCGAGGGAGATTTCGTTAGCCGGGTCCTCCGGCTCGCCCTCGACGACAGTCTTCATAATGTGGATTTCAAATTTCTTGGTTTCGGGGGCAAGGTCAACTCTGACGTTCTCGTTTCCGGGATAGTCTCTCTTTACAGCCTTGAGGATGCCCTGCTTTATTTTCTCTAACAGTTCGTCAAGCTGAATGCCGCTCTCTTCCTGCAAGCCGTCGATAGCACCGAACAGCTCATCCAAATTAAGTTCATGGCTCTGAGCCGCCTTAGTTTTTCTCTTCATATTGTTTTAACCAGTCCTTTCTTGGTAGTAATCAATCTAATTCCAAATCGTCGTCATCAAAGAGCGTAATCTTTGCGCACTCTTCAAAGCTGATTTTTTCTTCCTGTTCGTTTTCATCCAAAACCGTGATTCCGTCCTTGTCGTAGGCGGTGAGGACTCTTAGTATCTCCTTCTCACCGTCACGAGGTCTTATGAACCTGATCCGGATCAGGTCACCGATGCAGACCTCGAAGTGGTCGAGCCGCCGAAGCTCCCGCCCGAGCCCCGGGCTTGACACCTCGAAGATATAGGACTGCTTTATCGGGTCGAGCTCGTCAAGCTTGTCGCTAAGCGGACGGTGCAACGCCTCGCAGTCGTTCATGTCAACCCCGCCGTCCTTGTCGATGATAATCCTAAGGTACCACGAAGCTCCCTCTTTTTCATATCTGACATCCCAGAGATAAAGCCCCAATTCCTCGCACATAGGCTCGGCAATCTGGCGAACCTTCGCGACTGTCGGGCTGTCGGATTTGATTACAGACATACTTTCACCCCTTTCAAGGCTATCCAAAACAAAAGACCGGAACGAAATTCCAGCCTTTCATAAGAGTTATTAAATATAGTATACCCCTTCGCTGCCCATTTGTCAACAGCTTTTTTCAAAATTTATTTATTGACAGCAAGCTACACCCTGTGTTATAATGTCCTCGGTGGGAGGATACGGTTGCTCTTTCCCTGAAGAAGGGAGGTGGAGTACCGATGGAAATTGCAGATATCCTTCAGCTTTTACTTCTTGTAATAGCTTCCATCAACTTAGGTCTTAGCCTCGGCGATCGCCGTTAGAAATAACCGCACCTGATTAACATCAAGTGCGATTGCGAATTTTGTAGTTAACGCTATGGAAAGAGTAATCGTGCCTGAATGCCACTTCAGGTACCTCTCACCACTTATATTATACCCCATCGCTGTTGATTTGTCAACAGCTTTTTTATTCTCCGAGGAGCTCTTCAAACTCTTCCTTCGTGCAAAACGTCGTCCCTTCATGCGAGATTGCTCCCGCCGCCGTGGTGACGGCGTACTTGAGGACGCCCTCGAGCGGCAAATTCTTGGTCAAGGCAAGGATTGCCCCGGCAAGCATGTTGTCGCCTGCTCCCGAGGTGCTCTTGACCGGCACCTTCACAGCCGGAGCCTTGTGGCACTCGGCTTCGGAGACGATAATCGCCCCGTCTGCGCCTCTTGAGATCAAGACGACCTGCACGCCGTAATCCGAAATTATCTTCCTCGCCGCCGAGATTATCTCACTTTCGGAAGAAATCTTCCCGACAAGCGTCTCTAGCTCGAAAATGTTCGGCTTTATCATGAAGGGGTGCGCTTTCAAGCCTTCCCGCAAGAGCTCGCCCTGTGCGTCAAGAATCACTTTTGCATTCGAAAGCTCTCCGATCTGACGGTAAATATCGCTTCCGACGCCCTTCGGGACGCTCCCCGCAAGGACGATAAACTCGCTGTCACGGGCGGATTCGGCAACAGATGCCTTCAGCGCCTCGATGCACTCATGGCTGACCTCCGGGTTCGACTCGTTGATTTCAACGGTCCTGCCGAGCTCGGTCTCCATGATTTTAAGATTCGTTCTGAGCGAACCCGGGCACTGGGTAAATCTGTACTCAATGCCCTCAGATTCGAGAGTTTCCGGGATAGCCTCACCACCGTCGAAATTGAAGCCGAGCGCGCGGCTACTGACTCCAAGCCGAGTCAAAGCCCTGCTCACATTGATACCCTTACCGCCGATGTCGAGGCTTACAGGCTCGACCCGGTTCATGGCATCGAGGTCGAGCTTTCCGGTCTTCACCGTCTTGTCAAGACACGGGCTGAGAGTTACCGTGGTAATCATGCTTTAGCCGCTTTCTTCGCCGGTTTATCCGCATCGGGGGCAATCTCCCCTGCTCTCTTGAGAGCAATCTTTGTGAGTGTCGGTCCGACGAGCTCATAGACCATTACCGAGAAGAGAACCACGTTTCTTATAAGCGCGCCGTCCTGCAGGTTTGCCGCAGTGGTCGCCATTCCGAGTGCAACTCCCGCCTGTGGGAGAAGGGTGATGCCCAAGTATTTCTGAATCTCCGGACTGCAACCGGTCATCTTGGTGGATGAGAACGCGCCGAAAATCTTTCCTAACGAGCGGAAGATGATATAGGTGATACCGACCAGAAGGACAAGCGGCTGTGTCAGGATGCTCAAATCAAGCTCCGCACCGGAAATTACGAAGAATAGGACATTAAGAGCGGATGTCCACCTGTCGTCGTTCTCCATAACGCTGGGCGAAAGCTCACTTGTGTTGCAGAAGATTGCGCCCGTAATCATGCAGGTGAGAAGAAGCGAGAAGCCGATTTTGACTCCGCCAATCTCAAATTCCGACATCGAAACCGCCGCGGCGAGAATTACTACGCCAATCGAAATAGACATTCTGTTGGCTCTCGACTTGAAAAACTTCTCGAACCATCTGAGGATGAGCCCCATAAGGACGCCTAAGACTATCGAAAGAACTATCTCGATAACCGGCTCAAGGACGATGTTGACAACCGAAACTCTGCCCTGCTCGAGTGCGTCCGCAATTCCATATGAAACTGAGAAGAGCACCAAGCCGACCGCATCGTCGATTGCTACTACCATAAGTAAAAGCTTAGTGAGCGGTCCGTGCGCCTTGTACTGGTTTACGACCATGAGCGTTGCCGCCGGAGCGGTTGCCGAGGCGATTGTACCGAGGGTGATAGCCGCCGGAAGAGAAATAGCGTCCGGGAAGATGAAGTGCAAAGCAATAAGCCCGATATCGACGACAATCGTCGTGACGACAGCCTGCAAGATGCCGACCGTTATCGCCTGCTTGCCCATCGACTTGAGTTCCGAAACCTTGAACTCGTTACCGATTAGAAACGCTATAAATGCCAGTGCTACCTGTGAAATAATCGAAAAGCTGTCGACCTGCTCAAGGGAGGTAAAGCCCAAGCCCTCAATTCCGAGAGAGCCGAGGCAGAACGGACCCAAAAGTATACCCGTGACCAGATACGCCGTGACGGCGGGAAGGTGCACGAGCTTCGCCAGTCTTGTCATCAAAAGTCCGCAAATCATTGCGAGTGATAAACATATCAGAATTTCCTCCATTTTTGACCCACTTCTTTCCTAAAAATATACAGAGTTTTCTGATCAGTTATCAAGTATAGCACAATATGCGGACTAAATCAAAGTATTTTTTGCACAATCTTCTTTAGTGGAACAAGGCGCAAATTGGCGATATAAGCAATTTATTCGTTGACATTGTCCGAAACATATGCTATAACAACCTCGGTAAGAGAGCGAAAAAACGGCCTGACCTTTGATAAAACTAAGGAGGTGGTCGTTATGACGATTTTAGAAGTGTTCTCACTACTTAATCTGATTACGAACATAGTACTTGGCATTCTCGGCTTAACCTCCGGGAATAAAAAGAAATAGCCGAGAGCTAGAGTAAAAGTCCCGACCAATTCCAATTTTAGTGCATCCTTCTCAGGAGCGCATATTAGTTGAGCCGGAGCTGTTACCGGCAGCTCCGCTCTCTTACCGTTATTATACCCCATCGCTGTTGCTTTGTCAACAGCTTTTTTATTGGGTTTAAACGTGTTTTTTAAACATCCACCGCTCTTCTCGATTCTATCTTCTGCTCGCCGACGATGGCGTAGAGCTCCTCTTTCGTGGCGCTGTTGTCATAGGTCATATAGCGGACGTGGAGGATGTCGCCTTCCTGAAGGGTGTTGTCGCCGTGGCTGTCGACCTCGGCGCCGGCGGTTTCACCGTGTTTGGCCGAAAGAACGAACAGGTTCTGCGGCCAGAAGATATCTCTGATCTGCTTGCCGACAGCGAAGGTGTTCCCGCCGACGGTTACGAATGTATCTATTACCTTCGGGACCTTGCCGTAATTAATCTCTCTGATACGTCCCGCAACGACCTCTTCGTTGATTGACTCGGTGCCGAAGGCTTCGGTGATTATGTAGGAAAGCGCCGCCGCCAGTATTACCGGGAGAATATTCTCCGAACAGCCGAGGGCTTCAATCGAGAAGACCATCGCCGTAAGCGGGCACTTCATCATGCCGGAGATTCTGGCGGTGATGCCCAAGACCACAATAGTGCTGTAGTAATCCGCACTGATAAGCCCCGCACCGATTGTGACCTTCGCGACGAGCGAGGCGACAAGCGCACTCAGAGCGATTATCGGGACGAACATGCCGCCGTTGATGCCGGTGTTGTTCGCCGCCAGGAGCATCGTCGCCCTATAGAGAAGAATCGCAAGTATAATATACCACAGGACATTCCCTTCGAGCAAACTGTCAACCAAATCGTGACCGGTCGAGATGAAGTCATAGGAAATAAGTCCGAACGCAAAGGTGAGCATGAAGACGATGAAAATCTTTAAGCGGAGGCTCATCGCCGAGAGCTTCTCCCCGATGAATTTTCTCATCACCATGAAGTAGCGAAGGAAGATGACCGACATAAGTCCGACGACTATCGCGCAGATGGCGATAACCCCGAGCTGAGAGAGCCCGAGCTCCCGGACGTGCTCCGAAATTCCGGGGAACATGTCGGCATCCATCCCAAGAAGTGGGCACATCCACCGGACGGTGATTGACGAGAACATGACCGACGAAAACGCCGTCATTATTATCATCGGGCTGATTCTCTGGTGAGCCTCTTCGATTGCAAACATGATTCCGGCAATCGGCGCATTGTTCGCCGCAGTGAAGCCGGCACAGGCGCCGCCGGTCATGACATATCTGTCCCAAGCCTGGTTCTTCCCCGCCATCGTCTTGACGGTTCCGCGGCCGATTGCGGTACCAATCTGCACGCTCGGTCCTTCACTGCCTAATGGTACACCGACAAAGAACGTCGAGAGCGACGCCAACGTTACTCCGATAAGGTTCTTGAGCCAGTTGAAGCGGATGCCGCCCCTGAGGATTCCGATAGCAGTCGGGATGCCGCCACCCTTGAGGTTCGGCGTCTGCTTATATACGAATGCGAGAATCGCCGCCATCGCCCCGAGAACGAGAACAGCGGGGATAACGAGCACCGGTCTTTCCCTCACGGTTGAATAGACCGTCTCCGACAGATTTATGACCTTGTTCGCCACAAACCGGTACAGAACGATAAAAGCCCCCGTAAGCGTTCCCGCTATGAAGCTGAATATGAGCCCCGGCAGGGCGATATTTTTGACATAATTCAGATTGCGTTTGAACATTTCTGACCCCTAAAACCCTATTTTTTGAAGAAGAGCACACCCAAGCAATTCGGTCCGCAGTGGCATGACACCGTGCAACCGGCGTAGGTTTCTAAGATATTCTCGTCCTCGAACGGCTGGAGTTCTTTGATAAGGCTTCTGACCTTCTTAACAATATCATCCGGCACATGCGAGTGGGTGATGAAGATACGACTTGTGTCGATATCCGTTCTGCCCTCGAGACGTCCACGGACATAATCAAGAATCGACTTTTCCATTGCGCCGCGATACTTCTTGCCGACAATCATGGTGCCCTCGGAAACGACAATTTCGGGTCGGATTTTCAGAAGATTCGCGCCGAACGCAGTCACTCCACTGCATCTGCCGCCCTTCTGGAGATAGTCGAGCGTCTGCAAAACGAAGCTGACATCTAACTTCTCTTTCATTTCGTTCAGCTTATCCGCGATTTCCGAAGCCGAAAGTCCTTCGTTCGCGAGCTCCCTCGCCTTGATTGCAAGGTGTCCCGAGCCGGTCGAGAGGTTTCTCGAGTCAATCGGATAGACATGCCCGAGCTCCTCGGCGGCAATGCAGGCGTTCTGATAGCAGGAGGAAAACTCGCTCGAGATGTTGATGTGGACAATCTCGGCGCCCTCGTCGACATAAGGCTTGAAAACGTCCGTATATTCGGAGACCGACACGGCGGAGGTCTTCGGCAGGACTCCTGTCTTCCCGACGTAGTCGAAAATCTCGAGCGGCGTAACGTCCACTCCGTCCCGCCTCATCTCCTCGTCCAGGATAGTTCCAAGCGGCACAGGCTTGATTTCATACTTTTCATAAAGCTCCGGACTCAGGTCGCATGTAGAGTCGCAGGTTATGATTATTTTGGTTGACATTTATAGGTCTCCTTTCAATGATATTCTTTCGTGATGTCTGTAGGGGCGGATATCATCCGCCCGCTAATGTTCGCCGATGGGGTTCGGGCGGATAATATCCGCCCCTACATTTTATCGCCACCGGCTTGGCAATTCCGCCTCGATAATCCTTGTCTTCGGATAAGGCGTGAACTGGACATAGCTCGCGGTCAGTTCGTCATACTTTAGCGCCGAGTTCTTGGCGGCGTCGCGGAGGTACACCTCCGAAATCACTTCGCCGCTTGCGTCCGTCAGGGTGACCGTTTCGAGCTCGCTTAAGTTAAAGCTTAGCTGAACCAGCCCCACGGCGTCGTCCCTCAGATAATTCTCGCAGACGAGCTTGAGCTCCTCGCCGGAAGCGAGGGTGCCGGAAGTGATGGTATAGGCATATGTGCCGTCGGAAACGGTGAGTCCCGAGAGGCTGACCGTCTCCTCGCCGTAGTTCTTTATAGTTATGTAGTCCTGATAACTGCCCTTATAGCAGACCTCGGAAATCTTAAGCCCCGCGGTGTCACAGCTCGTAACGAGGCTGATTTTGATGTTGCTTCCGTAAAGCTCGCCCGAAATCTCGACCGTCTCGTCATAGATCTTCTCGCCGTTGATTTCCCAGTATTCGAACTTGTAGCCGTCGACAACTTCGCAACTGAGCGTCTGTGACGTTCCGTCGAAGTAGTAGCCGCTGAAGGTGTACTCGTCGCCCGGGTCTATCCGAGCCGTGTTATAAGTGATTTCGGCATAATCGGAGGTCTCGATGCGAACATAATAGGTTGATTTTGAGTCGTATTCCGGGAAGATTGCGCTGATCTGCGTCTTGGCGGAGTAGGGTCTGCCCTCTATCCATTCCTTTGCGCTCTCGAGCTCGCTCGAAATGCTCCATGTCGAGGTCGTCCCCGCCTCGCCCGCTTCGACAATCTCGTGAAGCCGCTCGGTGTTGAGGGTGTCAAGCTCATCCGAGACCTTGTCCGCACTGCAATACCAGTTCATGATGTCGCAAAGGATATTGACAAACCGCTCTTTGATATCGTCTCTCTTACAAAATGATATGAGAAGGTCGCTTCGGGTGTATTTCTCGCCTTCGTCGTGAACGTCGTCATACCAGTCCTCGGGGATAAGCCCGAAATACTCCTCGTCGAAAAGGTCTTTTATGTTGTACTCAAAGAAGCTCGAGCCGTAGAGCCCAAGGGCGAAATCGCTGTCATAGATGAGGAACCGCCATCTGCCGTCGAAGACGTCTTCTTCACTTGAAAGCGAAGTGTCCCCCGAAACAAATCTGTATACTTTATAATTGTTGTTAGGCCAGTCACCGTTGCTGACATAGGCGCACAAGGCGTAGTAGGTCAACATATTATCAATGTCGAGCAGTTCTTCAAGCTCTGCAAAAACTTCGTCGTCGGTAAGGTCCTTATAGGCGTAAGCCTGAACCGTTTCCCAGTCGCTTTTTGCTTCTTCAAAGCGGTCGTCGTTGTTGCCGCTTGTCATCATGTACTCACAGCCCTCGAGGATGTCCCAGGTTCCCTGCTCGACGGCATATTGGTGGTCGAGCCAGTCCTCGGAATAGGTGTCCTGAACCCACGCAAAGCCGTAGTATTCGCCGTTCAGGAAGACCGCCGCCGCACGGCAGTTCTTGGCGTCGAGTCCGGCATCGTCGGCAAGCGAGGATATAACCTCGTCGCGCTCGAAGAGATAGCCGTTGTCGTTGCCGCCGGCACGGAGGGAAATCTTGTTATACGACTTTATCTTGTCGCCGTTCACGTCCGTCTCGTCGGTGAAGAATTCATATCTGAACCGGTCGTTTTCGGAGTCGCATTCCTCACGGGCATAAAGTCTGAGATTCTTCTGACTATTGGAGCGTGACCATCCGCCGTAGATTCGGAGTCCGCAAGCCTGCGAGATGACGCAGGTGCCGTCGTACTCATACACCTCGACATAGGCGGGGCGTTCGCCCTCCATCCCGCTCTGATTCCAGTTGGCGGGGTCGGTCGGCTCGATGTCGCCCTCGGGGTCGGTGGCGAGGTAGTCGTCGCGCATCTTTCCGGCAATAAAAATTCCGTCCTCATAATTATACAGGTAATCGGGGTCGATTGAAATCGAGAAAACGAGGCAGTCAAACCGTTCGTCGATGTTCGCCCCGAGGAAATAGCTCCGGGTGACGGTTTCGGAACAGCTTCCGTCCGAATAGACGGCGCAGGCTCTGATTGTATAAAGTATGCACTCCTCGCTGTCCTTGACCGAAAGTGTGATGCCGCCCGAATAGCTCTCGCCCGAGGTCTGCGGCTCACTTCCGTCAGTAGTATACAAAATATCTGTGACCTCGAGGTCTCCTGAAGCCGAAGAGCTCAGGTAAAGCCTCTGTGTGCTCGAATAGAACCCGCAGTCAATCGAGAACCGCACCGGCTCCTGGTCGGTCGATCCGACCGAATCGGAAACGAGCGACGACACGGTAATCTCCGAAGCGTGGAAGCTCACCCAGTCTTGCGCCAAGCATGTCACAAAAATGAGCACCGCAAGCAAAACCGCCACAACAGCCGTCAAGATAATCTTATATTTAGTTTTACTCTTGCTTGTATTCATGCTAAGCTCCAAACCCCTCCGCCACATCAGACAGCACAATATCGTCATCTGTGCAGACAATCGTGAAGCCGTCGTAATAGACCGAGTGGATTCCGTCTGCGGCGAGAGCTTCAAGCTTTGATTCGTCGAGGGTGTCGGCGATATAGATGTCTGTCAGCCCGAGCAGCAGGTCGGCGCAGGTCGCTGAACCGGAATAGAGCACCAGGTCCTCCGTTGCGGCTTTACAGAGACCGTCAGCGGCGTCGATATAGGGATTTCTCGTTTCGCCGTTCTCATAGGTATAATAACGCAAAGCGTCGTCCGAGGTGATTGCGTAGTCATGAGCATAAACAAAGCTCATCGTTCCCTCATAAATCATATCGGCGACCGAATAAACGGTGTTGCCCTCCCTCGAATAGAGAGTATAGGAAAACAGCTCGTCGCAACCGCCAAGGTTTCTGGTGAAGCCGTCATTGGAGCCGATTATTCCGGCGGTATAGCCGTTCTCAATCATCACGTCCGAAATATAGTCGACAACAAAGGCGTTCGTCATCCACGAAAAGTCGATAAAGCTGTCGATTTCCATCTCTTCAGCATACTCAAGATACTCGTCCGAAACGTGCAATATAACCGTGTTGTCCTGAAGAAGCTCCAAAGATACATGCTCGTCAGTGCCGGCAAACCCGAGAACCTCGGCGAAATATTCCGCCTCGACGTCGTTATAAAGCGGGTCGAATTCCTGCGCCTGCCAGTCTTCATCCGAGAAGCAAAGGCTCTCGTATTTCGCATAAATCGGTCCGAGATAAAGTTCTCTTCCGCCAGATTCGACCATCGTCTCAAGAGCCGAATAGAGCACCTCGTCGACCACTATTTCCTCGTTCGGGTGGTTGTTTATATACCAGACGTTGAAGACATATTCATATTCCGTGTCGGGCGTGAAGAGCTGATAAGCCGTTTCGCAGGCGTCCGAATAGATGACGACTATCGCCTTGCGCTCGGTGGTCGCGGATTCCGAACCGGCGCCGATGTCGTACATAAACGTAATCTCGGTCGCGACGCTCAGGTCGTCGACGTCCGCCTCAATCTGCTGCCAGCCGTCCGTGCCGGAAAAAAGCCCGTTGATGGCATAGCCAAACGCCGTTGCCGCAATCAGCACCAGGAGTACAACCGCGACAATCCGAAGACCGACATGCGAGGTCGAAATCTCGACGTTCTCGACCGGCTTGGGGCTCGCGTTACTTGTATGAATTCGTGACCTTGTAGATTTCATATTATCTCACCAAAAACAATCCAACCCGTCCGAATATTCAGGACGGGTCGGACTTACTACTAAGCGTTATTTGCGGTTCTGTCTTAAAAATTATCAGATTACAGCCAACAGAAGCATCAGCAGGAACAGAACAATGATAATTCCGATTACCACAAATCCTGCAATGGCTCCCTTGCGGCACATCTTCCAGTTGCGGAAGTGCCTTCTCGCCTTGAATATCTGTCCGAGGATTATACCCAGGATAGGAAGCAGGAAGGAAAGAACTGCATACCATCTTGAGCCGGTGTCGTGGATAGGAGCGTTGAGGAACTGCTCCTCGGCAGCCTTCTTGGTTGCATCCATCTCTTCGACTGTGGGCTCATAGGTCTCGCCATCCTCGAGGATGGTTACCGACTTGATAATCTCGTTCTTCTCACGAAGTGCCTTGTACTCCTCGATTTCCTTCTTGTTGCCATAGACAAAGTGGTTGTGACCGATGTCTGTAAGCACCGGCTTGTCCTCGCTGTAGTCATGGATAGACGGGTCGTAGGTATAGAGCACCTTGTTCTTCTCAAGCTTCGGGTCGGGAATCGGGATAGCCGAAATGAGCGAGTGAGTGTACGGGTGAAGCGGATAGTTGAAGAGCTCTTCCGCATCCGCAATCTCAACGATGTCGCCCTTATAGATAACACCGATTCTGTCGGAAATAAATCTTACGATTGAAAGGTCGTGGGCGATGAAGAGGTATGTAACACCGTCTTCCTCCTGGAACTTCTTCATGAGGTTCAGGACCTGCGCTCTGATGGACACGTCAAGAGCCGAGATAGGCTCGTCGGCAACAACCAGCTCAGGCTTCATAACCATCGCTCTTGCCAAGCCGATTCTCTGTCTCTGACCGCCGGAAAACTCGTGCGGATAACGGGTCAGGTGCTCCGGCAGAAGTCCTACTTCCTTGATGATGTCCTCGACTTTACGGACTCTGTCCGCCTCGTCTTCGTAGAGGTGGAAGTTATAGAGACCTTCTGAGACGATATAGTCAACCGTTGCACGCTCGTTAAGAGACGCCGCCGGATCCTGGAATACCATCTGGATGTTTCTTATGACCTCACGGTCGAGGGAATGCGGAATCTTTCCGGAAATTCTGACGCCCTTATAGAGGATTTCGCCTGCCGCGCAGGGATTAACTCTGATAACGGCACGACCGATTGTTGTTTTACCTGAGCCCGACTCACCAACAAGCGAGAAGGTCTCGCCCTTATAGATGTCGAAGCTTGCGTCCTTGACAGCTTTTACGGCGCTGTCGCCCTTGCCGAAGGTGATATCGACGTTCTTGAGCTGGAGAAGTATTTCTCTGCCGTTCTCGTCTACAGGACCATGCTCCGGGAAATGCGACTGCGTTGCAGTCTTTTTGTTTTCTTTTGCCACGTCAAAACCCCCTTATATGTTGAACGCTCTGATGAGCTTGCCGTGAATATCGTCGATAGCTTCGGGCTTTTCAACCTTCGGCGCATCGGGATCAAGAAGCCACGTCTTTGCATAATGAGTCTCGCTGACCTTGAACATCGGCGGCTCCTCAAGGGTGTCTATCTTAAGGCAATAGGGATTTCTCGGCGCAAATGCATCTCCGACAACCTCGTTATAAAGCGACGGAGGCGTACCTGTGATTGAATAGAGCTTTGTGTTTCTCTGTGTGAGCTGAGGAAGACTCGAAAGAAGTGCCCATGTGTAGGGGTGCTTCGGGTCATAGAATACCTCTTCGACGGTGCCGAGCTCAATAATCTGTCCGGCATAGAGCACTGCGACTCTGTCCGCAATGTTTGCAACAACTCCGAGGTCATGGGTGATGAACACTATCGTATAGTGGAACTCCTTCTGAAGGTCCTTAAGGAGCTTCAGAATCTGAGCCTGAATCGTAACGTCAAGAGCGGTTGTCGGCTCGTCGCAGATGAGAATCTTCGGCTGGCAGGAGAGGGCAATCGCAATAACGATTCTCTGTCTCATACCGCCTGAATACTGGAAGGGATAATCGTCAAATCTCTTCTCGGGGTTCGGGATACCGACCTTGTGCATAAGGTCAAGCGCTTTTCTTCTTGCCTCAACCTCACTGCATCCCTGATGCTTGATGATGATTGAAGTAATCTGCTTGCCGATTGTTATAATCGGGTTAAGAGAGGTCATCGGGTCCTGGAAGACCGTCGCGATTCTCTTACCTCTTATCTGCGCCCAGTCCTGACTGAACTTGACGTTTGCAAGGTTCAATACACAGGTGCCGTGCAGAGCTTCCTCGGTCTCGTCGAGATACTGAACTCTGAACGCAGCCGTATCGAAAACAGAGTTTCTCTGCTTGTCGTCGTCAAGGTCAACGCCGAGCTGCATAGCCCTCTTAAGAGCTTTGAGGAGCTTATTCAGGAGCGAATAGCGGTCCTTCATGCCGTATCTGCCGATTGAAAGGCAGATTTCCTTTGCAAGGACGGTGTTGCGCTCTCTTGTTTCGTCGGAGATTTCGCCGGAAATTTCCTGCTGATACTTCGACTTGAGAGCCGCCATCTTCTCGTTATAGGTGGCAAGATAAGCAGTGTCTGCTTTGAGAGCCTTCTTGTGCTCAGCCTCGACAGCCTTTGCCTTGGCTCTCAAGGATTTGAGCTCTGCGTCGTATTCGTCAATCTTTGCATTCAGCTCCTTGATCTGAGCCTTGTCCTTCTTCGAGTCGAGTGTGAGCTTGAGGTTATAGGCGTCGGTTCTGTCCGCAATAAGATCAGACTCCTTTGCCTTCTCCTCTCCGAGCTCATCCGAGCTCAAGCCCTCGCGCTCCTTCTTCTCGGATTCGAGGTTAAGGATTTCCTTATAGGTTTCAGCTCCCAATTCGAGCTTTGAATATTCGTCGAGCTTCTTCTTTGCGCTTGCTTCGATTCTCTTGATGCTGTTTGACAGAGCAACGTGGGTGTCGGCAAGCTCGGGGTCGTTATAGATGATTTCGCCGCCGCTGATGTAGCCGTTCTGGTCGTTCATACCGGTGAAGCACTTTGTGAAAACGGACTTACCGGAGCCGGACTCACCGACTATCGCTATTGATTCCTCTTCGTAGATATCAAGAGAGATTCCTCTGATAGCAGTGAGGATACGTCCTCTTACTTTGAACTGGAGGTGCACATCCTTAGCGGAGAGCAACACTTTCTTCTCATTATTTTCCATGTAGCTACACCCCCATTACATATGTGTTCTCGGGTCGGTAGCATCGCCTAAGTTCTGACCGACAACGTAGAGAACGATTGTGATGATGGAGACTACAGCAACCGGGCACCAGAACTCGAACTGCCAGCCGGGAGTTACCATTGCGGACTCGGCATCGTAAATCATACGACCGAGTGACATGTCCGAAAGACCCATTCCGATGTAGGCAAGGAATACTTCGTAGCCGATATAGGAAGGAATTTCGGTAGCCGCCTGAGTAACGATGACGGAGGTCATGAACGGCAGGATGTTCTTTATAGCTATCTTGAAGGTGGACGTTCCAAGACACTTTGATGCGAGGTTATATTCTCGGTCTCGTATGATTACAACCTGCGTTCGTATGAAGTAGGCTATTCCGATCCAGCCCGTTATCGTGAGGGCGAATACCATCGTCCAGAACGAAGCCGTGAAGATCATTACGAGAACGGAAATGAGCAAAACGTAGGGGATGTTACCGATGATGTTATAGATCGGGATCATGATGGAGTCGAATCTCTTCGAGAAGCCCCAGACAGCGCCCAAGACAACACCGATTACCATGTTGATTGCGGCGCAGATAAACGCCAGAGAGATGGAGATTCTTGCGCCATACCAGATAGCGTCAAAGGTCGACTGACCCGAAGCGCCGGTACCGAATATCCAGTGGATATTATAGCCGAACTTCTCCATTGCCGCAGCAGGAGTCAGGTGCTTCGCACTTGCATCCATGATGTTTGCAAACTTGTCGTAATTGGTGACTGCCGGATAGACATATGTGAATATGACTATGAAGGCGAGGAGCGCCAGGATTACGATATTAATCTTCTTGCGGAAGAACACACGGAAGACCGAGTGCCAGTAGGAATAACGCGGAGCGGTTATTCTTTCTGCCTCTTCTGCATCGTTCTCAACGTGGGCGAAGAGCTCTTCCTTTGAAAGACCGTATTTTTCGGATATTTCAGCTGTTGTCATATTCAATCACCGCGCTTTCGAAGTAAAGTTGATTCTCGGGTCGACAGCGCTCATAAGAAGGTCGCCGGCAATGAGCGAGACAACGGACAGCACTGCATAGAAGAGCGTTACACCGACGATAACCGAGTTATCGTAAGCGTTGATTGCTCTCGTGAGGAGGTTACCAGTACCGGGAACCGAGTATACACGCTCGGTGATGATGGCGCCTGTAAGAGCTCCCAGAATGCTTCCGGGAATACCGTGTACAATCGGGATAACCGCATTCTTTAAGATGTGGTTTCTGAAGATTTCGCCTTCCGAAAGACCGCCTGCGCGTGCAAACTTGACGTAGTCGGAATTCATCTGGTCGATCATGTATCTACGCAACCACTTCATCAGGCTTGCAACCGAAGGCAAAGCCAGTGAAACGATAGGCAGGACATACATCGCCGGGACTTCCGTGTCGATAATGAACGTCGTCGGGAACCCGAGGTTTCCGCCTATTGCCTTGAACAGAAAGATATATGCAAGCGAAGGAACCGCAATCATGAAGATGATGTAAAGAGTTCCGAGCATGTCAAGGAATCCGTCCTTGTGCTGTGCCATGAGGATTCCGAGAGGAATACCGAGGACATAAGCCATAATCGTCGAAAGGATACCGATTATGAACGAATAACCGATTCTCGAACGTCCTGTCTTGTAGGTGGTCGTATTGGTGTAGTTGTCGGTATATCTCTCAGAGTAGACGATATTACTCTCAAGGCTTCCCGAAACGTACTTCGCCGTGTGAAGGTTATCGGCGCTCTGTTCCGTCAAGCCTGTCGGGTATGTAACCTCTCTCTTTGAGTAGCTACCTTGCTTGTCAGACATGGTATTGGTGATATCAATACCCTGATTAACTGTGTATGAAACTCCCAGGTTTATCGTCACAAAGTTCTGATGGATAAACGGGAACTCGTTGTCAAAGTATAATAGGTACTTATGCGTTGTGCCGTTGCCGATGATTGCGGGCGAGAAGGTGTCTCCGCCGTAAACAGGGTCATACCATGTAAAGGTGAGTCCACGCTCTCCGACGTCGTCGGTAACTGCGTTGATGTTGTCGAATGTCAAAATGCTTGTAAGATACGTCCAGAGTCGGGAGATGACGGGTATATTCTTATAAGCAAAGAGCTGTTGGTTACCACCGGTCGCAACCTTGGTGTTGGTCATCATAACAGCGTCTAACCTTATAACAGTATAGCCCTGACTCTGATAGTATTCAGTGAACTTCTGAACATATTCCGCGACTTCTTCCGAGTCGTTTTCCGATTTTCTGGCGATTGAAGTGACTGTAGACTTGGTGTCCTCGTCAATCTCGCCGTTTGCCACCAGTTCGTTGAGATAGTCGTTGTAGGTTACATAGTCAAGGTAGCCATACTCCTCCCACTTCTGATACTGATAGATGGTTTTGTTATTGTTGCTCTGTTTCGAATAAACAGTGTCCTGCGCGAATATCAGCGTCCTGTCCATAAGGGAATATACCAGGACCATGACGATTGCTATAACTGCAACGATAGAGAGCAAACCCGTTAATATTCTTCTTATTAGATATCTTGCCACTTTGTCCACCGTTCCTTACGCGGGGAAACAACCGCCGCCATTCCCCATTGTTGTTTTAGTCGTTAGGTTCTCCTGCGGAAATCCGGCCCTTAAGTCGCCGGATTCCAAGAAAATGTTGATATCTCTTTAAAGCCTTGAAGCAATCTTTAACAGAGAGCCCCCAAAAGCCTTGACTCTTGGGGGCAGATACTCTGATTAAGATTTAAAGCTTTGCTATTCAGATTAAATTGATCTGATTCGGAGCAGGTTCTAAATTAATAGATACCAATGCTCTTGACCATGTAGCCGGAGTAACTATCGAGGAAGGTTCCGAGATAAGTGGAAGGATCGCCGTAGTCAGGACCCCAACCGGACAAGGTGTTGATGTTGAAGTTAGCTTCGTAACCATAGCTGAAGTAGTAGCAAGCATAGTACCAATCGGAGGTAGCGTCAGCAGCGACGATGTCGATGATGACCTTTCCGCCGAGTGCGGACTCAACAGACTGCTTCCAAGCGTTAGCGCCGTTTACATAAGTCTCAACAGCACCGGTGGTAACGAATTCGATGTGGATAGGATTATCCTCGTCGATTACAACGCCTTCAGCAGCGAGCTCTTCGATAGCGATTTCGAGTTCAGCAACAGCGTTGTCAACGTTGTAGTATCCATCGTAACCAGCAGAAGAGTTGGTCTCGGGATCCCAAGACTTGATAGCTACGCCATCAGCATCGAGCTGAGCCTGAAGGATTTCGCCGTAGTAGGTGCCGGCAGGGAAGGTGGTAGCAGTGCCGTTGATGTCAACAGTAACTTCCTCATCGAGGACAACGAAGTCACCGGGAACATAAGAGTTGGATACACGAACTGCAGCGATTTCATCTCCGTAGAACTGAGCGTTGTAGGAGATTCTGTCTACAGCATAGGTGATAGCTCTTCTGAAGTGAACATTGAGCATAGCAACGTTGGTTCTTGTAGCCTCTTCTTCAGAGAGGGAGGAAACCAAGGTTGTGCTGTCGTTGAAGTTAGCAAATGCAGTTCTGTAGATGTTGTAGAATGCGAGGTAGGAAATAGTACCGAGGTCAGCACGGTAGATGTAGTTGTCGGTGGAGTATCCATCAGCCTCTGCGATAGCAGCGATTGAAGTGGAGATACTTACAGAGTCAAACAAACCGGAGATGAAGTCGTTGTACTGCTTGGTAACGTCGGAACCATCGTTGTAGAGCCAAGTGATGGAGTGGATCTGCATGTTGTCAGGATTCCAGTAGGACTCGTTGTACTCCCACTTGATGGTGTTCTCGTTGGTGTACTGAGTGATGATGAACGGACCGCAGTAAGCGATGTTCTCGAAAGTAGTTCCGTAGTAGTAATCAGCTGCGGAAGGATCATACTCGTCGCCGAACTTACCGCCCTGAGAAGTGTAGTAGCTTCTGCTCATAGGAAGGAAGATGGAGTAGCCGAGCATGGTCTCGAAGTAAGAGCAAGGCTCGTCGAGGGTGTAAACGAGGGTGTAGTCGTCAACAGCGGTAACGCCAACCTCAGAGAAGTCGGTGATTTCGCCGGTGAGGTACTCGTAAGCGTCAGTGATGGACAAACCAACTTCGCCGTCAACGAGGTACTCAAGTCCGCCTGCTGCATCGAGCATGTGCTGCATAGCTGCAACCCAGTCGTCAGCAGTAACGTCTGCTACATATCTGCCCTGAGAGTCAACCCATGTAACGCCTTCACGGATGTGGAAGGTCCAGGTAAGACCGTCGTCGGAAACTTCCCAGCTCTCAGCGAGTGCCGGCTGAAGAACGCCTTCGGAATCGTACTCAACGAGTCCGTCAATGCACTGGATAACCTTCTCGGAGTCGGTAGCCTGTGAAGTAGCGAGGATGTCGAAGGTCTCGGCATCACCGGTGTAGCTGTTTACATACTCATCGTCGAAGGTGTAGCCCTGCTCAGCGAGATAAGCCTTAGCAGTCTCGAGGTAGGTGCCGGTGCCTCTGAGCTCTTCCCAGAGTTCCTTGACGTAGGTTCTGTCAGCAACAGAGATGATCTCGTTGGTAACAACGTAGTTGTGCATTCTGTCGCTATCAGAGCCCCAAAGAGCATAGTCGCCGGAACGAGCCATAACGCGGCTCATAGCCTGTCCGCCACCGTCGTAAGTAGTGGAAACGAATACGCACTCTTCAAGGAGCTTAGCCTCAGCGATAGCATAGAGAGCGTACTTTTCAGAAACGGACTCAGCCTCGGAAGCTGCCTGATAGTAATCGTAGTATTCGCCAAGAACGTCGGAGTAGATAGCTGCGGAAAGTGCAGTGTACTCTTCGAAGTCGATGGAAACGGTTCCATCTTCGTTCTCGACCCAGATCTCATAGTCAGCATAGGGATCTACCGGCTCGGTAGGATTCTCTGTAGCTGTGTCGTCTGTAGCAGTGGCATCGTCATTGCTGTCAGCTGCATTGGTGGTGGAACTGTCATTAGTAGCAGTATCACCGCAAGCGGAGAAGCAGGAAAGAACCATTGCAACAGCTAAGATCATAGCAAGTAGTCTTTTCATGTTAGATTTACCTCCAATAAATTTCGCGCGAACGTTTATCGCAACGTTCGATGCGTGCTTTGGAAATTCGCATTTTCATGCGAGCTGTTTCCCGTGTGAGGCGGGTTTCATCCTTTTCAATCACTGAAATCAGCCACAAAATGTGTTGACTCCGTGAGAGGAGGGTGCCCCTACCTTCACGATTGTTTCATTATACGCCTTTTAAGTTCACTTGTCAATAGACCTCGCAAATTTAGGCGATAATGCAAAAAACGTCGCCGATTTTTCACAGCATTTTGGACATTTTGAAGGTCTCAAAATCCGAAAAGTAAACGAAACTGGAAGCCTTTGTAAAGGAAACATAAAATCCGCCATGAAAGTTAGCACACAAAAAAATTCATATTCGGCAATTTTTCGGGCACAAAAGCGAGGATTTTGCAAGTTTCGGGGTTCGATTATTCATGAGGGGAGGATGAAAAAAGCCGCCCATCAGGGCGGCATTTTTCATTTCAACATTCGCAATCAGCTATTATAATCGCTATCAAGGCTATACGGGTCATACTCCGCAATCTGGCTGTTGAGCTGATTTATATAGTACTCAAGCTGTTCGTCATAGGACTCCTTGAGCTGTGCCCAGGTGGTCGGATCTGCCGAGTCGGCGATGCCTTCATAGGTCGAGACGACCGATTCGAGCTTGGTGCCGTAGCCTGCGCCGTAGACAACGAGGATGTTGTCGGTCGAGGTCGAGAGCTCATAGCACACGTCGTACATGTCGAGCATGTCGGAAGTCCAGAGGTAGGTTTCCTCAAGCTGAAGTCTGTCGATGTCGACGACCGTCGGGTCGAGGACCTTGAATCTCATGCAAGCCGCAAGAAGCGCAACGCCCTCGGGGTTCGGAGCGCCCTGAACTATGCAGTAGCCGGAGGAGGCGGATTCGGTGTAGTAGTAGCCGTTGCCGTCGTCGTCACGGGGAAGGGGAACGAACATGAGCTCGCCCTCGGACATGTCGCCCCAGACGGATTCGATATTCTCAACCGTGTCGGTGAACATCCACGAGCCACCGATATAGAAGAGGCAAAGACCCTCCTTGATGCCAGCACCGGTGGTGGAGTTGTTTCTCGTGTTCCAGTTATCGTTGTTCCATCTCGGATAGATGCAACCGTTCTTCGACAGGTCATAAAGGAGCGAAGCCGCTCTCTCGATTGCCGCCGAGTCGGAATTGTTTTCGAACTGCTGAGTCTCGGTGTTATAGACGATTATCGTTTCGCCGCAGGAGTGCATAAAACCTGCGCTGTACCAGAAGCCGTCGAGAGCATACTTGTCCTCGTCGGCATCGGAGAACTCGACGCACATCTCATAGAAGACGTCCCAAGTCCACTCGTCATTATAATAGAGCTCGGCGGGGTCATCGAAGCCGTTTTCTTCCATAACTCTTCTGTTATAGGCAACAACATTGGTGAAGGTGTTGTCATATACTATTATATAAGGTCTGTCCTTGATGGAGAAGTAGGTATAGGCATATTCCTTTTCGCCCTCCCAGAGGGGATCATCATAGTCGATATAGTCGTCGACGGGGACGAAGATGCCCTTCAGACAGCTGTTCGGGAAGACCTCGTTGTCGCCGGGGTAGAAGTCGGGCGAGTTGGAAGCTAAGATAAGGTTTGCGAGCTCGTCATATCTTGTGTCCCAGGTGCACTCGTACCACTCGATCGAGCAACCGTATTTCTCCTGGAATGTCCAGTAGCCGGAGTTTATGATTTCGTCCTCGGAATAGTTCTGCATGTCGTCATACCACGCGAACCATGTGATGGAGCTTCCCGACACCTCGGTATCCTCGGCATCCGGCAGATAAATTCCCGCCGCATTGAGGATAGCCTCGGCATCCTGTGTGGCAAATGTAAGCTGTACAACTTCACGGTTTGAACTTCCGCATCCGACAAGAGCGAAAATCATTATGGAAGCCAACAGTAATGCAATAATCTTCTTCATCAGGAGTCCTCCTAATTGTATTTGATTCTAATATTATACAACTTTTTCGTCCCGATTTCAATTAGACATTTTGTACAATTACCGTCGTCGTAATTTGTGCATATTGACGAATGTCCTCTTTTCGACGAGCTTCGGCAGGTTTCCCCACGCTGAAAACACGTTTATTTCTCCGTTTTTTGTGTAATCAGCCGAAAATCAGCCCTAAGTCGGGTATTTTGCTGGAAAAGTCTTGCAATTTTATAAGTGATATGGTAGAATCTGGAAGAGTTAAGGCTTTCGCGCGGGGTCTTCTTTAGAACAATAACGGAGGAAAATTGAAGATGACAGCAAATAACTTTGCAGACAAATCCAAAAAAATAAAGATACTTATCGGCGACGACAGCGAGGAATATGGCGTCAGGTGCGCAACCGCACTTCGTGATGCGGGGTTTTTCTGCATCATGCGCCCGAAGGACGGAAACATCATCCTCGAGGCAATCAAGGACGAAGCGCCCGACGTGGCGGTGATGGACATATGGATGCCGAACCTTGATGCGGTTGAGATTATGCGAAAGCTCAGGAAATCGGGGCAGTCGGGGACGATGTTCGTCGTCGCGACTCCCTGCGACAACGAGTTCGCAATCAGGCAGGCGATGGGCGAGGGCGCAAGCTACTGCATGGTCAAGCCGTTCGACTATTCGGTCCTCGGCGACAGAATCAAGGAGCTGATGGGCTACGAGGTCGTCGGCGCGGGCGAAGGGATAACCTTCTCGCAGAACGAAAGTAAAATTGCAACAAACACGATTGGCAACGGCGTAGAGATAGATATCGTTGTGACCGAGATGATTCACATGCTCGGCGTGCCGGCGCACATCAAGGGCTATCACTATCTCCGGGCGGCGATTATCTACTCGGTTCGTGACCCGCAGATGTTGGAGAGCGTGACGAAAATCATGTATCCGACCGTCGCGAAGGACTTCGGGACGACGCCGTCGCGTGTCGAGCGCGCCATCCGCCATGCCATCGAGATAGCGTGGGACCGGGGAGACGTCGAAACCCTCAATTCCTTCTTCGGCTACACCGTCAACACCGGCAAAGGCAAACCGACCAAATCGGAATTCATCGCACTTGTGGCGGACAGGATTAAGCTTCGGTACAGGCAATTTGCATAATAAAAAGCCCGACACACAGTCGGGCTTTTTAATTTGCAAAGCAAGTAAAAATTACTTGATCTCAACAGTAGCGCCAGCCTCTTCGAGCTTAGCCTTGAGTTCGTCAGCCTCTGCCTTGGAAACGCCTTCCTTGACGTTCTTGGGGGCGCCTTCGACGAATTCCTTGGACTCCTTAAGACCCAAGCCGAGGATATCCTTGACAGCCTTGATAACGGGCATCTTAGCGTCGTTGAAGGAAGCGAGGACAACGGTGAATTCGGTCTGCTCAGCGGGAGCAGCGGCGGCAGCACCTGCAGCGGGAGCAGCAGCAACTGCGGCGGTAACGCCGAATTCTTCCTGGATTGCGTCAATGAGTTCCTTGAGTTCCAATACGGAAAGACCCTTGACGTCTTCTACAAACTTTAAAATTTTCTCTGAAGCCATTTTAGTAAATCTCCTTTAAATGTAATAATCAAAATTGTTGGTGAGGATTGCGAAGCTTTGATTAAGCCGCTTCCTCCTGCTTGTCTGCCAAAGCCTGAAGCGTTGCCGCAAGCTTCTGCATGGGACCCTGAAGAGAACCGACGAGCTGGCTGAGAAGTACATCTCTTGAAGGAATCTTCGAAAGAGCCATAACTCCGTCTGCATCATAGACGTCTGCTCCGATGAAGCCCGCCTTGAGCTTGAAGTTTTCGTGCTCTTCGGCGTACTTGCCGAGGATTCTTGCGGCGGCGGTTTCGTCGTCAGCGGAAACTGCGATTGCGGTGGTGCCGGAAAGGACGTCAGTCAAAGCGTCATAGCCGGAATCCTGCATTGCGAATCTGAGAAGAGTGTTCTTCTCGACGGTGTACTTGACACCTGCTTCACGAAGCTCTTTTCTGAGGGCGGTGTCCTCTTCAACGGTGATACCGCTGTAGCTGACAAGAACGCCTGCCTTGGAGTTCTTGAGCATCTCGCTGATTTCAGCGACCTTAGCCTTCTTGGCGCTAAGAACATTTGCGTTGGGCATTGATTTCACCTCTTTGAAAGTTATTTTTGTGCCCGTTTCAACTTGCGTAACGCAAGATAAGAAAAGTCCTTCTCCCGACAGGTCGGGAAAAGGACGTAGAATCATAAAACTACTCTTTTCCTCGGCAGGATTTACATCTCGCATTGAGAAAACCGGCTGTCTTTAGAAACGAAGCATATTATTTATACCATACAAAATGGTATTTGTCAAGTGTTAATTACGAATCAAACTCCGTACTTAGCCGTATTGACCTTGACGCCGACACCCATGGTGGATGCTACTACGACGCTCTTGAGGTACTGACCTTTTGCGGCGGCGGGCTTAGCCTTTACGATTGCTTCAAGAAGGGTCTCGAAGTTCTCGGCGAGCTTTTCCTCACCGAAGGAAGCCTTGCCGATGGGGCAGTGGATGATGTTGGTCTTGTCGAGACGATACTCAATCTTACCAGCCTTAGCCTCTGCAACAGCCTTTGCAACGTCGGGTGAAACGGTGCCGGACTTCGGGTTAGGCATGAGTCCCTTAGGACCGAGGACCTTACCGAGGCGTCCTACAACGCCCATCATGTCGGGAGAAGCGATAACGACGTCGAAGTCAAACCAGTTTTCCTTCATGATCTTGTCGACATACTCGATGCCGCCGACATAATCCGCACCTGCTGCCTTAGTGGCTTCGTACTTGTCCTCCTTGCAGAAAACGAGGGTTCTGACGGTCTTACCTGTTCCGTGAGGAAGGATAACCGCACCTCTTACCTGCTGGTCAGCGTGACGGGAGTCAACGCCCAGGCGGATGTGTACTTCGATGGTCTCGTCAAACTTAGCCTTTGCATTCGAGCTCGAAAGTGCAACTGCCTCCTTGACGTCATAAGCCTTTGTTTTGTCTATAGTCTTTAACGAATCGACATATTTCTTTCCGTGTCTCATGTAAATTTACTCCTTTATAGTATTAGTGGTATATCGGAAAAAGGTTATTTCTCCCACTTATTATTTTAGTTCGTTCAAACTGTTTTCATCGTTGGGAAGTTCTCCTCCGGTGAACTTCTGTAGTTGACGACGTCAGTCGGCAACTACTACGCCCATTGATCTGGCGGTTCCGGCTATCATGCTCATAGCGGCTTCTACGGAAGCGGCGTTGAGATCGGGCATCTTCTGCTCGGCGATAGCTCTTACCTGATCCTTGGTGATGGTTGCAACCTTGGTCTTGTTAGGTGTACCGGAAGCGGTCTCGATTCCGCAAGCCTTCTTGATAAGAACGGCTGCCGGCGGAGTCTTGGTGATGAATGTGAACGAACGGTCGGAGTAAACGGTGATAACAACCGGAATGATAAGACCCATGTCGTTCTTGGTTCTCTCGTTGAAGTCCTTGGTGAACGCCATGATGTTTACGCCGTGCTGACCGAGCGCAGGACCAACCGGCGGTGCAGGGGTTGCCTTGCCGGCGGGAATCTGAAGCTTGATAATTCCTGTAACTTTCTGTGCCATAATAATTTCCTCCAATTTTGTGGTGATAAACAGACGGTTTACAATAGGCATCAAACCGAAAATAGCGAAGCTATTTTCCAATTTGCTTGCAAATTGTTGCACAACAATCCGCCCGTCTATTAGGCGAGCAATCTGTACTGCTCTCCCACTGAATTTTGTTTCTTAATCCTCTAACTTCTTGAGCTGAGAAATTGCGATGGTCGCCGGTGTCTCACGACCGAACATCGAAACGACGATATCCGCCGTCTGGTTGTCCATGTCGATAGCCGTAACCGAGCCAAGCCATCCGTTGAAGGGACCGCCTATGACGGTGATGGTGTCGCCGACCTTGAAGCCGATGGTCGCCTCGGAGACCTTCTTGAAATCAACGCCCAAAGCCGCAACTTCCTTGTCGGAAAGCGGAACCGGCTTCGAGCCGGGACCTACAAAGCCCGTGACTCCTCTGGTGTTGCGGACGATATACCATGTGTCGTCGGTCATCACCATCTTGATGAGGACATAGCTCGGGAAGAGCTTATTGTCTTCCTTCTTGCGCTTTCTTCCGTCCTCTTCTTCTGCGGGAGCTTCGGTCTCTTCTGTGGTTTCAAGCGGAATGCGGACCTCCTGAATCATGTCCTGAAGTCTGCGGTTCTCAACAACCTTTTCAATATTCTGTTTTACCTTGTTCTCATATCCGGAATAGGTGTGAGCAACATACCATTTCGCCTGAGCGTTATCTTCCATACTAATCTCCTATCAGCCGTGATGAGCTTACGAGCCTGTTACCAGTCTCAAAAGAAGTCCGAATATCGAGTCGACTGCGAACAAAGCCGCGCCGCTGATAATGCACACTGCCAATACAACACCGGTGTTGTTCAGGACCTGCTTGCGGGAAGGCCATACAACCTTCTTTACTTCGGAAATGAGATCTCTGACATACTTGACAAGCCTGTTCGGCTTCTTAGCCTTTTTCTTGGTCTTCTTTTCGACCTTGACGTTTTCGTCTGCCATGCCGGGTCCTCCTTACTTGGTCTCTCTGTGAAGAGTGTGCTTCCTGCAGTGCTTGCAATACTTGTTCATTTCAAGTCTGTCGGGATCGTTCTTCTTGTTTTTCTTTGTGGTGTAGTTTCTCTGCTTGCACTCGGTGCAGGCAAGAATCACGTTGTTTCTCATTTTTTCGGCACCTCCTAAGAATTTTTCCTGCGGTTTCGGGATTGCCCCTCCCGCAAGTGTTTGCCTCCCTCTGTCTGCGGGCAAAGCAGTACGTTCCGTACTGGTGCTTCGTACACTTGTACGATTCGCACCCGGCGCAAGCGCACTAACGCATTTTCGCACCAAAAAAAGACCCCGCAAAGAGGTAGAATCATGATACCATATCCTTCGCGGGTTGTCAAGTGTTTTTTTAAAATAATTTTCGTACCACTCCGGCGCACCCGAAGACATACATCCCTTCGGGGTTCACGGGCATGCCCGTGCTTTCCGAATATTCGATAATCCGATCTGCTGGCTCAAACACAGTCGGCAGGTTGCCGAAATACGTTTCCGAAATTCTGAGCTTCCCGTAATTCTCTCTCGTCATGCAGAAGCCGACTCCGAAGAGCTTTTCCTCACTGACACAGCAGTCCCCAAGAATTTCCTCTGCGGCGGCTTTTCCGGTTTTCATGATATACTCGCCGTCGGCATTTTCGGGGAGCGTGATTATTCTGTGGGAGAGGGTGTCGCCCTTGAGGGTGCATAAGCCCACGCTTAGCGTCTTCTCATAAAGCCCCATTCCGAGTGCGAAGCCGCAGGAAATGTCGACATCAAGAAGCTGATTGCGCCTGCCCTTGCCGGGGGTGTTCTTATAGCCGCACTCCCGCAGGATTCCCCGTTCGATAAGCGGGGCTGTCGCCTCGGTCACAAGCGAATTCGAAATCCCGAGACGGCGCGACATCTCCGAGCGGGACATCGCACCCTCCGAGAGTATAAGCTCAATCAGTCTTGCCTGCGTCTGTGTCTTCATTCTTAGGCTCTTTCTGAGGCTTTTTCGGCTCCGACTTTTGTTGCTTCAACGGCTCTGTGCGCTTTATCTCAAACCAGAAGGTCGAGCCCTTGCCGACTTCGCTCGAAACTCCGAAGCGGTAGCCGTGGAGCTCGAGGATTTCCTTTACAATCGAGAGTCCCAAACCCGTTCCGATAACATCACGCTTGGTGCGTTCGCCGCGATAGTATCGGTTGAAGACCTTCGAAAGCTTGTCCTTCTCGATTCCGACGCCGAAGTCCTGAACCTCGATTCTGACGGTCTCCGGCTGATTTATCTGGCGGATGATAATCCTCTTCGAGTCGCCCGAGTAGTTGACGGCGTTGTTGATGAAGTTATACATAACCTGCCCGAGCTTCTCCCGGTCGCCCCAGAGGGTGACGTCCTCGTCCTCTTCGAAGACGAATTCGAAGCCCTGCTTTTCGGAGAATATCTGATATTTCGACAGGATTTCGTCCAAAAAGTCCTTCGAAGAAAATTCGGTGCGGTTGACGCTTGCGCTTCCGCTCTGGAGCTTTGAAAGCTCCATGAGTGATGAAATGAGGAGGGAAAGACGGTCGGTTTCCTCTATAATTACATTCAGGTGCTCCTCGCGCTTCTCGGGGTTGTCGCCCGAAAGGTCCCGAATCATCTCGGCATAGGCTTTAATCATCGTGAGGGGAGTGCGCAAATCGTGCGAGACGTTTGCAATCAGGTCGTTTCGGAGCTCCTCCGTCTTCGACATCTCGGACGCCGCATAGTTCAGCGTTTCCGCAAGCTCGTTGACCTCGGCATAGGAGCCCTCGGGGAAGCGGACGCTATAATCTCCCTCCGCAAGGCGATGCGCAAGAGCCGTTATATTCGTGAACGGTTGCGAAAGCCTCGACGAGAGCATAAGGGTGATGATAAGTGCGATGACGAAAGTGACGAGAGCGATGATTACGAACTGCTCTTTTATGATTTCGACGGTCGAGTTTATCGGCTCCAATGATGCGTTTATAAAGAGGAGATAGCCGCTCGAGCCGACCGCGGGCTTTTCGAGCACCTCGCCATAGACAAGCTCTGTGGTACCGAAGCGCTCATTGTTGTTCGTCAGAATAATTTTCTGGGTGTCTGAATCAAGGAGCTCGTTGCGATACTGGAACAGAAGATAGTTCGTAGCGTTGGTAAGGATTGACGAGCCCATATAGTCACTCTGGATGACCACATTCCCCGCCCAGTCGGTGATGATGATAGCCATGCCGTTGTCATAGGCAAGCTCTTCGATAAGCTCGTCGACAGAATCGGTGTCAGTGGTGTCAAAATTCGCAGAAATCTGGGACGCAGCGGAAAGAATCTTCCGCTTCTTCGAGATTTCGTAATAGTCGCTCAGCGAGACGACCTGAAACAGCCAGATGAGTATAAGGATAACGGCTGTAAATACGGAGAAATACAGCCATATCGTTGAGCGCAGGGTCGGCGCCTTTTTATTCGGATTTGAGTTTTTGGCGGACTTTAAGGACTTAGTCGTCGCTTTCGCTTCTCTTGTTGATGTCGTCAAACTTGTATCCCATTCCTCTCAAGGTCACAATCAGGTCTCTGTACGGACCCAAGCTGTTTCTGAGCATTTTTATGTGAGTGTCGACCGTTCTGTCGTCGCCGTAGAAGTCATAGCCCCAGACCTCTTCGAGGAGCTTTTCGCGGGACATCGCGATGTTCATATTCTTTGCAAAATAGAAGAGGATGTCGTATTCCTTCGGGGTCATCTGAGCCTTCTTGCCGTCGATGATGACTTCTCTTGCGGCGAAGTTGATTTCAAGACCCTTGTATCTTAAAACGTCGACCGAGTCGGGGTTCTTTCTTCTCTTGATGGCGACCTTGACTCTTGCCATAAGCTCCTTCGGCGAAAACGGCTTGACGACATAGTCGTCGATTCCGACCTCGAAGCCGAAAAGCTTGTCATATTCCTCGCCACGCGCTGAAAGCATGATGACGGGAGCGTTTGAATATTTCTTTATTTCCTTGCATGCGGAATAGCCGTCGAGCCTCGGCATCATTATATCCATGATTATGCAGTCATAGCCCTTTTTGGCGTTCTTGACCTTTTCGATAGCCTCCATACCGTCGGCGGCTTCGTCGACCTCGTAACCCTCAAACAGGGCGTATTCCTTGACGACTTCCCTTATCTTCTGCTCGTCGTCAACTATTAAGATTCTTGATACATCAGCCATTTTAAAAAACGTCCTTTCAGGTTTTCGCAGACTCAAGCCCAGCCTGCTGTCATTATAATAACGTATAAATGTGTCGGAATTATGAAATTTTACGGATAGTTCAATGTTTTATCTTGAGAGGTTGAAATTTCGGACGGAAAGTGGTAAAATTGAGGGGTAGAAATGGAGTTGATACCAATGAAAATCGGTCTAATCGTCGCGATTGCGGACGAGATTGAGGCTATGCTTGCCGAGATGGGCGAGCCGGTGAAGAGTGAGACGGTGGCGGGGATCTCTATCCGTGAATATAAAGTTAGCGGGCACGAGCTTTTTGTCGCAAACAGCGGTGCCGGAGAGATTTATGCCGCAGGGGTGGCGCAACTGCTTATTTCGCATTTCGGGGCGGAAATGCTCCTGAATTTCGGAATCTGTGGCGGGCTGACGGACGAGATGTCGCTCTGCAACACGGTTATTGTGGATAAAGTCGTGCATTATGATTACGACGTAACTGAGCTCGACCCGGTTGAAATCGGGCAGTATCCCGGATATGCTGACTGCTTCATTCCGGCTGACAGGAAGCTGATTGAGCTCGCAAAAGAGGTTTCCCCGGAGCTTCAGGAGGTTATTTGCGCCTCGGCGGACAAATTCGTCGGGAATCCTGACAGAAAAGCCGAGCTCCACAGGCTCTACAATGCCGAAATCTGCGAGATGGAGGCGGCGGGAATTCTTCTCACGGCGAACAGGTGCGGGGTGCCCGCTCTTCTCATAAAAGCCGTTTCCGACAGCGCAACCGGCGGTGCGGAGGAATTCACCGAAATGGCTAACAAGGCGGCTCGGGTCGCAGTTACGACTCTACTGAAAATCATAGATAAAATAGACAAATAGAATTCGGAGGGATTATCATGTTGACACTCGGAGACCGCCTGAAGGCGGCAAGGAAAAAGACGGGACTTTCGCAGATTCAGGCGGCAGAAGCCACCGGAATCGGTAACAAGTCGCTGTCGCGCTATGAAAGGGGAGACTCGGAGCCGAGCCCCGAAGCCATCCAGAAGCTCTCAAGGCTCTATAACGTCTCGACCGAGTATGTCCTCGGGCTCACCGACGTGATGGGTTCGTCCTCCGACAGCTCGTCGCAGTCGGGCTACAGCGAGACCATTGTCGGCATGACCGACCACCAGACCTCCGCCCGCAAGCTCCTTGACTTCATCGGCACAAGCCCGTCAAGGTATCACGCGATTGCGAACATCACCCGCAGGCTCTCGAACGAGGGCTTTACCGAGCTCCTTGAGGGCGAAAAGTGGAATCTTGAAAAAGGCGGGAAGTATTTCGTCGTAAGAAATCTTTCCACAGTCGCGGCTTTCAAAATAGGATGCGATAACCCGACGAGCTTCAACATCATAAGCTCCCACTGCGACAGCCCGACCTTCAAAATCAAGCCGAACGCCGAGATGGAGACCTTGGGGCACTACATCCGCCTCAACACCGAAAAGTACGGCGGCATGATTATGTCCACATGGATGGACAGACCGCTCTCGGTCGCCGGGCGCGTCATCGTCTCTGAGGGGAACAGCCTCAAGACCAAGCTCGTCTCGATCGACAAAGACCTCTTGATCATCCCGAACGTCGCGATTCACATGCAGAGAAAGATTAACGACGGATTTACATTTAATCCCGCAACCGACATGGTTCCGCTTATGGGGAGCCTCAGCGCGAAGGGCGAGCTCGGGAAGCTGATTGCCGAGAGCGCAGGCGTCAAGGAAAAGAGCATCATTGGGAGCGACCTGTTCCTTTATAACCGCACCAAGGGCACCGTCTGGGGGAGCGACGGGGAGTATGTCTCGAGCCCACAGCTTGACGACCTCCAGTGTGCCTATGCCTCGATGCAGGGCTTTCTGATGGGGGAGAACCCCGACACGATTTCGATGCTCAGCGTCTTCGACAACGAAGAGGTCGGAAGCGGCACCAAGCAGGGTGCCCGCTCGAACTTCTTAAGAACGGTCTGCGAGAGAATCGCCCAGAGCCTCGGGCAGGATCTGAACGAAATGCTCCCGTCAAGCTTCGTAATCTCAGCGGACAACGCCCACGCCGTCCACCCGAATCACCCCGAATATGCCGACCCGACGCACCGCCCCTTCATGAACCAGGGCATCGTCATCAAATATAACGGCAACGAAGCCTATGCCACCGACGGCATGAGCGAAGCGGTCTTCAAGCGCGTCTGCAAAGCCTCGGGTGTCCCGACGCAGACCTTCTCGAACAGAAGCGACCTTATGGGCGGCTCGACCCTCGGCAATCTTTCCACAAGTCAGCTTTCTGTAAGCACGGTAGATATAGGGCTCCCGCAACTTGCCATGCACTCGAGCTACGAGACGGCAGGCTCGATGGACACGCTATATTTTGAGAGAGCTTCAGCGGAGTTTTATAGGACGAAGTTAGTAGCGAGCGGAAATGGGGAAGTAGTAATAAAGTAAAGTGCCCTTGCAGGGCGGCATTGCAATTTGTCCTGTCAAAATGTTTTATAAAGTCCTCGAAAATGCCCGGATTTTCGTGCATAAGGGAGTAATTTTGCAAGTTCGAATCAAAAGAACTTGCAATTTTGCTTTTATGGGCATATAATTATGGGAGTATTATTTTACGGAGGACTGAAACATGAAGTTAGCCGAATTTTCAAAGACCGATGTCGAAAAATTTTATAAAGAACAATCCGCCAAGCTCGAGGAGTATAAAGCCCTCGGCTTGAAGCTCGATATGTCAAGAGGCAAGCCCTCGCCCGAGCAGTTGGATCTCTCGAACGAAATGCTCACCCACTGCCTCGACGGCGACCATATCTCCGAGACCGGCGTCGACTGCCGCAACTACGGCGTCCTCGACGGAATCTATGAGGCAAAGCGCCTCATGATGCCGATGATGGGTGTCGGACGACATGAGATTATAATCGGCGGAAATTCGAGCCTGCAATTAATGTATGATACACTCGCCCGTGCAATGCTCCTCGGCGTCAAGGGAAGCCCCGAGCCGTGGTGCCGCAGAGAAAGAGTCAAGTGGCTCTGCCCGGCTCCCGGATATGACAGGCACTTTGCCATCTGCGAGGCTTTCGGCATGGAGATGATAACCGTCCCGATGCTCGAAGACGGTCCCGACATGGACATGGTCGAGAAGCTTGTTTCGGAGGACGAGGACATCAAGGGCATCTGGTGCGTCCCGAGGTATGCTAACCCGACGGGTGTCGTCTATTCCGACGAGGTCGTAAGATGCTTTGCGAACCTCAAGCCCAAGGCTCCCGATTTCAGAATCTACTGGGACGACGCCTATTGCGTCCACGACCTGACCGACGAGCACGCCGAAATTCTCAACATCCTTGAGGAGTGCAAGAAGACCGGCAAGCCTGACATGCCCCTCATTTTCGCCTCGACCTCGAAGATTTCCTTCCCCGGCGGAGGAATCGCCGCAGTCGGCGGAAGCGAGGAAAATATGGAATTCATGCGCAAGCAGATGTCCTACCAGATTATCGGCTATGACAAGCTGAATCAGCTTAGGCACGCCAAATTCTTTAAAGATTACGACGGAATTATGGAGCACATGAAGAAGCACAGAGCTATCCTCAAGCCGAAGTTCGACCTCGTTGTCGAGACTCTTGAAGGTGAGCTTGCGCCCCTCGGAATCGGCAAGTGGAGCAACCCGAAGGGCGGCTACTTCGTCTCGTTCGACGGTCCCGAGGGAACCGCAAAGCGCATCGTCAGCCTCTGCAAGGACGCCGGCGTCACCCTGACCGGTGCGGGCGCATCCTTCCCCTACGGAGTCGACCCGAAGGACACAAATATAAGAATCGCCCCGTCCTACCCGTCGCTTGACGAGCTTCAGAAGGCGATGGAGATTTTCGTGGTTGCGGCAAAGGTCGCGGCGGCGGAGAAGTTATTGTAAACCCCTCAGTCGCCTTTGGCGCCAGCTCCCCTTTCAGGGGAGCCTTTTTGTATCCCGCACAAACTTTCACGAGAGCAAAAAAAGCCTCCCCTGAAAGGGGAGGGGGACCGCCGACAAAGTCGGTGGTGGAGGGGTTATTTCATATGCACATCAATCTGATTATAAGCCATCTGGACGCCGTGCTCGGCGAAGGCCTCGCGGACCTTTTCGTGCAGGTTGAAGTAGACGTCCCAATAATCGGCGCCGCTACACCAGACACGGACGGTGTATTCGATGTCCGAGGCGTTGTAGCCGCTGATTTTTACGAACGGCTCGGGGTCACTCAGAATCTTCGGGTTCTGATTGATGGCGTCAAGAACTGCTGCCTTGACGTCCTCGGTTGCGGAGTCATAGGAAGCGCAGACCTTGAGGTCGACTCTACGTTTCGGCTCACGGCTGTAGTTTATGACGGAAGCGGCGGTTGCGTCTGCATTCGGGATGCTGACGACGGTGTTGTCGACGGTGTCGAGGACGGTATAGAAGAGACCGACGCTCTTGACGGTGCCCGCCTTGCCGGAGATGTCGACATAGTCGCCGACGCCGAAAGGCTTGGTAATGAGAAGGGTGATTCCCGAGAAGAGGTTCGACATGATGTTCTGAACCGAGAGGGAAAGAGCCAGGGTTACGACGCTCAAGAGTGCTACAAGCGAGGTTGTGGAGATTCCCAAGCTGTCGCAGACGATGATTATCGCAAGAGCCCACAAGAGAATTCTCGCCGCAGTTTTGATGAAGCCGCAGATGGTCTTGTCGATTTTTGTCGATTTGTCGAGCATCTTCCCGATGAGACTGTTGAGAATTCTCATTACGAGGACGCAGATGACCAGAATTATGATTGCATTGAGGATTCCGCCGAGCGTGAACTCTCCGACGCCGAATCCCAGAATGTTCTGAATTGTTTCCAACATTATTTGTACCTCCTGTTGAAAATAAGCCACATATGTTGATTTGTGTACGAAAGACATTATAACGCTATCGGGACAAGTTGTCAAGAGCCGTTATGATGCGGAATTTCCTCTTGAAATTATCCCTGAAATACGGTATAATGAAAAGAACAAATCCTGATAGGGGGTATTTTAATGAAGAAAATATTCGCACTTCTGCTGGCGGGAATAATGATTGTCGCGCTTGTCGGCTGTGGAAGCTCCTCGAGAGAGGTTGTACAGCTCACATTCGCAACACAGGACGCCGAGGCAATCCTCAATGCGGCGGGAATTTATCTCCCCGACGTTTCGGAGACCTCTGTCGCAGGCACAACAGTCAAGTGGTGCGCTTGGTACGACGACATCCAGAACTACTCGGAGGACGAAATCATCAACTCGGGCTACTGGACCTTCCAGGAGAAGTACGGTTGCACCGTCGAATGGATTGAGGTCACCTGGGACACCCGTTTTGACGAGATTGCTAACTATGTCCTCGCATCCAACTCGCCCGACTTTTATCCCGGGCACGACGGAATCTTCCCGATGATGTGCATGAAGGGCGTATTTATGCCGGTCGACGACTATATCGACTACAGCGACCCGCTGTGGGCAGACGTGAAGGACTATGCCGACAGCTACTATACGATCAAGGGTCTGCACTACACCATGATTTACGACGTCACCTTCGGCAATGTCTGCGCCTATAACAGACGCGTTGTTTCCGAATACGGCTATGACGACCCCGCCGAGCTCTACTATAACGACGAGTGGACGTGGGACGTCTTCTATGACATGTGCACCGACTTCACCGACGCCGACGAGGACAGATATGCTCTTGACGGCTGGGGCTATGGCGAAGCGATTATGCGCTCCTGCGGCGAGCTCATTGTCGTTTACAACACCGAAACGATGGAATTTGAATCGAACATCGACGCGCCGGCAATCGAGCGTGCGGCAAACCTTATGTATGACCTTGCCAAGAACGACTGCCAGTATCCCGTCTGGAACAACGGCTGGTCGATAAGAAACAGCGTTGATGGCGGCGGTATGAAGGAAGGACTCTGCCTCTTCTATATCGGCGGCACCTACATGTTCACCGGTCCCGTCGACTCGATAAGCTCCGTCTGGGGAGATCTGGATGAATTGATGTTCGTTCCGCTTCCGAGAGACGATGACGGCGACGGCGTTTACTACGCCGAAACAACTCCGTCGGCATACGCTCTCGTTCAGGGCGCTCAGAATCCCGAGGGAGTCGCACTTCTTGCCTCCTGCATGAGATTCAAGGTTCTTGACCCGACAGTCGTCAATATCGACCGTCAGCAGTTGGAGAATACATACCTCTGGACTCAGGACATGCTCGACATGTGGGACGAGTGCTATGACCTCGCGAACAACGGCTCGAAGGTTATCGTTTCCTACTACGAAGGCTTGGGCGACAAGCTCAACAACGTCGTTTCCGCCCTCGAAGGCTTCGGCGAAGCTGAGGACCCGACCACATGGGCTCAGATGAAGGAGACCTACTCCGAGCAGATTGACTATTATGTCGATCAGCTCAACGATACAATCGCATCGTATGACCCGTATAGTTTGAATGAATAAAAAACAGATGCCTCCCGCAAAAGGGAGGCGTTTTCGTATGGGCGGATTTTTCCGCCCTTATTTTTTTAAACCCTGTCCACCATCTCGCTCTTCTCCTCGAGCTCAAGCTTTCGCTTCACCGTCGACAGCTTTTCCGCCGCGAGGCACATAAGGTAGCAAAGCGGGGAGAAGACTATTGTCTTCAGGTGGCTCGGGATGAGCCGTGCTTTCAGCACCTCCCGATAGCCCTCGTAGTCCCATATCACATAGAAGAAGTAGTAGTCGACATAGAGGTACACGAGGCAGGTCGCGACGGTCAGGGCGAAGTAGTTCACGATCTTTTTCCGGAGGAACTGGCGGAACATGCCGCTGATGATTCCGCAAAAGAGGCATAAGTAAACCCCCGTGAAGCCGATCAGCTGCCCCGTCGCCATGTCGATGAGAATCCCCGAAATCGCGCCGATAACCGCCGAGGGGATTTCGCCCTCATAGCAGGCAATCGCGGTCGAGAAGGGGATGAGCATCAGAGCTTTCGCGCCGTTGCCGCTCCCCGAGACCATCACGCAATAGAAAAATATCAGCATGAGAACGTAAAATACCCATTTCAGGACCGTTCTTATATTCTGGGAGAGCCCTTCGCGGTTCGGTTTAGTTTGAAGTTTCATCTTCGTAGCCGCTCCCCTTTCCTTCAAAGTCAACAATGACATAGACGCTCGTCAGCTCATCCGGGTTGACGGTCGGGGTGATGACAGCCGTCCTCGAAAGCCCGCTCGCCGTGATTTCGGTGTCGCCGACGGTGCCGACGATGAGCCCGTTCGGGACGAGCCCTGAGTAGCCGGAGGTGACGACGATGTCGCCCGCTTCCATCTCGCAGTCGAGGGGGATATAAATCATCCTGAGCTTGCCGTTAAGCCCGAGGGTATAGCTCCCCTCGGTGACGCCCGTTTCGCCCGTCTCAACGCAATAGATTCCGATTGAGACGTCGCTCGAGAGGATTGTCGTGACCTTCGAGTAGGTATACTCAACCTCGGTGACGAAGCCGACCAAGCCGTTCGCCGTCACGACGGGGTCGTAATACTCGATTCCGTCCTTCGAGCCCTTGTCGATGAAGAACGAGCCGTAGACGTCGTTGGCGGTACGACCGATGACCTTGCAGGGCTCGGAGAACTCCATCCCCTCCGACGATTCGGCGAGGCTGACCATCTCGCGGAGCTGTTCGTTCTCCTGCATGACGGTTTCATAGTCCGCCATCTCGCCCGTCAGGCGGGCAATCTCTTCTTTTAACTGCTGATTTTCTTCGTAATACTTCCCGGCGTTGACAAACATGTCAATTCGGGTGGTGACCCACGTCGAGATGCTCTGCGAAGCCGACTGGAACGGCTCAAGAATCGTCCCGAACGCCGAGCTTATCGCGCTCCCCGACGCCACCGCCGCATAAATCATAATCCCAATCATCAAGGCGGCAATACAAAGTATGACCTTGAACTTGGTGCTTGTGAAGAAGTCTTTCATTGTGTCGCCGTCCTTTCTTTGAAATTACAAAAGGGTTTACAATATCGTTTCTCTGACAGTTCTCTGAGTCCCCATCCCCATCTTGTCATAAAACGCCTTGGCGGAGTCGTTTCCTTCCCAGACGCAGAGGGTGAGATTGTGACAGCCGATTTCTTTGGCATAGTCCTTTGCGAACTCATAGAGCTTCGTGCCGATGCCTTTGCCACGGGCGTTTTCGTCGACGCAGAAGTCGTCTATGTAGAGGCTCTTGATCGGCATGAGCTGATTTGAACCTGTATAATCTTTGATTGAACAGAAGAGATGCCCGAGGACTTTGCCGTCCTCTTCATAGACAAAGATAGGGGACTTCTCGTTGCCAAAGAGCCCTGAGAGTTCCTCCTCGGTATACTTCCTCTCCCCGAAAATGTCGGGGCGGATATTGTGATGAAGCCCTCTAACCTGCTTAAGAAGCGACATGATTGCAGGGGCGTCGGAAATGGTTGCGGGTCTTATCATTAATTTACCTCCAAACAAAAAAGCGGGACACAGCCCGCTTTTTTCTATTTCGCGTACTCTACGGCGCGGGATTCTCGGATTATGTTTACCTTAATCTGTCCGGGATAGTCCATTTCCTGCTCAATCTTTTGAGCGATTTCCCTCGCCACGATGACCATCTGGTCGTCGTCGACCTTGTCGGGATAGACCATTATCCGCACTTCTCTGCCCGCCTGAATTGCAAACGACTTCTCAACGCCGTCATAAGAGGAGCAAATATCCTCAAGCTTCTCGAGTCGCTTGATATAGTTCTCGAAGTTCTCGTTTCTTGCTCCCGGTCTTGTCGCGGAGATAGCGTCCGCCGCCTGAACAAGTGCCGCGATTACCGAGTGGCACTCAACGTCGCCGTGGTGAGCCTCGATAGCGTGGATAACCTCGGGAGACTCCTTATACTTGCGGCAGACATCGACGCCGATCTGGACGTGTGAGCCCTCGATTTTGTGGCTCAACGCCTTGCCTATGTCGTGGAGAAGTCCCGCACGTCTTGCGAGTGTCGGGTCGACTCCGAGTTCGCTCGCCATCATTCCGGCGAGGTGTGCAACCTCTATAGAGTGATTCAGAACGTTCTGACGATAGCTCGTTCTGTAGTGAAGTCTTCCGATAAGCTTGACAAGCTCGTGGTTAAGCCCGTGTACATTCGTCTCGAGGACAGCTCTTTCGCCCTCGGACTTGATGGTCTGCTCAACCTCACGTCTTGCCTTGTCAACACATTCTTCAATCCTTGTCGGATGGATTCTGCCATCCTGAATAAGTTTTTCAAGCGACAGCCTTGCAACTTCCCTTCTGACAGGGTCGAAGCAGGACAGGGTGATAGCCTCCGGTGTGTCGTCGATGATAAGGTCGACGCCGGTGAGCTGTTCGAGAGCACGGATATTCCGTCCCTCTCTTCCTATGATTCGTCCCTTCATCTCCTCGTTCGGAAGCGGGACAACAGAAACTGCGGACTCGGAAACCTGGTCTGCGGCGCATCTGGAGATAGCCAGAGAAATAAGCTGTCTTGCCTTTGCCTCGCATTCCTCCTTCGCCTGAGATTCGTAGTTTGCAATCTTGACTGCCTTCTCGTGGACCAGATCGTCCTCGAGCGACTTCAAGAGATATTCCTTTGCCTGATCAGTCGTGAAGCCGGAGATTCTCTCAAGCTCAGCAAGCTGGCTTTCCTTTACCTTTTCAGCCTCGGCAAGCTTTGCTTCCGCCTGCTTCAGCTTACGCTGAACGTTTTCGTCCTTCTTCTCGGCAGCTTCTATCTTCTTGTCGAGGGTTTCTTCCTTCTGCTGAACGCGTCTTTCCTGTCTGGTAACTTCCGAGCGGCGCTCCTTCAGCTCCTTTTCGGTTTCCATACGGTTCTTGTAGATTTCGTCCTTGGCTTCGACAAGCTTTTCCTTCTTCAAGGATTCAGCCTGCTTGCCGGCTTCTTCCACAATTCTTTTCGCTTCTTCTTCGGCAGAACCAATCTGCGCTTCAGCGATTTTCTTTCTATGTTCAATTCCCATGCGATAGCTTATAACTCCGCTAACGCCGGCACCAATCGCAAGGGCAACTACACATAAAAGGATCGTAACCGGTAATGTCACTAACAACTCTCCTTTCTGAGTATTTTATTCGGAAGACTCCTACCCGGGCTCCACTTGCGAATAAGTCCGAAATAGCCAAATCATCTTCCGTTTTAAGAAAGAGCTTCCCCAAAATCCGAGGGGGGAACTCATGAAATTAATAAAGGCAAGATAACTTCCATCCCTGCCAAAGTTTACATATACTGAGCATGCTCAAACACAGTTTTAAGAGCATCCGTGCAAAATACAGCCCACATACTCTTTTATTTTATAATAGAATTCCCATTATGTCAAGAGTTTTTGTGGGGGAAATGTTGCAAAGTTTGCGGAGCTTCAAAATATAGTGACCAAAATTCAAAACTTTTTCGTTTTTAGGTATTGACAAACCCGAAACTTTTTATTATAATATACAAGTCGCAAATGTGGCTGTATAGCTCAGTTGGCTAGAGCACTCGGTTCATACCCGGGGTGTCACTGGTTCAAATCCAGTTACAGCCACCACCGGCCCGTTGGTCAAAAGGTTAAGACACCGCCCTTTCACGGCGGAGATATGAGTTCAATTCTCGTACGGGTCACCAACATCAAAAGAGAGCATCCCAGATGGGGTGCTCTTTTTTGACTGAATTTGCGGGATTACCATTCCAAAAACTCAGCCGCAGTCATGATTTTCGGATTTTTTATGCCGGACTCCAAAAAGTCCCTGTCGCCTGTCAGAATTACGTCGGCATCCGCTCTGATTGCCGCTCTCAGAATCGTTCGGTCGTTTTCGTCACGAATCTTTTGCTCGTCGTAATCTTCCTCTTCGGGAATCGGAACAAGCTCCAAGGTCATTAGTGCCATCGACAGAAACCGCTCAAAATCAGCAATCTTCTTCGGAAACTTGCGATTATAGATTCTTCTCATCTCGTCGATGTTCTGCTCGCAGACCATTCCGTGGCTTGGATAGGTCACCGCCTTGAGATAGGCTTTGAACGGCGTGCCGTTCGGATTCAGAGCGGCGGAAATGAGGATATTCGTATCGATAAGAACCTTCATTTATCCTTCTCCCTCGCTTCTGACCTCTTTGACGAGCGCGAGGATGTCCTCCTCGGAATTGAGACCGGCTTTTTCGGCTTCGCCCTGCATCTGAACCTGAAGCACCTGCATGGCATAGACAGCAGAGTTTACCATCCTGACGGTGTTACCCTCGACGATGAACGTTACTCTGTCGCCGTTGGATACACCAAGAACCTCCCGGACGTCCTTCGGAATTGTAACCTGCCCCTTGGACATGACCTTTGCATTATCGACAAATGCCTGATTTCCCATATAAAAGCCTCCTTCGTAGGAAAAGTAGGGTTTACCCTACTTTTATTATATACGATGCCAAAAGAAATTGCAAGCACTTTTGAATAAAAGAGCATCCTGAAATCAGGGTGCTCTTTTTTGTTTTCATGCTTCAGTTATCGGTATCCACGCTATATCCCCGGTCGAAGTTTCCGAGAGCGGTGAAGTAGTCGATGGCGGGGTCGGTGAACTTGAAGTATCCTTCGGCGCCGTCCCATTTGAGAATGTTGTTCTCGTCGACGGTGAGACTGTGCTCGACTCCGTCAACGTAGAAGGTGATTCCCATGGTTTTATTTCCGGTGATTTTCTCGTCGGTCGGCTCGGTGATTTCGGGGAGGGCGCAGTACATCTCAAGAAGAGCCTCGATGTCCTTCTCGTTCTGCATGATTCCCCACACTTCCTGCAGACATTCCTCGGTAGAGTCCGTCTCGACGACGTATGACTCCTCCGATTCCGCAAGCTCCGCTGCGGAGTAGGGCTGTTCAAAATCAATTTCGCTGAGAACATCCGCAATATACGGATATGGGTCTACGAACGGAAAACCGTACACCGTCTCCGAAAACTCCCCGCCGATTTCGACCTTGAACTGATAGGTAACACCGTTCTGAAGCCCGACAATATTGACCTTGTGCCCGGTGACCGTCCCGGCAAGCTTCCACTCGTCCGAGCTGTAACGCTTCCAATAGACATCGTAGCTTTCGTCGTCGGTGTCCTCCCACGAAAGGGTGACCTTGCCGTCGCCGTTCGTGCAGGAGAGCGAAGCCTTCTCGTCATCCGCGAAGACTGTCAGACTAAGACAGCTTATGAGCATAAGTCCAACCAGTATGATTGCCAATAATTTTTTCATAGTGATTCCTCCTCAAAATAGTATTTTCTACTTGTAATACACATCAGAGTGCGGAATTATTGCATCAGGCAAAAATTTTTTCAAAAATTTTTTTGATATATTCGGACAAATCGGCGAAGCTTCCGTACGGGAAGTCGTCAAGCGGCTTGTCTGACTTGTTGATAAGGCAGTCGGTCAGGATGAAAACGCGCATGCCGAGGGTCGCCGCCGGGGTGTCCTCGTCCATGTCGTTGCCGACCATGAGGCATTCGGAAGGATCGACGTTGAGGGAGCGGCAGACCTCCTCGAAATACTTCGGGTTCGGCTTGCAGAAGCTCGAGTTTTCGTAGGTCGTGTACTTCTCGAAGTCGGAGGGCTCGAAGCCCGCCCATCTGATTCTTGATTCGGTCGCAATGGCGGGGAAAATCGGGTTTGTCGCAAGGGAGACCCGGAGCCCCATAGCCTTGATTTCGTCGACGGTCTTCTTCGCATCGGGGTTGAAGCCGCAGGACGCCTTCGCCTGCTGGAAGTCGTTTCTATAGAAGTCCTCGAAAACGGGCATGTCGTCCATAGCGTCGGGACGGGTGACCTTGGTGAAGGTCTCCCAGAAAGCCGCTTCGTTCGGCTTCGAGCCGTCGTTTTTGACCATTGCTCCCGTGCCCTTCCAGATGGCGGCGATGAGGCTGTCTTTCTCATAACCCAACGGCGCCAACTTCCGCGCCAGAAGCCCGAAATAGTACTTCGTGAACACATCCTGATCCATCGGCAGAAGCGTCCCGTCAAGGTCGAAAAGTACGGTGGTTAATGGTTTCATAATTCATTCTCCTCACATAAATCTCTTAGTTTGCAATTCTCGCATTTCGGCTTCCTTGCCGTGCAGGTGTCGCGACCGAAGTTGACGAGCCGGTGACAGAAGTCGCTCGCCCGGTCCATCGGGAGAATCTCCCGGAGCTCCATCTCGGTTTTGAGAGGATTATCGGAGGTCGTGAGCCCGAGGCGTTTGCAAATCCTTATGCAGTGGGTGTCGGTGACGACGGCGGGCTGGTGATAAACATCGCCCATAATCAGATTTGCGGTCTTGCGTCCAACTCCGGGCAATGCCGTCAGTTCTTCAAGAGTGTCGGGGACTTCGCCGCCGTAGTTCTCCATAAGCGCCTTCGCAAGAGCAACGATATCCCGGGCTTTCGTGTGATACAGCCCGCAGGAGCGTATGTACGGCTCGACCTCCTCGGGGGGTGGCTTCGGCAAAGGCTTCGACGCTCGGGAATCTCTCGAACAAAGCACCCGTGACCATGTTGACCCGCTTATCGGTGCACTGCGCCGACAATCTCGTCGCAATCAAGAGCTCATGAGGCTTCGTGTATTCAAGAGAACACTGCGCCCCGGGGTAAATCTCCTCCAAAATCTCAACTATCTCAAGAGCCTTATCTCTGAGTTCCATCAAATCACCTCTTTGTAATTTAAAATAGTATAGCATACTTGGGGTTGCAAAATCAAGTGGCGGGGTGTATAATTGGAGAAATGAAAGGAGACATCCAAAATGACAAAACGTGAAATCATGAAAATGTTCAGAGATACGGAATATATCCGTGTCGGAGGTTCGGCGGAGGAGCTTAAGTGCGCCGAGTATATCAAGGATAAGTGCGCCGCTTTCGGCGGGGACGCTCATATCGAGCCGTTCAAGAGCGAGTTCGGCGACGTACATTCGGCAACGCTCACCATCGACGGCAAGGAAATCCCCTGCACCGGCTATGCCATGTGCGGAAGCGGCAGTGTAACCGCTCCGTTTGCATATCTTCCGAACCTTGACAGGGCAAGCCTTTCGACCATCAAGGGCAAAATCGTCATGACCGACGGCGGCATGGGCTACTGGACCTATCAGGACATCGTCGACAACGGTGCTGTCGGCTTCATCACCTATTCGGGCGACGTCCACTATGCCGACCACGACATCGACAAGAAGGAGCTCCGTTCTTTCGTTTCAAAGGGCAGAAAGATTTTGGGCGTAAATATCAATGCAAAGGATGCTGTCAAGCTCATGAAGGGCGACCCGAAGGAAGCGACCATCTCCGTCGAGCAGACAGAGTATGAGGGCGAGAGCAGAAACGTTGTCCTCGACCTCCCCGGCACCGGCGAATCTGACAGGACCGTCATCTTCACCGCTCACTACGACTCGGTAATCCTCTCGAAGGGCGCTTATGACAACATGTCAGGCTCTGTCGGAATCATGGCGATGGCGGAGCACTTCGCAAAGACTCCGCATAGAAACAATCTTCGTTTCGTATGGTGCGGAAGCGAGGAGAGAGGGCTCTTCGGCTCGAAGGCTTATTGCGAGGCTCACGAGGACGAGCTCGAGAAAATCGACCTCTGCATCAACCTTGACATGATCGGTTGCACCATGGGCAGATTCTTCGCCTGCTGCACGACCGAGGAGAAGCTCGTCGGCTATATCGAGTATTTGGCACTCGAGTCGGGTGTCAGCATGAAGGTCAAGCAGGACGTCTACTCGAGCGACTCAACCCCGTTCGCCGACAAGGGCGTTCCGGCGGTAAGCTTCGCCCGTCACTCCGGCAACTCGACCGCAACTATCCATAACCGTTATGACACCATCGACATCATCAAGCCCGAGAATATGGTAAAAGATATCGAATTCATCCAGAAGTTCGCCGAGTGCATGGCAAACGCCGTCGTCTGCCCCGTAGGAAGAGAAATCCCCGAGAACGTCAAGGAAAAGCTCGATTTCTATCAGTGCAGGAAGAGGGATCCGAAGAGATAAAGAAGGTCGCTAATGCGACCTTCGAAAGTTCGCCATTAGGCGAACTTTTTCCCTAAACATAAGGAGTAAATCAAATGGAATCTGCTCAAAAACCCCACATTCTTCGCCGGTTTTTGCCGTACTTGCTCAAGTACAAATGGATGATGGTCTTTGACCTGTTCTGCGCGGCGCTGACGACACTTTGCGACATCGTTCTGCCGCAGATGATAAGCTACCTGACGAATGCGGCGGTGGATTCAAGCATAGCCTTGACCGTCGAAAGCGTTCTCAGGCTCGCTCTTGTGTACGTTGTACTGCGAATCATCGACGCGGCGGCGAACTTCTATATGGCGTCGACCGGGCACATCATGGGCGTCTATATCGAGACGGACATGCGCACCGATGCCTTCAAGCATCTGCAACGCTTAAGCTCGACCTACTATTCCAATACAAAGGTCGGCACCATCATGGGCAGAATCACGAATGACCTCTTCGACGTCACGGAATTCGCCCACCACTGCCCCGAGGAGTTCTTCATCGCGGCTATCAAGCTTGTTGCGTCCTTCGTCATCCTCTGCGGGACGAGCGTCGCACTGACGGCGATAATCTTTGCCTGCGTGCCGCTGATGATTGTCATAAGCTTCACGCTCAACAAGCACCTCAAGGCGATATTCTACAAGCAACGCGTGAAAGTCGGCGAGCTCAACTCCACAATCGAGGACAGCCTCCTCGGTCAGCAGGTCATCAAGACTTTTGCGGCAGAGGATGAAGAAGAGGAACGCTTCGAGCGCAATAATCAGGAGTTCAAGCAGGTCAAGAAAAAGAGCTACTACATTCAGGCTACCTTAAACACCTCGACCCGTCTTTTCGACGGAATTATGTATACCGTCGTTCTGCTTGCGGGTGGACTTTTCCTCGTGAACGGCAGAATCAACGCCGGCGATCTCGTCGCATACGTCATGTACGTCGGCACGCTTATCACCACAATCCGCACAATCGTCAACTATCTCGAGCAGTTCCAGCGTGGTATGACCGGCATCGAGAGGTTCCTTGAGATCATGGACACGCCGATCGACATCGCCGACAAGCCGGACGCCAAAGATTTGGCGGTGAAATCTGGCGAAATCGAGTTTAAGAATGTCAGCTTCGAGTACCCCGACGACCACAACAGGGTTCTCCACAACGTCAATTTTCGAATTAACCCGGGCGAGAAGCTTGCGCTTGTCGGACCTTCGGGCGGCGGCAAGACGACCCTCGTCAGCCTGATTCCGAGGTTTTACGACGTGACCGATGGCGAAATCACGATTGACGGGCAGGACATCCGCGACGTGACGCTCAAGAGCCTTCGCACCTCCGTCGGCGTCGTTCAGCAGGACGTCTATCTCTTCAGCGGAACGGTCGCCGAAAATATCGCTTATGGGGACTTTGGCGCTTCCCGTGAAGATATCATCCGGGCAGCGAAGCTTGCCGGTGCAGACAGCTTCATAAGTGAGCTCAAGGACGGCTACGACACCTATGTCGGCGAGCGGGGCGTGAAGCTTTCGGGCGGACAGAAGCAGAGGATTTCGATTGCAAGAGTCTTTCTCAAGAATCCGCCGATTTTGCTATTAGATGAGGCGACAAGCGCACTCGACAACGAGAGCGAAGTTCTCGTAGGACGGAGCCTCGACCTTCTTGCCGAAGGCAGAACCACCCTGACGATTGCCCACAGGCTCACCACCATCAAAAACGCAGACCGCATAATCGTCCTCGGTTCAGATGGCATCGAGGAAGAGGGAACGCATGAGGAATTGCTATCCCACCAAGAGCTGTATTATAGACTGTGGAATGGGTTGATTGAGGGGGAGACGATGGGGAACAAATTGTAGGGGCGGATACCATCCGCCCGAAAAACAGCATGTAGGGAAAAGCGGGCGGATAATATCCGCCCCTACATATATCCCAAAAATTTTTATTTCCCCTCTTGACAAAGATATCCGTCTATGTTATACTCTGAAATGACAAATAAAGTTGTCATTTTGACAACCAAATCTGTCAAAGGAGGCAGGCATATGCCGATACTGAAAAATCATCTCAAGGAGAAGCGGGCGGCGCTTGGGGTCAATCAGCAGGAGATGGGGCGGCTCTGCGGCGTGTCGAGGCAGACGATAAGCCTTATCGAGCGCGGCGACTATTCCCCATCCGTGACGCTGGCGCTGACGATTGCCAAGGTCTGCGACTGCTCCGTCGATGAAATATTTTATTTGCAGGAGGATTCAGAAAGTGGAAAATGATGATAATGAAATCAAAAAGGATAATAAGAAGGCTCTGCCGATGTTCATCGGGATAATCGTCCTATCAGCGGTGGTCGGATTCGTGCTCGGGCTCGCGTCCGTGTTCGTCGACCATTCGGACAGGATAGGGGAGCTCGGAGCGCTTTTCGGGAAGTACATGGCGCCCTGCCTGATGATTACGCTTGCGATAGTCATCCCGCTCATCTGCGTTTATGAGTACAGGAGCGCAAAGAAGATTCTTCGGGGCTGGGACGGCGAGGACGAGGAGGTCTACGAAAAAGCAGACAGTAAGCTCTCGGGCGTCATCCACGCGACGAGCGCCGCTCTCATAATCTCTTTCTTCCTGATTGCGGCGTCCTACTCCGGCGGAATGGAGAATGTCAGCAGCTTCACGATGGTTGCAATTATCGGATTTGTCGCTGTAATGGCGGAGGCAGTTATTCTCCAGCAGAAGTCGGTCGACCTCATCAAGTCCCGGAACCCCGAGAAGAAGGGCTCCGTCTACGACATGCGGTTCCAGAAAAAGTGGCCCGCGAGCTGTGACGAGGCGGAAAAGGCGATGATCGGGCAGTGCGCCTACAAAGCCTATCAGACCACCAACACCGTATGCACCGTCCTCGCCGTGATTCTTGCCCTGTCGGCGATGATCTTCGACACCGGCTTCCTGCCGTCGCTTGTTGTGTGCATAATCTGGTTTGTGAATACAGAAGTGTATATGAGAGAAGCGAAGAAATTGGGTAGGGTAGGAGTTATGTAGAGCAGTTCGCAAGCGAACTGCGGAAGTTTGGCAAAGCCAAACTTCTCCGCCCCTACAGAAAGGAAATCAACATGAAAAGTCAAAATTTTGAAAGAATCCTCCCCGAGGGCTACAAAGAAGCATATGTCATCGACGCAACCAAAGGCAAGTTCAGCCTGTGGCTGAATATTGTTGCGATGGCGCTGATGGTCGTTATCGCTGTGCCGCTCGCGGTCATAATCTCGAGGATGGGGGAGATTCACGTCAACAGTACGTTCCTGCTCATCCTCTGCGGCTTGCTTATCGTCTATACGGTTCTCCACGAACTCACCCACGGCATCGCCTACAAGCTGATGACCGGCGAGAAGCTCACATTCGGGCTGACCCTGACGGTCGCATACTGCGGCGTGCCGAAGATATTCGTCTACAGAAAAACGGCGATGGTAGCGCTTCTTGCACCCTTCACCGTCTACTCAATCCTGTTTATCGCACTGATGATAGCCCTTCCCGACCCGACAATGAAGCTTGCCGTCGCTCTCCTCTTCGCCATCCACTTCGGCGGCTGCGCAGGGGATTTGTATGATACGTTTATTTATCTGACGAAGTTCAAAGACCCAACGACCCTGATGCAGGATACCGGACCGAGGCAGACATTTTATACAAAATAAAAAGACCCTATGGGTCTTTTTATTTTGCGGTTGGTCTGTCCGACAGGAATCGAACCTGCGCGCATACGGTCGGAGCGTATTGCTCTATCCACTGAGCTACGGACAGAGGTGGAGAGGGGCGCCGGATAACGCAAAAGGGCGCCCCTCAATAAATATGGGAAGGAGAAACTGGCTATCTTAATCTCGCTCCGGCGGGAACCGAATCGTCGAGGAACGTCACCTTCGCCGAGCCGTCGGGCATTTCGGCGCAGACTATCATTCCCTCGCTCATCTCTCCGCAGAGCTTGGCGGGCTTGAGGTTCGCGACGACCACAATCGTCTTTCCAATCAAATCCTCCGGCTTGTACCACTTGGCGATTCCGGAAACGACCTGCCTGCCGCCCATGCCGTCGTCGAGCGTGAGTTTCAGAAGCTTATTTGACTTCTCGAGCTTTACGCAGTCAGTGACCTTTGCGGCTCTCAGCTCCGTCTTCATGAAGTCGTCTATCGTAATCTCGGGAGCCAATTCTATCTTTTCGGGTTCAGCCTCTTCTTTGTGAGCTAGCTCTTCCTGAAGCTTTTCTCTTTCTTCGTTCAATTCTTTCAACACCTTCTCCGAGTCGATTCTCGCAAAGAGCGGAACCGCCTGACCGACCTTGTTTCCGGCAACGTAGCCGCCGAAGCTGTCAAGGGTCTCCAAGCTATTTATATCGGTACCAATCTGCGAGAGAATCTTCTCCGAGGTCTCCGGCATGAAGGGAGCCGCCAGAACTCCGATGAAGCGGATGGTCTCGATGAGCTCGTACATGACGGTTTCGAGACGCTTCTTACCCTCGTCGGTCTTCGCAAGCTTCCAGGGCTCGTTTTCGTCGATATACTTGTTTGCACGGCGTGCAAGTGTAATCAAATCATTAGCCGCATCTGCAATATGGAAGGACTCGAAGTGCTCCTCCATGTTCTTCTTTGCCTGAACGGCGCAAGCTTCCAGGTCGAAATCGTTCTCCGTCTTGTCATGAGGAGCGATTACGACACCGTCAAAGTACTTGTTCACCATCGTGACGGTGCGGTTGACGAGGTTGCCGATGTTGTTCGCAAGATCCGTATTGTACCTCTCGATTACGTTTTCGTAATAGATTGAGCCGTCGGCGGTGAAGGGCATCTCACTGAGAAGATAGTATCTCGTCGCGTCAACGCCGAAGCGCTTCACGAGGTCGTCGGCATAGATGACGTTGCCCTTCGATTTCGACATCTTGTCTGTTCCGAAGAGGAGCCACGGGTGCGCAAAAATTTTCTTCGGGAGCTCGAGACCCAGAGCCATCAGCTCGGCAATCCAGTAAATCGAATGGAATCTTAAGATATCTTTACCAATTACATGTGTACAATTCGTCCAGTATTTCTTATAATCCTCGCTCGGGTTGTCGACGTCATAGCCGAGTCCCGAAATATAGTTCGTCAGCGCATCAATCCAGACGTAGACGACGTGCTTCGGGTCGAAATCGACCGGAATTCCCCACTTGAACGAAGAGCGGGTGACACAGAGGTTCTGAAGCCCGGGCTTAAGGAAGTTGTTGACCATTTCCTTGCGCCTTGAGACCGGCTGGATAAACTCGGGGTTCTGCTCAAAGAGGTCTTCGAGCTGTTTCTGATATTTTGAAAGCCTGAAGAAATAGGCTTCTTCCTTTGTTTTCCTGACCTCGCCGCCGCAGTCGGGGCACTTGCCGTCGACAAGCTGAGTTTCGGTGTAGAAGCTCTCGCATGTGACACAGTATTCGCCCTCATATTCGCTCTTATAAATGTCGCCCTGGTCGTATAATTTCTTAAAAATCTTCTGGACGTTTCTTTCGTGGTCTTCGTCGGTGGTTCTTATGAAACGGTTATAGGAGATGCCGAGCATGTCGTAAATCTCTTTTACTTCGCCGGCGACCTTGTCAACGTGCTCCTTCGGGGTGATTCCCTCGGAGATAGCCTGCTGTTCAATCTTCTGACCGTGCTCGTCCGTTCCGGTAAGGAAGAAAACGTCATATCCCTGCATTCGCTTGAACCTCGCCAGAGCATCAGCGCATACTGCATCGTAAGTGTTGCCGATGTGAGGCTTCTTAGACGTATAGGCAATAGCGGTGGTAATAAGATACGGTTTTTTGTCCATGATGATTCCTTCCTCTCATAAATTTCGGGCATCAAAGCCCCGGGGCTTCAGCCCTGCCCTTATATTATAGCCGATTTTGGGGATTTGTCAAGACATCTGCATTTAATTGAGAAGCGAATAATTGTGTTGACAATGCTTAAAAAAGAAATAGCCGCTACCTAGCGTAACGGTAACGACCAATCTGCAAACACATTGTTTTTCGAGGTTGTGTTCGTACTGTTCCCGCAGTAACGTCCCTCTTGCTATCTATTATACCCCATAGCTGTTATTTTGTCAACAGCTATTTTTTATTATTGCGGATATTTCAAATCCTCAATCGTATACCCCTCGAGTCTTTCGAGGAGCGGCAGGACGTCCTTCTTGGCGGATTCGAGGTCGTGCTCGAGATAGTTTCCGCATTCAGGCTCTGTCGCGCCGGGGATTTCTCCCTCGAAATCCCTGACGAACTCGAGGCATTCTCTGACAAGGCGGATTGCCGCCTCCTTGTCGTCGTCACGCAGGAGAAGATAGAACCCCGTCCGACAGCCCATCGGTCCGGCATAAATTACCTTGTCGCCCATGAAGGACGAGTGGGCATATGTGGCGACCAGATGCTCGATGGTGTGGAGCGACGGATTCGAGACGTAGTGCCCGCCGTTCGGCTTGACCATCCGAAGGTCATAGGTGATGATGTCCCCGTCGATGCGGGAGATGTAAAGCCCGACCCCGAACCTGCGGTGGTCGACCTGAAAACTTGCGATTTTTTGCATGGGAATTGCCTCCTGAGCGGTTGTTTCTTCTTTATATTCAATCAACTTTTTCTCGATTTTCAAAACATCCGGAAAAACGAGCCCCTTCCGACCGTTATGTACGAGTACTATGACCCTCTGAGCGGATTTTTTAATTTCTTTCTCAAAAGCTCCGTCAACTCTTACGGGCACGCCGTCCTTCGAGTTGACATACTGGCTCTCAAAGTATTCCTCTGTTGTCGGAAACATATTCTGAATAAGAAAGGCGCTTTTTCGTCCCAGAACATTGCCAAATAAAATAGTATCGCATCTGCCATACTTTTTGGTCTTGCGCTCTGCGATTTTCTGATACTTTTCAACCTTCGAGCTTATGGGGATAACCCAGTAAAGACCGGTTTTTGCGTCAAGATAAGCATAGTAGCAAGGACGGTCGTGTGCCTGCCCATCTTCGTCCGGTTTATTCGGCATAAGAAACGGGTCGGGAAAATCCGAATAGAACTTGTCGGATATGAAATAGAAGCCGCCGGCGATTGGATTTTCAACCATTTTGACCTCCAAAAAACAAAAGGCTGTCGGAAAAGTCCAACAGCCAAAAAATTTGAACTCGACCTTGTTTATACCGGGATATCGAGTACCGGTACACATTTGCGCTCGACCTTGTTTCAGTTGGATATCGAGTACCAACAGACATTTGAACCATCAGGTTCACTTATATTATACCCAATACAAGTAAATTTGTCAACATGTTTTTACAGGTCAACGATAATTTTTCAGAAAAAACACCCCGCCAAGTAGATGACGGGGTTGCTTTTTGATCATGTTATCTTGCCTCTTCAGCGAAATCGCTTTCAACAAGCTCTACGAGACCGGCGACTGCCTCTTCCTCGTCAACGCCATCGGCAATTATTCTTATTGACGTGCCGCTGATTATACCGAGGGAAAGCACGCCGAGCAAGCTCTTGCCGTTGACCCTGCGCTCTTCCTTTTCAACCCAGATGGACGACTTGAACTCGTTAGCCTTCTGGATGAAGAAGGTGGCAGGACGGGCGTGAAGACCAACCTGATTCTTAACAACAACATCTTTTACGAACATATAGATAACTCTCCATTTCAAATATAGACAAAGCCTTTTGACCGCAACTTTTTCAATGCGGAGCTCCGCCAAGGAAGCTATAGCATCTCTTATATGCTACGTTATCAGTATACAAATTTCATTTCCGAAAGTCAACGGATAAATATCACCAAAACTTCATTTTGGCTTGATTTTCTGCTTTATGCCCGTTTCAAAAGGGTCGGCAATTTCGCTTTTTGGTGAAGTTGACCAACGATTTTTCGGGAGAATCAGTCAAGCTTGAGATCGCCCTCTTTGATCCAACCAATCTTCCGAAGAAGCAGTCCCATTGCCCAGCAGATTACCGCCGGGAGGACGATGCAGACTAAGAACAGTCCGACCCAGTCGAAGGCGGTCGGGGTGATTGCCGTGGCGCCGTTTGCGATTGTGGCGTCGCTCGGGGAGACCCAGCCTGTCCAGACGCCGATGAGCCCGCAGAGACCGCAGGTGCCCATGCCGCTGTTGACGGGTGCGCCGTTCATCGTGAGCCCGAAAACGCAGGTCGCAATCGGTCCCGTAATCGCACTGGCGACTATCGGGGGAATCCAGATTCTCGGGTTCTTGATGATGTTACCCATCTGGAGCATGCTTGTGCCCAAGCCTTGGCTGACGAGCCCACCCCAACGGTTTTCCTTAAAGGAGAGCACCGCGAAGCCGACCATGTTCGCACAGCATCCCGCAACCGCCGTTCCTCCGGCAAGACCGGTGAGCGAAAGCGCCGCACAGATTGCCGCCGAGGATATCGGGAGCGTCAGGCAGATTCCGACGACAACCGAGACGACGATGCCCATTACGAACGGCTGCTGCTCGGTCGCCCACATAATGAGGTTGCCGACTGCGCTTGCCGCCGTTCCGATCGGTGCCGCAACGAGCGCCGCCAAGCCGACTCCCACAAGAACCGTCACGAGCGGAGTGACGAGAATGTCGATTTTTGTCTTCTTCGAGACGAGCTTTCCGATTTCGCAAGCGATGCAAGCCGTGACGAATACGGCGAGTGGTCCTCCCGCACCGCCGATCTGATTGGTCGCAAAGCCGACGGGAATGAGCGAGTAGAGCACCAAGGGCGGCGCTTTCAGCGAATTTCCGATAGCGATCGCCATCGCGGGACCCGCCAGAAGCGAACAGCACTTTCCGACGGTATAGCCGACGTCGTTCAGGGTGAAGACCGTCGCCGTGAGAGCGCCTATTCCGAGCTGAGAGCCGAGAGTATCCAAAATCGTGCCAATCAAAAGCGAGCAGAAAAGCCCCTGCGCCATCGCGCCCAAGGCGTCGACAAAATAGACCTTCGCCCGAAGCTCCACGCCGTTCCCGCGACAGAATCCGACAAACCGTAGCCACAGATTTTTAATCTTATCCAAAACAAACACCCCTTTGAGGTTAAGTAATAGTAAAGTTTTGGATATAACTATTCTCCGATATTTTGGAAATGTCAAGACGTATTAAGAGCTTATTTAGTCAAAAAACATTGACAGCAGTCAAGCCGTGTGATATAATAGAAATAGCCGCTACCTAGCTTAGCGGTAACGACCAATCTGCAAACTATTTCGTTTTCGAGGTTGTGCTCGTACTGTGACAGCAGTAACGTCCCTCTTGCTATTATTATATCCCATCCTCGCTGTTTTGTCAACAGCTTTTTTATTTTTTCAATCGGTCGGTGCTGTTATTCACTGATCTCCTTAATTCTCGACTCGCTGTTCTTGATGAGGTTGACGGTGGAGGAGTAGTATTGCGGGAACTCTTCCGAAAGGGTCTGGGTCGTGATTTCGGGGACGGTGTCCTCCGAAACGGCGTCCTCGCCGGTCGTAACAACGCCCTTCAACGCGGCGTTGAGCTTCGCCTCGGCAAGACTCATGGCGGCGTCACAGCCGGACTTCGCGACGGTGCAATCCACCATAAAGAAATTCTGGTCGTTTTTCGGATTCGATGAGTAGATATAGCGGAAGCACTTGTAAACCGCGAGCATCAGATACCCGGAAACCTCTTTTATAACGGTCGCCGAGCGGAACTTCCCGAGGAGCGAAAAGACCACGTTCAGCGAGTTCACAATCAGCTTTTTGTTGAAGGCGATCATCATCGTCCCGGGAGTGACCTTCTCCTTGTGAGAGGGGTCGTCGCCGGGGAGCTCGTCAACGGAAATGACCTTGCCCTGAGGCTCGGGGGAGCGCCCGAGAAGGTAATCGCAGGAAACGCCGTAGTAATCGGCGGCTTTCACGAGGAAGTCGAGCCCGCATTCGCGCTTGCCCTTTTCGTAATGGGAAAGAAGACCCTGGGAAATGCCGAGGTCCTGCGCCGCCTGCTTCTGCGAAATCTTCTTTTCTTTTCTTAAAAGTGCCATAATTCTGGCAAAATCTGCGTTCATGGAATCGCCCCTAATCTACGTCTTGCCGCCGGCATCAACGTAGGGAATATTATACACCGAATTTTACAGATTGTAAAGGGCTTCGGGCTTCGGCTTTTTCACCAAAATTTTACCCTAAAATTTGTATATAATGACGAAAGGAATCTTAATATGGTCGGCTACAGAATACATTTCATCCGCCACGGAATTACGGTTGCGAACGAAGAGGGGAAATACATCGGCATCACCGAGTCGCCCATCTCCGAGAGAGGGTGCAAAGAGCTCCTCGAAAAACGCGAGAAGATGGTCTATCCTCCCGCCGACAAGGTCTATGTAAGCCCGCTCAAGCGTTGCATCTCGACCGCCGCATGCCTCTATCCCGAGGGCTATGCCCGGGTCGTCCCCGAGTTCCGGGAGATGAATTTCGGCGACTTCGAGGGCAAGAAGGCGGTTGACCTCATGAACAGGGAGGACTACAAGCAGTTCCTCAAGGGTGGGCTCGACAACCCTCCGCCGAACGGCGAAAGCCTCCGTCAGGTTATCATGAGAACGATTGAGGGGATGCAGTTTCTCGCCGAGGACGTCATGAAAAACGGCTACAAAAACGCCGTCGTAGTGACCCACGGCGGCATAATAATGAACATAATGAGTTGCTTCGGGCTCCCCAAGAAGAATCCAAACGATTTTGCCTGCGACTTCGGCGAAGGCTTCACCGTCATGCTTACCGCCCAGATGTGGCAGACCTCGCAGGCGGTGGAGATTATGGGGAGGATTCCAACAGCTAAAGAGCCGGAATAAAAATCCGAAAAGCTATTGACAAAATAATCTTTGCGGGTTATAATAAATAGCAATAGGGGACAGTGTCATCTGAAGGATCAGTTCGGATAACCGGGCGTCTCCGTAAAACATAATGTATTTGAGAAGAGCCGCTATCTTAGACTAAACCACTGGGATGCGGTTATTTCTTTCGGTCATGACCGATTTTATAACCTAGGGATACAGCCGTCAGAAGTATGTCCAAAAGTAATAAAACTTCTGTAATACTCATTTGCCATCACTCCCTTCTTTTCAGACTGGAGTGTGCCCGCATGCCCCCGATTGCTACAGGTATTATATCATATAGTTTAATCGGTGTCAACAAATAGGGGCGGAGAAGTTTGGCTTTGCCAAACTTCCTAAGTTCGCCTACGGCGAACTTATCCATTTCGGGTTTTCATCAAGTATTGCGCTTATCTCCGACAAATTCGCCTTATCCACGTCATCAAGCTCCGCCTTTTCAAGAAGGTCGGGGCGTTTTTTGTAGGTTTCTTCGAGCTTCTTATATCTTCGCCACTTGAGGACGTTCTCGCGGTGACCGCTGAGTAAGACCTCCGGCACCGGCATTCCCTCCCAGACTTCCGGGCGGGTGTACTGGGGATATTCAAGGAGCCCATCGAAGAGGCTCTCGTCCTCGTGGGAGACGTCTTTGCCGAGGGTTCCGTCGAGCATTCTTGCGATTCCGTCGACAAGAACGACCGCCGGGAGCTCGCCGCCGGTCAGGACAAAGTCGCCAATCGAGATTTCCTCGTCGACAATCTTGTCGAGCACCCTCTGGTCGACGCCTTCGTAGTGCCCACAAAGGATGAACAGGTCGGATTTCTTCGACAGCTCGAGGCACTTCTCCTGATTCAGGATTTTCCCCTTCGGGGACATGAAGACGACGTAGGGCTTGCGGTCGCCGGCGACCGCTTTGTAGCACTGATAAATCGGCTCCGCCATCATCAGCATTCCCTGACGCTCGCTGTAGGGCGTGTCGTCCACACGCTGGTGCTTCCCTTCGGCATAGTCCCTTATCTGGTGGCAGTGGAGCTCGAAAACTCCCGCCTCGCGGGCTCGCCCGATAATGGAAGCCCCGAGCCAGGTTTCACAGAGCTCGGGGAACAAGGTTGCGATATCAATTCGCATCGAAAAGACCCTCCATAGGGTAAATAGTCATTCTGCCGTTCTCAATATCGGTATTAAGAACGACGCTCGGAATTGCGGGTATGTAGTAGAGAGTCGAGTTTTCAGCCTCTATCTCATAAACATCGTTTGCACCTGTCTTGAGAACGTCCTTGATTTTGCCGTAAGACTTTCCCTGTTCGTCGAAAACCTCGAGACCGATTAAATCGGCTACGAAATAGGAGCCCTCTTCGAGCTGGGCATCGTCGCGGTCGATATAAAGAACCGTTTGCCGGAGCTCGTCCGCCTTGTTGGGGTTGTCTATTCCCTCGAACCGAAGTATTGCCATGTTGCCGAGCACCCTTGCTCTTATGACCTTGAAGGCGGTTTCACCGTTCTTGATGTAAAGAGTTTCGAAGTTGCAGATGAAGGATGCCGTGTCGCACCACGGAATGACCTTCACGTCTCCTCTGACGCCGTGCGTGTTTACTATTTTCCCCACTTCGAGATATTTTTTCATGTAGTGTTTCCTTTCAAGTATAATCTCGTTAGTCCTCTTTGTTGCCGACGCTAATTTTTTGCTATTTGCGTCCATTTAGTCAAAACAGCCTTCAACTCACGACTTCTATATCGTAGAGCGACAGGCTGCTTACTATTTCGGGTTGACAAGTTTTCACAAGCCACCCATTCGCGACTTAATCTATTTCGACCATGACCTTCTCGTTGACCTTGGCGGCACCGGCACGCATGAGAGTACGAATAGCCTTGGCTATTCTTCCCTTTTTGCCGATGATTCTGCCCATGTCGTCGGGGGCGACATGAAGATGGTAGACGATAATTCCGTCTTCGTTCGGCTCGTCACAGGTTACTACGATAGCGTCCTTGTCCTCGACAAGTTCAGCCGCGATAGTTTTGAGCAGTAACTCCATTTGAATCTCCTTTTCAAGCATTGTGTTCACCCTTGCCTCAGATAATTTCTTCTACCGACCTATCGGAAAATATGATGGGTGACGCTCATATTCACCGATAAGCCGGAACCGACCGTCGGGTCGGCGATAAATCGGACAATTTTCTCAGATGACACCGTTCTTCTTGAAGAGAGCCTTGACGGTATCGGTAGGCTGTGCGCCGGTAGCAATCCACTTCTTTGCCTTCTCGCCGTCAACCTTGAGAACGGACGGCTCGACAGTGGGATCGTAATAGCCGAGCTCTTCGATGAATCTACCGTCTCTCGGGTATCTCGAATCAGCAACAACGATTCTGTAGAAAGGATCCTTCTTTGCACCGATTCTTCTGAGTCTGATTTTTACTGCCATATATTTCACCTCCATGGTTGGATTTCTATTTAAGTTGGTATAGACTATTTCATAAGCTCTCGCATCTCCGGCGGCAGCTTCGGCATCTTTTTGCGTTTGCCCTTGCCGTTCTTGCCGGAGCCGGTGAGACCGAATTTCTTCATCATGTCCTTCATCTGCTCGTATTGCTTGAGAAGTCTGTTGACATCTTCAACCCGGGTGCCGCTTCCAGCCGCAATTCTGCGCTTCCGCTTCGGGTTTATGATGGACGGCTTTGCGCGCTCCTCGGGGGTCATCGAAAGAATCATTGCCTCAGTTCTCGGAACCTGCTTCTCGTCAATCTGACTTTCGTCAATCTTGTTGCCGCCGGGCATCATCTGAAGGATGGATTTAATCGAGCCCATCTTCTCAATCTGCCGCATCTGATCGAGCAAATCGTTCATGTCGAACTTGCCCTCCGACATCTTGTCGGCAAGCTTCTCGGCTTCTTTCTCGTCGACGGCGTTCTGCGCCTTCTCGATGAGGGACATAACGTCGCCCATGCCGAGGATTCGGGAAGCCATTCGCTCCGGGTGGAAGGGCTCAAACTCGTCAAGCTTTTCGCCGGTGCCGACAAACTTAATCGGCTTGCCGGTCGCCGCGAGTACTGAGAGCGCCGCTCCTCCTCGGGTGTCGGAATCGAGCTTCGTCAGGATTACGCTGTCGATTGAGAGCTTTTCGTCGAACGCCTTCGCGACGTTGACGGCCTCCTGTCCGACCATCGCGTCGACGACGAGGATAATCTCGTTCGGCTGTGCGATTTCTTTGAGGTCTCCGAGCTCGTCCATGAGCTCTTCGTCAATCTGGAGTCGTCCTGCGGTATCTATGATTACGATGTCGTTGCCGTGGTCTCTGGCGTGCGCCAAAGCATCCTTGACAATCTTTCTCGGGTCAATCTGACCTTCTTCGAAGACCGGAACCCCCGCCTGCTCGCCGACAATCTTTAACTGCTCGATAGCGGCAGGACGATAGATGTCGCACGCCACAAGAATCGGACGCTTTTCCATGCCCTTGAAGTACTTTGCGAGCTTTGCCGCGTGGGTGGTCTTGCCTGAGCCCTGAAGACCGCACATCATGATGACGCACGGAGGCTTCGACGGGAAGTTTATTTTCGAATTGGAGCTACCCATAAGGGCGATGAGCTCCTCATTTACTATCTTTATAACCTGCTGAGCAGGGGTGAGGCTTTCAAGAACCTCGGCGCCGACGCATCTCTCGGAGACCTTCGCGACAAAGTCCTTGACGACCTTGTAGCTGACATCGGCTTCCAGAAGAGCCATGCGTATTTCCTTCATGGCGACCTTGACGTCCGCCTCGGTAAGCCGCCCGTGCGACTTAAGGCGCTTGAAAACGCCGTTCAGCTTTTCGCTCAAACCCTCAAATGCCATTTATTCTCCAATCACTGTCTTAATTCTTTCTAACTTTTCTATAACGCTCTTCGTTGTGGTGTATGTCTTGCAATCGTGGATGATTTCGTCGCACTGGGCGGTTACGAAATCAAGCTTTTCAGAGTATTCCTTCATCATTTTCGTGACGCCGACATTTTCCTCGAGCTCGTTGAGGGAATCCTCGCCTCTCTTGATGGCGTCGCGGACGCCCTGGCGGGAGATGCCGCAGTTGTCGGCGATTTCGGACAAAGAAAGGTCGTCGTTGTAGTAGAACTCCATCATCTCGCGCTGCTTATCGGTCAGCATGCCGCCGTAAATATCAAGGAGCGCAGAGTATTTAAGATCCTTAGCCACAATATCACCCGTCCTTTTCCGAAAGAGATACTAAATCTTGTGTTCGAAGTAAAGTCTCAAAACTTTACAGGCACTATTATATAACATATCCGTCGCTTTGTCAAGAGGGAAAATAAAAAAATATGTAGGGGCGGATGATATCCGCCCCTACAAAATCAGTCCGTCACAATCACACTTTGCATCATGCCGTTCTCAAGCTCGACTTCCTCAGTCGTCCAACCGTAGTATGCTTCAATAATCTTGCGAACCGTGTATTTCGCATACTCGCCGTTTTCTATTACCACGGCGAAGGCGATTTCGGGGTCGTCGGCGGGGTAGAAGCCGATGACGGTCGAGTTCTGGGTCGCGGTGTTCGACGCCTGCGGAGTTCCCGTTTTTATTGCAACCTTATCCGGAAGCGCGTCGGTCGAGAATTGCGCCAGGAATGCGTTTGTCTCGTTCGAGGCGTAGTAGGTCGAGGAGGTGGTGCTCTCGCCCGCAAGAATCATTCCCTCGATAATCGGGGCGAAAACTTCGTCATAGTCCGCATCAATCACATACGCAACCTCCGGCTCGGTCTTCTCGAGACACTCGGTCATGTTGTAGTCCCAAATCGAATCGACGAGATAGGGACTGTATCTCACGCCGCCGTTCGCAATCGTAAGAGCGATTCCCGCCATCTGAAGGGGAGTTACGGCGACTTCGGACTGCCCGATTGCCGCCTGAAGAAGCTGTCCCGAGGTCCAGTCCAAGCCCAAGTCTGCGAAAGTGTCGGGGGAGGCAAGGTACCCCGAGGACGCGCTTATTTCGAGCCCGGGGTCCTCGCCCAAGCCGTAAGCCGCCTCGTACTCGAGGAAGAGGTCAAGCCCGACCTCCTGAATGACCTGATAGAAGAAGATGTTGCAGCTCTTCTGAATCGCCGTGACAACGTTAATCGACCCGTGCGAGCCGGTGCAGTTGACGACGATGTCGAGATAGGTATAGTGCCGGGCACAGTAGAAGGTGGTGTCCGTGTCGATTATGCCTTCTGCCAGTGCCGCAGTCGCCGTGACCGTCTTCATGACCGAGCCGGGGCGATAGAGCCCGTCGAAGGCACGGTTATAAAGTGGCGAGCCGTCGGCGTTGAGAACGGAATTGTAGTCTTCAAGCAAATCGTTTATATCGTATGACGGCGAGGTCACCGCCGCAAGGACAGCGCCGGTCTTCACGTCAAGGACGACGATGGCTCCCGCCTCGCAGTCGGAGAAATCGAGCTCCTGATTGGTCGAGGAGTCGGTTTTCGTCAAGATTCCGTCCCTCAGATAGCTTATGTGGTTGTCAAGGATTTCCTGGCAAGCCTGCTGGAGTTCAGAATCAATCGTGAGCATGACGGTGTTCCCGGGCTCGACCTCCTCGGAGACCGATTCCTCGATGTTTCCGTCGCTGTCGACCGTCACGATGTTCGTGCCGTTGGTGCCGCGGAGGACGCTTTCAAGGGCTTTTTCGATGCCGCTCTTGCCGATGGTGTCGCTGATGAGATAGCCCTCCGACTTGAGCTCTTCATACTCCTCGGCATAGACGGGACCGACATAGCCGACGATGTGCGGCGCGACGTCCCCGAGGGTGTAAACCCGTTCGTAGCTTTCAAGGATGTCGATTCCGTCAAGCTCGCCCGAGAGCTCGCGAAGCTTCGAGACCGTTTCAATCGGAATATCGGTCGCGAAGGTATAGTCAATCGAGGTTGAGAAGTCCCCGATGAGCATCATGTAGCGGACGCCGGCGATAATGCGCTTCTCTTCGTCCGTGTATTCGTCCGAAATTTCGTAGTTTTCAATCAGCCTGTCGATGCAGTTCTCGGCAGTGGCGTAGCTGTTTAAGCGCAGTTCGTCCTTTATCTTCGAGATTTCGGATTCGGATGCGTCGTCCGTGAATTCATACGGCGCAGAGAAAGTAATCGGCGTCTCGTCAATCCACTCGAGCCCGTCCTCCTCGAGAATCCTCGCGACCCGAAGAATAATCTCGTTCTGGGTTTCGTAATCCGAGGGGAAGAAAGAATACTCGACAATGACGTTATAGGCGACCTCGTTCTCGACGAGCTCAACGCCGTTGCGGTCGACAATCTCGCCACGGGCGGCATAGACCGTCTTCTCGGCGGAGGTCGAGGACTTCGACATGGAAAGATACATCTCGCCGTCGACAATCTGGATTTTCATAAGCTTAATCCCCGCATAAACGCAAGCCACCACCACAAGGGCGATGGTAAACACAATGCGAAGAATTTCAAAGGTGCGTTTGAGCATTTCGGGTCCTTTCTTGAAAAAGTGAGCAATCTTTATGCGGGCGGATAATATCCGCCCCTACACTAATATCTGACCATCCTGTATAATCTCCTGCTCGCTTCCCTCATAACCGCGATTCTGCCGCCGCAGTCGTCAAGGTAGGGGTCGTCGCCCCATGGGGTGCGCTTGAGGAGTTCAAGGGCGGTGCCTTCGCTCATCTCATAGCCGCAGGCGGAGAGCTCGTTTTCGAGACTGTCCACGCCGACGCGGTGGTGCCTGTCATCAAACAGAACCCCACCTGAAACGAGGGTGTCCCGAACGAACTCCACACAGGTGAATGCCTTCTCGCGACGGAAACGCCGCCCGAGCATATAAGTTCCACAGGAGAGGAAGTTATAGACATAGTCGTCCCGCGAGGCGAGCATGTTTTCAATATGCGATTTGATGACGCCGTAGGTCTCAAGATTGACGTCGACTCTGTACGCCCTGACGACCGTCCTGCCGGTCATCAGGTACCTTTTCGGGGACTCGCAGACGAGTCCGCCGATCATCGGGTGGTCTATGTAGAGCCTCGAGAAGGAATAGAACGTCTTCATCCCGTCAAGCGAAATCGCCGCGTGGTTGAAGCGGTGCCGGGTCATCTTCCGGATAAACCGCCCCGTTTTCAGGTCGGTGGCAAAGAAGACGATATAAATCGGTGCGGTGATTGTGTAGATCAAGCCTGAATTCTCCTCGCCTCTAAATAATATCTCTTATCCTCCGCATGCCCCATGGAGAAGGTCTTTCTCGGGAGTGCGCCGTCTTGGATGACGGCGGGGAAGAGGTCAGCCTTATCCATCGGCTCCAAGATAAATCCGACGGAATTCTCGGACCTCGCGAGAGTCCGAAGCACCTCTTCGCCGTGGATATAGTCGATTTCGCCGCCGAACTCCCTGAGATAATCGTCGAGGAAGGTCTGGAGGCTTCCGACAGCAAGCTTCGAAAGTGGGTTATGTATGGTTAGGACCTGCTCGGTCTCGCCTATGACGACAGTGATTTTCTGACCTTCGCCGTCGGTGCCTGTACCGAGCTTCTCCTGCATTTTTTCGAGCAAGTGCTTCGGGTTGACGCCCATCACGATTCGGTGAATCGCCTCGAACTCGAGGGCGGGGGAGTGGAGGTTGACAATCTCGCAGAGGGCATAGCGCGCCGGGTGGTTCGACATGTCGACATCGGGATTTTCGCGCTTCAGGCGCTCGTAATGCTCCTTCGCAGTCGCCAGAGAATGGTTCCCGTCGCCCATCGCAAACAGAAGCTCGCACTTTTTCGAGAGCTCGCCGAGAGCCGAATCCACCGCCGAAATCTCTTTATCTTTAAGAAGATACCCCTCGATGCTCCCGCCGCCTTGCATCAGCTCGAAATCATAGAGCTTAGTGAACTCGGAAATCAGACCGCCAAGCGGCTCGATGACCGTTTTTTCGGGGTCGTCAATCAGAATCATTATATGCGGGAGCTCGATGGCGGCATTCTCGCGGATTTTGAGCCTCGGAGGAATCCGCTCGGCGACGGTCGCCTCGGTCGCCCGAATCTGCGACTTGGAGCCCGCTCTGTAGTCGTACATCTCCAAATCGACGGCACCGACGATGCCCTCGCGGAGCTTCCCGTCCGACTGAATCCGACGGACATAGACCATAGCGTTCTTGAGCTCGCGATAGACCCCGGCGGAGAGATAGCTTTCGATATTAGAGTTAATCTGCGCGATACAGTCGCCCGTGTCCGCCTTGCCGAGATAGATTTCCGGGAGAGTGAGTCGCAAGGTCGACGAGCTGTCCCCGACAATCCGCTCGGTCTCCGCCCAATACTCCGGCTCGCCGGTAAACTGGTCGCAAGCCACGACCGCCCACTTGGGCATGTCAATACTTTCTTTCGGCAGAAGAATGTCCGCCGGATGGAAGGATGTGTGCATAAATTTGCTCCTCAAAAATATAAATTTTCCTCTTGTAATTATGGGCGAATTATGGTATAATAAGACCATAATAATCCCGATATGGAGGTATGAATCATGGCATTGCCTAAAGTTATTCCGATAAATGAACTCAAAAACACGGCAAAGATTTCGCAGACCTGCAAGGAAAGCGATGTGCCAATCATTGTGACCAAAAACGGTTATAGCGACATGGTTCTCATGAGCGTAGATCTTTACGAACGACAGTTGGCAGAGGCTGAGCTTGCCGGGATAATTAACGAAGCAATTATGGAAGAAGAAAATGGTGTTTCTTGGATTGACGGAGATGAATTTTTCGCGTCGATGAAGGAGAAATACGGTGCCTGAAAAATATTCGTTAAAAATTCTGCCAAGTGCGGCTCGGAATCTGGAAGAGACATTCGAATATATCTCAAGGATTCTTGAAAACCCGTCGGCTGCCGCTAATCTTATCCAGGATATATACGATGCCCTCGACTTGGTGAGATATAACCCCGAAATGTGTCCTTTAGTCAACAGTGAACGCGTCAACAGACCCGATTTCAGGAGGCTACAAGTAAAGAAATACCTGATTTTCTACCGTGCAGACCACAAAAACAAGGAAATCAAAGTCTATCGGGTAATCTACGCCAAAAGAAAATACGAAGATATCCTATAATCGTCGCCTTACGGCGGCAATTTTTATGGGTTGACGCAAAAGTTGTAGTGCCGTTGTCTTTTTTCGGGCGGATAATATCCGCCCCTACAAATAGGAACTGAGGTCTTTACAAATCCCTCCCGCAACACTTCTTATATTTCTTCCCGCTTCCGCAGGGGCAGGGGTCGTTTCTGCCTATTTTCTTCCCGACTTTGCGGGTTGCCGAGACGGAGCCGTCGGAGGAGCCGCCGGGTTGGTCGGCTTTGAGGACCTGCTCACGCTGTGGCGGGGCGTCCTTTCTTAAGTGCGTATGATAGAGGATTCTGACGGTGTCCTCGCAGATGGACTCGACCATCGCGTCGAACATGTCGAAGCCCTCCATGCGATAGGCGACAACCGGGTCGTGACTGCCGTAGGAGCGGAGCGCGATGCCCTTCTTGAGCTCGTCCATGTCATCGATGTGTTGCATCCACTTGGTGTCGACGACCTTCAGGAGCGCGACTCTCTCGCATTCTCTGAGGATTTCCTTGCCGAGCTCCGTTTCCTTGTCGTCATAAGCCTTCAAAGCGGCTTCAGTTGCCTCTTCGGCGACCTTCCCACGGGTCAAATCCGAAAGCTCGTTTACGGTGTAATTAAAGTCGTTCGGGACGGTGAAGAGTCCCGCAAAGTGCTCTCTGAGTCCCGCAAAGTTCCAGTTCTCCTGCTCGTCGCCGGCAAGATAGGTGTTGACGCTGTTCGAGACGAAGTCGCGAATCATCTTCAGGATATTTTCGTGGATGTCCTCGCCCTCAAGAACCTGTGAGCGCTCCTTATAGATGATTTCGCGCTGCTGGTTCATTACGTCGTCATAGTTGAGGACGTTCTTACGGATGGAGAAGTTCCTGCCCTCGACCTTCTTCTGCGCCGATTCGATAGTGTTCGAGAGCATCTTCGACTCAATCGGCATGTTCTCGTCGACGTTCATGGTGTTCATCATACCGGTGATTCTGTCGCCGCCGAAGAGACGCATCAAATCGTCCTCGAGCGAGAGATAAAATCTGCTCTCGCCCTCGTCGCCCTGACGACCGGAACGACCTCTTAACTGGTTGTCAATACGTCTTGATTCGTGTCTTTCCGTACCGATTATGAAGAGACCGCCCGCCGCCTTGACTTCTTTCGCCTTTTCTTTTATGTCCGCCGAGAACTTCTCGTAGCAGTCGTGATAGAGCTTTCTGCCCTCAACGATGCGTTCGTCATCCGTCTCGTTGAAGCCGGTGATTTCGTATATTTCTTCCTCGGTGTATTCGTTCTTCCGGAGCTCAGCCTTCGCGAGAAACTCGGCATTACCGCCGAGCATGATGTCGGTACCACGTCCCGCCATGTTGGTGGCAATCGTAACGGCGCCTAACTGTCCCGCCTGAGCTACAATCTGGGCTTCACGCTCGTGGTGCTTGGCGTTCAGGACCTCGTGCTCGATGCCGCGCTGTTTCAGCATCTTCGAGAGGAGCTCCGACTTCTCAATCGAAATTGTACCGACCAAGACCGGCTGACCCTTCTTGTGGCATTCGACAACCTGGTCGATGACGGCGTTGAACTTTGCCTTCTCGGTCTTATAGACGACGTCCGGGTGGTCAACACGGATCATCGGCATGTTCGTCGGGATGACGACAACGTCCAGCTTATAGATTTCTTTGAATTCGTCCTCTTCGGTGGCGGCGGTTCCCGTCATGCCGGAGAGCTTTTTATACAGTCTGAAATAGTTCTGGAAGGTGATTGTCGCAACGGTCTTCGACTCGTGGGCGACTTTGACTCCTTCCTTTGCCTCGATAGCCTGATGCAAGCCGTCGTTATAGCGCCTGCCGTACATAAGTCGTCCGGTGAACTCGTCGACGATGATGACCTCGCCGTCCTTGACGACATAGTTTATGTCCTTCTTCATGACGCCGTTCGCCTTGATAGCCTGATTTATGTGGTGAAGAAGGGTGATGTTTTCCGAATCGGAAAGGTTTTCAACGCCGAAATAAGCCTCGGCTTTTGCGGTGCCCTTTTTGGTGAGGGTCGCCGTGCCCGCCTTCTCGTCGACGATATAGTCGCCGTCATAGACTTCGTCGGTATCGACCTTCTTCTCGGCCTCGACAACGACGTTCTTTGTGAGGGTTTTTGCAAATCTGTCGGCTCTCTGATACATATCTGTCGACTGGTCGCCCTTGCCGGAGATTATAAGCGGCGTTCTCGCCTCATCTATGAGAATCGAGTCGACCTCATCGACGATTGCAAAGGCGTGCCCACGCTGAACCCGGTTTTTCTTATAGATGACCATGTTGTCACGGAGGTAGTCGAAGCCGAACTCGTTGTTGGTGCCATAGGTGATGTCGCAGGCATAAGCCGCCCGGCGCTCGTCGCCGTTCATCGAGTGGAGTATTACGCCGATGGTGAGCCCCAAAAATCTGTAGACTCTTCCCATTTCCTCCGACTGGAATTTCGCAAGGTAGTCGTTTACGGTTACAACGTGCACTCCCTCTCCTGTGAGGGCATTAAGATACGATGCAAGGCAAGCCGTGAGGGTTTTTCCTTCACCGGTCTTCATCTCGGCGATACGCCCCTGATGCAGAACTATCGCGCCGACAATCTGGACGGGGAAGGCGCGCTTGCCGAGAACTCTCGCCGCCGCTTCACGGCAGACCGCCAGAGCCTCCGCCATGATATCGTCCAAGGTCTTGCCGTTCTTGAGTTCCGCCTTAAATCTGTCGGTCTCACCCCTCAAATCTTCATCCGAAAACGCCTTGTACTTGTCCTCGAGGTCCAATACTTTTTGTTTTATAGGCTCGATTTTCTTCAATTCCTTATCAGAATACGAACCGAAAATTTTATCTAAAAATGCCATTGCGATGGCTCCTTTCAATCTTCAGATGTGCATACAAATATACATCATAAGTATACCCCGAAAGAGTTGCAATGTCAATATTGCTTTTTTGTAGGTTCTGTGATATTACAATATAGTATAACCTTCAACAAACCAAAGAAGAGGTGTTTATTATGCTCGCAAATCGTGTCAGGAGCTTCCGGGGCGGGGTGCATCCGAAGGGGAACAAAGAGATGTCCATGGATTCAGCCATCGAAATGCTCTCCCCGAAGGGCGAAATTTCATATCTTATGAGCCAGCATATCGGCGCACCAGCTGTGCCCTGCGTCGCCGTGGGGGATAGGGTTCTTGTCGGCGAGACCATCGGCAAGGCTCCGTCATTTGTGTCTTCGGACATATGCTCGTCGGTGTCGGGAACTGTCAAGGCGATAAAGCCGGTTCCCACTTCGTCCGGCGACGACGTGACCGCCATCACCATCGAGAACGATTACGAGTATGAATCGGTCGAGGGCTTGGGCGAGCCGAGGGACTATGAGAAGCTCACAAAAGAAGAGATTCGCGAGGCTATCCGTTCGGCGGGACTCGTCGGAATGGGCGGCGCTGGGTTCCCGCTTTCGGTCAAGCTTGCCGTCAAGGACGACACGAAGATTGATTATGTCATAATCAACTGCGCCGAGTGCGAGCCCTACATAACCTGCGACTATCGGCTGATGATAGAACGCACCGAGAAAGCCGTTCTCGGGCTCAAAGCAGTACTTCGGCTCTTCGACAACGCCAAGGGCGTCTTTGCGGTCGAGAACAACAAGCCTCTTGCCATAGAAGCCCTCGCCGAGGCAACCGAGGGAAGCGAAAGAATGATAGTCCAGCCGCTAAAGACGAAATATCCCCAAGGCGGCGAGCGACTGATAATAGAAGCCGTCACGGGTCGGCAGATTAATTCGAAGATGCTCCCGGCGGATGCCGGTTGTGTCGTCATAAATCTTTCAACGATAATGGCTACTGCGGATGCAGTGTGTAACCGCACTCCCTTACTCACAAGAGTGGTCACCGTCACCGGCGACGCAATCGAGAACCCCTCCAATTTCGAGGTCCCGATTGGCATCTGTGCCCGTGAACTGGTCGAGGCGGCGGGAGGATTCAAGCAAGACCTCGAAAAGATAATCTTCGGCGGACCGATGATGGGCGCGTCGATAATAGATCTGGATGTTCCCGTCACGAAGACAACTTCATGTATTTTGTGTCTCACACACGACGAGGTCAAGAATCTCGAAGCGACAGCGTGCATCAGATGCGGCAGATGTATGGACGCCTGCCCCGAGAACCTGATGCCGCTTAAGCTCAAGGATTTGGCGGATAAACGGCGCTACGAAGAGTTCGAGAAGCTTGGCGGGCTCGAGTGCATAAGCTGTGGCTCCTGCACCTATGCTTGCCCCGCAAAGCGTCGGCTCTCCCAATCAATCACGGCAGGAAAGCGCGAAGTTCTTGCCAGAAAGAAGGCGAAAAAATGAAGCTGAATATGTCAATTTCGCCCCACGTTCGGGCAAAAGACACCACCCGCTCGGTGATGCTCGACGTGGCAATCGCCCTGATTCCGTCAATCATAATCGGCATCTACTACGGCGGCTGGCGTGCGGCTTTGGTGGTCGCCCTTTCGGTCGGCTCCTGCGTCCTGTGCGAGTTCTTATATGACAAGCTGATGCACAAGCCGAATACTATCGGGGATTGCTCGGCGGTTGTTACGGGGCTTATCTTGGCGTGCAACTTATATTCAACGGCTCCCATCTGGCTCCCAATCTTGGGCGGAGCGTTTGCAATCATCGTTGTAAAGATGCTCTACGGCGGCTTGGGGCAGAACTTCATGAACCCTGCCTGCGCCGCAAGATGCTTCCTCTTGATCTCATTCCCATCAATAATGACCTCATACCCCGCGCTCGACGGCGTCTCAAGCGCAACGCCGCTGACGGCTCTTGCCTCGGGCGAAGCGACAAGCATAAGCTCGCTTCTTCTCGGCAACCACGTCGGAACCATCGGCGAGACCTCGGTCATAGCGATTCTGGTCGGATTCCTGTATCTCGTAATCAAGCGTGTAATCAGCCCCCGAATCACCCTTTGCACCGTCGGCTCGGCGGCATTGTTCTTAGTAATATTTGGGAACATGGCGGGGCTCGATGTAAACATGGGCTTCATGACAACTCAGCTTCTTGCGGGAGGACTCCTCTTCGGCGCCGTATTCATGGCGACCGACTATGTCACAGCCCCCGTCACCAAGTGGGGACAGGTGATATATGCAATCGTGATAGGACTGCTCGTGGCGTTTATCAGATGCTTTGGCGGCTCGACCGAGGGCATGTCCTATGCGATTATAATTGCGAACCTCCTGACCCCGCTTCTTGAAAAAGCCACCAAGCCGAAGCCTTTCGGAGTGAGAAAGGAGACGGCGAAATGAAAAAGATAGTCATTGACACCCTGAAGCTTCTTGCGATAACTCTCGTTGCGGGCGTGCTCCTCTCGGTTGTGTATCAGCTCACGAAGGACACGATTGCGGAAGCCGAGGCAAAGGAGCTCACCGATTCCTACTCGGCGGTAATGTCCGAAGCGTCGGATTTTGTCGAAGTTGAAAGCCCCGAAACGGACGCCTTCGGTGAAGACAATACCCTCAACACTGCTCTTTATGCCTATGACGCATCCGGCAACGAAATCGGAACAGTACTCTCCGTCACATCTCATAAAGGCTACGGCAGGGACATCGACATAACAATCGGCATAGACACTACAGGCACTATAACAGGCATCGTCGTAACGTCGATGAGTGAGACCTCGGGGCTCGGCGCCAACTGCCAGAACGAGGAATGGATTTCTCAGTATATCGGCAAGAGCGGCGAGGTCGTCTACACGAAAACCGGCGCGACAGCCTCGAACGAAATCGACGCCATCTCGGGCGCCACGAAGACCACCCGGGCTATCACAAACGCCGTGAATGCGGCACTTGATTTTGCCGAGGAATATTTCGGCTACGGTGAAGGAGGCGGAAACTCATGAAAACAGCACTTGAACGGCTCTATAACGGCATCATAAAGGAGAACCCGACGCTTGTTTTAATGCTCGGAATGTGCCCGACCCTCGCCGTCACGACGAGCGCAATGAACGGGCTCGGCATGGGGCTTTCGACCTGCTTTGTACTGATGCTCTCGAACCTGATAATTTCGCTTCTTCGGAAATTCATCCCCGACAGCGTCAGAATGCCCGCCTACATAGTCGTAATCGCCTCGTTCGTAACCATCGTTGAGCTTCTCATGCAAGCGTACGTCAGAAGCCTTTATGCTTCCCTCGGGCTCTATATCCCGCTCATCGTCGTAAACTGCATTATCATGGGCAGAGCCGAGAGCTACGCCTCGAAGAATCCTCCCGTCGCTTCCTTCTTTGACGGGCTCGGCATGGGCTTGGGGTTCACGCTTGCCTTAACCATAATCGGCGCTATTAGAGAGCTCTCGGGGCGGGGACGCTGTTTGGCTTCAACATCATGCCCGACTCGTTCGAACCGATTTCAATCATGATTATGGCACCCGGAGCGTTCTTTGTTCTGGCGGTCCTGACGGCTTTGCAGAATAAATTAGGCGCACCAAGCGCTACAAATAAGAAGGGCTCGAAGAGCTCCTGCACCGGCAACTGTGCCGGTTGTGGAGCCGCTTGCGCCTTCAGAACAGAAATTACCGAAGGGGGTGACGGAAAATGAGTGCTCTGACCACCTTAGTAGTGGGCATCATCTCGGCGGCGCTTGTCAATAACGTCGTCCTGAGCCGGTTTTTGGGACTCTGCCCGTTCCTCGGCGTCTCAAGGAAGACCTCGACCGCCGTCGGCATGGGAACGGCTGTAATCGCCGTCATCACCGTCTCGTCCTGCATTACCTACTTCATAAATATCTACATATTGGGAGAAAAATATTCCTATCTTAGGACGATTGTATTTATCCTGATAATTGCGGGATTGGTGCAATCTGTTGAGATAATCCTCAAGAAGAAAATGCCGTCGCTCTATAAGTCCCTCGGCGTGTATCTGCCCTTAATTACGACAAACTGCTCGGTCTTGGGCGTTGCGATTGATTCCGCCAACAATGGCTACGGCTTCGCGGAAACCATGATTTACTCGGTCGGAACGGCTATAGGATTTTTGATTGCAATCGTCATCATGTCGGGAATCAGAGAGCGAATCGAGGACAACGACGTGCCGGAAGCGTTTCAGGGCATGCCGATTGTGCTCGTTACAGCCGGGCTCATGGCGATAGCGTTCGTCGGCTTCTCGGGAACAATGTGAGGTGAGCGCATGATAACGGAAATCATTATTGCGGCGGCGGTCATCGTCGTCATAAGTATCATCGTGGGCGTCGCGCTCGGATTTCTCTCGCAGAAATTCAAAGTAGAAATCGACCCGAAAGAGGCGCAGATTCGCGAATGCCTTGCCGGCTCGAACTGCGGAGCCTGCGGCTATGCGGGCTGTGATTCATATGCGAAAGCAGTTGCGGAAGGCACTGCGGAACCGACCCTCTGCAATGCCTCCGACAAAATAAAAATCGGCGAAATACTGGGCTTGAGCCTCTCCCAGGGCGAAAGAATGGTCGCCTATGTCAAGTGTGCCGGCACGAACTCTTCATCTACGATGCTCTATGACTATTTCGACGAGCACGACTGCCGCATCTGCTACATGGCGCCGAAGCACGGTCCGAAGGGCTGTGGGTTCAGTTGCTGTGGGTTCGGCTCCTGTCAGGACGTCTGCCCCGAGGGCGGCATCAAAATCATCGACGGCGTCGCAGTCATCGACCGGGAATCCTGCCAGGGGTGCGGGAGCTGTGTCAACGCCTGCCCGGCGCATCTTATCGAGCTCATTCCCTACAGCGCCAAGTACATGGTCAAGTGCTCGTCCCATGCGAAGGGCAAGGACGTGAAGTCGGTCTGCCCGGTCGGGTGCATCGGTTGCGGGCTGTGCCAGAGGGTCTGCGACTCCGGCGCCATTACCGTTGAGAACAACCTTGCGCACATAGATCACTCGAAGTGCATCGGTTGCGGCAGGTGCGCCGAGAAATGCCCGGCGAAGATTATCGTGAAATTATGAGAAAACTCGTAACCATCTTATTGGCACTCCTGCTCCTGCTCCCGTTCACCGGTTGCGGGAGCTCGCTATCCCGCTATGAGTCCGTCTATACGGATTTATTCGACACCGACTACACTTTTACTGCCTATTGCTCTTCGGATGAAGAATTCGAGGCGGTATCAACTGCCGTCTATGCCGAGCTCTCGAGATTAGACAGCCTTTTTGATATCTACGACGGCGGGGAAGGGGTCTCTGAAAGAGCTGAACGACAACAAGATTCTTGAGAACGCCGACAAAGATATACTCGAGCTCCTCGACATCGGCGTGCTTTTCTATGACCTCTCGGGCGGGAAGCTGAATATCGCGATGGGGTCTGTCTTAAGTCTCTGGCACGACGCCCGGGAGACGGGGATTCTCCCCGACGACAGCGAGCTCCAAGAAGCCGCAAATCACTGCGATATTTCAAATCTAATCATTGACGGTGACACCGTTACGCTAACCGACCCCGATATGTCAATCGACGTCGGCGCTATTGCGAAGGGCTATGCGGCTGACTGCGCCGCAGAAGTGGCGGAAAGCTACGGCTTGACGAGCTTCGCACTGGATTTGGGCGGCAATGTCAAAACCGTAGGCGAAAAGCCCACCGGCAAGTGGGTTATCGGGATTCAGGACCCCGACGGCGGGATTTTAAAGACCGTCGAAGTCTCAGATTTATCTGTAGTCACGAGCGGCGACTATGAGCGCTACACCATCATCGACGGCGAGACGTACTCCCACATAATCGACCCCGACACCCTCTATCCCGCAAGCTTATATCGCTCCGTCACCGTCATCTGCGAGAGCTCATCCCTCGGCGACGCGCTGTCGACCTCGCTCTTCTGCATGGATATCGAAAGCGGGAAGGCGTTGGCGGAAGAATTGGGAGCAGAGACGCTGTGGGTTTATGAGGATGGGAGCACCGATGAAACATAAATTAAAATCCGACCTCCTCCTGTTCGTTGCCATAGTTCTGGTGGCGGTCGCAATTTTTGCGATTACAACCGCCACGAAGTCGGATGGCACAACGGTTGTCATCACCCTGAACGGTTCGACATATGCGGAAGCGGATTTGTCGAAAAATGTCGAAATCGACGTTGACGGGCTGTTGACCGTCGTTATCGACGGCGGCGAGGTGTATGTCAAAGATTCCACCTGCCCCGACGGGCTTTGCGAGAGGTCGGGGGCGATTTCGAAGTCGGGCGAATCGATTGTCTGCCTGCCCTGCGGGGTGGTCGTGAAGATTACAGCCGATGAGCCGGAGTATGACTTCATAAATTAGGAGGGTCGAATTTTGTCGAAAACGAAAAAAATCGCCCTCTGCGGGGTGCTCAGTGGGCTTGCGTTCGGGCTCAGCTATATCGAAATGCTCCTGCCGTCCATAGGCATCGTCGGGGCGAAGCTGGGGCTTGCGAATCTGGCAGTGCTCAAGAAAACAGACAAGTTCTCGCCCGTCGGTGTGAGCATTGCGGGCGGCGTCGGGCACAACTTGGGGCAGATTCTGGCGGCGCTTCTGATGCTCGGGACGGGGGTCCTCGGGTATCTCCCGATGCTGATAATTTTGGGAGCGATTTCGGGAGCGATAATCGGTGCCGTGGCGGCTCTACTCATAAAAGCTCTTAAGAAAGCGGTGAAAGCATGAACAGCGAAATTTTTTCAAGGACGGAGAATTTAATCGGCACCGAGGCACTCGAGAAGCTGAACCGAAGCCACGTTGCCGTTTTCGGCATCGGCGGGGTCGGCGGCTATGTCTGCGAGATGCTTGCCCGCACCGGCGTGGGAGTCTTAAGCCTCTTCGACAGCGACGAGGTCTCAATTTCGAACCGCAACCGGCAGATTATAGCCCTCGAGAGCACCACGGGAAAGCCGAAGGTCAAAGTGATGCGCGATAGAATCATGGACATAAATCTCGGGGCAAAAGTGTATACGCACAGTATTTTTTATGATGAATCAACTGCCGGTAATATAGATTTGTCTGAGTTTGACTTCATCGCCGACTGCATCGACACGGTCAGCTCGAAAATTCTCCTGATAACAAGCGCAAAAGCCGCAGGCATCCCGATTATAAGCGCGATGGGCGCCGGCAACAAGCTCGACCCAACCCGGTTCGAGGTCGCCGATATCTATAAGACCTCCGTGTGTCCGTTGGCTCGGACAATGCGGCATGAATTAAAAAAGCGAGGCGTTAAGAGCCTCACGGTGGTGTATTCAAAAGAGGAGCCGCTTGCCCCGAAGGCTCAAATCTCCGAAAACGGCAGACATACACCGGCAAGCGTGGCATTTGCGCCGGCAAGCTGTGGGATTGTGATGGCGGCGGAAATTGTGAGGCAAATAATGATTGCAAAATAGCCCGCAATGTGCTACAATACTAAAGACAAAAACTCTCGAAAGGAAGCTAAAAATGAAAGCTGTAATTTCTGTTATCGGCAAGGATGAGGTCGGAATCCTGGCAAAGGTCTCGTCGATGTGCGCCGAATATAATGCAAACGTAACCGAGGTCACCCAGTCCGTCCTGCAGGACGTATTCGCGATGGTCATGCTCGTCGACATCTCGAAGCTCAGCATCCCGCTCTCGGAGCTCTCCGACAAGATGAAGGAGCTCGGGAAATCTCTCGGCTTGTCGATTTATGTCATGCACGAGGATATTTTCAATTCGATGCACCACATTTGAGGGGGATTAATCTGTGATAAATCTCAGCGATATACTCGAAACAATACGGATGATTCAGGACGAGAATCTCGATATTCGTACCATCACGATGGGAATCTCGCTTCTGGATTGCATTGATACCGACATCAACAAGGCTTGCGACAAGGTTTATGAGAAGATTACCCGCAAGGCGGAGAATCTTGTGAAGGTCGGCAACGAAATCGAGAAAGAATACGGCGTTCCGATTATCAACAAGCGCATTTCCGTCACCCCGATTGCGATGGTCTCGGCGGCTTGCCACGAAAGTCCGATTCCGTTTGCCAAGGCTATGGACAGAGCGGCGGCGGCTGTTGGGGTCAACCTCATCGGCGGCTATTCGGCGCTTGTCCAGAAGGGCTTTGCGGCGGGGGATAAGGAGCTCATCGAGTCCATCCCCGAGGCGCTTGCTTCAACCGAAAGAGTCTGCTCGTCCGTGAATATCGGCTCGACAAAAGCCGGAATCAACCTTGACGCCTGCAAGCTGATGGGCGGAATCGTCCGCAAGACTGCGGAACTGACGGTCGATAATGACTGCTTCGGAGCGGCAAAGCTCGTCGTTTTCTGCAACTCGGTTGACGACAACCCGTTCATGGCGGGCGCCTATCACGGCGTCGGCGAGCCCGACTGCATCATCAACGTCGGCGTTTCGGGACCGGGCGTTGTCCGCTCGGCTCTTGCAAAGAATCCGGACGCAAATATAAACGAAGTGGCTAATATTATAAAAACCACTGCATATAAAATCACCCGTGTCGGTCAGCTCGTCGGAGTGACTGCTTCCGAGCGTCTCGGAGTGCCCTTTGGCATTGTCGACCTCTCTCTGGCACCGACCCCGGTCGTCGGCGACAGCGTGGCGCACATCCTTGAGGAAATCGGTCTCGAGCAGTGCGGCGCTCCCGGAACGACTGCGACACTGGCGCTCCTCAACGACGCCGTCAAGAAGGGCGGAGTCATGGCGTGCTCGTCGGTCGGCGGGCTCTCGGGCGCATTCATCCCCGTTTCTGAGGACGCAGGAATGATAGACGCCGCAAGAAGCGGAAGCCTTACGATCGAAAAGCTTGAGGCGATGACCGCCGTCTGTTCGGTCGGTCTTGACATGATAGCCGTCCCCGGCGACACAACAGCCGACGCCATTGCCGGCATCATAGCCGACGAAGCCGCCATAGGCATGGTCAACTCGAAGACCACGGCAGTCCGCATCATCCCCGCAATCGGCAAGAAGGAGGGCGAGGAGCTCGACTGGGGCGGACTCTTCGGCAACGCCCCCATCATGAAGGTGAACACCAAGTCGCCGTCAAGATTTATTAATCGTGGCGGGCAGATTCCGGCGCCGCTTCACAGCCTTAAAAATTAGCACAAAAAAGCCATCCGAACGGATGGCTTTTTGATTGACAATAAACAATTTGTATGTTATAATATCGACAGCAAGAGAGTAATGAAGTTGCATTTGCGCACCTTCTGCGGTTCAACCTTAGTGAAAACTAGGGAGGTGGCTGCTATGACGATTTTCGAAGTTATTACTACGGTTATATCTTTCGTTAATCTGATGGCGGACATTATTCTTGGCGTTCTCGGTCTTAAGACTGGGAACAAAAAGAAATAACCGCCCAGACTCATTAACATAAAGGGACGGTCAATTTCCAAAATTAGTGTCACTCGCAATGACACATATGAGGTTGAACCCGAACTGAGTGCTATTCAGTCGGCTCTCTTGCTATTATTATACTATCCAAAAGCTGTTTTGTCAACAGCTTTTTTCTTACTCTTCGCTCCAAAAATCGCACCCGACCATATACCACTGTCCGCCGGTCTTGAGGACGAAGCATTCGAATTCGATGTCGCTTTCCGACAGGGAGCCGGCGAAGTTGGCGTTGACGTAGACGTCGTAGACGTTCGAGGTGCTTATCGACTTGCCGTAGAGCTCCTCATAGCTCTCGGCGAAGTAGTCGATATATTCGCTGTCGGGGCGCTCGGCGTCGCCGAAGGTTAGGGTTATCGCAACGTCCTCGCCGAACTCGTCAAAGACGTCATAATAGAGCTCGTCCATGTACTGATAGTCGGAATACTCAAGGTCGGCTTTTTCCGCTTCGTAATCGGCGGCAATCTCATCCAGCATGGTGTCGACATAGGAATCGAAATCCCGCTCCGAAATCGCCGTGAAGTACTGGCTGATGACATCACGATACCCCGTCCCCGCTCCGAAGAGCGAATCCTTAAACACAAACAGAAGCAGAAGCAGGATTACAACAACGATTGCAATCAGGGCGTAGACTTCTTTTTTTATGGATTTTTTATTTTCCATGGTAATTTCCTCAGAATACAATTTTCTCCGAAATATAACTCTCCAATTCACTAATCGGCATCCTTACCTGCTCCATAGAATCACGGTCTCTGACGGTGACGCAGTTGTCGGTCTGGGAGTCGAAGTCGTAGGTGATGCACCACGGTGTGCCGATTTCGTCCTCGCGGCGGTAGCGCTTGCCGATTGAGCCGGTGTCGTCAAAGTCAATCATAAGCTTCTTCGAGAGTCCGGCATAAACTCTGTCATAAGCCTCATCCGAAAGCTTCTTCGAAAGCGGGAGAACAGCCGCCTTGTAGGGAGCGACGACGGGCGAGAGATGCAGGACGGTTCTCACGTCGTTCTTCTCGGCGTCGATGACCTCCTCGTCGTAAGCCTCGCAGAGGAGTGCCAGGAAGGTTCTGTCGAGACCATAGGTCGACTCGACGATGTAGGGGATGAACTTCTCGTTGGTCTCGGGGTCGAGATACTCAATCTTGGTGCCCGAGTATTCCTGATGGCGGGTGAGGTCGTAGTTGGTTCTGTTGTGGGTGCCGTTGATTTCGCCCCAACCGAACGGGAAGAGGAACTCGATGTCGCATGCCGCCTTGGCATAGTGCGCAAGCTTCTCGTGGTCGTGGTATCTCAGGTGGTCGGCGGGGATTCCGAGGTCCTCGAAGTACTGCTTGCCGAACGCCTTGAAGTATTCGTAAAGCTCGGCGTCGGTGCCCTCCTTGCAGAAGGTCTGGAACTCCATCTGCTCGAACTCGATCGTTCTGAAAATGAAGTTGCCGGGGGTGATTTCGTTTCTGAAAGCCTTGCCTATCTGACCGATTGAGAAGGGGAGCTTTGCACGCATGGTGCGCTGGACGTTCAGGAAGTTGACATACTCGCCCTGTGCGTTCTCGGGTCTCAGGTAAATAATATTCTTTGCATCCTCGGTGACACCTCTGTAGGTCTGGAACATGAGGTTGAATTCGCGAATATCGGTGAAGTTGTGCTTGCCGCAGTGGGGGCAGGGGATGTGGTGCTCCTTGATATAGTCGAACATCTCCGCCTTGGTCATGCCGTCGGCGTGGGCGTTCGGGTCGAAGTCGTCGATGAGGTTGTCGGCACGGAAGCGCATCTTGCACTCCTTGCAGTCAAGAAGCGGGTCGGAGAAGGATGCGACGTGACCGCTTGCCTCCCACACTCTCGGGTGCATGAGGATGTCTGCGTCCATTTCATAGCTGTTCTTTCTCTCCTGAATGAAGCGCTTGCGCCAGGTGTCCTTGATATTGTTCTTCATTCGGGCACCGAGGGGACCATAGTCCCAGGTGTTCGCGAGACCGCCATAGATATCGCTTCCCGCAAATACAAACCCTCTGCCCTTGCAGAGAGCCACAATTTTATCCATAGACTTCTGAGTATTATCCATATTAAACGCCCTTTCAATAGGTGATATTTATTCCAGACTATTGTATAACATTCGGAGGAGAATGTCAAGCTGTAGGGGCGGATATTATCCGCCCGAAACCAACGTCGCAATAAAAAACGGGCGGATGATATCCGCCCCTACATATTTGCCAATAGTTCCGCCAAACCCATCCCCACAAGCCTCCCCGCATAGATTGCCTCATCAATCGCATTTGCGCTTGAGCCGACCTCTATAAGAATGCTTGCGTGGGTCAGTTCCTGGTTGTAGTTTCTCTCGGTGAAGAGAATCGGGCGCGTCAGACCGGGGTAGTCGGTCTCGAGCTTACTCTGGAGCTTTGCCGCGAATCTAAGATTATAGCGATAATTTGGGACGTTCAGGCATCCGACGATTATCATTACCTGCGCCGCAGTCTCGCCGTCGATTTCGCAAATCGGGGCGTATCTTATCCCATCCGATTCTATCGCATCTCTGTGCACATCAATCACTATTTTAATAGAGGGGTACTCCTCGAGGTAGGCTTCGCTGGCGACGGTGCTTCGGTCATAGGCGCCCGTATACTGCGGGTAATCATAGAGCTCGGTGTCGTGGATAACGGCTATCCCGGCGGCTTCCAACGCTTCGGCAATCTCGTTTCCGACGGCGACGACGCTCTTGTCAAGGTCGGTTGTGCGGGAGTTGAAGGTGTCGTCGTAGGATGTTCGGGCGTAGGGTTCGTAGCTTTCCGTCGTGTGGGTATGTATAATCAGGACTTGCGGCTCGCCAGAATCTATATCAATCGTGAAGTCAACGTCCTTATCTGCCTGCTCAAGAAGATACTCCGTGTCGATATCCGTCGAATTTCGGAGCATCCCGCCGCCGGGAAGGCTGACGACGGTCGAGGTCTCGCTGTAGGAATAGGTCTTCCGGACGATTTCGCCGCCAAGGGTGTTGAACTCAGAGGGATAGGGGAGCGGAGAGGATAGCACCTCCGACTCGTCGGCAGGCTCCTCAAGCTCCTCCGGCGCCTCATCAATCGCCCACGTCCCCTCGAGCCCAATCAGGTTTTCGACAATGTCCGATAGGTAGACATCGTTCGATATTCCGACATTGCCGGGAGTTTCGACATGATTCGACAATTCGACAAAATTCGACAAGTCGACATCTTTCGACAAATAAGCCGCCAGAACGGTCAGCCCGACAGCCAGAAACATAGTAAAAGCCAACAGCCCTCCCGCCATAAATTCTGTAAGGGCTTTTTTGCGGTTGGATAGGTCGGGTTTCATTTGAGCACATCCTTTCTGTATTGGCAAATCTCTTGTAGGGGCGGATATCATCCGCCCGAAAAGAGATATCAGCACCACAACGGGCGGATAATATCCGCCCCTACATTTAGTGTACACCACTCATTCGTCGCAAAGTGTCGAATCGGTTACAATTTCATTAAGATTTAACCTAAGTTATGGACAAGTGAGCTCGGGCGTGGTATAATGATAGCATAATCTGGAACTTATCACAGTAATATAGAGAGGCATGATTAACATGAAGAGATTAGTCGCCGCCACCGTTGCGGTTATGCTTTTGATTTCGCTTGTCGGGTGCTCGAATGAGGCGAACGACGAGATACTTTCTTCGGGGGACATCACCACCGAGGCGATTGTTGCAGAAGAGCCGGTCACTTCCGAAGAAGAGGTCACCGCCGCTCCCGAAGAGACCGAAGTCGCAGAAGATACCGGCAGTGTCGAATCTGACGAAGAAGAACCCGCAGAAGAAGAAACCACAGCCGACTCTTTGGGCTATGAGCTCACCGAGGTCGAGCTTACGATGTATGCCACCGACCCGCTGAACGTCCGCGAGGGTCCCGATGCCGATTATGAAGCCTTGGGACAGCTTATGGTCGGGGACGCAGTAACCGTCACCGGCGAGCTTTCGAACGGCTGGTATCGGATTGACTATAACGGCACCGTCGCCTATGTCTACGGCGAGTACTTAAGAGAGGAAGAGGTCATCACGGAGGATGAATATACGGATGTCGAATCGGACGACGAGTACTACTTCCAGAGCGAAGAGGACTACTTGATTCTCGTCAACAAGACCCATCTCCTGCCGGACGATTATAAAATCGAGACCGATTACGTTCAGGGAAGCTACGAGATGAAGAAAACCGCCGCATACTATTGCAAGCTTATGATTGAAGCCGCCGCGGCGGACGGAATCAATCTTAAAGTGCTTTCGGCATACCGCACCGTCGCCTATCAACAGAAGCTCTTTGACAGAAACGTCCAATCCCGTATGGACGACGACGGCATGACTTATGAAGAGGCATATGCCGACACGGCGATAAACATCGCGCCTCCCGGAGGCTCGGAGCACAACGCAGGCTTGGCGGTCGACATCATAACAGAGAACGACTGGGACACCTACACCGGCTTCGAAGACACCGAGGAATTCGCCTGGCTTCAGGAGCACGCCGCCGAATACGGCTTCATCATGAGATACGCCAGCGGCAAAGAAGACATCACCGGCTTCATCTACGAGCCGTGGCACTACCGCTTTGTAGGCGTCAAATACGCCGCGGATATTCAGGCGTCGGGGCTCTGTCTCGAGGAATATCTTGAAGCAAATGGGTATATATCATGAACATAGCATTTTTCTTAACATTAAAAAAAGACGTCGCCTTTTTGTATGACGACTACTCTATACGCCAGTCGCTCGAGAAGATGAAGCGGCACGGCTATTCATCCATCCCCGTCATCTCCCGCGACGGAAAATACGTCTCGACCGTGACGGAGGGGGATTTCCTTTGGTACATGCTCGACGAAAGTATCGAGGACACCGACGGCGTGTCGATTTATGACGCGGAGGACTTAAGACTCCGGGACATCCTGAAGACCGACCGCTACAGCGCCGTCAGGATTACGGCTTCGATGGAGGAGCTTATCGAGCTCGCCATGAATCAGAATTTTGTGCCGGTCGTCGACGACATGGGGACGTTCATCGGCATCATAACCCGCAAAGCCATCATCCAATACTTCGCAATCAAGGCATTTGATTCGGAATCGGAGCCGCGGCTCAAGCAACTATAGGATAAATCCAACGAATTCCGACCAGTTTTTGGGCAAATTGCATATATTGAGGCGCTGTTTTTGGTGCAAATCGCACAATCTTATTGTTATCTTTTTATTTTGTGGTTGACAGGATGATTTTTTCGAGGTATAATATAGGAGCATAGTTGTAGCGGCGTTGAGTCGCCGTATTGACTAAAATAAATTTTATCGGGGGATAAGTTACATGAAGAAAATAATTTCTGTAGCACTCGTAATGGTCATGGTTATCTGCTGCTTCACTGCATGCGGCACCATCGTTGAGCCGAACGTCGGCACCTATACCGACACTTCAGGAACCTTGGTTGTTGAGGTCGGCGAATATGACGGCGAAAGCGGAACAATGAAGATGTACAACACCATGAACGACATCAACTCTTATGAGGGCACCTACGTTCTTGAGCAGAACGAGTCCGGCGTTTCCAGCATCATCACCTTCACCACCACCGAAGGCAGCACCGTAGAGTTCGTTTACGACTCCACCATGGATGCAATGCAGAATCTCGACTCCGCAACCGTTTACTACGGACCGAACGCAGAGTAATCCACAAGACAAAGCAAATAAAAAATACCGTCCTGTTGGGCGGTATTTTTTTGCAGTTTTGCACTGACTGATGTGAGAGCACCTGTAGGGGCGGATATCATCCGCCCGTAAATCGGTGAGTGCTATGTATGCGGGCTGGATGTAGAAGTTCGCATGCGAACTTCGGAAGTTTGGTAAAACCAAACTTCTCCGCCCCTACATTTATTCTTCCGTCTCGTCCTCTTCCGATTCTTCCTCAACCTGTGCCCGGAGTTCTTCCTCCTCTTGGGCTTCCTGCTGGGCTTCCTCGGTGGCGAGGGCTAAGAGCTCCTCTTCGGAGAGCTGCTCGACCTCCTCGGTCTCGGCTTCCTCGTCGTGCTCGGCGGTGGTGAAGGTGGCGACGTAGCGGTCGGGGGTGTCCTTCGTGCGCATAATCGTAACGCCGGTCGAGTAGCGACCCATGACGCTGATGTCGGCGGCTCTTACACGGATGATGACGCCGTCGGTCGAGATGAGAATTACATCCTCGTCCTCACGAACCGAGCGGATTCCGCAGACGTGACCCTTCTCCTCCGTACATTTATAATCCTTGATTCCGTAGCCGCCACGGTTCTGGATGCGGTAAGCGTCGTTCTTAACGCGTCTGCCGTAGCCCTTGTCGGTGATGGTGAGGATGTCGCAGTCGTCTCTTACGGTCTGAAGGGAAACAACCTCGTCGCCTTCGCGGAGCTTGATAGCTCTTACGCCGTGAGCCGAGCGGAACATCGCACGGAGCTTCTCCTCGTTGAACCGGATAACCATGCCGTTGCGGGTCGCGACCATAAGGTCGTCGTGCCCGTTGGTCATGAGAACGCCGCGGATTTCGTCGCCCTCGTCAAGACCGATTGCGATAAGCCCGGACTTTCTGACGTTCTGGTATTTCGACAGGTGAGTGCGCTTTATCTTGCCGTTTTTCGTCACCATCGTGATGTACTTGTCGTCGCCGAAGTCTTCACACTGAAGCATTGCGGCAATCTTGTCCTCGCCCGGGGTGATGGGCAGGATGTTGACGATGTTCGTGCCACGGGAGCTCTTTCCGCCCTCGGCGAGCTCGAAGGTCTTGAGTTTATACATGATGCCCTTGTCGGTGATGAAGAGGATGTTGTCGTGGGTCGAGCAGACGAGCATCTGGGAGACGAAGTCCTCCTCTCTCTGCTTCATGCCGCTGACGCCCCTTCCGCCGCGCTTCTGGACGTTATATTCGGATGAGCTCGTTCTCTTGATATAGCCTCCGGCTGTCAGAGCAACGACGTTCGTGTCCTCGGGGATGAGGTCTTCGATGTCGACTTCGCCGCTGACCATCTGGATTTCGGTGCGTCTGTCGTCGCCGAACTTCGCGGCGATTTCCTCCGACTCGGAAACGATTATGTCAAGAACTCTCTGGTGGTTCGCAAGGATGTCCTCGAAATCCTTTATCTTGGCTTCGATGGCGTCGAGCTCGTCATAAATCTTCTGGCGCTCCATGCCGGTGAGCTGGATAATGCGGAGGTTTGCGATGTATTCCGCCTGAATCTCGCTCAAGCCGAATCTCTCTATAAGTCTTTGCTTCGCTTCCGCCGCAGTCTGGGAGGAGCGGATAATCTGCAATACTTCGTCGATGAAGTCGAGAGCGATAACGAGACCCTTCAGGATATGCTCCCTCTCACGTGTCTTCTTCAGATCATACTTGGTTCTGCGGACGATGACCTCGGTCTGGAAGTCGAGGTATTCCTCAAGAATCTGCTTGAGCGTGAGAACCTTCGGCACGCCGTTGACGAGCGCCAACATGATGACGCCGACGGTGTCCTGAAGCTGAGTGTAGGTGAAGAGCTTGTTAAGGACTATCTGCGGGTTCGCGTCCTTCTTGAGCTCAATTACAATGCGCATGCCGGTGCGGTCGGATTCATCTCTTATGTAGTGAATGCCGTCGACGCGCTTATCCTTGACGAGCTGTGCTATATTCTCGATAAGGCGAGCCTTGTTGACCATATAGGGGATTTCGGTGACGACTATCGCCTGTCTGCCGTTTACTTCCTCAATCTCGGTCTTGGAGCGGAGGGTAATCTTCGCCCTGCCGGTGGCGTAAGCCGCTCTGATGCCGGCTTTGCCCATGATGATGCCGCCGGTCGGGAAGTCGGGACCCTTGATGACCTCCATCAGCTCGTCGAGGGTGCAGTCGGGATTTTGCGCCACTAATTTGACACCGTCGATGACTTCTCTTAGGTTATGCGGCGGGATATTCGTCGCCATACCGACGGCGATGCCGACCGAGCCGTTCACGAGTATATTCGGGAACCGCGAGGGGAGCACAACCGGCTCTTTGAGTCTGTCGTCGAAGTTCGGCTGCCAGTCGACGGTGTCCTTGTCGATGTCGGTGAGCATGTGGACGGCGATTTTCGTCATCTTCGACTCTGTATAACGGTAAGCCGCAGGCGGGTCGCCGTCGACTGAACCGAAGTTACCGTGACCGTCAACGAGGGGATACCTCATCGAAAAGCTCTGCGCCAGTCTGACCATAGCGTCGTAGACCGACGAGTCGCCGTGCGGGTGATATCGACCCAAGCAGTCGCCGACGGTTGTCGCGCACTTGAGGTACTTCTTGTCGGGCGTCAGACCGTCCTCATACATGGTGTAAAGAATTCGGCGGTGGACAGGCTTCAGACCGTCCCGGACATCCGGCAACGCACGCTGGATGATAACCGACATCGAATACGCCATAAACGACGACTTCATCTCATCGTTAATCTCCGTAAGTATAACCTTTTTATCCTCTGCTAACATGTTTTTTCTCGCTTTCGAATTGTTATTTGATTCTTACTTATCTGTATTTTAAGCTATGGATATCTTTCTTAATCTTTCAATCTGTTCCTCACTCAAATCCCCCTTCGGAATAATACTCTGCGTATATTTCGTATAGACCGCGAACATCTTGTCCGTCTCGGCGGTCTTGAGGGTCTTGTCCGAAAGGTCAATCACCGTTTTGGGAATTTCGGGGTAGGGCATGAGGTTCCCGGACTCGTCCGACTCCAAATACTGAGCGTCATCTTCAGGAAGAATTGTACGGACGGTAATTTTTTCGGGATAGATTTTCAGCACATACCGGTCGTTTTCGATGGCAGGAAGGGCGCGCTTGACGTTTCTTTTCTCGTAAGCCGGCGCAAGAGCATAGACCAGCGCTATTGCAAGGCATATAGCAAGGCAGGTCCAGCCGACGCCATAGGTCGGGTCAAGGACGACCTGCTGAACGAAAAGCGCCGCCAGCACGAGAAACAGAATGACAAAGCAAATCGTCCTTCTCCGTCTATACAATTTGTAATACATATCGTACCCCTCAAGCCAGCTCTCCTCGTCAAAGCCATACTCAATGGTGTCGCAGGAAGAGACATACTCGGCGGGCTCGGTTGGGGTGATTTCGGTGGAATTGATTTGGTCGGACATAATTTCTCCTTATATTATCACACACTGAAAGTTCAGCTTCGCTGAACTTTCGAACTTAGATTTCGTCAGAAATCTAAGTTCTGGACATACTGCGCATTCTTCTCAATAAACTCTCGTCTCGGATTAACCTTGTCGCCCATGAGAATACTGAACGTCTCGTCGGCTTTGACGGCGTCTTCGAGGGTTATCTTGATGATGGTTCTCGTTTCCGGGTCCATGGTGGTCTCCCAGAGCTGTTCGGGGTCCATTTCACCGAGACCCTTGTATCTCTGGACGTCCGGCTTCGAGCGCCCGTCGGGGCTCGTGAGCTCATTTATATAGACGTCTCTTTCTTCATCGGAAAACGCATATCTGACCTGCTTGCCCCTCGAAACCTTGAAGAGCGGCGGCTGGGCGATATAGATGTGTCCCTGCTCAATGAGGGGACGCATGAAGCGGAAGAAGAAGGTGAGCAGGAGTGTACGGATATGGCAACCGTCGACATCGGCATCCGCCATGATTATAACTTTGCCGTAACGAAGCTTTGTGATGTCGAAGTCCTCGCCGATGGACGTGCCGAGAGCGGTTACAACCGGCGTGAGCTTCTCGTTGCCATAGACTTTGTCGATTCGCGCCTTTTCAACGTTCAGCATCTTGCCCCAGAGGGGGAGGATAGCCTGATACTTTCTGACTCGTCCCTCTTTTGCAGAGCCTCCCGCGGAATCTCCCTCGACGATGAAAATCTCGGTGAGGTCGGGGTCTCTTTCCTGACAGTCGGCGAGCTTGCCGGGAAGGTTGGCGGATTCAAGAGCCGACTTTCTGCGGGTCAGGTCTCTTGCGCGCTTTGCGGCTTCACGAGCCTTCTGCGCCGCAACCGACTTGTCAAATATTGAATGAGCTATTGCGGGATTCTCCTCGAAATAGTTCATCAGCTTCTCGTAAACCATCGCCTCGACGAAGGGTCTGACCTCGGGGTTGCCAAGGCGTCCCTTTGTCTGCCCCTCAAACTCGCAGTCTGTGAGCTTGACGGAAACTATGGCGGTCAAGCCCTCTCTGACATCGTCGCCGAGGATCTTTTCACCGGACTTGAGCAGATTAAACTTCTTGCCGTAGTCGTTTATGACTTTCGTAAGTGCATTCTTAAATCCTGTCTCGTGGGTGCCGCCGTCGGGGGTGTGGACGTTGTTCGCAAACGAGAGTACAACCTCGTTATAAGAGTCGTTATACTGGAGCGCGACCTCGGCAGTGTAGTCGTCCTTCATTTCGGAGATGTAAATCACATCGGGGGAGAGGACCTCGAGACCACGGGTGGTGTTGATATGTGTGACGAATTCGCGGATGCCGCCCTCATAGCAGAGGTCTACCTCGACCGGCTCTTTGCCTCTCTTATCTGTGAAGACGATTCGAACGCCAGCGTTCAGGAAAGCTTGTTCACGAAGCATCGTTAAAAGCGTGTCGTAATCATACTCGGTCGACTGTTCGAAGATTTCGGGGTCGGCTTTGAAGGTGACAGTCGTGCCGGTGCGATTGGTGTCGCCGATGATCTTGAGCTCCTCCGAGTAGTTGCCACGCTCGAATCTCTGGAAGTGGATGTGCGTGCCGTCATATACAGTCAGCTCGAGCCACTCGGAGAGGGCGTTTACAACCGAAGCGCCGACGCCGTGAAGTCCACCCGCGACCTTATAGCCGCCACCGCCGAACTTTCCGCCTGCGTGAAGGACGGTATAGACGACGGTCGCCGCAGAGATGCCCTCCTTCGGGTGGATGCCCGTCGGGATTCCACGACCGTTGTCGGTGACCCGGACGACGTCCTCCGGCAAAAGCTCGACATCAATTCTGTCACAATAGCCCGCCAGAGCCTCGTCTATTGAGTTGGTTACAATCTCGTATACAAGGTGATGGAGCCCTTTGGGACCGGTGGAACCGATATACATACCGGGACGCTTCCTGACCGCCTCGAGCCCCTCAAGAACCTGTATTTCGCTCGCATCATAATTGTTGTCCTTATCGACCTCGGTCGCCCTCTGGTCGAGTTCATTGAAGTTTTCCAAAATAAAATCCTCCGTTTATATCAATGTGCGTTATTTAACCTTTTTATCAGTGTCCTGCTTGCCAGTGACGATATATATACCCTTTCCGTCAGATCATCATCCAAAGTGACAATAAAGCTCTTTGGCATGTCGTAGGAGCAATAGATGACCTGCTTCGACCGCCCGACCGCCGAGAGATATTCCTTCGTAATCTTCGACGTCGACGCGTTCTCGATGTCCATGATGGCTATGATGTTCTTTTCGTAGACGGAAACGTTGTTGCCGAGGTGTAAATACACGGAAACCCCTCCACCACCGCCTTTGGCGGCGGTCCCCCTCCCCTTTCAGGGGAGGCTATTTGCGTTCTTTTATTACTTTATCAATTTCATCACATACGTTTTTGAAACGATATTTGATGTCATCATTTGTAAACCTTATAACCTCGAGCCCGTATCTTTCAAGAATCTCGTTTCTCACTTCATCCTGAGTTTTTCCATCCTCCGTATAGTGCTGATTGCCGTCGATTTCAATAATCAGCTTCGCTTCCGAACAATAGAAGTCTGCGATGAAATAATCAATCGAACGTTGTCGATAAATTCTTACAGGATAGCTTTTCAGAAAGTCATACCAAAGGTGGCTTTCCTCCGGCGTCATTTTCTTTCTGAGCTTTCGTGCCTTTTCTTTCAAACCCGAATTGTACCCGGTAAAAAGCTCATTTCGATAGTCATCCTGAGACATAATACATCCGTCTCCTCTATGATAAAGTTACATAGAACTCGATATAGCCTCCCCTGAAAGGGGAGGGGGACCATGCGTAGCATGGTGGAGGGGTTTCCGAAGCGTTGCCGAATAATGAAGTTATCCCAACTTGCCTTTTTTCATCTCTCTCGCCGAACCTCTCAGTTTTTCACTTTCACAGCTCGTGATGAACGTCTGCGACTGGGTGAACTCGCCGATGACGAACTCACGGCGATACTTGTCTAATTCCGACAGCACATCATCAAGGAGCACGACCGGGCGGTCATCGGTTTCGGAGTGGAGGACCCTTGCCTGACCGAGCTTCATGCAGAGCGCCGCCGAGCGGTTCTGACCCTGCGAGCCGAAGTCCTTCACCGGCATGCCGTCGAGGTATACCCCCATGTCGTCCCGGTGAATCCCAGCCTGCGTAAAGCCGAAGCGGATGTCTTCCTCTCGAAGGCTCCGAAGTAATTCTTTATACTCTTCTGCCATTGCAGTTTTATAATCATTTCTTTCCCGCAGGTTGTTGAAAACGGTTGAAAGATACTCTAATTGTAGCTTCTCGCGGCTACGGGAAATGCTCTCATAAAGCCGTCCTGCACTTTGATTTAAGACATCCGTATAGGCGCACCGCATCATCGAGATATAGGCGCAGGGCTTCGCAAGCTGTTCGTCCCAGATGTCGAGCTCGTCTCGACTTGAGATGCCCAAGTAAATATTTTTAAGAACCGCATTCCGCTGTGCCAATACTTTTTCGTATCTTGCGACCACTCCCGAATAGAGCGGCTTTATCTGCGAAATGCACCGGTCGAGGTAGTCTCTTCTGCGCTCGGGCGAGCCCTTCGTCAATTCTAAATCCTCCGGCGTGAACACCACGCAAAGAAGCTTCCCAAGAAGCTCGGACATCGACCTGAGCTTCACGCCGTTGAGTGTAATTCTCTTCTCCCTCGGGTTTTTCGAGAGGGTAATAGAAACGGTCTGCTCTCGCTCTTTGTCCCGGAAGCTGACTTCAATCTCGGCTTTATCCGAATCGAACGAAATCAAATCGCGCTCTTTTGCTCCCCGAAAGCTCTTCTCACCGGTCGAAATCCAGACGGCTTCCATGAGATTGGTTTTGCCCTGAGCGTTCTCGCCGAAGATGATGTTGGTGCCCGCCTCGGGGCTGAAATCAATCTCCCGGAGGTTCCGGAACCCGTCGGCTTTTATGTGAGTAATAATCATTCTATTTCGAGTGTGAGCCCAAGCTCCGGGAGCTCAGCCCGGTCGCCAGACCGTAGCTTCTTGCCGCGCATTTGGCACACCTCGCCGCCGACCAGAACCTTTCCCATCTGCACAAGCTCCTTAGCCTCCCCGCCCGTAGCGGTGACCCCAGCGAACTTGAGGAGCGAATCAAGCTTGATGTATTCGCCGGTGATCTGAATCTTTTCTGTAGTCATAAATTCACTCATCAGTCTGTTTTTAATCTTACAGGGAGAACCAAGTACACATACTTATCCCCACTCAGCGGCAGAATCTTCATCGGGAGGTTGCCGCCATTCATAAGAAGTCTTACTTTGTCGTCCTCTATAACTTTCAGCGGGTCGAGGAGATACCGGCAGTTGAAGCCGATTTCGATTCTCGGTCCCGAGGTGTCGGCTTGGATTGTTTCGAAAATCCGACCGAGCTGGGTCTGACAGCTGAGCTTAAGCTCGCCGTCCTCGAACATGCAACGAACGGGCGCCTTGTTCTTCTCGTTAATAAGTAGCGATGCTCTCTCGAGGCAATTAACAAGCTCTCTCTTCTCGATAATAACCTCGGTGACGCTTGTCTTCGGAATCGAGCCGCGATAGTTATGGAACTCGCCCTCAAGGAGCCTCGAGAAGACGGTGTAGCCGGAGAAGTCGAAAACGACCTGCTTCTTCGAAATCATGATTGTACAGCTATCCTCGTCGCTGTCCGAAAGAAGTCTTGAAACCTCGTTCAGGGTCTTCGCGGGGACGACGAATTTGAAATCCTTCTCGGTTTTGATGGCTTCGGTTCTGACCGCAAGCCGATAGCCGTCGATTGCGACGACGTTCAGAACTCCGTTCTCTATCTCAAAGAGCTCGCCCTTGAGTATCGGTCTTGTATCTACCTGCGAAACGGCGAACACAGACTGGTTTACCATAGCTTTGAGCACCGACTGGGGCAGAGTGACCCTCTGGTCGTCGAAGAACTCGGGGAGCTCAGGGTAGTCGGAGGCGTTCATCGAGGTGATGTTATACTCGGTCGAGCCGCCGGTGATCTTCATCGCAAGATTCTCCCCGACGTCAATGGTGATATTGCCCGCAGGCATCTTGCGAATCATCTCGGAGAAGAGCTTCGGGTTGACGACTGCCTCGCCCTCAAACTCGGTCTCAACCTGAAGCGATGTCTCAATGCCGATTTCCAGATCATAGCCGGTTAAAGAAAGCGTGTTGTCCATAAGTGAGAACTTGATTCCCTCGAGCGAGGGGATGGTGGATCTCTCCGCCACGGCTCTTGATACGTTAGTCAGAGCTTCGTAGAGCTCCTGCTTCGAGCAGATGAATTTCATCATTGTTGAATACTCCTTCGTTTTTCGTTCGGATTTCTCCGTTTTTTAAAAATAAAAAGAAAAGATATATTTAGTATTAGTAGTAGGGGCTGTTGAAATGTTGAAAACCCCTTTCGGACCAGTCCCTGACTTGTCCCGCCGTTCAACATTTCTTTCAACCGCCAGAATCCGATTTGTTGAAACCAAAATCGCCGGTTGAAACCGTTGAAATTGTGCTTGTTGAATGCTAATAAATCGGTTGAAAAGTTGGAAACCGGTTCAAAACGCCATTGAAAAGTGGGCTCAGACCGCTCTGAGCCTCTTTTCGATTTCTTCAACAGTCTCTCTCATGTCCGAATTCTTCGCAATCATTTCCTTGACGTCAGCGTAGGAGATGGTCATGGTCGAATGGTTTCTGCCGAATTCCTTGCCGATTTCGGTGAAGGACATGCCCTTGAGATCCCTTATTATGTATACGCTGACCTTTCGTGCAAGGGAAATCTGCACCGAGCGGTTGACGGAGCGGATATCCTCGGCGGTAACTCCGAAGGCGTCCGCAACATCCTTGATAATCCTGTCGCAGGTAATCTCGGCGGGCTGGGCATCTATCAAGGTCTCCTTGATGACCCTCTGCACCATCTGAAGTGAAGGAACCTCGTTCGAGAACATCGTGAGTCCCTTCATCTTGTTGACTGCGCCCTCAAGCTGACGAATATTCTTCGTGATTCTCTCGGCAATAAGACGCGCCACGTTTTCGGGGAGCTTGAGGTCGAGGAGCTCGGCTTTTCTGTTCACAATCGCCATTCTCGTCTCGAAATCCGGCGGCTGAACGTCCGCCTGAACGCCCAAGGTGCATCTCGTCTTGATTCTGTCCTCAAGCCTCTTGATTCTGTTCGGGGAGACATCCGAAGTGAGCACTATCTGCTTTCCTGCGTTATAGAGCTCGTTAAAGGTGTGGAAGAATTCCTCCTGAGTCATCTCTTTATCGACCATAAACTGAATATCATCGACGAGCAAGAAATCGCAGTTACGGTATTTTTCGTGAAATTCAGTCGTTGTCTGGGTCGAAACGGCACGGACAAGCTCGTTCGTGAAGTTCTCGGCGGTCGTATAGATGACCTTCATCTGCGGGTGGCTGGTCTTGACCTCGTTCTCGATAGCCTTGAGTAAATGGGTCTTTCCGAGACCCGAGTCGCCATAGATAAGCAGGGGATTGAACATCGAGCGATTCATCTGCTCGCTCGGTCTGTTCTTGCCGCTGACGGCGATGCAATAGGCATAGGCGAGCTCGTTCGACTTGCCCTTGATGAAGTTCTCGAACGTAAGCTCATAGTCGCTCCTCTTATGGGAATTCATGAGGTCTTCCATTCTGCGCTCGATTTCGTCGAAGCCGTCCTCCTGCTCCTGGTCGGGATTAGCCTTGACGGCAAAGGTGATTTCAACCGGGAAGCCCATGACCTGCTCGAAGGCATGCTCGAACACGGCACCATAGATTTCCTCGGTGGTTCTTCTCATAAAGTCGGAGGAAGCATAGAGCGTTATCTTTGTCCCTTCCATCTTGCCGGGCTCGATATTCTTTATCCAACGGTTATAGCCGATTTCCGAAACCTTCGGGTCCGCCTGGCAAGCCCGTTTTACGTTTTCATATACTTCTGCAAATGTTTCCATAAGCCTTACTGCCTTTCATATAAATTTTGTGTGTTTTCGTTGAGTTTCGTTTGTATATTCTATTTTAAGTTTGAATCATACTTTCCTGATTACTATGATACCACATTTCGGCTTCATTTTCAAGACTATTTTGTAATATGCCTTCAAAAAAGAATACCAAAAAAACGCTTGACAAAGCCGTGATTTTCTTATATAATACTAATCTGTACAGTTATATCATTGGAGAATAACGCTTGTGAGCGGAAAACATGATAACCATAGGAGGGTTCCATGTGGAACTTCCAGAAGAAACGTGGAACTTGAATCCGGAAATATAAATTTATCTGAGTAAGGAGGCAACAAGAATGCAGGTAAAAAGACCCTACCAGCCCAAGAAGCTTCACAGAAAGAAGGAGCACGGCTTCTTCAAGAGAATGTCCACCAGAAACGGCAGAAAGGTTCTGGCGCGCAGACGTGCAAAGGGCAGAGCTAAGCTCACCTACTAATCCGAAGTGAACGCACCGGTTGCATGGCATCAGTCTGCGCCGGTGCTAAGACTTTCAGCTGACGCCGAAAATCTTACTAACTACAACAACATGTTATACACTGAACATATAAAAGACAACAAGCTTTTCCTCAGGCTCTACCGCAAGGGGAAGTACACAGCTACCGAATATTTTACGGCTTATTACATGCCGAACAAACTGCCTTTTAATCGATTCGGAATCACCGCCGGAAAGAAGATAGGCTCCGCCGTTGTGCGCAACCGGGCAAAGAGAATCCTCCGGGAAGCATATCGGAAAAACGAACTCTCGATGCCGATAGGCTATGATATCGTTTTCGTGGCGAGACCCGGCATTGTCGGAGCAAAGACCGGCGATATTGAGAGAGTATTAGTATCTAAAATTTTGAAATCAATGAAATCACAATGAAATACATCGTAATGGCTCTGATAAGATTCTATCAGAAGCACCTGTCCAAATTGAAGCCGCCTTGCTGTCGGTATTATCCGACCTGCTCGCAGTATACTCTTGAGGCGGTCAGACGGTTCGGTGCCGTAAGGGGACTCATCCTCGGCTTCTGGCGCATACTCCGCTGTAATCCTTACAGCAAGGGCGGAGTCGACTATGTGCCGGAGAAGTGGCACTTATACACTTTAAAATCAGAAAAACGCCGGAAGGAGCGCCTAAAGGCACAAGCACAACTGCGCAATATGCGCAGTGCGTCACACAACAAAGGAGAAAAACAACCATGAGTTTCTGGCAAATATTAGCTTGGCCGTTCGGTAAGATTCTTTACTTTTGCTATCTGCTCGTAAGAAATTACGGCTGGGCGCTGTTCCTGTTTACGGCTATTATAAGACTTATAATGTTCCCGTCGTCATATAATCAGCAGATTTCGACGGAGAAGATGAACCGCCTCAACCCGAAGCTTGAGGCACTCAAGAAAAAGTACGCGAATAACCAGGACAAGCTCAACGAGGCGACGATGGAGCTCTATAATCAGGAGAACGTCAACCCGATGGGAAGCTGTCTTCCGACGCTCATCACGTTTGTACTCCTGTTTGCAATCATCGAGGTTGTGTATGCGCCTCTTTCCTACATAGGAAATGTCGACAGCGATTCCCTCGACGCCGCCGAGGAGATGGTTATTGACGTCTATAACGTCAGCTCGGTTATCGACGAGCACGAGACCACCGTTTCGGAGCTTCTTGCCGAGAACACAAATCTCTATGATATTTTGCTTGAATACAAGGCTGAGGAAGACAGTGACCTCGCAGATTATTCCGACGAAAAGCTCGAAGAATTGGCAGCTTACTTCGAAAAATATAACGACTATTACGACAACGACGGCGACATGATAGGACTCGATGAGTACTTCCTCGATTCGAACCTTGTTTCGTCAAGACTCGTTGCTTCCGGCTCGTCAAGAGCACAGCTCCTCGTCATCTCCGTTTCTCAGGTCTATCCCGACCTCTTCTCGGACGACGTTGTCGACCTCTGCGCCGACTTTGATTACACGTTCTTAGGCGTTGATCTGGGAGCATACCCGAGCTGGAGATCGGTTCTCGTTCTCATCCCGATTCTCTCGCTTGCACTCCAGCTCCTTCTTACGTTCATTTCGCAGTACTTCACAAAGAAGAAGGGCGGAGCCACAACCTCCGGTTCCATGAAGATAATGCTCTATGCGATGCCGCTTCTGTCGTTCTGGATTGCATTCAGCTTCCCGGCAGGTATCGGTATCTACTGGATATTCTCGAGCCTTCTCTCGCTCGTCCAGACCGTTTTCCTGAATCTTTATCTCACTCCCGCAAGAGTTGACAAGATTATCGCCAAGGACAACGAGAAGGCAAAGAAGAAGCGCAAGAAGAAGTCCATCTATCAGCAGGCACTCGAAGCCCAGCAGGCAGAAAACGCCGGCAGAGCGAGACTCTCAAAGTATGAAGATGACGACGAAGACGACGAAAACGCTTCCGAAGAGGTCAAGCTAAGCCGTGCCCAGAAGAAAGAAGCGGAGCGCAACACCCTCAATGAAGCAAGACGCAGATATGCGGAAAAGTACGGCGATTCGCTTGATGTGAATGTTCCCGAGATGGAGACTACGAAGAAGAAATAAGATCAATTCAGCAAGGCGCCTAACCACCACACACCACCTCCGGTGCTTGCTGTCTAATAAAGGAGCTTAAAAATGAAGAGTACAGTAACAGCAAAAACAGTTGAAGAGGCAAAGCAGAAGCTTAGCGTCGAGCTCGGAGTTGCCGAGGAGAAAATCACCTTCACAATTCTTGAGGAGCCCAAGAAGGGACTCTTCGGAATGAAGGGCGGGGCGAAGGTCGAGGGCGAATACCAAGAGACCAAGGCGGATATCGCCGCCAGATATGTCACAAATATCATGGTCGCTATGGGCTATGAGAAGCCCACAATCACCATCACCGAGACCGAAGAGGGCGCAGTCCTTGATCTTTCCGGCGAAGGCGTTGACGGCATCATCGGAAGACGCGGAGAGACCATCGACAGCTTGCAGTATCTTGCATCCCTCGCCTGCAACAAGCAGGACAAGGAATTCTATCGCATCACCCTTGATTGCGACGGTTTCAGAGCAAGAAGAAAGGTTCAGCTTGAAGAGCTTGCCCGCAAGAAGGCTGAGAAGGCAAAGAGAACCGGCAGAACAATGTCCCTCGAGCCCATGAACCCCTATGAGAGAAGAATCATCCATGCGGCAGTCGCAGAGGTTGAGGGTTGCACCTCCCGCTCCGTCGGCGAAGACCCGTATAGAAAGGTTCTCATCTCCTCCACCGAAAGAAGACCCTATAATAACAACGGCGGCAACAGACGTTATAATAATAACGGCAGAAACGACCGCAGAGACGGCAACCGTAACGGCGGCTATCGCAAGGGCGGCAGACGCAGAGAGGACTTCAAGGCAAGAAGCCTTGACATCTCCTCGTCGTTTGAAAAGGACTACAAGAAGCCCAAGCCCGAGGACGACATGGACACCACGGGGCTCTACTCGAAGATTGAATTTTAAAAAGAACGGCTTCTCCGGCGGTTTCGATTTCAGAAGCCGCCGGAAGTTTTTTGTGAGGTGAACCCTATGTCAACCATCGCCGCAATATCAACTCCCGTTTATCAGGGAGGCTTGGCTGTTATCCGCATGAGCGGAGAGAACGCGCTCCCGATTGCGGACAGTATTTTTGTGGGCAAAACCATGCCGTCGGAGATGGCGGGCTATACCTGCGGGTACGGAAAAATTGTCCGCGAGGGGCGGACACTCGATGATGTTATCCTCACCGTCTTCAGAGCGCCCCACAGCTATACCGGCGAGGACACCGTCGAGATATCCTGCCACGGCGGCGTGTATCTCGCCCGCGAGGTGCTGAAGCTTCTTATCGAACAGGGAGCCGAGCCTGCCCCGGCGGGGGAGTTCACAAAGCGTGCGTTTCTGTCGGGCAAACTGAGCCTCACTCAGGCGGAGGGCGTACTGGATATCATTTCCGCAAATGGAGAGCGGGAACTGGTAAGTGCAAGGGCAATGCGGGACGGAAATTTAAGCAAGAATATTCACTCGGTCGCCGAGGAGATGACAAGAATTTCCGGCAACCTTGCGGCGTGGTCGGACTATCCCGACGAGGACATCCCAGACGCCGACACCTCGCATCTTGAAGATGATTTAGTAGAAGTTGAGCAGAGACTCGAGGATATACTCAGCGGCTACGACAAGGGCAAAATCCTCCGGCAGGGAATCGACACCGCAATCGTCGGGCGCCCGAACGTCGGCAAATCTACTCTCATGAATCAGCTGCTCGGATATAAGAGAAGCATCGTCACCGAGAATGCCGGAACCACCCGGGATGTCATCGAGGAGTCGGTGCGCGTCGGCGATTTCGTCCTGAAACTCAGCGACACCGCCGGGATCCGCAACACGACTGACCCCGTCGAGTGTATAGGCGTTGACCTTGCCACCGAAAAACTGGAAAACGCGGAATTAGTTCTCGCAGTCTTCGATTCTTCCGAAGCCTTGACCGAAACAGATAAAGAAATAATAGCAAAAATCAAAAATAAGCCGCATATCGTGCTCTTGAACAAGTCGGATTTGCCGAAAAAGTTAGACAAAGAGTATTTTTCTGACGAGAATATACTCTCAGTATCGGCAAATTCGGGCTCCGGACTCGAAAAACTGCCCGAAATGATAGCGGAGCTGTTCAAGCTCGGCGGCAGTTCGGACAACGCCGAAATCTACATCAACGAGCGGCAACGCTCGCAGGTGTCGAAGGCGGTCGGGTTCGTCAAGCAAGCGCTCGCCGAATACCGCTCCGGCATCACTCTCGACGCCGTCACCGTCTATATGGACGAGGCGCTGAACGCCCTTCTCGAACTCACCGGGGAGAGGGCGACGGAGGCTGTAGTCAACAATCTTTTCGAAAGATTCTGCGTCGGAAAGTAATATTTGATTCGAAATTTACAATTAGTAATATATAAGAGGCAACCAAAATGGATTCAAGTACCAATTTTATGAAAAAATTTGATATTGTCGTCATCGGGGCGGGGCACGCAGGAATCGAGGCGGCTCTCGCTCCGGCACGGCTCGGGCTCAAGGTCGGAATCTTCACGATTACGCTCGACGGCATCGCCAACATGCCCTGCAATCCCTCGATCGGCGGCACCGCAAAGGGCAACCTCGTCCGGGAAATCGACGCCCTCGGCGGCGAGATGGGCAAGGCGGCGGACGCCACCTTCATCCAGTCGCGCGTCCTCAACCTCGGCAAGGGTCCCGCCGTCCACAGCCTCCGTGTGCAGGCGGACAGGGTCAAGTACCATATCTATATGAAGCAGGCGCTCGAGCGCGAGCCGAACGTCGAAATCAAGCAGGCGGAGATTACCGAGATTCTCACCGACGAGACGGGAGCCGTTTCGGGCGTCCGCACCAAGCTCGGCGGGTATTACGACTGCAAGGCTGTTATAATCGCCACGGGGACTTACCTCGGCGGAAAGATTCACGTCGGCGAGTCGAATTATGAATCCGGTCCCGACGCAACTCTTCCCGCAAAAGCACTTACTTCATCACTTAAACAACTGGGAATTTCCATCCGCAGATTCAAGACCGGAACCCCGGCAAGAGTCCACAAGAGAAGCATTGATTTTTCCGCCCTCGAACGTCAGGACGGCGACGAGCATATAATCCCGTTTTCCTTTGAGACGAAGGGGGAGCTTAAGAACCAAGTCTCATGCTACATCTCTTACACCAATTCCGAGACCCACAAAATCATCCTTGACAACCTCGACCGCTCGCCTCTGTACTCGGGAAGAATCGAGGGTGTGGGTCCCCGATATTGTCCGTCCATCGAGGACAAAGTCGTCAGGTTCTCCGACAAGCCGAGGCACCAGCTTTTCATCGAACCGATGGGTCTCGACACCGACGAATACTACCTGCAGGGGATGAGCTCGTCCCTCCCCGAGGACGTACAGCTGAAATTCCTGCGAACCATCAAGGGCTTGGAGCACGTCGAAATCATGCGCCCGGCGTATGCCATCGAGTACGACTGCTGCGACCCGACCGAACTTCTGCCGACCCTCGAGTTCCGGGAGCACCCGGGGCTCTACGGTGCGGGGCAGTTCAACGGCTCCTCGGGCTATGAGGAGGCGGCGGCGCAGGGCTTGGTCGCCGGAATCAACGCGGCACTCAAGCTTCAGGGCAGGGAGCCGATGATTCTTGATCGTGCCTCGTCCTATATCGGCACTCTCGTCGACGATCTCGTCACAAAGGGCGTCACCGACCCCTATCGGATGATGACTTCGCGCAGTGAATACCGGATCCTTCTCCGCGAGGACAACGCCGACGAGCGCCTCACGCCAATCGGGCACGAAATCGGGCTCATTTCGGACGAGAGATACGAGCGGCTCCTCGAAAAAGAGCGGCTGATTGACGAAGAGGTGCAGAGGCTCGAGCACACCAATATCGCGCCGTCGGAGGCTCTGAATGAGTATCTTGTCAGTAGCGGCACCGAGCCGATTTCGAACGGCACGACGCTTGCGAAGCTGATTCGCAGACCTCAGGTGAAGTACTCGGGGCTTATTTGTGCAGATAAGAATCGCCCCGAGCTCCCCGATGAGGTCACCGAACAGGCGGAGCTCCGCATCAAATACGAGGGATATATTAACATTCAGCTAAAACAAGTGGAAGATATGCGGAAATTGGAAGCTAAAAAACTCTCGCCGGACACCGATTACACGAAAATTTCGGGACTTCGGCTTGAAGCGGCGGAAAAGCTCCAGAAGCGTAAGCCCCTGAGCGTCGGTCAGGCGTCGCGAATTTCCGACGTGAACCCGGCGGACATTTCTGTCTTACTTATCTGGCTCGAAAAGAAGAGGAGAGAAGAGCATGGCGGCGATTGATTTAGGCAGGCTCCAGACCGTCTTTCTTGGCATTGATATGCCCCTTTCGGGCGAGCAGATTGCGAGTTTTGCAACATATGCGGACATGCTTGTCGAGAAAAATAAGGTTATGAACCTGACCGCCGTGACCGACTCGGAGGGCATCATCGTGAAGCACTTCGCCGACTCCTGCCTGCCGCTCGGAATTGAAAATGTTCCACATGGAGCAACCCTCATCGACGTCGGCACCGGCGCTGGCTTCCCCTCTATTCCGATGAAAATCGTTAGATCTGACCTTCAAATCACGCTTCTTGACAGCCTTAATAAGCGCGTGAACTTCCTTCGGGATGTATCCGACGCCCTGAATCTCGGTGCCGAGTGCATCCACTCCCGTGCCGAAGACGGCGCAAGGACCGACCTGCGTGAAGCCTTCGACGTCGCCACCGCCCGAGCCGTCGCAAGGCTGTCTGTTCTGAGCGAGTACTGCCTGCCCTATGTGAAACCCGGCGGCAAGTTCTTAGCCCTCAAGGGCTCCGACTGCCGCGAAGAAATCGAGACAGCCGAGCCGATTATCGCAAAATTAGGCGGGAAAATAGCGAATATTGTCGAGTATAGCCTCCCGAATGGCGACGGGAGGACGTTGGTTGTTATAGAAAAGGTTAGCCCGACGGGGAAGGAGTATCCTCGGCGGGTGGTCAAATAAAAATATTTCAAAAAAACGGTTGCATTATTTGCGCAAATCGTATATAATAATATTGGAATCGGTGACGGCTCCCGTGTGGCGGCACGTTAAGCTGTACTGCGCTTGGGCAGGGTAATTTCCAAGGCTAAAAGATGCTCTTGCGGGCATCGCGCCCTCATCGGGGAGATAAGATGAGTCCGCGTCGGGGACTTAAATTTCCGGCGGCTATAGATGCTCTGACGGGCATCGCGGCTGACAGCCAGCAGAAAACCGCTTATTTTGAACTTAGCGTCGGGTGACCGGAAGTGTTATCCGGCGTGTTTTTTGTATAGGAACGGTTATGAAGAAGAATTATGACAGAAAAAACGTCGCTCGGGAAATAAATGAAGCGGCAAAGCTATATAAGAAACACCTTGTCGGAAAGCGATTCATGTATGTTTTCGATAACAGGTACATAGAAGTTCTCTTTAAGGCTGAAAATTTCAGACATCTTACTGGTGTTGATACGCATTTATCCGCAAAAAGCTTCTATAGTTATGCAACGCGAGGCATTTTGGAAGCCTCACAGATACGTTTCACTGCTACGCATCCTTATGATTTATGCGTCCGCAAAATCAAGCATATCGGAAGTATTGCTAATATGGCTGTTTCCGAGTGTTTCATGCTTGAAGAGGTAAAAACCGATACGATGAGCTATAAATTCGGCACTACAGACCTGAATTTTACTCTTTGTCTGAACAAGGAAACAGACGGCGAGGGCGATTCTTATGTCGTACAGTCGCTGAGAGACGAGGATTGCTTTTCAAAGAGCAAAACTGCGTATACCGTGACCCATATTTTCTCCTGCAGAACTGACGAAAAGATTTATAAAGACCTTCTGTATATTGATAAATCAGCTTCGATGAGCGATTTGCCGGATTGTATCAAGGAAAAACTTATACCTACACTGCTCCCCGATGAATAATGGGGAGCTTTTTTTGCGCATCCCGTCGAATCTCCCCGATAAATTCCTCTGGAAATTATGTCATATCTATGGTAAAATATGGAGTAAGAACTACACTTATTTTACAAGGACGTGACAATATGGCAAAAATTTTCATGGCGAAGAAGGAGAAAACGGCGGCGAAGGTGGTTGAGATTCCTTGCGAGGAGATTGCGCCCTCGCCATATCAGCCCCGAAAGACCTTCGAGCGGGACGAGCTTATGAACCTCGCGGCGAGCATCAAGGCGGACGGCATCATTTCACCGCTTTCCGTGCGTGAAACCCCACGGGGCTACGAGCTCATAGCAGGGGAGAGGCGGCTTCGGGCGGCGATGATTGCCGGGCTCGAGACCGTTCCCTGCATCATTATCGAGGCGAGCGACCGAACCTCGGCGCTTTTATCCCTCGTCGAGAACCTCCAACGGGAGGATCTGAGCTTTTTCGAGGAAGCTGACGCGATTTCGAAGCTAATCGACCTCTACGGCATGACCCAGGAGGACGCCGCCTATCGCCTCGGCTATGCGCAGTCGACCCTTGCAAACAAGCTCCGGCTGTTGAAGCTGACGAGCTCGCAACGGCAGATTATCACGGAAAACGGTCTCACCGAGCGGCACGCAAGAGCGCTCCTGAAGCTTCCGACCGACGAAAAGCGGGACGAAGCCCTCAAGAAGATAGTCCGAGGCAAGCTCAACGTCGAGAAAACCGAGGCTTTGGTCGATACGATGCTCGAGCACGAGAAATACTGCGCCCGAATCCGCAAGGGAAGCGCTGTTTTCAAGGATTTACGCCTCTTCACGAACACCATCAACAAGGCGGTCGAGACCATGCAGATAGTCGGCGTGGACGTCAACGTCGACAAAACACAGACGGATGGGTATGTGGATTATCACATTCGCATCCCTCTCAAAAAATAAAAATGTTCCATGTGGAACATTCCCCAAAATAAAATTTGTCAAAAGTAGTTGCAAACTCCGAAAAATGTGCTATACTTAATATTAGAGGAACAGACAACGGCTTCGCCGCTGTCTGCTAAAAATCGCATGGCGATTTTTACAGTACACATATGGACAGAGGTACTGATTCAGACTATTAAGTAAGGGAGCGTATCATGGGGAAAATTATCGCCGTGTCAAATCAGAAAGGCGGAGTTGGGAAGTCAACTACCGTTGTTAATCTCGCCGCCGCCCTCGGCGGGAAAGGAAAGAAGGTTCTCGTCGTCGATATCGACGCACAGGGGAACACCACAACCGGCTTGGGAGTGCGTAAACGTGCCATAACGAGCACCGTTTACGAGGTTCTTATCGGGCAATGCAGAGCTTCGGAAGCCATTGTCCCGACTGCATTCAAGGGCGTTTCGCTTCTGTCATCGGCGCAGAAGCTTGCCGGAGCGGAAATCGAGCTCGCAGGGATCGAAAACCGCCTCATGCGGCTTAAAATGCAGCTTCTTCCGGTCAAAAATGAATTCGATTTCATACTGATAGACTGCCCGCCGTCTCTGAGCATCATAACTCTGAACGCTCTTGCCGCCTGCGACTCGGTTCTGATACCGATTCAGTGCGAATTCTACTCGCTCGAGGGCTTGGTTCAGCTGATGGACACGATAAAGCGCATCAAGGACGGCTATAATCCTTATATGTACATAGAGGGAATCCTCTTTACAATGTATGTGGGACGGTATAATCTCACCGGGCAGGTCGTCGCGGAGGTCAAAAAGTACTTTCCGAACGACATCTACGAGACGGTTATCCCCCGGAATGTCGCACTTTCGGAGGCTCCTTCGCACGGAAAGCCCATTATGTACTACGACCGCTCGTCGAAGGGCGCAGAGGCATATGAAAGCTTCTGCATCGAGTTCCTGAACAGGTCGAAGAAGAAAAACGGACAAACCTACAGTAAGCCCTGAGGGTAAGGAGGAAATATGGCAAAGAATAAGGGTCTCGGAATGGGAATGGAAGCGCTCTTCTCCCAGAATGAAACCGAGGAAAAGCAGACAAAAACCTTGCGCCTGACCGAAATATCCCCGAACAGGGCGCAACCGAGAACGGATTTCGACGACGAAGCTCTCTCAAAGCTCGCCGATTCGATAAAACATCACGGCGTTTTGCAGCCGCTCCTCGTCCGACCACTCGAAACCGGCGGATATCAGATAGTAGCGGGGGAGAGACGCTGGCGCGCCGCCCGTATGGCGGGCTTGGACGAAGTCCCGGTAGTCATAAAAGAGCTTGACGACAAGGGCGCGATGGAGCTCGCACTCGTCGAGAACCTACAGCGCGAGAACCTAAACCCGGTCGAAGAAGCCCTCGGCTATAAAGAGCTGATGGACAAGTACTCATACACACAGGAGCAGGTTGCGCAGGTCGTGAACAAGTCAAGACCGGCGGTTGCGAACTCGCTGAGGCTTCTGAGCCTTGACGAAAAGACCTTAAAGATGGTTCGTGATGGCGAAATCTCCGTCGGACACGCAAAAGTTCTCGCCGGAGTCGAGAACGAAGAGCTCCGTGCCGAGCTTGCCCTGCAGGTAAAGCGGGACATGCTGACCGTTCGAAACCTCGAACAGCTCGTCCGGGCGAAATCCGTCCAGAAAAAACCGAAATCCTCGCCCCAGAAGGAGACATTCTTGCGGGAAATCGAGCTTTCGCTCGCCCAGACCACTGGCAGAAAGGTCACCGTCTCCGGCAAAAACGGCAAAGGCAAGCTCGAAATCGAGTATTATTCGGAGGAGGATCTGGCGAAGATTGCACGAATCCTCGAAAACTTAGGGGAAAAATAAACAACAGGAGAGAACCAAAATGATAGACATAAAATTAATCCGTGAAAATCCGAAATTAGTAAAAGAGAACATAAAGAAGAAGTATCAGGACGAGAAGCTGCCCCTCGTCGACCAGGCGGCGGAATTGGATAAAGAGTACAGAGCCGCTATTACCGAGGCTGATACCCTTCGTGCCCAGAGAAACAAGCTTTCAAAAGAAATCGGCGGCTTGATGGCAAAGGGCGAGAAGGAGAAGGCTATGGAGGTCAAGGCTCAGGTCACCGCTCAGGCAGAGCGCCTCCAAGAACTTGAAAAGCTTGAGGACGAGCTCCAGGAGAAGCTCCACAAGATTATGATGGTCATCCCGAACATCATCGACCCCTGCGTCCCGATCGGCAAGGATGACAGTGAAAACGTAGAGATAGAGCGCTTCGGCGAGCCTTTCGTGCCCGATTTCGAGGTTCCCTATCACACCGACATCATGGAAAAGCTCCACGGCATCGACCTCGAGAGCGCAAGACGTGTCGCCGGAAACGGCTTCTATTACCTCATGGGCGACATTGCAAGGCTTCACTCGGCTGTTATTTCCTACGCCAGAGACTTCATGATTGACAGAGGCTTTACCTATTGCGTCCCGCCGTTTATGATTCGCGGAAACGTCATCGACGGAGTCATGAGCTTCGCTGAGATGGACGCGATGATGTACAAAATCGAGGGCGAAGACCTCTATCTCATCGGCACCTCGGAGCACTCGATGATAGGCAAGTTCATCGACCAGATTATCCCCGAGGAGCAGTTGCCCCTGATCTTAACGAGCTATTCTCCCTGCTTCCGCAAAGAGAAGGGCGCTCACGGAATTGAGGAGAAGGGCGTCTACAGAATCCATCAGTTTGAAAAACAGGAAATGATTGTCGTTTGCAAGCCGGAGGACAGCCCCTATTGGTTCGATAAGCTCTGGAAGAATACAGTAGATTTATTTAGGTCTATGGATATTCCCGTCAGAACTCTCGAGTGCTGCTCGGGAGACCTGGCAGATTTGAAGGTCCGTTCGCTCGATGTTGAAGCATGGAGCCCGAGACAGAAGAAGTACTTCGAGGTCGGCTCCTGCTCGAACCTCGGCGACGCACAGGCTCGCAGACTCAAAATCCGCGTCAACGGCGAAAACGGCAAATACCTCGCCCATACCCTGAATAACACCGTCGTCGCACCCCCGAGAATGCTGATTGCGTTCCTCGAAAATAACCTCAACGAGGACAGAAGCGTCCGCATCCCCGAGGCGCTGAGACCTTATATGGGTGGGAAGTCGGTTATAACAGGATAAAAGATTTACAGAAAGGTGATGTACATGACAGAGAAACGGCTTAACAATACAATATTTTTGATGTACGTTGCCACGGACAGCTATTGCAAGACTCATAATCTGACTCCGAGAGAATTTTTGAAGCTTGATGAGGAGTATGCAATTCTGAACTATATCTCCGAATGCCCTGATATCTTTGACAGCATGACGGATGACGAAATGATTGAGGAGATTGATTTTTATATCTCACAGAGATAAAAATTTTTCAAAAAGGGTTGCATTTTCCTCATCAATACTGTATAATATACATAGGAGCTCTACTGCGTGCTCTGAACGCTGTTTATGCAAGTACGCTTCACAATGTGCGGCAGAGAAACATTGTTTAACAAGTCTCCGACGCAAGTCGGAGATTTTTTTGGAGAAAGATATGGTTGAAAGAGGCTTATACTACGCTACAAATGAATTTGCACAGATGATTCGCTCGGTAGGCGGAACATGGAATGACACAAAAAGAAGACCTATTGTATGCCTTATAAAGTCCAAAGAGGATGAGCGTCTCTATTGGGCGATTCCGATGGGTAATTTCAATCACCGCAATGCGGAACAACAAAAACGGCTTGAATACTATATCGGACTGCCTGAAAGGGATATTCGCTCATGTTTCTATCATATCGGAAGAACAACGGCAAAGTCGATTTTCTTCATCAGCGACGCAATCCCGATAACGGACAAGTACATAGAAACCGTGCATGTGGGAGCGGATAAAAAGCCGTATATAATCAAGAATCCAAATTTGATTCGGGAACTTGAAAGAAAGCTGTATCGTATTCTTGCGGTGGAAAATTCCGCAAAGAATTATTATCGTCAGCACATTACGGATGTCAAAAAATATTTGATAGCTGAGCTCGATAGCGAAGACGCGTTCTACTCAGAGCAGAACATGAATCAACTCAAGGAAGCTGTGAAACAGCTCGAAGAAGGCAAAGTCGTCACCAAAACTATTGAAGAGTTAGAGGCATTGGCGGAATCGTAATGCCTCTGTTTGTATCACAGAAAGGAACATTATTATGCCCAAAACCCTAAAACAATCCCTCTCTCCCTACTTCACCGTCGGGGCGGCGGTGGCGGCGCATTGGCTTGACGAGGCGAGGGACGTTATTGTCGCGAATTTCGACACAGTCACCTGCGAGAACGAGATGAAATACTTGAGTATCCACCCGCATGGCTATGCGGCTCCGTCGGATGTCAACGCCTTCAACCGTGGAGAGATTACCTATCGCCCCGAAATCACGGACCGGGAGAGCCTTGTGCACCCATCTCTCGTCACCGACACCTCGGGTGCCGACAAAATCGCCGAATTTGCCCGGGAAAACGGGCTTAAAATAAGAGGGCACAACCTCGCGTGGCACGCCTCCTACCCTTGGGGCGTGTTCGAACAGCTGAGCCCGAGCGAGCTCCGTTCGAATCTTGATGAGCACTTCAAGCTCATGGCTGAGAAATACGGCGACTGCTACTGCTGGGACGTCGTCAACGAGGCTATGAACGACCGCAGGGAAGGGGACGACCTTCGGCGCAACGTCTTTCGCGAGAAGCTCGGCGACGACTATCTCTTCGAGCTCCACGGGCTTGCGAGAAAGTACTTCCCGAATTCTGAACTCTGCCTCAACGACTACAGCGAGTTCCGCCCGGACAAGCGCGACAGAATCCTGAGGACCGCAATGGCACTGAAGGAGCGGGACCTCGTCGACGTCATCGGGCTCCAGTGCCACACGAATATAAACGTTCTCAAACACGGCTTCGACGGCGTCAGAAGGTCGCTCGACATGTACGCCGCTACGGGGCTCAAGCTCCACATCACGGAGATGGATGTCAGCTGTGTCGACTGGCACGAGGGACCGAAGGAGATAACGCCCGAGATGATTTCCGATGTTGCGGAAGTATACGAAAAGTATTTTGAAATCTTCAAGGAATACTCCGAGTATATCGAGAACGTGACCCTTTGGGACGTGTCGAACAAGCACTCGTGGCTCAACTTCATGGGTCCCGAAAGCGGCAGGGGCAAGAACAAGCCGCTCCTCTTCGACGACGACTATCAGCCGACAGAGAGCTATAGAAGAATATTGGCAAATGCGTAATTTGTAGGGGCGGATATCATCCGCCCCTACTTGACAATCCCCGCTTTATGTGATACACTATTCTAAATATCAAATTGAGGAGGACGTTTATGCACGAAAACAGTTTTCTCGAAACCAGTTACGAAGAAAAGTTCGGAAAAGAAGGACTTACATTTGACGATGTTCTTTTGGTGCCCGCAGAGTCGGATGTCACCCCCAATCTTGTCAGTCTCGAGACCGACATTGCAAAGGGGCTCCATCTTAATGTCCCGATTCTGACTTCGGCTATGGACACCGTTACCGAGTCTGCGATGGCTATTGCCATTTCGCGTGAGGGAGGACTCGGAATTATCCACAAAAATATGACTATTGAAAAGCAGGCTGATGAGGTTGACAAGGTTAAGCGTTCCCAGAACGGCGTAATCGTCAATCCGTTCTTTTTATCTGCGGATAACCTCGTTTCGGATGCCAACGACCTGATGAGTAAATACCGCATCTCCGGCGTGCCGATTGTCGACGCACGGGGCAAGCTCTGCGGAATCATCACCAACCGCGACATGCGCTTTATAACCGACTTCTCAACCAAGATTGAGGACGTCATGACCAAGGATCACCTCGTCACCGCTCCCGTGGGAACCTCGCTCGAGCAGGCTCAGGAAATCCTCCGTCAATATAAGATTGAAAAGCTTCCTCTCGTAGACAGTGAGGGCTATCTCAAGGGGCTCATCACAATCAAGGACATCGAGAAGGCTGTCAAGTATCCTCATTCCTCGACCGACTCGCAGGGAAGATTAATCTGCGGAGCGGCTATCGGCGTAACGGACGACGTCCTCGACCGAGCCTCAGCTTTGGTCAATGCGGGAGTCGACTGCTTGGTCCTCGATTCTGCTCACGGTCACTCGAAGAATATCCTTAATTGCGTTGAAAAGGTCAAGAACGCCTTCCCCGACACCCCCGTCATTGCGGGCAACGTCGCCACCGCCGAGGGCACTGAAGCTCTCATCAAGGCAGGCGCCGACTGCGTCAAGGTCGGTATCGGACCCGGCTCCATCTGCACAACCCGTGTCGTTGCGGGCGTCGGTGTTCCCCAGATTACGGCTATCTATGACGCGGCAAGCGTTGCGGCGAAGTATGGGGTATCCATCATCGCCGATGGCGGAATCAAGTATTCCGGCGATATCGTCAAGGCTCTTGCGGCAGGCGGAAACGCGGTTATGCTCGGCTCTTTGCTTGCGGGATGCGACGAAGCTCCCGGCGAGATTGAAATCTATCAGGGACGCTCGTTCAAGGTCTACAGAGGAATGGGAAGCCTGGGAGCTATGAACGCAGGCTCGAAGGACCGCTACTTCCAGACCGGCTCGAAGAAGCTCGTCCCCGAGGGAGTCGAAGGAAGAGTGCCCTATAAGGGAATGCTCTCCGACACAATCTTCCAGCTCTGCGGCGGCTTGAGAAGCGGTATGGGCTACTGCGGATGCCACAACATCGAGGAGCTCAGAACCAAGACCAAGTTTGTAAGAATTACAGGCGCCGGCTTGAAGGAGTCTCACCCTCACGATGTCTACATCACCAAGGAAGCTCCAAACTATTCGATACAAAACTAAGAGTATAATTCTATAGAATATCGCCCGATTGTAATGTCGGGCGATATTTAAAATCAAGCACAGATAGTAATAACTACTGCAAAATATACAATCAGTATTGAGGTGTTACCATGTTAAAGAGACCAAAATGTGGGCTTATTCATAATATGAATCGTTGTCTGATTTACAGCTACGACGAGATCACGTCGACCAACGATTTGCTTATCGAAGCCGGTAAGCAGGGGGCGAAAATGGGAACTGTTGTCGAAGCGAAGAGACAGACTGCGGGAAAAGGCAGTAAAGGTCGAAGCTTTTACAGCCCGAAGAACGGCACTTACTTCTCATTGCTCATCCGCCCGGGCGCGAAGCTGAACGCTTCCATGCTTGAAGACGAGGACCACACACCGCTTTGCCCTTCACTCACTCCCGAGCAATGTGCGCTCATCACTCCGGCGGTCGCCTGTGCTGTCGCGCAGGGGATAGAGAGCTACACCGGCAAGCGGATGGAAATCAAGTGGGTGAACGACATCTACTACAAAAAGAAGAAGGTTGCCGGAATTCTGGTAGAATCGGCGCTCGACGAAAATATGGACCGCTTCTATGTCATCGGCGTCGGGATTAATCTCTTCCCCTCGGAGGACGGCTTCCCCGAGGAGTTTGCCGAGAACGCGACGACCGTTTTCAAGACCGCACCGGAATCCTTGATGGACAAGGTGGACGGGACAATCATCCGCAACCGAATCTTAGAAAACATCAATGCTGAACTTTATCAACTTTCGAAGAAGGGCTTCCTCCCCGAATACCGCAAGCGCTCGTGCGTCCTCGGCTATACGGTCGTTGTGACTCCGCTCGACGGAAGCGAGCCCTATCTTGCCGAAGCCGTCGAAATCGACGACAACGCCCGCCTCGTTGTAAAGACCGCCTCCGGCGAGCTCAAGACCCTCAACTCCGAGGACGTCAAGCTCTCCCTCAAGGAAAACCTTGCGGGAACCAAGGCACTGGAGGTTGATTTGACGGATAGAGGGAAGAACGAAGATTGAATAATCCCCCGCAATTCGCGGGAATTTATTTTGCAGGAAATTGCAAGCAAATGCTTGCAAACGCTTGCAAATCGTGATATAATAAAAAAAACGATAAAAGGAGATGATTCATATGGCGAATACGACCGCTGTCTATGCAAGAATCGACACCGAACTCAAGGAGAACGCCGAGAGCATCCTTGCAAAGCTTGGGATTACTCCGTCAGGCGCTATCCAGATGCTCTACAGCCAGATTGTCCTTCACGACGGCATGCCCTTCGAGCTCAGACTTTCCGAGAAGAAACCGACCGCAATCGGCGGGATGACGGAGGAGGAAATCAGCGCAGAAATTCAGAAAGGCTTCGATTCGTTCAAAGATGGAAAGGGATATACCCCCGAAGAGGTTCACAAAATTTTGCATGACAGGTATGGAATATGAATGACGAGAACATTAACTACAGCGTGATTTATTCACCGCAGGCTATGAAGGATATGGACGCCATCTATTCGTATATATCGGGCGACCTTTTGTCAGCAAAAGCCGCAGTAAGAATTATAGGAAAGATTGAAAGTCAGGTTGAAAGTCTGGCGATGTTTCCGGAAAGCCATCCCAAGGTAGAATGGGAGCCGTGGGCAAGCAAAGGTGTCCGCAAGGTGCCTGTTGAAAACTTTATAATCTATTACCTTCCCGACGAAAGCACACAGGTGCTGAGAATTTCGAGAATCGTATACGGCGGCAGAAATGTCGACAGCGTTGTCTACCCGGATGTTGAATAGCAATCCTTAACCCACATTTAACACCACTCCCTCCCGAAACGTGCTATAATAGCTATCGGACCCTATCGGAAGGGAGTTTTGATATGAAAACTTTGCAAGCGAAAATCAGAATCTGTGCCGCCGTTATGCTGGCGGTTCTTTTGATGGGGCTCGGGGTGTACTTCATTACGCCGCACCGCATCACCGTTCCAGACGGCGAGGAGATTCGCGTTGAGTATACGGTCGCGAAGCTCACGGTGCTCGACATGACTTCGACCGCCGACTGGGAGACGACCGAGTATTCCTTCTCCCCGGGCGACGACGGCTATGACGAATTGGTCGATACGCTTGAGGGAATCACTTATCACAACTGCTTCAAAACCCTTTCGGGCTCGACCGGGATCTCTAATGTCACCTATGTCATCAACGTCCGGGTCGGCGACGAATGCTATAGCTTTTATGACCGTGGATATCTCATGGCGGACAAAATCTATTACGTTGCGAAAAATAGCGTTAAAAATATACGGAGTGTAATTATGTAAGAGGGCGCAAGTTCGGCTTTGCCGAACTTGCCGACTTCGCGAAGCGAAGTCATTGGTACATCCCATTCGCTGACAAAAAGCTATAAAGCTGCTCCCCGTGCTGTTGCTCCTCCGCCTGAATATGGTTTAGGACGCGGCGGGCGTTCGGGTCGCTGAACTCGAAGACCGAGGTGTCATAGAGCGCCGAGACGTGCTTCTCCATCGCGAGCATGTCGGACGCAAGGAACTTGTCGATGTCCGCAGATCTTGTGTCCTTGTAGCAGATTTTCTTGCACCAACCGTTGTTTTCGTCCTTCAAGATCCCCTCGGGCACCGTCGGGACGTTGCCGGAAAGCATGCTGTTCACGGTGTCGTAGTGGTTGTGCTCCACCTGCGAGATGCTTTGGAAGAGCTGTTTGAGCTCGCACGAGCAGGCTTCGTCCGAGTACTTCGAGTACTTCTCCCAACAGAGCTTTTCCTGATCCTTCAGGTCCTTGAGTAAGCCGATTTCTTTCTGAGTTAAAGTCATGCCATAATCTCCTTTATTTTAAAGTATGGGAGTATTATGGCATGATTTTTTGGAAATATTCGCGTGTTAGGCTTCTAATTGTTTTCCTAAGAACATCGCCGCCGTTTGCGCAAGCGTCAGCTGAAGCTCCGAGCCCTTCGTCTGGTTCTCGGAATTCAGGAAGCAGACCGCTCCCGCCAGATCTCCCGACGCGATAATCGGGGAGACGGCAAGCGCGTTCCGCCCGACGCCTTCGACCGGCAGAATCGCCTTGCCCTCGGTGTCGTAGACCCAGCTCTTGCGGGTCTCGAGGAGCTCTTCGAGTCCCTGTGAAATCCGCCTCTCGGCGTACTCCTTTTTCTGAACGCCTGCCGTCGCCACGACGTGGTCTCTGTCAAAAATGACCACGGGAGCCGACCCAAGCTTGTGGATAACGTCCGCCGCCGACTCGGCGCTGTCCTGCATCTCCCCGACCGGCGAGTACTTCTTGAAGATGACCTCGCCCTCGCCGCTTGTGTATATTTCAAGAGGGTCGCCCTCGCGAATCCTCATAGTCCGCCGGATTTCTTTGGGGATGACAACCCTTCCTAAGTCGTCTGTTTATGTCAAGGGGTTTCTAAAAAATTTCTTGGAATGATACAAAATCGGATGTATTTGTTGTTTTTGTGCGACTTCCTTTTTGAGATAAACTATTCGGAATTTCCGGAGAGTTGGTTTTCATACACTTGGTTATTTTTGAAGTCTTTTGAGTACGGTACAGAGTTTTTTTACATTGGTCGAATGATAGCTGCCTGCCATCCTCTCAATCTCCCCCAAATCGAGCTTCATAAGCTCGTCCTCGTCAATCCGCAAGTCGTCGAAAAGCAGTGTTTTCATCTGCGCCGAGTTCGCGACCGGTTTCACGGTATAGAGCTTGTCGCAGAGAGCCTTTTCGGGAGTGGCGATGCGGTAATAGTAGTCGCCGTCCTTCATGATTCTTATACCAAGAGGGAACGCCTCGCTCGGAATGTCACGATATGAAAAAGACCCGAAAGCCTTTTCATAACGCTTCTTCTTTTTCTTTTCGAAGGTGGCGCAGGTGACGGTGTAGACGGCTTCGGAAATCATCCCGTAGAAACTCAGGGCATACTCAAAAGAAATGTAAGAAGGACCATAGATGCTCCCCGCAAGCAAGTGGGCGGGAGTGTTCCTGTCCGTTTCGTAAAGCCCCTTGACGATGGGGAAGACCTCGCCGTTTCTGACCATCCGAGAAAGCTTGTTTTTCGGGTTGGCGTAACTTTTAAGTTCTTCCAAGAGCATATCGGTTGTTTTTATCATAATTTCACCTCGCAGTATCATTATACGATACTACGAGGTGAAAATCAAGTGGTTTTTATAAATTTACATCCACCCTAAAATCTCTTCCACCGTCATCTCCCACTGTTCTTCCTGCGGGATTGTGGCAACGCCATCGCCTGCTTGCTCGCCGTAGCTTCCGAAACCGGCGTGGTTGCCGCCTTCAATGACGATTTCGGTGTAGTCGGTCGAATATTCCCGCCCGGCTTCGAGGCTTTCCATATTAAGGACGCCGTCCTCACTGCCGTAGATTGAGAGAACGGGGAGGTCGCCCAAGTCGCTCGTCGAGTAGGACGCAAAGAGGATGAGAACGTCGAGCTCGTCAAGATGGTTCGACGCAAACGACGCCGCCATCGCTCCTCCCAAGGAGTGCCCGCCGATGTACCAGCTCTCATAGGAAACATACTCGGACATGATGCTTTCCGCCTTGTTCATCCCGAAAAATGCGAGGTTGAAGGGCATATCAACGAGAAAACAGTCGACGCCGTTCTCGGCAAGGCTCATCATGATTGGCGCATATGCCGTGTACTCGACCTTTGCGCCGGGATAGAAGATGAGCGCCGTCTTGTTCCCTCCGCAGAAGAGAATTCCGTCGTCAACCTGAATCACCTGAACAGTGTCACTGCTCGAAAGATACCCGTCCACACCGACGGCATGGTAATAGTCGTTGACATACCAGACGAAAGCGACCGCCAACACGGCGATTAAGATTACGACAACGATGAGGACTATTTTCCCTGCGGATTTCTTTGATTTTTGAGTTATGGTGTTTGACATGGTGTCACCTGATTTCATGATTTCTCTTTCCGGAGGCTACATCTTCTCCCAACAATTCTTCCTGAGGAAAGCAGTGATTACAGCTTCATCCTCGCCCTCATAATACCTGACGAGGAGCCTCTTGAACTCCGGAACTGCCTGCTCAGGAATCACGAGGAAGCCTCCACCGTGGGCGATGAGGTAGTGGTTCGCAAATATCACCGAAGCCCGCTTGTTTCCGTCAAGGAAAATCTGCGTCTTCATGCAATATAAGCAGAGCCTGATTGCAATGTTGACGGCTTCGTTCTCACTGTCGGCGATTTCACGGATTTTATCTTTTACGTCGAGCTCAATCGGCAGAGGCGGGACATAGGAACTGCCGCCGATTGTGACGGGAACGCCACGAATCCGTCCGCCATCCGCAAAGAAGCCTTCGTTGACGAGGCGGGCAATGTGACTCAGCATATAGTAGTCGGTCTTGCTCGCGATAACGTCCCGGTCAAGAATGAACTCCCAGGCGTGCTTGAGATTGAGAATCTTCTGGACGTCGGTTGCGGTCATCCCGGAAACGATGCCGCCCTCGATGATTTCCTCCGTCTGCGGGAAGGAGGTCGCAACGCCCTCAAGAACGGCTTGGTCATAGATGTTTCTTTTCATGTTTGCACGGGCGAATTCGATGTTTTTAACGACTTCGGCGGGAAGCTCATCCTCGGAATAGCCCGCTTCGGCAAGCTGTTTCTCGATTTTCCGAAGCTCCCGGCGGATTTCCCGGGCTTCCCTCGAATTGCGGAGAAGAAGGTTATAGAGCTCGTCTGTGTATGAGCCGACATAGGTCGAGGTCTGCTTTCCCGCAACCCGCTTGCGGACATAAAGATATTTCCCGCCGTCACGCTCCTTGATCTCAGGCGTTCCGTCATAGGGCATGAGGTTGAGCCGAGCGTTCAAATCCGCTCGACTGTGAAGCAACTCCTGAATTTCATCATATTGTGGTGCCATGATTTCGCCTTCCTTGGGGAACATTTTGCAGTTTTATGATAGCATATTGTTCCCCAAAAGTCAAGAGGCAGACTGCAAGCCGAACTATTAAGCATTTCTTAACAGTTGCTCCTCATCTTCCACCTCCCCAAACCTCCAAACAATCTCCACGCTCCTCCCATCATACACCAGAACTTTCTCGACCGCATCATAAAGATGCTCCCTGAGCTGTTCATCAGAGAGGGTCGAGAGGTGAGTTGCGGTCTCTTGCTGTTCTTCTGCCGTATTTTTATCTTGAACGCTTGCTTTTAGCTGTTCTTCGAGGTCTGCAATCTGCTGTTTCAGCTCCGATTGCTTCACCGTCAAGTCGTCTTTGGATATGAGGTACTGCTCGGCGGTGATTTTGGATTCGTGATAGTTTTCGTAGATGGTGAGCTTATCTCTATCAATGGTCTCGAGTTGGGATTTGAGCATTGAGAGGCTGAGTTCCAGGCTTTCGCTCTTTTCTTTCGAACTGTTGCCGGCTTTTCTTGCCTCAACTTTGGTGATTTCAATCTGGCGTTTGAGGGCTTCGAAGAGGATTTCCTCAAGGTCGGATTTGCGCCAATGCACCTCCTCGCAGGGGCTTCCGTCGTGATAGCGGCTGTAGCGGCAGGCGAAGATGGTGCCGTTCGCCTTTTCGAGCTTGCCGCCGCAGTGCCCACAGTAATAAACTCTGTCCGATTGGTCGTGAGCCGAGCGGGCGGATTTGCGCCTTCTTGAGATGGCGTTCATCGCCGCATCGTATTCTTCACGGGTGACGATGGCGGGGTGTGCGTTCTCGCGGATGTACCACTCCTCCCTCGGAAGCCGCCGTTGGTTCTTGTCCCGGATAAACCGGCTTTCGCGAGTGTGGTTGACCATCGCACCGGTGTATTTGATGTTCCCGATCAGGTTGTGAATCATGGTGTGCGTCCACTGGGGAGTGACGGATGAAGACTTGCGGATATTCTTCTGCTGAGCCGGAGTCGGCACGCCCTCCTCGTTCAGAGCCTTCGCAATGGCGGTGCAGGACTTCCCAGAAATGATGTCCAAGAAGATTCGCCGGACTGTCGGAGCGGTCTTCTCGTCGATAATGAGCTTGTGCCTGTCGTCGGGACTGACCTTGTAGCCGTAGGGGACGCAGGAAATCAGCTCGCAGTTTCTTTGCATCACGCCCATCGCCGACTTGACCTTCTTGGATAAGTCCTTGCTGTAGTAATCGTACACAAGATTCCTGAAAGCCACGTCCATGCCGATGGTTTTGCCCTTGAGCCTGTCGCTGTCGTATTGGTCGTTGATGGAGATGAATCTGATGCCGAGGAAGGGGAAGATATGCTCGAGGTAGTCGCCGACTTCGAGATAGTCTCTGCCGAATCGGGAGAATAACAAAAAGCCCCTATCCCCAATAGGAAGCTTTTTGAGTCTATGGTGTTTACGCTTCTAATTGTTTCCCAAGAAACATCGCCGTCATTTGCGCCAGTGTGAGCTGCAGCTCCGAGCCCTTGGTTTGGTTCTCGGAGTTGAGGAAGCAGACCGCACCGGCGAGGTCGCCCGAGGCGATAATCGGGGAAACGGCAAGCGCGTTCTTCGAGACGCCTTCGACCGGCAGAATCGCCTTGCCCTCGGTGTTGTAGACCCAGCTCTTGCGGGTCTCGAGGAGCTCTTCGAGTCCCTGTGAAATCCGCCTCTCGGCGTACTCTTTCTTCTGAACCCCCGCCGTCGCCACGACGTGGTCTCTGTCAAAAATGACAACGGGAGCAGACCCAAGCTTGTGGATAACGTCCGCCGCCGACTCGGCGCTGTCCTGCATTTCGCCGACCGGCGAATACTTTTTGAAGATGACCTCGCCCTCGCCGCTTGTGTATATTTCAAGAGGATCGCCCTCGCGAATCCTCATAGTCCGCCGGATTTCCTTCGGGATGACAACCCGCCCGAGGTCGTCAATCCTCCGAACAATTCCTGTCGCTTTCATGGAATCAGTCCTTTCGATAGTTTTCTGATTGCCACAGGATGTGGCAATTAGTGCTATTATTTGCCGAAACGGCAGGAATATGCGGGAGACGTTTGGTGTTTCTTCGCTGTAATCGCCTTAGATGAGTATGAAAAAAGAGCGATGGGTGTCGCTCTCAGATATAAAATGTGTTAAGTTCGCATATCCCGATTTTCCTTCAACTTACTTCCCATCAATCCACTGAATAAACGCAGTCTTATCTGTACTGTTATAACCGGCTTTCCTGTAAAAATCCAATGTCTCCGCATTTTTTGCTCCGGTCAACAGCATTATCTTATAGCAGTTTTCACTCTTTGCGATTTCTTTCGCGTAATTTAAACATCCAGTAGCATATCCGCAATGACGGTATTCCTTATGAGTAACTACATTCTCTATAAACGCATATGGGCGAACATCTCTGGTCAAATTGGGGATGATTACACACACGCAGGACGATACTATTTTTCCATCCACTTCACAAATAATCAAATGATGGTGCTTGTCATTGATGATTTCTGACCAGACTGTCCGGAGATGTTCCGTATCATCAGGAATACTTGTTTCATGAAGATACAAATATAACTGCAATATTTCATTTAATTCACATTCTTTTGCTTCACGAATCATTCCGCTATCCTCTCCAGATTCCGATTTGTACTCGCATACATTAATTAGTATACCATATCGGAATGAAGAAAACAAGACACCGGCATATCCGATTCGGGGAAATTTTTATCAGGTTCAGTCTGACCACAGTGTCGCCGACCTTGAACATATATGGGTTCCCAATCTGTTCGACATAGGATTTCATCCGCTCCTCAAGAGGTAAAGTCCTGTCAATCCTGACATCCCTGATGTCAACCAAAGAATCAAGAAGCTCGCTCCGCTTCTCATCGGGCTTCATAGCCATATAATCAACTCCTTTTGGATTAGTTTGGGCAGAATGTTGGTATGGTATGCGGTAAAATTTTCCTTTACGCATACTGAAAAATCTTTAAAGAAAAATGTTGCTTTTTTTGCCAAGATAGCATATAATATACATGGAAGCAGAGATACTTCCCGTGCGGCGGCACGTTAAAGCTGTACTGCGCGTGGGGCAGGGTAAAGCCCACGGCTGATAGATACTCGCCAGGGTATCGAGCCCCGCACCCACAGCGAAGAATGCTACGAAACAACGCTGATTTGTGAGCTCTCCGAGCACGTCCACACGGTCGACTGCCTCGTCAATCTTGAGGCTGACGTCGAAACTGCCGTCGATTGGGAGGCAACTCTTCCCATTCTCACCGGCGACCTGAGAACCGACATCGTCAACATCGCCTACTCGCAAATCGGCTATACCGAATCGACCGCTAATTATACTCTCGCAGAGGACGGCGTAACACACTTGGGTTACACCCGCTACGGCGCGTGGTATGGCGGCTTGTATTACGGCAGTGAGTACTCCGACTGGGATTCGATGTTTGTTGCCTTCTGCCTCGATTATGCCGGCGTCGCTGAGGAGCTCACCTACAACTCGGGAGCCTTCGCCTGGTCGGTCGAGCTTGCGGAGCTCGGCTATTACCAGACCGCCGACGCCTATACTCCCGAAGTCGGCGATGTCGCCTTTATTGACACCGACCTTGATGGCAGAGCGGATGTCACTGCCATAGTCGTCGCCGTCGACGAGACCATCACCGTCATTCAGGGCAACTATGCAGTTTCTGACACTGAAAGTGGCGAAACTATCGATACCGTCGCTCTTATTGAATATCCTACCGGCGATTCGATTCTCGGTTATGCCAACGTGACCTATACCGTCGAGGAAGCCGAAGACGAGGAAATCACTCTTGACGAATCAGACGAAATTATCATCGAAGAAATCGAGGAGCTCGACGTGTCTGCGGAAGATTTCGCAACGCTTGAGTTTGTCGGCACCGACTACATCATCACCGTCAGCTACGGCGAGGACGCCGCTCTGCCCGAGGGCACCGAGCTCGTCGCCTATGAATACGCGCAGGATTCCGAGAACTTCCTCGCGCGCTATGCCGAAGCCGCCGAGCTCTATGGCTGGAGCGACTTCGACGAAACCGACCCCTACCATGGTTTCCGCCTCTTCAACATCGGCTTGTACTACGAGGGCATAGAGATTGAGCCTGCCGCTTCGGTTACCGTCACGGTCACCTACACCGGCGAAGGCGTTGATATGGATTCCGTTTATGTCACCCACTTCACCGATACCTCGACCGAGCCTCTTCCCGCCACCGTCGAAACCACCGAAGACACCCAGTCGGTCACCTTCACCTCCGACTCCTTCTCCGAATTCGGCATCATGATGGCGTCGGAGGAAACCGAAGAAATCGAAGAGCAGGGAATAGTCCTGCTCGCAAGCACAGCGTACTCATCTATCACCGTTGGCACAGAAACTTACACCGTTTATACCGTCGATGACTTCTATCTGTTTACTTTCAGTAGCTCGAGCAGTACAACCAATCTCGGACCGACGACTTGGACTCAGGGTGTTGGATTTACCGACGCAATTACTGACGTTCTGACGTATGCAATAGATGACACGAATTACTATCTTGTCCCTATATCATATTTTGAAAGCCTTCTCGGAAGTTATGGATATGGCTTTACCGAAACATATACCGCTTGGTGTCCAATTAAGTATGCGGAAAATGCGGACTCTCCAACGGCAATTACCGGCTACGCTTCCTATGTCCAAGTTGACGGCAACTGGTATGTGCAGGTCGTAGACAGCAAGGCAGGAAATTATACTTCCGACACTGGCATCCCTCGTTCAAACGTCTACCTCGATGTCTACATCATCACCGACACCATCTCTCCCTCCGGCACGGTTATCAACCTGTTTGACTACTGGACTGTAACCCAAGATGCTGTGGATGTCGGAGTAAACTATGATACCGGCATTAACGCAGACCATACTTTGAAATTTGCCTATAATCCCGGACAGTGGACTGTTTCAAGTGCAAACGATTACAACAAATGGACAGGGTCGAGTGCAGTTCGTTCGGGTATGGTTGAAAAATTGCTGAGTAATGGCTACCCTATATTGGATGATGATATGGTAGGCAGTGCTAATGTTGAATCCCTTGAATATCTTTTCAGCACTTCATATGCGCAGAATGGTAAAGCCTCTTATCGCAATGTTCAGAACTTATTGCAAGTAGATGAAGATGGATATTATTCCTATAACTGCGCCACTAATTACGCCCAATACGATGAAGATTCCAACTCGTTCATTCTCTATAGCGAGCCCGCAGTTGCAAGCGGACAATTTTTCCCGTTCGATACTTACGAAGAAGCGGCAGATTTGACCACTGCCGAAGCAAGTGTACTCAACCACTATTTCGGCATGTCAATTACAACAAGATTTGTTCAGCAGAACGGCGGTTATACTTCGCCGAGCCAGACTACTGCGACGACGTTTGAGTTTTCGGGTGATGACGACGTCTGGATATTTATTGACAATGTTCTCGTTGCCGATCTCGGCGGTATTCATAGTGCCGCAAGCGTAACTATTAATTTTGCTACCGGCGATGTTACAATCAACGGAGCAGTGACCAACACGCTTAAAAGTGCCTATGAGGCGGCAGGCGTTGACGATAAATATGACTGGGCTGAAGTTACAGACGATAGTGGCAGTGTTGTTGGTTATACTTACGACAATGGCACTTATCATACCCTCAAGTTCTATTACCTCGAGCGAGGCAATTCGGCGTCGAACCTGTTGCTTAAGTTCAACCTTACCGAGATTCCCGAAACGAGCATCTCCAAGATAAACCAGTACGGCGAAGCTATTGAGGGCGCAGGATTTGCTGTCTACAGCGCAACGAAGGACGCTGACGGTAATTATTGGTATTTGTATGACAGCTATGATGAAACTACAGCACCTGATGATAAAGAACTTGCAACTGTGGTATCTGATAAAATTGATGCCAGGACTTATACTATAGACAGTAACGGCAATATCTGTGATTCAAGTGGAAGTGTTCTTATCACTGCTAAGTATGTCGGCACAACGGATGCAAACGGTGAGATGGAGTTTGTCGATGACGATTTGCTTCCGTATTCATTGCCGGAACTTGAGGAGCTGTTCGGCACATACTTCATAGCCCGGGAGATTTCCGTCCCCAAGGGATACAGAATCATTTCCGAGGATATCTATCTGAGGATAGTCGACAGCAGAGTTCTCGACTGTGATAACACCTATGAGTCTGGCGTATACGCCGCCACCACCGAGCTTATCACGGCGACAAATGAGATAACCACTACAAATGGAGATACATATACATACTACGACCCGAGCGCAACATCTGGCGATGGAGTAAACGGCACGTTGTTTGCTGTAGTTATGAAGTATGTAGGGAACGGTGATGCGTCGACGGATGATGATCCAACTCACTGGGCACCTGTTTACGGCTCTGACGAGTCGGGGTATACCGTTATGAGTGACAGTTCATATACCAACGAAACCATAATAACGGCGGCAATCGAAGCGGCTCAGCAGATGGAGAACAACGGCTACAGCGATTCTGTGTTTGAGCTCGGCACGACGAGCGGCGCGATGCAGGTGCTCCTGACCGCTTTGCCGGGAGATATCGGCACATATTACTATCTCTTGGATGACAACGAGAAGAGCAATACCCAGTACACTGTTGCTATTTACTATACGACAGAAGATTCTCTCAGTGCGGCAACTTCTTCAAACACTTACCGCATTGACGCAACAAGCTTCACCCGCATTTTCGGTGCATCCATTCAGGTGCCGAACCTGAGCAATATGCTTTTGGTGCAGAAGTTAGACGTTTACGGAAACCTCGTCAACGGTGCGAGATTTGCGCTGTATGAGGTGAGCGAAGAGTCCGACGGCAAGATTTACTATGTCGCAGATGACAGCACGCTGATTTATCTTGAAGCAGATACCGACGGAGATAATAAAGGTGTGGCTTACGTCAAGGATGCTCCCGGTACGACCGGCACATATACCATCAGCTCTACCGAGGACAGCACCGAGGGTGTAATCACGGTTGAAATAGACGGCACGACATACACCATCACGCCAAAGGAAGTTGAGACAACTGTGGCGAAAGGTGACCAGACATCTGCATATACCGGCTTCAAATACACCACCGACGAGGACGGCACGGCAGTGTTCGACAATCTTGAGGAAGAAATAGGAACCTATTATATCCGAGAGATTTCCGCCCCGAGCGGCTACCTGCTCAATACCACCGAGGTTATGGTGCTTGTCACCTCAAGCACGGTCTATGCAAATGCAGGAACTCCGTATGACGGTGTGTCCGTTGCCCGTTCTGCGGGATATATCGTCAGCACCCTCGACCAGATGGCGGTTATCGGCGATATCGACAACACCCTCTCGTGGATTTACACCACTCTACAGGTGAATACTGGTGAGTCCGAAACGTTCAACTTTACTGAGTTCGTAGAAAATGCAAACTCACTTTGGAACGCTTCGGCTGACCACGCATATCTCGAATATGATGGAACTCTCAATAGCACTATAAATGATTACGCTGTGAATACAGCCCGTTCTTCGGCAGACGGCTATATCAACAATGCTAAGCTCACCACTGATGAGGGCTGGTCATACCTGCAAATCTTCCAAGATACGGCTTACCACCAAGCGCGTGTGACATCAGGAGCTGATGTTTCCTACGCCTATACCACAATAACAACCCCGATAACGAGCCTGTACTCCCGCTCGGTGTATGTTCAGGTGACTGACCAGTTTGTGCAGGTCGAACTCCCCGAGACGGGCGGCGTCAGTTTGCCGGTGGCTTATGCGGTTGGAAGCCTGATGATTATCGTTGCAACAACACTTTTGCTGAGGCGGCGGGCGAAAATCTCGAAAAAGCAAAATTGCCAAACGTGACTTGAAATTGTCAAAAAAGTCTTGACATATTGGAGAATCAGTGATAGAATGATAGACAGAGTTATTGACACATGTAGTCTCGCGCTGATAAATTTGTAGGGGAACGTTTTACTACATGCCAAGTGTTTTTTCTTAAGCCCTCTGCTTGCCACAAAGAGCGGCAGAATTTTATATTCTTTTCTGTCGAAGATAGATTTTATCGGGTTAAACTAAAACTTTTGGAAGGGTTGTGGAACCATGAAAACACACAAATTAAGAAGAATTTTGTCGCTCCTGTTGGCTGTTGTAATGATGGTCAATGTTTTGCCAATTTCATCAATGCAGGCAGAAGAGGAGACTGTCACAATCAACGGTACGACGTATACGATCATTGGTACCGATTATACGACGTTGACATTGGAACAGATTGGAATCAAGACCCAAGGCGGAGGTTCTCTTGGAAGCAGCGATACTGTTACCGATAAAACCGAGATCCGTGTTGATATTACGTACAGAATGGCAAACGGTACGAGCGTAAATGAAGTTGACGCTTACGGTAACGTTGTTGCTGTAACTCTCTACAGATATGCGATTAAAGCTGAGAATCTCGATATGATACTCAAAACCGAGTGGACTGCTATTGGTATCACCAACGGTCAGTATTATCGCTTTGTTGAAGAGAATGGAGTTTACTACTTCGAGCTCGTCGTCATATCTGAAAACAATCAGAGCAATATATCCGGAAGCGTAATGCTCTATGGCAATGTTGACGCTGATAACCTGAGCGCAACCGATTTGCAGAATGGGACAATAACTCTCGGCTTTGACAGCCAAACGGTCACCGTCAATTATTCAAACAGCGGAACTCTTTCTGTCAGCAAGAGCGCAAATTCCACATATGCTACCTATAATGCTACCGACGATATCTATATTCAGGAATGGGTTGTTACCGTAAAGGCAAGCAGCGACGGCTATGCCAGGCTGGAAGACTTTTCGGATTTGTCCACCGGTGCTGTCGGCACTTTGTATGGAGACATTTCAGTCGTCATCGACGGTGTCACCTATACATATTCGAGCTTTGACGACCTTTCAGCTGCTTTAAGCGGAGTTATTCTGACCGACGAAACAATTACGATCACTTACTCCATGTCGTATGATGCAACGGAAGTCGATAACTATATGAGCACCGGTAGCTGGACTTATGTCAATAACACCGCTACACTTACATACAATGATGGCAAAACAGCAACCGGTTCTGACAATATGAATGTATACAAGCTGACTGTATCGAAGACCAGCTCATATTCATCGTCGGATGGCACGATAACCTACACCATAAAACTCTACTACAATGGATTCACTGGCAACAGGTCAACTGACAGCCTGTTGGTGACAAACATCAGCGATACCCTTACCATGGGTTCAGCTACGGAGTATTCCGAGAGCCTGAGCATTCCCGACCTGACGGATTCCGGATGGACATGGGTAGAGCCGACAAACTGGTCTGATGGCTATTGGGTATACACATATACATACACTCTCACTGAGGAACAGCTTCTTTACGGCGGCTACTTCTACAACAAATTCGAGGCGGAGATTGACGGGGATGATGTTAGCAGCACAGCTTCAACATATATCACGCCTTACGACTATCTGACAAAGAGCGGCAAAAAGGTCACCGATGAGAACGAAATCGAGTGGACTGTAACATTCACAGTTCCATATGACGGCTTTGCACTTTCGGATCTTACAATAACCGATACAGTCGTTACCGGCGATATGACCTATATTTCCGGCTCGGCATCCGCAACTATTGCGTATACTTCCGGCGGCAGCACAACCGCCACCGTCACAACCTCCGACGGCACATCATTCACGTTTGTTGCTGATGACGGCACCACGACATTTTCACAGGGCGACACAATCACCCTGAAGTACAGAACAACCATAGTTGATCCAAGCACAAGCACTTCCACCCTTACCTACACAAACAGGGTAGGCGCTAACTTCCCGGTTACCGGCTTCACCACACCTCCGAGTCAGACAGAAACCGAGACTGTCAAGGTTGAAAGTTCCTCTGAGGAGATTCTGACGAAGAGTGCAACCCAATGGGGATCGTCGGACTACCTTGATTATTCGCTCACTATAAACACTTCCAATGTAGCCTCTGATCAGGTTCTCACGATAGTGGATCAGCTCAGCATTGCAAGAGATTCAAGCGGATTGGATAGCAATGATGATACCAACTACCTGTACAATGCGTGGGTAGCATATGCAGCAGTTTATGGTGAGGATTACTCAAAAGCATTCGCACTCGACAGTGTGAACATAACCGGCGGCACTCTGGCTGATGACTACAGCATATCGTCGACAGGTGAGATAACGTTCACCATCACCGATATAACAGCCACCAGCGTCGAGATGTCATATCACATTGTTTTTACCTCAACATTCAAGAAATATCTGCGCGCTGCATATGCCGATGCTATTGCGGCTCAGTTTTGGGGCAATAAGGGCTTCTTCCTCACGAACAGTGCTACTGCATATGTCGACGGTAGCAAGCGCAATACCAGTGAAGCGACTGCCGGAACATATTACAAGTACGAGGCGGTTGATTACATCAAGAAGACTGCTAAGTATATGACATCCATCAGTGACAGCATGGATTATGTAGCTGTAGTTGGCGATACTGTAATCTACACTCTCACCATCAACTCAGCAGGCGAAACGCTGAACAACGGCAATGCCCTGACTGTAACGGACACTCTCGGCTCAGGACTTTCACTCTGGAGTGAAAGCGCTATCGAGAACGGTGTCAGCATATCTCAGTATACTTACGTATCGTCAGTAATAGATCAGGGATCATATGGTCAGGAAGTCACCACGACAATTGATCCATCAAACGTTATGGCATTCAGTACTGATACAGTAACGATAAACTGGAAAGCTTATACCTCGTATGAGCTCCTTGAAAGAGGAACAGACTATTCTGTGGTTTACGATGTGGGTTCGAATGTAATCACATTTACGATACCCGACTCCACACCTGTCACTATCGTTTACTATTGCCATCTTCACCTCAAGGCGGATACATGGACAAACGATGAGATCACCAACAGTGTAGAGCTGTTCGGCGAAAACGGAGATTCTGCTGATACTGAATCATACACCATCGAGGTTTCCTACAACCAGAAGACAAGTGGTATAGGAACTGAGGGCAATCTTATCATCAACAAGGTAAACGAGGACAACGAGACCATTTATGGCGCAACGTTCTCTCTCACTCCTGTTGGCACAAACGGAAACGCAACCGGCGGAACGATAAAGAGACTGACCGTTGCCGACGGCGACAACACGGTAGGTCTGAACTATGATACCATCTATAAGATGGTTGAGACCAGCGCACCCGATGGCTATGAAGAAATCGACGATGTATATTATGTCTACATCCAGAGTCAGACGGCTCCGTCGGTAACTTCAATAGGCGGCGTAAACATCATTGTATTCGATGCTTCAAACAGCGTGAATACCGTAGCAACTACTCCTGCTGCGCAGTTATATGTCAAGCAGGACGAAAGCCTGACAATAACGACAACCGATGGTTCTATTTCTGCAGGAAACTTCGAGAGTGATTATAACCTTGAAATCACCTTAACGGATTCACATAATGCAACAATAAGCTATCCCGGATCGTTTGCTGGCTATTCCGGCACACACTACTGGTGGGTAAGCATAATCGGTCTTACCGAGGGAACATACACCATCATGAGTGGAGGAAATACTGTTATCCTGACGGTTGGGGCTAATGGAGCTATCACAGCTAATTACAGCGGTTCTAACGGTTCGTCTATAAGTGAAGTCTACACATACAACACCCTTACCGCAAGCATCACAATCGAAAACACCACTACCAACTCACTTACTATCAACATGTACGCCGACGGCGGCTCAACTCAGCTCAAGGGCGCTGAGTTTACCCTCAAGGCAAATACTTCTCTTGAGAATATCTCCGCCAGTGGTGACTTCACCCTGAGTGCCGACTGCTATAGCCTGACCTTTACCACTACAACCAGTGCGATGGTCTTCTATGGTTTGCCGGACGGAAGCTACACCCTCACCGAGACTGCGGCTCCGAGTGGCTATCTGACTTCGGGAAATACAGTCACGTTCACTGTTTCAGGCGGCGTAATTTCGCTGAACAACGTCAAGAACGATTCACTGACCGTCTACAACGAGGTAGACAGCAGCGCTCCGCAGACCGCAACTCTCACAGTTTCCAAGTCCTATGCAGATGCAGACGGCAACACTTTGAGCGGAACTGATATTGACAGTTTGGTAGCTGAGTTTACTCTCACGCCTGCAAACGGCACAGCAGGTTCTGCCCAGACCGTCAAGATTACCGGTGCAAACACAGGCGAGTTCACAGGTCTTGAATACAACGGCACATACACCTTGTCCGAGACGGATGTACCCGACGGCTACACAGCGGCGGCTGACGTGACAATCACAATCGCCAATGGTGAAGTCAGTGGATACAGTAACAATACTGTTGCAGTGACCAATGTTGCCAAGACATCAATCACGGTTTACAAGGTTTGGGATGATGGTGGAAACAGGGATAAAACCCGTACTTCAATCACCATAAACCTTCTTGCAGGCGGCAGTAAGATTGCGAGTGTTGACCTGACCGATGCGAATGAGACTGCCGACAACACATGGAGTTATACATTCACCGATCTTGATGTGTATGATACTAACGGTAATAAGATAGTTTATACTGTTGAAGAAGACGGCGTTTCATCGGTATACACAAGCAGTGGTGAAGGCAATTCTTCGAATAACTATACCATAACCAATAGCTATAGTTTCAAGACAACCGAAGTCGAAGTCACCAAGGCTTGGGTTGGCGACGACAATAATCTCAGCGCCCGTCCGAGTGAAATTACCGTGGTTCTTACCAAGAACGGTTCCGATTCTACCCAGACAATCACGTTGAATAGCGGCAACAACTGGACAGGTAGCTTCAAGAGCCTTCCCGTAAACGACGAAAACGGCGACCCGATAGCTTACGGTGTCAAAGAGGTTACCGTCAACGGCTATAGAAGTGACATCACCGGCGATGTCGACGATGGTTATACTATCACCAACACCTATGAGCCACCGCTGGTAACCATCTCCGTCAGTGGTACCAAGACATGGGTCGACGGCGGTCTTTCGCATGATAATGCCACCGAGATAACTTTGACCCTGTGCAGAACAACTGCAGATAATCCCACCGACAGCGACTGGGATGAAGTCAGCGCAACCGTATCGTGGAGCGGCAACACCTACACATACAGCAATCTCGACAAGTATGACCTCTCGACAGGCAAGACTTATACCTACAAGGTAGTTGAGAGCGAGCTTTCCGATTACACATCGGAATCTAAGCAAACTTCAACAGGTTATGACTTCACCAACACCATCAAACAGGTCACTATCTTCGTTAGCGGCACTAAGACTTGGATAGACCCCGCCGGCACGACTCATCCCGACATCACGATTGAACTGTATCGGGACGGCACGAAGATTGACGACGTCACGCTTTCTGACGGCACAACCACATATGAATTCACCGGATTGGATAAATACGACCTGACCGACGGGCATGCGTATAAGTATACTGTGAAGGAAGTTGCGGTAAGCGGTTACACGCCGGAGCAGAACGGCAACGACTTTACGAACGTTCAGATAACCACCGAAGTCACAGTCAACAAGGTCTGGGATGATGCAGAAAATCAGGATGGCTTGCGCGAAGATTACTCCGTAACTCTTTACAAGACGGTAAACGGCGTTGAGACCAAGGTTGATTCGCAGACGCTTTCCGCGAATACCCTGACCTATACATGGACAGAGCTTCCGACATATGAGACAGTCAACGGAACGCAGTATGAGGTTTCATATACCGTTGAAGAGACCGGTGTTCCAAGCGGATACACGGCGAGCGACCCTGTCGGTGATGTTGCAACCGGCTTTGAGATAACCAATTCCCATACTCCTTATACGACCGAAGTCTCTGTTACCAAGGTCTGGAGCGATGCGGGAGATTACGACGGAGTACGCCCCGACAGCATCACCGTCACCTTGACCGGTTCTGATGGCAAAACTTATACTGCCGACCTCACCAAAGACAACAACTGGGAGTACACATTCACCGACTTGCCGGTTTACTGGAACGAGGGTACGGAAATCGAATATACCCTCGAGGAAGTCAAGGTCGAGGGCTACACAAGCGCCATTACCGGTGATGCCGAAAACGGGTTTACCGTGACCAACTCCCACACTCCGCATGTTGAGCCTTCGCAGGCTTATACCAATATCGGAGTTACGAAGGTCTGGAATGACGACAATGATGCCGACGGCGTGAGACCCGCAAGCGTAACCATTGCGCTCTATCGGGACGGTGTAGCAACCGGCAGGACGATAACCCTTTCGGAAGCCAACAACTGGACCGCAAGCTTCACGCATCTTCCTGTTTACAACGGAACAGCGGCGTATAGCTACACCGTTGCGGAGCTGAATGTCCCGGCGGAATACACGGCGACGGTCACCGGCGGCAACGGCTCGTTCACGATAACCAACACCCACATGCCTGTGGTAGAAATCGAGGAACCCGTAGAGGCGACGAATACCGATGAGGAAGAGGATGGGGAAGCCGCAGAAGCTTCCGAGACGGAAAGCAATCCGAAAACGGGAATTGCGCTGTCGATTCTTCCGATGGTGGTAGCTGCACTCGCTGTTGCCTCGGCGAAGAGAAGATAATTAAAAGATGTCTTTATAGGCGGCTGACTTTAACGGTTGGTCGCCTTCATTTTGACGAATCCAATCACACTCTTGCCGGACCCGCGTATTGGACCTATCAGGGTAAAACCCTGAGGGATATACGGATCGAGAGGGAGGAACAGGGGAGTTATAAGTAGGTGCAGAAAAGAATGACGTCACTTAATAACACCTTAGAATATTGACTTCAGCCGTAAAAGCGGGTATAATACCATTAATGGTGTCAAGAGATGACTAATGTTACTCGTTAGTGTGCGGAGGTAGAACATGACTCGTGAAAAATTGGAATCACTGTTGCACGAAGGCGAAGGCTTTACGGTAGAATTTAAAGAATGTACAAACAGTTTGAATAACAGCGTTTTTGAGACCGTGTGCTCTTTTTCGAATCGTTATGGCGGGTATATATTGTTAGGCATCAGGGAAGTAGACGGACAAGGAATTGTTATCGGTGTTAATCCGAGTTGTGTCTCCAATATGAAGAAAAACTTCGTAAATGTGCTGAATAATTCACAGAAGATACGCCCTTCTCTCTATCTGAGTCTTGAGAAAATGGAATACGATGGAAAGATTGTGCTTTGGGTGTATGTGCCGGTCAGTTCACAGATAGAATTCTGTGACCGTAAGATTTTTGACCGCAACGAGGATGCGGATCAAGACGTCTCTGTTTCTGCTGATTTGGTTGCCAATATTTCTAATCGTAAGTCATCAACATATCTTGAACGCAAAATTTTCCCTTATGCGGTAATGAGCGACCTCTGTGTGGATTTAATCGGAAAAGCAAGACAGATGGCAGTCAATCGTGACAAGAATCATCCGTGGAAGAACATGGATGACATGGAACTGTTGAAAAGCGCAGGCTTGTATGAGAGGAATCGAGTTACCGGCGAAGAAGGCTTCAATATGGCTTGCATATTGCTTTTCGGAAAACTGGAGGTAATCCAGTCTTGTGTACCGGGCTATCGTACGGATGCAATATATCGTGTGAAAAATTTTGACCGCTATGACGATCGCTTGATCGTGGAGAACAACCTGATTGAAAGTTATGATATTTTGATGCAGTTCATTTCGAAGCATACGGACGACAGGTTTTTCCTGATTGATAATGTCAATATAAGCGTCAGGAGTGCGATTGCAAGAGAAATTGTAAGTAATATCCTGGTACACCGTGACTTTGGCAGTGCTTTTCCGGCAAAATTAGTAATTGAAAACGACAAAATCTATACGGAAAACTGGAATCGGACACAGCGTATCGGAAGACTGGAATTAGAGGATTTCACTCCGTATCCTAAAAATCCGATTTTGGCAAAGTTCTTTATCAATATAGGCTATGCTGATGGCTTGGGCTCGGGAGTAAGAAATCTTTATCGTTACACGAAAATATACTCAGGTGGCGAGCCTATTCTTGAAGAAGGAGATATTTTCCGCCTTACGGTTCCTTTGGATACGTCCGATAACTCGGCGGTTGAGGATGAAAACCAGTTGTTTGATAGTCAGAAACCAGTTGTTTTGGGCGAAAACCAGTTGTTTGAAACACTCCTTTGGAGCTTGAAAGCCAAAAAATCCACGAAAGAAACGGTTATAAAACTGTTTCGCGAGTTTGGCTTTGATTTGGCGTTTGCAAGAGCCGACATTATGGAACTTGCGGGGATAACATCATCTCCGGCAGGAGATTTGATAAAGAAGTTGAAAGAAGCAGAGTTAATTGAAGCCGTCAGCGGTCAAGGCAAGGGCAAATACAAATTCGTCGCACCAAAAGAATAATTATTTATGCCCGTCATCAGCTATCAAACCGATAACGGGCATTTTTCATTAACTATATGCAAATATACGAGTTTTTCACCTCCTCCACATCACTTATGTACATCCAGTCCATCCTCCCTCGCCACCAATTCCAAATCCTCAGACAAAATCAATGAAACGCCGCCGAGGGGTTCCGACTTGGTCTTATTATAACGTAATCGTCAATCCTCCGAACAATTCCTGTCGCTTTCATGGAATCAGTCCTTTCGATAGTTTTCTGATTGCCACAGGATGTGGCAATTAGTGCTATTATTTGTCGAAATGGCGGGAATATGCGGCATCCGACACGATTAAAAAACCTGTTGACAACATCCAAATAATATGATACAATTTCAACATAAAGTGGGGAGCCGTGTGGGTTAGTGTGTCATGTGTGTCTTTTGAATCTCTTTCGGTTCGCCGGAGGAGATTTTTTTCTGAAAAATTTTTGGAAGGATGGGAAACCATGAAGTTAAGAAAAGTTTTGTCCTTGCTCGTGGCACTCGCGATGATGCTTGAGGTTCTGCCTCTGTCGCTGTTTGCAAACGACATGGAAAGCGTGGCGGAGTACACCGTCAGCGAGTCTGTGACCGTTGACGCTTCGTCACTTGCCGACAACGATGAGTTGCTCGAAGGATACATAGAGCAGCTGTTCGGCACCGGCAGTAACAGCGGAATCATGCTCGCCGCCACCTATACCGGCGAGGATGCGCTTGATGACGTAAATCTGGAGGTATATACCGCTCTGAAATCAGCGGTTGCGAACATCGCCTCCGGTGCGGAATCTTCGACAGTCATCGCGATGACGTTGACATACGACTATTCCGATTTTGGTGTGAGCACAATCGATGATGCAGTAACTGCTTTCAGCGCAGCCCTTGATATTACGTCGGTAGTCAGCTATCTTCTCAATGATTGCCCGTATGAGCTCTATTGGTTTGATAAGACAGCATCAGTAGAAATAGCTTCAAGTAGCATTTCCGGCTCGGGCACAACCATGACCGTGCCTCTCACTGTCACCATGCCCGTAGCATCAGCTTATCAGGCAAGCGGCTCAACAACTACTGTTGATTCATCAAAAGTGACAGCCGCTCAGACTGCCGCTTCATATGCCCAGTCGCTTGTAAGCACCTACTCGGGCTACTCCGATGAAGAAAAGCTTGAAGCTTTCAAGGAAGCAATCTGCTCTTTGGTTTCGTATGAGACCGACTATGCAAGCGCCGATTTCGGCGACATCTGGCAGCTTGTCTACGTCTTTGATCAGGACACGTCGACTAATGTCGTCTGCGAGGGCTATTCCAAGGCGTTTCAGTATCTCTGCGACCTCGCAGGACTCGAGAGCATCATCGTCACCGGCACAATGTCCGGCGGCACGGGTGCAGGGGAGCACATGTGGAACGTCGTCTACCTCGATGGTGTCAACTATCTCGTTGACGTAACCAACAGCGACACCGGCTCGGTCGGACAGGACGGCGGGCTCTTCATGGTCTGCGCTGATGATGCCGACGCAAGCGACGAGACTGGCTATACCTTCACCGTCAATAATCAGACCGTCAGCTATGTTTATGACAGCACGACCCTTGGCTTGTATCCCGAGGATTATCTGACCTTGGGGACTAAGGCGAGCGGTGACGATGACGACGATGACGATGAAAGCACTGCCCACTCAGTTACAGTAAGCATTGGCACAGGCTGTGAGGATTATCTTTCAGCTACTGTGGATAAAACAGAAGCGTACGAAGGAGAAACCGTTACCATTTCAGTTTCCACCGACAGCAACCACCCTGAAATCTATCTGCAGATACTCACACCGTATTATAACACAGAATACGGAGGCACAGCTTATATTTCATCAAGCTACACCGATAATGGTGATGGAACATATAGCTTTACCATGCCGGACGATTATGTTCTGATATTTGTCTATGCAGGAAGCTACTACATAACTTACGGCGACGACTGGAGCTGGAGCTACGGCAGCATCTATTGGAATTGCTATTATTGGGATGAAGAGACCAATATCTATATTTCAAAGACCGGTGTTTATGATGAGGGAGATGTTATATACCTCACTGTAAGTATTCTTCCTGAATATTCAACCGTATATGAAGTTTCTGAGGCAGTAATAACTGATGAAAATGGCAATACCATTGAAGCCACTTTGTCCGGTACAGGCGCTTATAGTTGGTTGGACTCCAACGGCGACCTCATAGGCGAAGGTATCTACTACACGTTTGAGTTTACCATGCCCGCAAGTGATGTCACTGTTTCCGCAAAACTGGAAGAATTCAGCGATGACGATACAGAGCATACTATCACTGTTTACGCCGATGATGGGGTTACATATGATGTAGTCGGCACAGCGACAGCGGGAGAAGAGGTTACTATAACCTTCGCTCCTGATGACAGTAGCAAAACGGTCGAGATGTCAATCAACAGAGTCCTTAGCCGTGACAGCGAGGGCAATACTATTTCATGGAATGTTTTCATTGACAAGACATATGAAGGTAGCGCAACTTATTCCTATACTTTCGCAATGTCAGTCTGTGATTTGGAAATATATCTGTATGCCGGGCAATATACAATAACTTCTTCCACAAACATTGCATATGCAGGATATGTTAATGTCAGTGATTCGCTTGCAGATGAGGGCGATACCGTTAAAGTTACTGTATACAACTACCAAGGATATTCATTCTCGGATCTTTCGGTTGTTGACGAAGAGGGCAATGCAGTTTCTTTGACCTTAAAAGATAGCTACGAAGGGGATGTCACTTATTCCGATGGAACAGGCGGAATTATGACATATAATTTCTACGAGTTCACCATGCCCGCAAGCGACGTTACCATAACAGCTATATTTGAGGAAGCGTTAGACTATAACGTCAAAATAAGCGATACCGAAAATTGTGAAGTTGTTTCTAATATGTCGACTGCTAATGAGGGAAATACAGTCACACTTACCGTCACACCTGATACCGGATATGTTGTTTCGACCGTAACCGTTGAAGATGCTGACGGAAATGAAATAACAGTTACCGAAGCAAGCGACGGCACCTACACCTTCAAGATGCCTGCTTCTGACGTAACGGTAACTGTTACCGTTGACATCGGCTCTCACACCCACACCCTCACCCACGTTGCGGCTAAGGATGCCACCTGCACCGAGGACGGCAACACCGAGTACTGGTACTGCGATGACTGCGGCAAGTACTTCAGCGATGAAGACGGAGAGAACGAAATCACCCTTGACGACACCGTCGTAGAAGCTACCGGTCATGACTATGGCTGTGATGCGGCTACATTTACACTTTCAGTTTCTGCTTATTCGCTCATGGGTTATGCGCAGTCAGGCGATACGCTTGACATAACTCTTCCGTACAGCCTGAGTGCAAGCGACGATGTCGTTCTTCCTGTTTCCTATACACTGACCGTAAACGGCGTGACTGTAAGCCTCAAGGGCTCCGACGGAACGGGAAGCGGAACGTACACGCAGACGGTTGATATCGGTTATGTGGCAATGAATTACTCCGATTCCGCAAATGCGATGATTCCGCAGTCCTCAACAGCCGTTTCAGGCGATATTGTTATCACCGCAATCGTTGATTGCAGTGCGTACGGAAGCGACTGCACAATAGATGTAAGTGATATTGGCAGTTGGGACTTTGAATTTGGATACGTTCAGGCAGGCGCAACTACCGGTGTCGGAGTCAACGCTGACGGCATGACCATCACCAAGACCTATGAAAGCACAAACGTAAGCTGGACCTGGTCGGACGACTACAGCACAGCAACCGCAACCTTCACCTGCAAGAACGATTCCTCTCACACCGAGACAGCCGACGCAACGGTAACCTCCGAGACGACTGATGCTACCTGCACCGCAACCGGAAGCGCAGTTTACACGGCAGTTGTCGATATGGATGGCACATCCTACAGTGATACCAAGACCGTAGAGCTCCCGATGGTAGCTCATACCGAGGGCGAAGCCGTCACCGAGAACGAAGTAGCGGCGACCTGCACCGAAGACGGCTCCTATGAATCAGTCGTCTATTGCTCAGTCTGCGGCGAAGAGCTTTCGAGAGAGACTATAACCGTTGACGCCACCGGTCACAACTACGTCCCGACCGAAACCACTGCAACCTGCACTGAGGGCGGCTACACGACCTATGTCTGCTCCGAGTGCGGTGACACCTATACCGACAGTGAAACCGAAGCTCTCGGACATGATTACGAATCCGAAGTCACCAAGGGGCCGACCTGCACCGAAACGGGTGTCATGACTTACACCTGTACGAGATGCGATGACAGCTACACAGAAGAGATTGACATGATCGACCACACCTACGGCGAGCCCGAATGGACTTGGACATGGTCTGAAACAGAGCAAACCTACACCGTAGCCGCCAAGTTTACCTGCGAGGTATGCGGCGGAACCGACACCGAGACAGCGCTTGTCACTTCCGTGA